>JBGANK010000024.1:0-41673 GCA_044222395.1 Hyphomicrobiaceae bacterium | reverse complement strand
CAGGCGTTGCCGCCCCATGTGGTCGGCGAGATCGTCGATGGGCGCTTGTACGTCTCGCCGCGCCCCGGGCTCGGCCACGCCAACGTCGCGAGCGCGCTCGGAGAGGAGCTGGGGCCGCCGTTCCGGCGCGGCCGTGGTGGGCCCGGCGGCTGGGTCATCCTCGACGAGCCGGAGCTGCATCTCGGCCCGCATGTGATCGTTCCCGATCTCGACGGCTGGCGGCGTGAGCGCATGCCGAAGCTTCCCGACACGGCCTACTTCGAGACGTCACCCGATTGGGTATGCGAGGTCCTCTCACCCTCGACCGCGCGTGTCGACCGCACCGACAAGCTCGCTATCTACGCGACTTTCAAGGTCGCGCACGCCTGGTACGTCGATCCGGAGCAACGCACGCTCGAAGTCTTCGCACTCGCGGGCGACAAATGGCTTCTCGCCGCCACCTTCAAGGACGCCGACCCCGTCACCGCCCCGCCGTTCGAGGCGCACACGTTCGGGCTCGATGCCCTCTGGGAGATTTGCACACCAAACCTCCCGTTGCCTCAGAACTTGTAGCCGAGCGAGCCCTTCAGCGAGTGGCTGACACGTTCGCTTGCCACTTCTCCTTCATAGGAGAAGCGCAGCGACGAGGCGCGGGTCAACGCGGTCTCCAGCTGCGCGCCGGCCACGAATGAGGTGCGCGCATAGTCAACTCCAACGATCACGAAAGGCAGGCCCGGCGCACCCTCGAACTGCGTGTGAATCGCCGGGGCGCTGCCATCGATATCGTGGCGCACCGCCAAAGTCCCTTCCATCGCCCATGGCAAGCCGCCAGCCCGCTGGCCGCGAACCGCCAGGCGCAAGCCCGCCGTTCCCTGCAGCAGCTCGTCATTGGAGGAGGCGACGATCTGGTTGACGCCGGGCGCACCGGTTTCCGTAAAGCCATCGCGGTGCGTCCCATACCAATCCAGCGTGGCAAACGGCGTAGCCGTGAAATTGCCGAACAGGAACGGACGGTAGAGCCCGAGCGAAAGCCCTGTCGTGATCGCATTGGTGTCCCCCTCGGCGATCTGGCCGAGGAAATCGATCGAGCGCTTGCTGTCGATATCGGCAAATCCGACGCTTGCGCCTGCTGCCACGTCGAGCCCCATGACTTTGGTGCGGGCATAGGCGCCGAAATTCCCCATCTCGGCCTGCACCTTGTCGTTCTGGCCCTTTGTCGAAATCCGCCCCGACGACGCACCCGCGCCGACGCCGATGACCGAGCGTTCATCGCGCCACACGTCGAGTCCCATGGCCGCGCCGCCCGACGCCGACGAAAGCCCAAACGTCGTCGCCGAACGATCGACCTCGTTCCAGCTTCCCCACACACCGACCCAACCCGCATTTGCTGCCGGCTCACTTGCCGCCTTGCGCGACGGACCCGTCAGGTACATCGGCGCATCCATCGCCGCTTGGCTAGGGTTGAACCTGGTGACGTTATTGCCACCTGCACCCGCCGACAGCACCATGCGATGGAAGCCGGCAGCCTGCAGCGTCGTGAAGCGATCTCCATCGGCGAGAATCTGGCCCGCCAGGTCGTCGAGTCCATTGACGATCTGCTGGTTCGTGCCGACCGCCAGCGCGTTCGTCGCAGCAACGAGTTCGGGCGAGGCGGTTCCTCCCGACTGCGCCCCATCGAGCGTCGTCGACACCGAGGTCTGGTTCGGCGTCAATCCGTTGAGTGTCCCGAAACCCTGGACCTGCGTCAGCAGGAAGTAGACGTGCGTCGGGTCATAGGTCAGCTGGCCGGCGACGAGTGGCGCGTCGAGCGGCGCCAATGCATCGAACGTACCGGTCACGCCACCTTGCGCAAACAGGATCTCGTATTGCGTGTTGGCGACGAAGCCGCTGCCGAACGGGATGATCTTGACCGTGCCGCCGTTGAGCGTGGCGGTGCCGGTGGCCTGGATCTTGTCCGATTGCCCGGACGCATCGATCTCGACCTCGTAGGTGGAGCCCGCGCCGCTCGGAGTCACCGCATTGAATACGACGTTGCCGGACACCGTGAGCGTGCCGATGCCGTTGTTGCCCGGCGCCACCGTCACACCGTATTGGCTGACGCTGAGCCCGCCGATGGTGCCCGTGCCTGCAAGTATGGTGGGCGTGGAGGTATTGACGTCGCCGAAGGTTACGACCGAATTGGCGAGGCTGCCGTTGACGACGAGTGTACCGTCGACGATCAGTGTTTCACCGCTGAAATCCGAGCTTCCGGTCAGCTCCCAGGTCGAGGCACCGGTCTTTTTCAGCTGCTCGAAGCCGCTGAACTGCTTCGTCTCCCCCAGTGTTCCGAGGTCGAAGACGGCATTCGTGTCGCCGCCGAGCACCAGCCTGTCGTAATCGAGCCCGCCCCAAACCTCGCCGATGATGTTCGATCCCGCGCGCAACTCCAGCACGTCATTTCCGTCATTAAACGCAATCGCAGGGCCCGACCCAGCGTTCTTGATGGTCCCCTCGTTGATGATGACGTCGAAGTCGAGTGAGCCGAAGATCGTGGGGTTCGCACCGTTGTTCTCGATCGTTCCCTGATTGTAGATCACATTCCCCGCCGAGCTGATGAACCGGATCGCACTCTGGCCAGCGGCCTTGATCACGCCGGTCGGCAGGACGTTGATGTCGTTGCCCGTCGACAAGTCGAAATACATGGCAACGTTGGCGCCGCTGGTCTCGACCAATCCGCCGATGTTGAAAATGTTGTCGTTCGTTTGCAGCAGATAGAACGGCGATCCATTCATCGCGACGATCGAGCTGCCCTGCATCAGGGTCACGGTGTTGCCGGAGGTCGGCGTCGCTGCACTGAAGGCAATGCCACCGGCCACCGGCGTAATCGACGCGTTGTTCCCGATGATGATGTTGCTGTTCGTCACGTCGCTGAAGCTGATCACCCATCCTGGCCCGCCGGTCATTGTCGTCGGCGTGCTGCCATCACCTACGTTGATCGTCACATCGGTCCTGTTCAACGAATTAATCTGGTCGGCGGTCGTGCCGGTGCAGGTGACCACGTCACCGCTGTTGGGCGCGGTCGGTATCCCCGTGCCGACCACCGTGCAGGCCGCCTCAGCGGGTTGCAGAACGAGGGGCGAGAGGCTGATGGCCAATGTGCTGCTCGACAACGCCAGCAATCGCGCGAGCCGCGACAGTCCTGCGCCGTTCCCGGCCAGCGAACATTGCTTTCGACCGGCGTTCCCGCCGCTCCGCAGCCCAGGCTCGTCGGTGACCAGATCGCTCATGGAAGTTCCTCGTTTGAAGTCTTGGCCGGCGAGCACGCTGCTGCGACGCTCCGCGGAAAAAGGGGTTAAATCTGTTGGACGCAACCACGCCGGGGACGCGCTCTGTTCGCGCTCGGAACGCAGCGGCGTGCGAACGAGAAACAAGTGCAGATGGTGGGTTCACCTGCGTCGCGCCAAGGGTCGCGCGCAGTTATTGCTGCGCAGCAGTGGTGCGGCGTCCCGAATTCTCTGAAGACGGAACGTGATCACCTCTGCTGCCAGACGCGAGCACACGACGCGATACGATTGCAGCTCAAGGTATGGAAAGCGCAGCCCCATTTCTTTGCGGGACGCGCACACGCATTATGCTTCTGACGCACTTAACGTCGGTGTTGCGCGAGCGCCACTTTCGGCACTGCGTGAGACGCAGTCGACTAGGACTGAGGCGAAATTGACGACTCTCTTCACTAATGCCAATTCTTGCACAATCGTTAATGGTCGCCGGATCTGCTGCACGAAAGGGGGGGCGGTCAGTGGGCAACAAGGCTGATTCAACCTCGGTGTTCTCGACCGAAATGCTGCCTGAGCGCGATCGACTTCCATTCTTCAAGGAGGAGTTCGGCCGCCGCATGGCTCGGCTCGACGTCGTGCCCTTGCCGGGATCCGACTTCAAGGTCGACATCCGCGCACTCGCGCTCGGCGACCTCAGGTGCGTTTCGCTCAACACCTCTCCCGCAGCATTCGGACGCGAAGGCGACCTCCTGAAGGATGGCTCGGATGAATTCATCCTGCTCATCAATTCAGGGCCGCCGCTTTATGACGACCGCAAGGCCCGCATGGTCGAGACGGGCGAAGCAACGCTGCAGGACAGCGCCCAGAAGGGCTACGTGCACCTGGGCGCTGGCGGCGGCGGTCTTTCCATTGCCATTCCGCGGCATCGCTTGATGCGGCTCGTCCCCGAAGCGGAGGACGTCGCCCGGGCTGGCGACTGTCACGCCTCCCGCGAGGTCGAATTGCTGCGCCGCTACGCGACTTCCGTCCTGGCCGACGGCACGGCTTCGCCAGACGCACTGCGGCTGGCCGGCGACCATATCCTCGACTTGATCGCCCTCACGATCGGAGCACAGGGCGAGGCCATCGAGCTTGCTCGCATGGGCGGTCTGAAGGCTGCGCGCGCCCACGCGATACGTAAGAGCATCAAGGAGCAGATCGGCGATCCCAATTTTTCACTCGCCTCACTCGCCGGTCGACACCACATTTCCGAGCGTTACATCCAGCTCATGTTCGAGGAAATGGGACTGAGCTTCACCGAGTATGTCCAGGAGCAGCGCCTGCTCGAGGCCCATCGGGCGCTTTCCAATCCCATGCTTAATTACAGGCGCATTGCAGAGATCGCAGAAACAGCCGGCTTTAGGGATCTCTCGCACTTCAATCGCGTCTATCGACGCCGCTTTGGCGAAACTCCCAGCGATACCCGAGCTTCAATCACTGACATCGGACCGCCCCGGTAATCCATGGATGCACCCGGCCTGATCTGCATCGAATTCGCTGGCGATCCGGAGGAACAAGCCTTCGCACGCTGGCGCGAAGAGATTGCGCGCAACTTCTTGCGCTGCGACTATCGACCCCGCGGATCTGGTCCGGTGCACGTCAAGCAGCAGATCCGCATGATGCCGAACTTGACGTTGGGCACATTCGAGACGTCCGCCATCGATGCCCAGCGCACAAAGGAGCTCATCGAGAGCGATAGCAACGAGCTTTTGTTGATCGTAGCGGTCGCCGGCACCATTCACTTGCAGCAAAGCAACGACAACTGCGCTCTGCAGCGCGGCAACATCGGCCTATTGGACGTCACCCGCCCGAGTTCCGCCCTTAACGACGGCACTTGCATTGGCATCAGGCTCGATCGGCGGCGACTCTTGCCCTTCCGGCACGACGTCGAGAACCTGTTCGCCCACCCCATCGCCATCGAACACACGCACAGCGAAATTCTGCTGCGCTATCTTGAGATCGTGTCGAGCATGGAAGGCAGACTTGATCAGCAGACCAGCCGGCTCGTCGAGCAGCACGTCGTCGATCTCCTCGGGCTGACTCTCGGCGGCTCCAATGACGCGGCGGAAATGGCGCGGCGTGGTGGACTCAAAGCGGCGCGCGCGCACGCCATCCGGCGCGTCATAGCCGAAAATCTGCACGACCCGCATTTGTCACTCTCGCGGCTGGCCGGCCAGCTCCGCATTTCGGAGCGCTATTTGCAGCTCATCTTCGAGGAGATGGGCACGACCTATACAGAATACGTGCTCGACCAGCGTCTCCTCATAGCCAAACGTCAATTGTCGAACCCCACCGCGATGTCACAACGCATCGCCGATATCGCGCTCGATTCCGGCTTCGGCGATCTTTCCCATTTCAACCGCAGTTATCGTCGCCGCTTCGGCGAGACGCCCAGCGACACCCGCCGCCGGCTAAGTGGGTAGCCTGGCCGACCGTTTGCGCCGCTGCGCTGGCGAGCCCGCCGAGGGCCCTTCGAAATCCATCTCCGTAATCCCGCAATCATGAATTTGTAGGGGTGCCCGGCTTCGGCTGATCGGCCCATTTCCGACACGCTTCCGTTACACAAGCGTGCCACGGCCGACTGCAACCGATAGCCGCCTCCCCGTCCCGGCATATGCATGCGATGGCACGCGATGAGTCTGTTCTACAAGATCGCCTATGGAATCGGCTTCACGCCGTGGGAGCACGCTGCGGTTCATGCGCCCGCCGCAACGCAAGTCGCAAACTTGTTCGATCGAGAGGAACGACGACTTCCACGCCCGCTCGGCAACGCGCTCGATCTGGGCTGCGGCACCGGCCATTGGTCGGTCGAGCTGGCGCGGCGCGGTTGGTCGGTAACGGGTATCGACCTGATCGGCAAAGCCATCGCAACCGCGAGAAGGCGCGCTCTGCGTGCCGGCGTTACCGCACGATTCATCGAAGGTGACATAACGCGACTAGCTGCGACAGACGTCAGGGCACCGGTACAATTCATCTGGGACTTCGGCACGATCCATGGCCTGACGCCGTCGCAACGTTTCGCTGTCGCGCAAGGCATCGATTTGCTCGCGCCCCTCGGAGCAACCATGTTGATTCTCGCCTGGACACCCGGACGGCGCGGACCATTGCCGAGCGGCATGAACCGGCAGGATATCGAAGCAACTTTCGAATCCTGGACGGTCTTGGACGAAGCGCCCTTCGATGCCAGCGGCCTGCCGGCGCCACTCAAGAACGTCGCGCCTCGCATCTATCGCCTGAGGCGGCACGGTACCGGAATTCGCCACGACCTCAGAACGAGCTGAAATCGTCGCCACCAAAATTGCATCCGTATTCACCTGCATCGCTGCAACTGTCACCCGGCGCTCGCCACCTGACGACCAGCCATCTGCAAAGGCAAGTCGCAGCCGCCCGCATCTAGCCGCTGCGGCACCGCATTCTTTTCCAATCCTCCAAAGCGACGCTCGCGTTTGCTGTACGCGGCGAGCGCTAGCGACAGTGCCTCCCGATCGAAGTCCGGCCAAAGCACGGGCGTGAAGTAGAGTTCGGCGTGAGCCGCCTCCCAAAGCATGAAGTCCGATAGCCGCTGCTCACCGCTCGTCCGGATGATGAGGTCGACGTCGGATCCGCCGCATCCCGATGCCAGTTGCCGGGAGATGACGTCACGTGTCAGCGGAGTATTGCCAGCGGCCGAGACCGCACCAAGGATCGCTTCGCGCGCCGAGTAGTCGATTGCAATGCGAAGATCGAGAGCGGTGCCCTCTGCGGTTGCCGCTTCGGCCCGCGCCAGGAGTTCGACGATCTCACCCGACAGCCGATCGCGACGTCCAATGGCCCTGACGCGAACGCCGGTGTCCGCCAGGTGTTGGACCTCATGGCGCAAATATCGCCGCAACGTAGCCATCATCCCTTCAACTTCGCGACGCGGCCGTTTCCAATTCTCGGCCGAGAACGCGAACACCGAAAGCGTTGTAATTCCGAACGAGGGTGCCGCTTCGACGATCTTCTGAAACGCGATCATGCCTGCGCGATGCCCTGCTTCACGCGGCAAGCCGCGGGCCAGGGCCCAACGGCCGTTGCCATCCATGATGATAGCGACATGGAACCTTCCATTACCTTGGTTATGAATAGTACTTTGCATCACCAAGTCTCCAGTTAAAAAAATGCCCCGTCACGCAGGCTTCAGGGTATAGCGCCCACCCTTGGCGTTCTTGGGTTCGGCGGCACTGGCGGCATCGCGGACGACCTTTTCCAGCACGCCAAGATATTCGATGAATCGCTGCCGTCCCTCGCGCGTCAGTCGGCACGTCGTCAGCGGACGCCTACCCTCGAACGTCTTCGACACTTCTATAATCCCGGCCTCTTCCAGCACTTGAAGGTGACGGCTCAGGTTGCCGTCGGTCAGCCCGCAAAGTTGTTTGAGCGTTGCGAACGCCAATCCCTTGGGATGCGCCATGAGCGAAGTCGCGATGCCGAGCCGCGCTTTTTCATGCAGGACCCGGTCCAGTCCCTCGAATGCGTATGGTGCTTGATCTTCAGTCCTGCTCATCGTCGCTCCTCATCGCCACATGAAGCAGGCCTGCCATCATCAGCTGGCCAATGCCGAATGGAAGCCCCATCAACCATGCCGACAGCGTTCGCGACTGGCTCGCCAGGATCAGCACGACCGCACCGCTCACGAGATACCACGCGGCTGCTATGGCGATGGAGCGAGGCAGGAACCGCATTGCGACGAACAGACCAACTCCGAGCAGAATTTGCCACAGGCCCGGCAGCAACCAGGCCACGTCAGGAGCAAATCTGAGCATGATCGCGCCGATCACCGCTCCCGCAATGCCAACCGGCAGGAAATGCTCCACGGCTTGGAACAACATCGCATCGGCCAGTCCTCCGTGATGCCGGCGACTGCGCGCAACCATCTCCGCTCCGATGAGAGCGGCCGAAACGATGGCCACGGCCGTCCAGACAGCCACGTATGAGTCCGCATTGGGGACCGGATCGAGGCGGGATTGGGCGGCAGCAGCAGCCAGCGCCAGGGCGCCGGTCGCAGCGATGACCGCCGGACCAAAGCCGCGAAACATGGTGCCAGCCGCCAAATGCAGCCGGATGTTGACGATGTCGGCCAACGCCTTGTTGAGGTCGCTCATGCCAAGCTCACCCGATACTCTGCAACACAAAGTACACTTGAAGGCAAAGATGAACAAGGCATTTTTTAATAGTGCCAGAATTGACGCTCGCCGGAAGTCCAGCTTGCCCGGGGCTATAACGAAATCGGGGGCCGCGACAGCCCCCGAGCTCGATCGTTCCAATTCGCTTTGAGCGGCAGGCCCGCCGCCAAGCTCAATTCCCCTTCAGCACGTCGACCAGCGTCTTGCCGAGCTTGGCGGGTGACTTGGAGACGCGGATGCCGGCCGCTTCCATCGCCGCGATCTTGTCCTTGGCGCCGCCCTTGCCGCCGGAGATGACGGCGCCGGCATGGCCCATCGTGCGGCCGGGAGGCGCGGTGAGGCCGGCGATGAAACCTGCCATCGGCTTCTTGCGGCCCCTCTTCGCCTGCTCGATCAGCCACGCCGAGGCATCCTCTTCGGCCGAGCCGCCGATCTCGCCGATCATGATAATCGATTGCGTTTCCGGGTCGTCGAGGAACAGGTCGAGCACGTCGATGAACTCGGTGCCCTTCACGGGGTCGCCGCCGATGCCGATCGCGGTCGTCTGCCCGAGTCCTTCGTTGGTCGTCTGGAACACTGCCTCGTAGGTCAGTGTGCCCGAGCGCGACAGGATGCCGACAGAACCTTTCTTGAAGATGTTGCCCGGCATGATGCCGATCTTGCATTCGTTCGGCGTCAACACACCCGGACAGTTCGGGCCGACCAGCCGCGACTTCGACTTCTGCAGCCGCGCTTTCACCTTCACCATGTCCATCACCGGCACGCCCTCGGTGATGGCAACGATCAGCGGCACACCCGCATCGATCGCCTCGATGATGGCTTCGGCAGCACCTGCAGGAGGAACGTAGACCACCGTCGCGTTGGCGCCCGTCTCCTTCACGCCGTCCGCCACGCTCTTGAAGATCGGCAGTTTCTCGCCACCCTTGCCGGTCCAGAACTCGCCGCCCTTCTTCGGGTTGATGCCGCCGACCATCTTGGTGCCGTGATAGGCGAGCGCCTGCTCGGTGTGGAACGTGCCGGTCTTGCCGGTCAGCCCCTGCACGAGAACCTTGGTGTCTTTGTTGATCAGGATGGACATTCTTCTCAGGCTCCCTTGATCGCCTTGACGATCTTCTGGGCGGCATCATCGAGATCATCGGCGGAGATGACGTTGAGGCCACTTTCGTTGATGATCTTCTTGCCGAGATCGACGTTGGTGCCTTCGAGACGCACGACCAGCGGCACCTTGAGGCCCACTTCCTTCACCGCCGCGACGACGCCTTCAGCGATCGTGTCACAACGCATGATGCCGCCGAAGATGTTGACCAGGATACCCTTCACGTTGGGATCGGCGGTGATGATCTTGAACGCCGCCGTCACCTTTTCCTTGGAGGCACCGCCGCCGACGTCGAGGAAGTTCGCCGGCTCCTCGCCGTAGAGCTTGATGATGTCCATGGTCGACATGGCGAGACCCGCGCCGTTCACCATGCAGCCGATATTGCCGTCGAGCGCGACGTAGGAAAGATCGTGCTTCGACGCCTCGATCTCCTTGGCGTCCTCTTCCGTCATGTCGCGCAGTTCCATGATGTCGGGATGCCGGAAAAGCGCGTTATTGTCGAACGACACTTTCGCGTCGAGCACGCGCACACGGCCATTCTTCATCACGATCAGCGGATTGATCTCGAGCAGGCTCATGTCCTTCTCGGTGAAGGCATTGTAGAGAGTCGGAAACAGCTTCATGCCGTCCGCGCGCCCTTCGCCTTCGAGCTTCAGCGCATCGCACAGCTTGCCGGCATCCGCGTCGGTCATGCCTGTCGTAGGGTCGATGGCCAGCGTCACGATCTTCTCGGGCGTATCATGCGCGACCGTCTCGATGTCCATGCCGCCTTCGGTCGAGACGACGAACGCCGGCCGGCCCACCGTGCGGTCGATCAGGATCGAGAGGTAGAGTTCGCGCGCGATGTCGGCGCCGTCCTCGATGTAAAGCCGGTTGACCTGCTTGCCGGCGGCACCTGTCTGCTTGGTGACGAGCGTCTTGCCGAACATCTCGCGCGCATTCTTGATCGCTTCGTCCGCCGAGAACGACACCCGCACACCCCCCTTTGCGTCCGGCCCCAGCTCCTTGAACTTGCCCTTGCCGCGGCCACCCGCGTGGATCTGGCTTTTCACGACGTAGACCGGCCCCGGCAGCGACTTCACCGCCGCCTCGATCTGGTCGGCCGACGTCACCGGTGCGCCCGACGCGATCGGCGCGCCAAAGCTCTTCAGAACCTGCTTGGCTTGATACTCGTGAATGTTCATCGCTTCGATCCACCCAATGCTCGTGATATGTCACGACTGTTGTAGCGGTATTTCCACAAGTGCTGCGGGATCCGCCGTTTATTTTCTGCGGCCAGCTTCCAGCCGATCAACTGTCGCCAACTTCTCCGTTAGGCCCCCACCACCAGATGCACCCGGCCGCCAAGACCCCCGCCGCCACAAACCCGAGCGCCCCACCCTCAGAAACTGGCATACACTATACCAGTCGGTCGAGCCTCGGAAGTCGGCAGCTGCAGGGCGATGGTGATGCCGACACTTGGTCACTTCCGTCAGCCTCTGCTGGCACGAGCGGCAAGCGCACCGTCAGCCATTGCCGGTTCGGCCTTCGTAGCTGGAAATTGCACCGCTTGCGGCGCTGCCCGAGAACGAGAACGGCGCACCATCTGGCGCGCCGTTCGATCTGTCACGCCCCGAGCCCCGGCGCGATCCCCTTGCACGCCTCGATCAGCGTTTTGACCGAGTTGACCGACTTCATGAACAAATCGCGCTCGGCGCTGTTGAGATCGATCTCGACGACGCGCTCCGCACCACCCGACCCGATCACCACGGGCACGCCGACGTAGATGTCTTTGACGCCGTATTCGCCATTGAGATGGGCCGCGCAGGGCAGGATGCGCTTCTTGTCCTTGAGGAAGCTGTCCGCCATCTCAATCGCCGAAGCCGCCGGCGCATAGTAGGCCGAGCCGGTCTTCAAGAGCGCGACGATCTCGCCGCCGCCCTTGCGCGTCCGGTCGACGATCTGGTCGATCCGCTCCTGGCTGATCCAGCCCATCTTGACGACATCCGGCAAGGGAATGCCCGCGATCGTCGAATAGCGCGCCAACGGCACCATGTCGTCGCCATGGCCGCCGAGTACGAACGCCGAAACGTCCTGCACCGAGATGTTGAGCTCGGCGGCGAGGAAGTGGCGGAAACGCGCCGTGTCGAGCACGCCGGCCATGCCGATCACCTTGCTCGGCGGCAGGCCCGACGCCTTCTGCAGGGCCCAAACCATCGCATCGAGCGGATTGGTGACGGCGATGACGAAGGCATTGGGCGCATATTTTTTGATGCCCGCACCAACTTGCTCCATCACCTTGAGGTTGATTCCCAGAAGATCATCGCGGCTCATGCCGGGCTTGCGCGGCACGCCTGCCGTAACGATGCACACCGACGCGCCCTCGATATCGGCATAGGCGTTGGTGCCCTTCAAGTTGCAGTTGAACCCTTCGACCGCGCCCGACTGCGCGATGTCGAGGGACTTGCCGTGCGGCATGCCCTCAGCGATGTCGAACATCACGACGTCGCCCAGCTCCTTCAATCCGACGAGATGTGCGAGCGTTCCGCCGATCATACCGGCACCGATCAGGGCGATCTTTGTGCGCGCCATGCAGGTCTGTCTCCCTTGATGAATTGATTGATGACGTTGGATGAAGGGGCGGTGCTCACCGCGGACATCAGCTGGCCCCGGTGCTTGCTGCCGATCCTGCGACAAAAAGTGCCGCGCCGGGTTGGTTAGCCCGAAACCCGGGGCTGCTCAAGAAAAAGCCGGCATGATCGAACGAAAGTCTCGAAATTCCATGTCCCAGCCGATGCGCACCGCACCCGCAGCTCTGGTGTGATCGAGCACGCCGGTTGACCCTTCGGTTATAGCCCCTGCAGCGTCGTCGCGATGCGATCGGTCCGGTGCGCGACGTAGGTTTCGCTGCGCATCTCGATCAACCGCGAGGCCGTCCGCGCGAACAGGTCCACCCCGTCCCCCTTGAGGTAGAGATCGTCGGGCTGGGCGTCCGCCGAAACGACGATGCATACCCCGTTGTCGTAGAATGTGTCGATCAGACTGATGAACCGCCGCGCATGATCGCGCCGCGCTGGCGTCATCACCGGGATGCCGTCGATGAGGACTGTGTGAAAGGCGTGCGCGATGGCCAGGTAGTCGACCGGGCCGAGCGCACGCTCGCACAAATCCTCGAATGCAAATCGCGCCACTCCGGCCGCCGCCGCCGGCACGGCAAGCTTCCTCCCCTTGACTTCGAGCACCGTCGGCTCGACGGGATGATGTCCCGTCAGGCGCTGCCAGTGAGCATCCATCGCGCCGCGCGCCGCCCCATCCGCCGGAGCGAAATAGAGCGGCTGCCCGGCCATTTTGTCGAGCCGGTAGTCCTTGGCCGAGGCGAGCTCGATCACATCCATATTGTCTTCGATGAGATCGATGAACGGCAGGAACAGCTGCCGGTTGAGCCCGTGCTTGTAGAGCTCGTGCGGCATGGCGTTTGACGTCGCCACAAGCACCGCCTGCCGCTCGAACACCACCTTGAAGAACCGCCCGAGGATCATGGCGTCGGCGATGTCGGTCACATGCAGCTCGTCAAAGCATAACAGTCCCGGTGCCCCGACCATCTCCGCCGCCACCTTTGGAATAGGGTCGCCTTCGTGCGATTTGCGCGCTGCCGCGATCCGCTCGTGCACCTCGGCCATGAACTCGTGAAAGTGACTGCGCCGCTTCGGCGCGAATCGGACCTGCTCGTAGAACAGATCCATCAGCATGGTCTTGCCGCGCCCGACACCGCCATGGATGTAGAGCCCCCGCGGACCCGCCTCGGTCTTGCGCTGGAACTTGGCAAACAGGCCACGACCGCCCGGCGACCAGGACGCAAGCGCGCCGGCAAGCCCGTCCAATCGGTCCGCCGTGGCGCGCTGCATGGGATCCGGCTCGATTTCGCCGGCCGCCGCCATCGCTTCGTATCGACCCCGTACCCCGGCGCTCATTCAGGCTCCCGCTTGTCGCAAACCTGATATGCCATTTCGGAAAAGCCTCGATCCCGACCCGGGATGCCTCGCTTATCCCTCTTCGCCAAAAATCAGCAAAAACACCACATACACGAACGGCTACACGCAGTTAACGTCGTTCAGATGCATTCCCACGAATGTGGCGGTGCAGCATCTGGTCGCGCCAATTATCCGCCATGCCTTTGTTAAAAATAAACTTCTGCCACCTACATGTCGTATTGTGCATTGCAGTATAGAGGTTGCCGGCTCTACCGGAAGGCGAAATCCGGGCGGCCAGCACGGGCTCTCCCTTCTCGATCTTCGGGATGGAAGGGGTCCGTAACAACAACCAGAGCGAGGTTCATCATGAGCGAGCACCGATTCTGGGGAGGGACGATCCGCAAGCTTTGGCCGACGGAGCACGACAAGTTCCGCGACCACCTCCTGCGACTCGACAAAGAAGCGCGGCGTATGAGGTTCGCACACAGCGTCTCCGACGCCTTCATCGAGGAATACGCGAGCCACATGTCGGAGCAGGGCTCGATCGTCTACGGCTACTTTGTCGATGGCGAGATGCGTGGCGCCGCCGAGCTCAAAAAGCTGGGCGACGTCTGGGGCCACGAAGCGGAGGCGGCGTTTTCTGTCGAGCAGGCCTATCAGGAAAAAGGCATCGGCACCGAGCTGCTCGGCCGCGTCATCCGCTCCGCCCGCAATCGCGGCGTGCACCAGCTCTACATGAGCTGTCTTGCCGAGAACGGCAGGATGCAATCCGTCGCCCGCAAGCACGAGGCGGATCTGCGCTTCGAGTACGGCGAGGTTGTTGGCGAGATCATGCCGCAGGACGCCGACTACTTCTCGTTCATCGCCGAGGCGATGGACGACCGCGTCGGCTACATGCTGGCCGTCCTCGACCTGCAGTCGCGCATTGCCAAGGCCGCCTGACCGGCAGCCGTTCGCAGTACCAAAAAAGAGAAGCGCCGGACCGCTTGGCCCGGCGCTTCTTCTGTTCTGAGTTGGAAGGTGACGCATGGGCGACGGCTGGCACCACCACCGGGATCAGCTCGAATGCACATCCAGGATCGTCCGCTCCGCTGAGCTTTACCGTCGGCGCCGCTCACCCTCACCGACGACCGGCAGGCTCAACTGTCAGGCCCGCACCGTCTGCAAGGCATGGCCACCGTTATCGTTGGCATTGGCCCCCACCCGCATGGCCTTCGCGTCCTCGGTCAAGAACAGCTCCACCTTGGCGCGCGCAAGATCCAGCAGCGCCGCATAGAGAGTGGCCCGTTCCGACGAGAGCGAGGTCAGATTGCGCGGATCAGGTAGCACCCAATGCATTAGCCGCGGTACCCCGTTCCATTTCGGCATGTCTTCCCAGTGAACATCCTCCGAAACGGTCAATACCACGTCGAAACGCGGTGAATCAGGCCCTGAAAACAGATCCCAGCTCTTGGGCGCATGCAGGCTGCCGCGGGTAATCCCGGCCTCTTTCAGCGCCCGAAGCGTATCGCGATTGATGCTGGAGGCTGGCTCCGATCCGGCGCTGAAAGCGCGCCAGACACCCTCGGAATTCGCATTGATCAGCGCCTCGACCATCGGCGACATCACCGAATTGGACCGACACAATACGAGGATGTCCTTCATTCAGATCTCCATTCCCGGCGCGTCGACCGGCCGTCCGATCTTTCCGCCCAGATTCGTTCTGCGCCCCCATTCGAAGCGGCATCAATCCCGTGGCAACGTCGTATCAATGTCACGATCATGACCGCACCAAGGCCCGCTCGGCCCGGACTGACGTACTCAATTGGAGCCGATGCCGCTATCTCAAGTTGGCGAAAGTACCGATATGGCGCGAACTCCGCCGCCCTCCGACACCGGGCTCACACTTGGCTTTCACATGCAAAAAATCTTGCGATCTTTTCTATGACGGCCCCTCTACCGTCTGGCTTGGCCTGCATCCCCCGATCTGATGTCGCGCGCCGTGATCGTAGCCGACGTCGTGCCGGCCACTCGTCACCGCCACAGTGCCGCCACCTAGATCGCACCTCGCCGGCCTCTGCTTTCGGCAGCGCGATTGTCTATTCTGGCTCTGTTCGGACATGATGTAGAGCGATGCTCGGCCCGTTGATTCGAAGTCACGGGAGGGCATTATGAGATCGCCGGAATTCCAGGCTCTGATCGAGCAGTTGGACGAGTTGTCTAAGACACAGCGCACAGCGCTGAAGGCGGCATTGAGATCGAAGGGCTCCACCAACGATGCCCTCGCCCTGATCGAGACGCAGTTCGCCGCCGATCCCGCTTGCGGGCATTGCGGCTCGAAGCACTTCGGCACGTGGGGCCATTCCAACGGCCTGCGCCGCTATAAGTGCAAGGCTTGCTGCCGCACCTTCAACGCGCTCACCGGAACGCCGATGGCTCAGCTTCACAAGCGCGATGCCTGGCTCGCCTACGCCCGCGCGCTCGTCGATCGCGTCAGCCTGAGGAAGGCGGCCAAGCGCGCCAATGTGCACCTGGAAACCTCGTTCCGATGGCGCCATCGCTTCCTCGCCACGGCCCGGAACAAGCGCCCATCGCTGCTGTCAGGCATCGTCGAGGCCGACGAGACGTTGATCCTCAAGTCGGCGAAGGGCTCGCGCAAGTTGGTCGGACGAGCCCCGAGAAAGCGTGGCGGCAAGCCGAAAAAGACCGGCACCTCGCCCGACGACTACGACATAGTGCTGATTGCGCGCGACCGTTACAAGGCCACCAGCGATCACATCCTCTACGACTTCGAGGGCGGCTCGTTCGATGACGCACTGGCACCGCTGATCGAGCGCGATGCAGTGCTCGTCACCGATGGCCGCCAAGCCTACATCGGCCTCGCCAAAGCTTGCGGCGTCGAGCACGTCACGGTGGTCGCGCGGGCGGGCGAGCGCGTCGTCAATGGCTTCCACATCCAGAACGTCAACGCCTACGCGAGCCGTCTCAAGGACTGGATGCGGCCGTTCCGGGGTGTCGCGTCCAAATATCTGGCGAGCTATCTCGGCTGGCGCCGCATGATCGAGCGCGACGGCGACCGCCTCACCCCGCGTCACGTCATCGGACAAGCCGCGGCAGCCTAAGCTGCTACATCACATCCGAACAGAGCCTCTATTCTTTGTCGACATGTCGAATGCATTTCGTCGATCTAAATTTCGCTTCGCGAAATTCAAATTGCAGCAACTTCGCCTGCGCGAAACACATCATTCGCAATTCGATTTGCACCCCGAAGCACAATTCCAATCCAATTCATTTGTTGATAGGAACGTCCAAAAACGCAAAAATCGATGCGGATCGGCAACACTTTGGGTGATGCAGGAAGAAAAATTGCGGTCTGCTTCAATTTCAATGTCAACAAAATAGACGAACTTGCGCATGATTTTTTTGTTCGAACTGATTCGAACCTAAGTGGGAGATGAGAGAACCATGGCTAAGACTGCAAAGAAGGTTTCCAAGAAGAAGGCTCCGGCCAAGAAGGCTGCTGCCAAGAAGCGCGCTCCGGCCCGCAAGGCAGCTCGCAAGACGACCGCACGCAAGCCGGCCCGCAAGGCCGCTGCGAAGAAGCCGGCCGCCAAGAAGAAGGCTCCGGCCAAGCGCGCCGCAGCTCGCAAGAAGAAGGCCGCCTAAGGCACCGGATATCGCGCTCCAGACCGGGCATCCGGAGCGTGACCGGTGGTCTCTTGGACCGCCCCTTGATCAAGACCGGTGGCAGCGAGACGCGCCGCCGGTCTTGCTCGTTTCAGGCACCCGCTGAACTCAGGACGCATTTTCTTTGAATGCGCCAATTGATCGAATCGGCCAACCGCCGCTTTGCCATCACTGCGAAAATGAAAAAATGGAGCTCGCCCGCAGCCGGGTTGTATGAGCGCCACTGCGAAATCCAGATCGACTGGGTCTTTCCGAACCCTATTCGACAGATAATCGAAATAATTCCCTGTGGCCCGCTGAATTTCCGCCGTCTGCCGGGAATTCCCGGAACACATCATACCCGGCGCTCGACCATCAGCTTTTTCAGTTCCGCAATCGCCTTGGCCGGAGAAAGCCCCTTCGGACATGCCTTCGCACAATTCATGATCGTGTGGCATCGATAGAGGCGGAACGGATCCTCCAGGTTGTCGAGACGCTCGCCCGTTGCCTCGTCGCGCGAATCGATCACCCAGCGGTAGGCCTGCAGCAGGATCGCCGGCCCCAGATAGCGGTCGGAGTTCCACCAGTAGCTCGGGCACGACGTCGAGCAGCACGCGCACAAGATGCACTCGTAAAGTCCGTCGAGCTTCTCGCGATCCTCGCGCGATTGTTTCCATTCCTTCGGCGGCGCCGGCGTGTCGGTCTTCAGCCACGGCTCGATCGAGCGATGCTGCGCATAAAAGTGCGTCATGTCCGGAATGAGATCCTTGACGACTTGCATGTGCGGCAATGGGAAAATCTTCACGGTCCCGCCGATATCGTCGATCGATTTTAGGCAGGCCAGCGTATTGGTCCCATTTATGTTCATCGAACAAGAGCCGCAGATGCCCTCGCGGCACGAGCGGCGGAACGTCAGGGTTGGATCGATCTCGTTCTTGATCTTGATGATCGCATCCAGAACCATCGGCCCGGTCTCATCGAGATTGAGCCAATAGGTGTCGATGCGCGGATTGGCGCCGTCATCCGGATTCCAGCGATAGATGTTGAATTCCTTCCAGCGGCCCTTGCCGCCGGCCTTGTTCCACGTCTTGCCGCGCTTGTAGGTGGAGTTCTTGGGGAGCGTGAACTGGACCATGGGTGACCTGTCCGATTGCCGCCGGCTTGGCCGGGCGAATGCGCCGCTGCACTGCACATTGACTTGCCCCCACTCTGGCAAGGTGTCAACGCTACCAACGCATCAGGGCAGACACAGCATTGTCTTGCAGCCCGGCCTGATGTGGGTCTGGCCGGCGCTGGTGCGCCAGTCCGAACGTCCGGCTTCCTACGTCCAACCCGAACAAGACGGAATACGGCGAGGGGCGAGCCACTACAGCCCCCGCGCCCACGCCGGGCGCAGCCGCGCGGCCTCGGGCGCTGCAATCGCGGAACGCAGCTCACCCAGCAGGCGCTCCTTGTCGGCGCCCAGTGTACCTCTGAGGATCAGCCAGTTCGACGCATGATCGGAACGGAACACCGTGCGCCGCAGCTCGAGTGCCGAAACGAAGCGCTCCATCTCATGCATCAGCTCGACGATGTCCAACTCCTGCCAATTATCGAAGCCCGCCCGCAAGCGCTCCTCGCCCTTGGGAAAGCTCACCACCAGGGTGGCCAGAAACTCGGGCTGCGTCGCATTCATCAGCCGTGCGGAATTCTCCGCGTGCTGGCGCGTTAGACCGCGGCCACCAAGACCATTGAGGATCATCACCGACCGCTTGATGCCGGCCTTTCCGAGCTTCACCAGCGCATCCCGCGTCGTCTCGAACGTCTCGCCCTTGTTGACGCGCGCCAGCACCTCGTCGTCGCCCGACTCCGCGCCGACATAGACCATCGACAACCCGAGTTCGGCCAGTTCCTTCAGCTCGTCGACCGATTTGTTGCGCACATTGCGCGGCAGGCAGTAGCTGGAAACTCGGCGCACCGCGGGCAGTTCGCGCTGGATCGCCTCCAGCACCGTCTTGAGCCGACGCGTCGACAGCGTCAGCGCGTCTCCGTCAGCCAGGAAAATGCGCCGCACGTGATCGCCATAGGCCTCGCGGCTCTGGCCGATCGATGCGAGCACCTCTTCCTCCGCGCGCGGGCGGAACTTCTTCTGCGGATCGGTATACATCTCGCAGAAGGTGCACTTGTTCCACGAGCAGCCGTCCGTCACCGGCAGGATCAGCGACTCCGCCTCGCTCGGCGGGCGATAAACGGGAAGCACGTAACGAACGGGCTCTACGGACATGAAACAGAACTTGCCTCCTGGCCATTGCGCCATACCGAGACGTGTCGATACGAGCATGGCACTGCTGGCTCACAATGTCGATGACACCCGCTTTCCATTTTCGCAAGGCGCATTACGTGCAAGGCGGCACTTCCTTCGCGAACTCGCTCGCACTGATCACATCGCGCAGGTCGAGACTGTTCAACAGCACGAAATAACCGCTCGAATCGATGCGCAGCAGTGTCGTCGTCGGAAGTGCTCTAGTCAGCAGATCGCCGGTCCTGCAGGCCTTTACACCGACCGCAATCTGCGCGCTGCCGCCCCCGGCTGATCCAGATTTCCGCTGCAATGCGATCATTTCGTCGCGCATCTTGGCGACCCGCGCTGCATCCTCGGCTGTCGCACGATAGACGAACAAGGCAAAGCCGGATTTGCGATACGGCAGCAAGGGTTCGATCTCCGCCTTCCCTTCAGCGCGCACCAGAATCAACTCGAGCTTTCGCGCGCCATCACCGCGAGTGACCGTAATCACGACCTTGACCTCTCTTGGCTGCAGCACGTCAGGCAGGCTGGCTGCGACGCGAAATTCGCTTGGGTCGAGCTTGGCGAAGTCGAACGACCAAAGTCGCCTTAAGGTCGACAGCGGCATGTGGCTCATCACATGAAGACTGGTACAGCCGCACACGGCTAGCACGCCAGCCATGGCCAGCAACGCTCGTAAAGGGCCTCGGAACATGATTGACACCTCATAAGAGATCGAATAATTATCGCTACACAATAATTTATTCACATAACGCTAGGAGTCAATGATGGACGTCTCGAGCTCGACACTGCGCTTTCCTGCAGTTGGAAAACTGGGTCGCCTCTCCGCCTTTATGTGCTTTGTGGTTGCCCTGGGCGGAGCACTCGCCGAGATCGCTGTTATCTGGATCTGGCTCAGTCCGGAGCTGTTGCAGACACTTGTCGTCCCGCGGCTCGGTCTCATCGACGCCCCTGTCGATCTGAAGGACACGACGCGCCTGATCGGCTTCGCCATCAGCATGGTGCCGATGGCCGTTCTCTTTTTCATGCTCCATCAGGCCTACGAGCTGTTCGACACGTATCGGCTCGGCAACATTTTCGCCGCCGAAGCACCCTCGCGTTTGCGCAGGATCGGACTATCGACGATCGCGCTTGCGTTCTTGCGTCCCCTGACCGGTGCATTGCTCACCGTGGCGCTGACGGCTGCCAATCCGCACGGCCAGCGTCATCTCGCAATTTCAATCAGCCTCGACGACTACATGCTTGCGGCATTCGGCGGGCTGCTTCTTGCCATCGGACACGTCATGGTGGAAGCGACTCGCTTGGCTGAAGAGAACCGGCAGTTTGTGTAAGGCGGCCGTTCCATGACAATCATCGTCAACCTCGATGTCATGCTGGCCAGGCGCAAGATGCGCTCCAAGGAATTGGCCGAGCGCATCGGCATAACCGAGCAAAACATCTCGTTGTTGAAGTCCGGAAAAGTCAAAGGCGTGCGTTTCGATACGCTCGACAAAATCTGCGAGGCACTGGACTGCCAGCCGGGCGACATCCTTGAGCACCGCCCCAGCAGCGCGCAATAGCCGATTGCGCGGGTGGCAATCTCATCAGACCGCGTCAAGCGCGCTCACGCCACCGCGGGCGGCGGTCCGACCAGCTGGCGATAAAGGTGGAACGTCGCGTGGCCCAGCACCGGCAGCACGACAAAGAACGCCAGGAAGCCCGACAACAGCGAAATCAGCATCAGGCCGCCGACGATGATCGCCCACAGGAGCATCGCACCCGGATTGTGCGTCACCGATCGCACGCTCGTCACCATGGCGGTGACGAAATCGATGTCACGGTCGTAGAGCATCGGAAACGACACGACGGTGAACGAATAGACGAACGTCGCGATCAAGGCGCCGACCGTGTTGCCCAGCAGCAGGAACAGCCAACCAACCGGCGTCGTCAGGATCTGTTTCAACAGTTCGGGCAGCGTCCCGGTCGCAATCCCCTGACCACCGAAGAACCCGAAGAACAATAGCGCCGCGATGTCCATCCAGATGATGAGCGTGAAGCCTGTAACGAGCGCCATCCAGCCCATGTCGCGCCCGCTCGCCCCCCATACCGAGCCCAGTACGCCCGACCAGGTCGGCTTGGTGCCGTCGAGCAGCTTGCGGCTGACGTCATAAAGCCCTGTCGCCACGAACGGAGCGATGAGGACAAAGCCGGTGGCCATCGGGTAGACGAGAAACGGCAGATCGTATCGTGTCAGCAGGATGTAGATGATGATGCCGCCGATCGCGTAGATACCGCCGAAGAATAATCCGAACGCGGGCGCTGCGCGGAAATCCTCGAGCCCCTTTGCCAGCGCCTGGAACACATCGCTGAAGGCAATATTGTTGATGTCGGGCCACGAGGATTTGCCCTTGGCGGCCGCTGCCTGCGACTTCGCGCCACCAGCATCGGACCCGTCTGACTTGATCGTCGTTTCGTTCGCCATCACAACCGCCCGTTCTAGATCCAATGTCGCGCTCGAGCTGAGATAATGGCCGAGCCGCCCTCCAGACACAATCACAACGAGATCGCCCGATTGCGGGTCTTTTCACGCCAAGCCTCAGCCCCCACCTGGTTCGAGCCTGAGAATTCGCCCATCCGCCTCGTCGACCAGCAGATAGACCGCCCCATCCGGCCCAACCCTCACATCTCGAATTCGATCGCCGCGGCCTTCAAGCAGCACTTCCTCACCGACCACTTGCCCTGCTTGCAAAACCAGTCGTGAAAGTCGTGCGCCGGCAAGACCGCCAATGAGCAGATTGCCCTTCCAGGAGGGAAACTTTGCGCCATCGTAGATCGCCATGCCTGAAGTCGCGATCGACGGATCCCAGTAATAGACCGGCTGCTCATATCCATCCTGAGCCGTGCCGACACCGATCTTCGAACCATCGTAGTTGCGCCCGTAGCTGATCACCGGCCAGCCATAGTTCTTTCCGGCTTGCGGACGGTTGAGTTCATCGCCGCCACGCGCCCCGTGTTCGACCGTCCATAGCTCTCCGCTCGCAGGATCGACAACCGCCCCTTGGATGTTTCGGTGCCCCATCGACCAAACCGGCGGCGCCCAGCCGTCGAGCTTGGGATTGTCGGCCGGAATACTCCCATCCGGATTGATGCGAATGACCTTGCCCTGCATGGCGCCTGGCTCCTGCGCCAGTGCGCCATTCCCGCGATCGCCGGTGGTGATGAAAAGCGTGCCGTCCTTCGCCGGCACGATACGCGAGCCATAGTGATGCGAAGTTCGCTGCGACGGCTCCTGCCGGAAAATCACCTTGACGTCTTCGAGCTGCCCGGAGCCGGTGCCGGAATCGAATACCAGCCGCGCCCGCGCCACTGATGTACCGCTCTCGCCCAGCCCATCGCGCGGCTCTGCATATGAGAGAAACAAAAGGCCGGTCGTCGCGAAATCGTTGCCGAGCCTTACGTCGAGCAGCCCGCCCTGACCATAGGCGTGCACCTTTGGTACGCCCTGCACCGGGGCCGAGAGCTTGCCGTCCTGCGCGACAATCCTGAGCTGACCGGCACGCTCCGTCACCAGCATTCGCCCGTCAGGAAGGAATTGCAGACCCCACGGGTGGGCAAGCCCTTTGGCGATTACCTCCACCTTAAGCGGCGTTACGGCCGTCTTCGGCGCATTCGTTTGTGTGGCAGTTGGCGCGCCTGCAACTGCCACATGCGTCACCTGTGCCGCCAGCACGAGCAATGCAATTGTTATCCGCATGATCAAATCTCCTCGCCAATCGGCTACGACCGACCCGAGCACATCGAGCGCCGCGCAGCCTCACGCCTCTGGCGCCTCGCCGAGCCAGCGGTGTCCTCGGCCGGCGGCGGCAACCCGCTGCACCACGCGGGCCGGCTCACGCAGCAGCACATGCTCGTAGGCGAATGCGGTGAGACGCGGGCGGATCACCTCCAGGAGTTCACCCGGCTTCAGCAGGAAACCGGGATTGGATGGCTTGCGATGCCCAACCCGTTCATTACCCAGCGCAAATGTCTCATAGATGAGCACTCCATCCGGCCTCACCATGGTGATGATATCAGCCAGGATCGGCCGCCACAGATAGTTGGTGACGATGACGCCGTCGAACGCCTCTGCTCCAAATCGGTCCTGCAGGGGCGTCGTCGCGCCGGCCTCCAAGTCGAGTTCGAACAGCTCGACACCCTCTGTTCCACGAAGTTCAGCCAGCCCCGAAAGGTCGCGATCGACCCCTGTCACGGCAAAGCCTGCCGCCAGCGCCGCCCGAACGTGCCGACCACGGCCGCACGCGACATCGAGCACCCGGCCGCCCGGCCTGATTCCGCTGAGAAACCGCGCTACCCACGGTGAGGGCTCGCCCGCTGTTGGCCTGCTTGTTCCGTCAGAATGTGCCACCATTCCACTCATTATTCAGCGTCCTGTGTCCGCCCTTCGCGCGTCCCACCGCGCATAGGCCGCCTTGCGAATTGTGTTTTGGTCCCTCCTCGCCATATATGGGCGCATGAGCGCACCGGCCAGCACCATTCCGTTCGTCAAGATGAACGGCCTCGGCAACGACTTCGTCGTCGTCGACGGTCGCAGGTCCCCTGTGCACATCGACGCCGAGGAGGCCCGCCACCTCGCCGATCGAAACTCCGGAATCGGTTGCGACCAGGTCATCGTCCTTGAGCCGTCGCGTCATGCCGACGTCAGAATGCGCATCCTGAACGCCGATGGCTCGGAAGTGAACGCCTGCGGCAATGCCACCCGCTGCGTCGCTTGGCTGCTGTCCGAGGAAACCGGCGCCCGTCGCCTCACCATCGATACCGAGGCCGGCGAACTGGAGGCCGAGGTCGCAAACATCGACCGCATTTCAGTCGACATGGGCCGCCCCCGTTTTGGCTGGCAGGACATCCCGCTCGCCGAGCAGTTCCACGACACCCGCGCCATAGAGCTCCAGGTCGGCCCGATCGACAACCCCGTCTTGCACTCGCCTTCTGTCGTCAACGTCGGCAATCCACACGCCGTCTTCTGGGTTGACGACGTCGACGCCATCGATCTGGGTCGCGTCGGACCACTGCTCGAGAACCACCCGATCTTTCCCGAGCGCGCCAACATTTCGATTGCGCAAGTCCTGTCCCGCACGCACTTGAAGATTCGCACCTGGGAGCGCGGCGCCGGCCTGACGCGCGCCTGCGGCACCGCGGCTTGCGCCGCTGCAGTCACAGCCATGCGCAAACGGCTGGTCGACCGCGATGCTGACGTAACGGTCTCACTTCCCGGCGGCGACCTTGTCATCGCTTGGACGAAGGACGACCACATCATGATGACTGGCCCGGCCGAATTAGAGTTTCGCGGTGCGCTCAGTCGAGTTGGCCTTCTGCCGACGTCGAGCTGATACCGATTGGAAACCGACGCAACACCATGCACGAGACGATAGAAATCCGGCCTGCAGGCCTTACTGATGCGGACCGCACCGGACCGGACGCGACTGACTCTGCCGTGCCGTCTGATGCAGCCCCACAAGGGGCCGCGGGTGCGCCACCCTCACTGCACATCGTCACACTGGGCTGCCGCCTCAACGCCTACGAATCCGAAGTCATGCGCCGCCACGCGGCTGCCGCTGGCCTCGACGACGTCGTCATCGTCAACACCTGCGCCGTGACCAACGAGGCCGTGCGCCAGGCACGCCAGACGATCCGTCGCCTGCGTCGCGAGCGCCCTGCCGCACGCATCATCGTCACCGGCTGCGCGGCGCAGATCGAACCGGAGCGCTTCGCCGCACTCGAAGGCGTCGATCACGTCGTTGGCAATGCCGAAAAGATGCAGCTCGCGACCTTTACAGCACTCGCTTGCGATACCGGCCCGGCCATCCTCGTCAACGACATCGCCTCCATAACCGAGACCGCGGGACACATCATCGACGGCTTCGGCAACCGGGCCCGCGCCTATGTGCAGGTCCAGAACGGCTGCGATCACCGCTGCACGTTCTGCATCATCCCCTACGGCCGCGGCCCGTCGCGCTCCGTTCCCGCCGGACACGTCGTCGCTGAGATACGCCATCTCGTCAGCCGCGGCTTCAGCGAGGTCGTCCTCACGGGCGTCGACATCACGTCATACGGCGGCGACCTGCCCGGCGACATGCGTCTGGGTTCGCTCGTCCGCACGATTCTGAAGCACGTCCCTGAGCTGCCTCGACTGCGCCTGTCCTCCATTGATCAGGCCGAGTGGGATGCCGATCTGATGGCCGCGTTCGCCGAGGAAGGCCGGCTCATGCCCCATCTGCATCTGTCCATGCAGTCGGGCGACGACATGATCTTGAAGCGCATGAAGCGCCGCCACGCGCGCGCCGACGCAATCCGCTTTTGCGACGAGATGCGCCGCCTCAGGCCCGACATCGTCTTCGGCGCCGATCTGATCGCCGGCTTCCCCACCGAGACCGACGCGATGTTCGAAGCCACCTGTGACATCATCGAGGCATGCGGGCTCACCTATCTGCACGTCTTCCCGTTCTCTCCCCGCAAAGGCACGCCGGCTGCCCGTATGCCTGCCGTTGACGCTGCCACTGTCAAAGCACGCGCGGCTCGCCTTCGCGGCCTTGGCGATCTGGCGCAGCGAACCTATCTGGAAAGCTTGATCGGCCGGGAGGCCACCGTGCTCGTCGAATCACTGGGCTCCGGCCGCACGCCCCAATTTGCCGAGGTTCTCCTCGAACGGGCGGTGCCCGAGGGCTCCATCGTGCGCACACGCATTTTGGGCCGCCACGGCCTGCAACTGAACGGCGAGGTGATCGCTTGAGCGAGCCAGCGAAGAAGAAGGGCTTTTTGTCCCGCCTGTTTGCCGGCGATTCCACCGCAGAGCCAGCAACGACCGCGCCCCCGTCCGTCGAAGACGCCGAACTCACCGCGGCAGAAGTTGCAGATGCGACCACTGCCGAAGCCACACCACTCGACCCTGCTGAAAGCGGCGCCTCCCCGCTTCCCCAAACCCTTGCCACAACCCAGGCAGAACCGGAAAACTCTAGTTGGTTCAGCCGGTTGAAGTCCGGGCTGACGAAAACCTCGTCAAAGCTCTCGGAGGGAATTTCAGGCCTCTTTACGAAACGAAAGCTCGACGCTGGTACGCTGGATGATCTCGAAGACCTGTTGATCCAGGCGGACCTCGGGGTGGAAACGTCGATGCGTATCACCACGGCACTTTCGCAGGGCCGTTACCAGAAGGGCATTTCGGCTGACGATGTCCGCCATGTGCTGGCGACCGAGGTCGCGCGCGTTCTCGAGCCCGTGGCGCGCCCTCTTGTGATCTCAGGCGAGCACAAGCCGCACGTGCTGCTCATGGTTGGTGTCAATGGCACCGGCAAGACTACAACCATCGGTAAGCTGGCGCAGCGCTACGCCCGCGAGGGCAAGCGCGTCATGATGGCGGCCGGAGACACCTTCCGCGCCGCCGCCATCGACCAGCTCAAGGTCTGGGCCGCCAGAACCGGCGCGACCGTCGTCGCCCGGGAGGTCGGCGCGGATTCCTCGGGTCTTGCCTACGACGCTCTCAACGAGGCCATGTCGGGCGGCTACGATGTCCTGCTCATCGACACCGCTGGTCGGCTGCAGAACAAGCAGGCCCTGATGGACGAGCTCGAAAAAGTCCTCAGAGTCTTGCGCAAGCTCGATCCCAGCGCACCTCATGACGTCCTGTTGGTGCTCGACGCCACCACCGGTCAGAATGCGCTGAACCAGGTCGAGGTGTTTCGCCAGCGCGCAGGCGTCACGGGCCTCATCATGACCAAATTGGATGGCACGGCACGTGGCGGCATCATCGTCGCCATTGCCGAGAAATTCGGCCTGCCGGTCCATGCCATTGGCGTCGGCGAAGGAGTCGACGATCTGCAGCCGTTTGCCGCAGACGCCTTTGCAAGGGCCATCGCCGATGTTGCATAAGAATTCAGGACTTGCGCACCAAACGACGGCCAATGCCAAAATGTCGTCGCCGCGCAATGGAATGCCGGGGGGCAAAACGAAATGAAATCTCGCTTGAAGCGATTCTATCCCTTCAACGCCGAGCAGACCGTGAACATCTTGAGCGAATTCGGCCCGCTCATCACGATGTTCATCGTCAATGCGGCCTACGGCATCACCGCCGGCACCTATGCGCTGCTGACAACCACCGTCCTTGCCATCGTCGTCATGCGCATCGTCTTGAAGCGCCTGCCGGCTTTCCCTTTGATTGCCTCGACCGTCACGATCGCTTTCGGACTGTTGACGATCATCACCAAGAACCCGATGTGGGTGCAAATAAAGGTGACGATTTTCAATTCGATGTTTGCGATTTTTCTCTTTACCGGCCTGTGGCTCAATAAGAACTTTTTCAGGTACGTTTTTGAGAAGACCTTCCACTACACCAAGGAAGGCTGGGATCGATTCACCTGGAGTTTCGCTTGGTTTTTCGTCTTTACGGCGGTTGCCAACGAGATAGTCCGTCTGACCTTCAAGGACAATCAGCTCTATTCGCTGTTCGGCTACCAGATGGACGGCGTCAACGTCTGGATCCTGTTCAAGATCGCGTTGATCATGCCGCTGTCGGGACTTTATGCCTATCTCCTCACGCGTCAGATGCAGAAGCACCGCATCACGGCGCACGACGCGGCCCACCCAATGCCGGCTCATGCATCGGAGAGCGCGGCGCCCCGCGCTGCCGGCGCACCACACGGCATGGAATACGCCCAAGGCATCGCCGATCAAACTCAGCTTGCCTCGCCGCCGTCCCGTGCCAATTTTCAGCCCTGATTGTATGGACTGGCGCTGCGATTCGCCTTAAGTCGAACTCGGCCTACCGCAAGTGCCAGCCCGGCATCGCGCCTGGAGTGTCGCTAGCCACTATCAAGGACGCTCGTAGCCAGAGCGCTGTTCCCATCTGGATCGATTCGACAATGCAAACCGAACAGCGCGAACCCCAAGCTCCCCCTCCCGATGTGGCACATCAGCTGTTGAAGCTCGCGCTCGAGATCGGCCCGCTGCTTGTCCTTTTCATGTCGAACGCATGGGCAGGCCTGCAGTTCGCGACCAAGGCATTCATGGTCGCTTCGGTCATATCCCTGGTTCTCTCGCGATGGCTTCTGGGCAAGTTCGCGGTGATGCCTCTTGTGGCAACTGTTCCAGTCTTGATCTTCGGTGGCTTGACCGTCTGGCTTGAAGACGACTTGTTCATCAAGCTCAAACTCACCATCGTCAATTTGTTGTTTGGTGGTGCTTTGATTGTCGGTTTGTTCTTTGGCCACTCACTCCTCAAGCATGTTTTTGCGGAGTCGTTTCAACTCACGGATGAGGGCTGGTCGATTCTGACGCGACGCTGGGCATACTTTTTTCTGATAGTTGCGGCACTAAATGAAATAGTCTGGAGAAATTTTTCATCTGACACGTGGGTGGCCTTCAAATCATTTGCAGTGTTGCCATTATCATTAGTATTTGCGGTCTCTCAGGTCGGCCTGATCAGGCGCTACGAACTGCCTTCGTCCGACCGAACGCTCGAAAAATCATAAGAAAAGCTTCTTGTTGCCGCACTGATGGTTCGTACACATAATATTACAATGTGTCGCTAATTTAGCGAATTCCTTAAGTATTTTTTTCTGAACGCCTGAATTTTGACTGGACGCAGACGACCCAATCGTATTTTCTCCAAACGAGCCTCTTTCCTTCTCCAGGAAGGAGAAGGTGGTGTTTGTCGCGTTTGGAAAACGTTCACTCTCGCTGCGGGAAGTTGCAACCAGCTGAAGTCGACGACGATAAAGACGATGAACAAGACGGCAGTACCGAACTCGAGCACGATGGCAAATCTGGATCGTTCTCCGATCCATCTCCTGCATCGTGCCGGACAGTGCGCTGGAGACATATTTCAGAGCAAGCTTGGCGCCGCAGACCTGACGCCACGCCAATTCGCTGTGCTGGTCACGGTGGCCCAGAATGAGGGCTTGAGCCAGACACATCTTGTTGAGAAGACTGGCATCGATCGGTCCACATTGGCCGATATCGTCCGGCGAATGCTCAAGAAGAACCTGCTCCAGCGCCGCCGCACACGTGAAGATGCGCGCGCTTACGCGGTGAAACTGACCGATGAAGGCTGGCGTGTGCTGCACAGCGTCGAGCCCGCAGCCATCGAAGTCGACAACATCGTGCTCAGTGCACTTGGCGATGGTGATCGCCAGCAGTTTCTCAACCACCTGAACACGATTGTTGACGCCTTGAGTGCCGCTGCGCCGCGCGACATGGGCGGCAGCTACCGCGACGATTAAAAGCGACTGACCACAATCAGCACGAGAAGTTGGGATCGCAGCGATGACATCGTTGCGAGCGCTGAGCACCGGCTGTCTCGGGCATTTCGCACACAATTGCCAACATGGCACATTGGACCGCTGAGGCCCTTGAGACACCTCATGCCGCCATCCACGGCATCTCGCCTCAACCCCTGGACCAACCCGCGCGAATCAACCAACGGTTTCAGGGTATGCCATCAGCTAGCAACCCGCCTCCCGGCGACTAGTGCAAGGAATCTATTGAGCAATATGGTTCGAGACGCGATCATACGCGCCCTCCGCCACGTCGCCCTGCTGGATGGGCTGAGCCCGCTGCAGATCACTGAGATCGCGCGGCAAGCGGAGCGTATTGTGTTCAAGCCTGAGGCCACCATCGTCGCCGCTGGTGCTGCGGCCGATTCGGCGATCATCATTCTCTCGGGCAATGCCGAATGTACTGACGGCCCGTGCATCGCGAGCCTGCCGCAACCGCTTCCCGAGGGCACCATCATCACCGAAATGGCGATGCTCATCGAGACCCACGCGACGACGACGATCAAGGCCACATCAGAAGTGCGCGCCCTCAAGATCTGTCGTGACGACATGCTGCGCTTGCTGGCGGATGAACCCGCAATCGCCGAGCACTTTGTCAGTAAGGCAGCGGCTCGACTGCAAGCAATAGCCAACAACATGCGTGGCTTTGACCTTGCAATCGAAGTCGAAGACACCGCTTCGGAAGTGGATTCGAAAATGCCGCAACAGCAGGCCAAGCAGACCGCCGTGGCGTTGAGCGCTACTTCAGTACCGCAGACCACCCATTGAACGGCCCGCCACTGTTACTGCTCATGTGAGCACTAACGTGCGCAGAGTTGCACGAACCTTTGCGGCATCCACCATCAGACGTTGCGCGCGGCCAAAATAACGATCGCATATCAGTGAGCCCGAAACGAAGAAACGCCCAACCCCGGGGGGAGGGGTTGGGCGTTGTGAGCGCTTACGCGCGTGGCACCGGGAGGGAAGCCGATGCCCCAGATGATATCTTCGGCTAGACGGGGGGCACTACCGAGTACAGGGTGATATCATCTGTCTGTCCCATACCTAAGCCCAACGCTGCGGTATTCAATAGCGGATTCTTGCCCGTTCACGAAAATGTGAACAGTCGATTAAGTATTGCCTAACTCTGCAGCTTGCCCTGCGTCCGAACAGCCACACAAATTCCAGCATGAATGCCTTCTATTCAGGCACCATGTTGGGTCTAAGGACGGTTGAACGCGGCCCCCATCGGTTTGATAACAAACTGACTTGCATCAACTTCTTTGCCTTTGTCGAGTTCGCCGACCTCCACCTTGGTATCCAGTCCCTGGGCATCCCGGGTTATCCACTCCTTCAGCTCCAGTTCGGGCTTGCTGGAGAAGACGAGCCGGATCGCCCCGTTGGTGTCGGGGCTCTTGTCCCGCAACGTCAGCGCAATGGTTTCGCCCGCGTCCTGGACCTCCATGATCCGTGCATCGCGCACCAGGTCGACGTCCTTGCGCAGCAACAGCCGGAACGGGGTTTGGTCGAGCTGGACGCGGTCCTCATTGTTGAGATCGGCATCCTGGATAGCCAGGTTGACGCCGTCTGAGATGATCACCTGCAGGCTCGGGCGCGCATAGTCGAACCGGAATCGACCTGGCCGCTTCATCGCGAACTTGCCCTTCATCACCTTGTTGTTGGCGCTGGTCTGGACGAACCGGCCCGACAGGTTATCAAGCGAATTGAAGTACTTGCTGATCTTGTTGACGATTTCCGTCTGGGTCGCGTCAAGCGTGATGGCATTGGTGCCACCGGCAGCCACCTCGGTATTCCATCCCGACCCACCGACCGACCCGCCCGCTTGAACGGCCGCCGGCTTCGCCTCGTCTGCTGCGTGCGCGCACGTCATCATTGCCAGCAGACATGCAGCAGCCAAACGCAGTCGCGTGTTCATCATCGAAACCATCAAAAACCCCCCACAAGCCTCTCCGCGCGAGGCTCCCGGAACCTGCATTCCGCATCATTGCGTCGAGAAGTTGGCGGATCGTACTTGCGTTCGGCTGAGATACAAGCCGCCGATGAGGCCAAGTGGCACCATTCTGGGGACGGCCGCAAATGACCTCAAGTAGCGCGATCGCCGGCGATTACGCCGCATCCGCCGCGCCATCGCGCTCAGCGCGGCCTGCTTGAGCCAGAATTTCGCGCTTGCCGACATTATTGGCCGCGCTGATCAGCCCTTCTTTTTCCATCCGCTCGATCAGATCGGCGGCCCGGTTGTAACCGATCGACAGCCTTCGCTGCAGATAGCTGGTCGAAGCCTTGCGGTCACGCAACACGATCGCCACCGCACGATCGTAGAGATCCTCTTCGCCCTGGCCTTGCGGCGGCTGTTCATCGCCTGACGCCGCCTCCGCGGATTCCGTAATGCCCTCGATGTAGCGCGGTGCACCCTGCGATCTGAGGAAATTGGCGATCGCCTCGACCTCCTCGTCCGCCACGAACGCACCATGCACGCGCCCCACCTGACCCGAACCGCCTGCAAACAACATGTCGCCCTGACCAAGCAGCTGTTCGGCGCCCTGCTCGTTGAGGATCGTGCGGCTGTCGATCTTGGACGCCACCTTGAAGGAGATACGCGTCGGAAAGTTTGCCTTGATGGTGCCGGTGATGACATCGACCGAAGGCCGCTGCGTCGCCATGATGATGTGGATGCCCGCAGCGCGCGCCATCTGCGCCAGTCGCTGCACCGAAGCCTCGACCTCCTTGCCGGCCACCAACATCAGATCGGCGAACTCGTCGATCACCACGACGATGTAGGGCATCGTCTCAAGTTCCATCTGCTCCTGCTCGTAGATCGCCTCGCCGGTGCGCCGGTCGAATCCGGTCTGCACCGTGCGCGAGATCATCTCGCCGCGCTTCTTGGCATTGCGCACGCGGTTGTTGAATACGTCGATGTTGCGCACCGACAGCTTCGCCATCCGCTTGTAGCGCTCCTCCATCTCGCCGACGATCCAGTTCAAAGCCGAAACGGCCTTCATCGGATCGGTCACGACCGGAGCCAGCAGATGCGGAATGCCGTTGTAGACCGACAATTCCAGCATCTTGGGATCGATCATCAGGAAGCGGCAATCCTCGGGGGCCAAGCGATAGAGCAGCGACAGGATCATGGCGTTGACGCCGACCGATTTGCCCGAGCCCGTCGTGCCGGCAACCAGCAGATGTGGCATACGGGCAAGGTCCGTCACCACCGGCTCGCCGCCGATCGACTTGCCCAGCGCAATCGGCAGCGCCGCGTCCGCCATCTTGAATGCGTCCGATTCCAGAACCTCGCGCAGCAGCACGGAATCGCGCCGCGAATTCGGCAGCTCGATACCGATGGCATTGCGGCCCGGCACCACCGCCACGCGTACTGCCGTCGCGCTCATCGAGCGCGCGATGTCTTCCGCCAGTCCGATCACGCGCGACGACTTGGTGCCGCGCGCCGGCTCCAGCTCATAGAGCGTGACCACCGGACCCGGCCTGATATCTCGCACCTCGCCCTTGACGCCGAAATCGGCAAGCACATCCTCCAAGAGCCGCGCATTGCCGCGCAGCATGGTCTGCGTGAATTCCGGACCTGCTTTTGCAGCAACTGGCTTCTTCAGCAGGTTGAGTGACGGCAGCTTGTGCGCCGGCGGACCTTGATGACGGAACGCGACGCCACCGAACAGCGCATTGCGCCTGCCAGGCTGCTGACTGCCACCTTGCGGCACGGTCGCTGTCGCCGGCTGCACGACTGCACCCGACCCGACCACACCGCGAGCCGCTGACGGCTGGCTTGCCGGCGCAGACATCGGCGGCTCTGGCAGCTCCTGCCGCGCACGCAACACAGCAGATGCGGGCGCGAATCGGCGCGCTATGGCACGGCTTGCCTCCTCCGTCGTCAGGTCGAAGTCGTCGTTGCGATAGAACTCCTCTTCCGCCTCGTGCATTTCTTCAGCGACACGCAAGGCATCTTCGGATCGTTCGCCAGCGGCAGCATGGAATGAACCGCCGTGCCCTCGTCCGTGACCGTAGGGCGTGCCCAGCGGCCCAGCCCTGCGAACAGCGCGGCGCGGCGCATACCAGACCTTCGCCCGCGCCAGACCTGATGCCAGGCCCGCTCCGATCCGCGCCGCATGATGCTGCGCCGCCTCGGCGCTGCGCGAAGTTAGACCACGCGCGTTGGCGATGACCGCGGCAATACCGGCTCCGCAAGCAACCTGTCCGGCCACTGCAGCGGTTGCCGTCCGCTGCGGCGTCATCAACGGTTCGCCGAGAGTCAACTGCGGCTCGATACGCGCGCTCGAATTGAGCTTGCTCCTGGCCGATGCCGATGCCGCATGGGCAACTGGCTCGGAAACCTCGCTGCGCACGGCGTTGAAAAGCTCGCTTCGCGATAGGCCAATTGCGCGACCCAGCGCCGCCAAGCCAGTGAGAATGAGCACGAACCCGGCCGCCATGCCGCCGCGCGCCGCATTGATGAATCCGAAGGCTTTCGCCAGCAAGCCATAAAGCCCGTCGCCGACAATGCCGCCAAATCCGTGATTGAGCGGCCAAGAATAGGTTACCGGCAATGCCGAGACCGCGCCGGCGATCAGCAGCGCGGCAACCGGAAAGAGCAACAGCTGGGATCGCGCAATTCTGCGCTCGCCAGCGTCAAGCGCCAGGAGCGCGAAGCCCCAGAACAGCGGCACGATCAAAACGACCAGTGTCGCCATGCCAAGCGTCTGCAACAGCAGGTCGGAGACGATCGCCCCAAGCGGGCCCATGAGATTGCGCGGCGCGTTGCTCGCCGTGTGCGTGAGGCTTGGATCGTTGACCGACCAGGTCATGACGCTGAGCCAAAGCGCCGCCACCGCGAGCAACAATGCGCCGCCTGCAAAACGGCCGGCAGCCGCCATCAGCCGCTGCCCGACTGGCTGCGGCATGACTGCGTGGGCGGGTGGAACGTGCGACTCGAACGACATGGGCGCGGCAACTTCTTACGCTAGAACAGAAACAATGCGGCCGAGCGCCTCCCTGATCGTTTCCGGATCCGCCACCAACGCCACGCGCACGTAGTCCGCACCGGGGTTGGAGCCGTCTCGTCCGGGCTGCGCCAGGTAGGCACCCGGAATCACCCTGACACCTGCGCGTTTCCATAAGGTTACCGCGCCCTCAACGCCGCCCCCATATCGGCTCAGATTGAGCCAAAGGAAGAATCCGCCGGCCGGCCGCTTGTACCCGTAGCGCGCTTCCAGAACGTCATCGCAGACATCGAATTTCGCCCGATACGCCAATCGGTTATGGACGACATGTTGTTCTTCCGACCAGGCCGTCGCCGAGGCGTGTTGTATCGGCCCCGGCATCGTCGGCCCGACCAGGTTTCTCACCTCGGCAAGCGTCTCGATGAAATCCCCGTCGCCGGCGCAGAACCCGGACCGCAGACCCGGCAGGTTGGAGCGCTTCGACAGCGAGTTGAAGACAATGAGATTGCGATACCGCTCGGCTGTTCCCGCCGCCACCTCGAGCCCGCCGGCCGGAGGCGCATCGTTGTAGAGTTCCGAATAGCACTCGTCGAAGAACAGCATGAAGTCATGAGCCCGCGCCAGCTCGAGTGCGCGCCGCACATAGTCCTTCGAAGCAACCGCGCCCTGCGGATTGGCCGGTGAGCACAGATAAAGCGCCGCCGTGCGCTTCAGCAAAGCCTCATCCTCTGCGATCTCGTCGAGATCCGGCAGATGCCCCGTCTCCGCTGTAGCATTGAGAAATACCGGCTCGGCGCCCGTCGCTAGCGCTGCGCCGATGTAGGCCTGGTAATAGGGATTGCAGATCAGCACCGCCGCCCGCCCTTCGACCCGCTTGCGTCCGACCGCTGGCAGCGCCGCGAAATAAAGCCCTTCGCGTGAACCATTGGTCGGCAGCACCTCGCGCTGCGGGTCGACGGCCGCCTCGCCCTTGAGGCCATAGCGGCGAGCAAGCCAGTCCGTTATCGCCAAGCGCAGCTCATCGCTGCCCTTGATCGGCGGGTACTTGGCGAAGAGTGCCTCCGCCTCGCTGATCTTATCGGCGATGAACGTCGGCATTCTCTCGCGCGGCTCACCGAGCGTCAGGTCGATCGGCCTTTGATGCCCCGCCGGAACCCCCTCCAGAAGCTGCCTCAGGCGCGTGAACGGAGAAATAACCACGCCGGTGGCGAGCGCTTGAAGCCCTTTGATCGAGGTCTGCATCATAGTGTCCCGCGCAACCACATCGTCTCACAAACGCCACGATTTTCCGTTTGCCCGCAAGTAGTGTCGCGTACCTCGACGTGTTCCGCCAGGAACAGCGGCCCATCCGGAACCGTGCGAGGACGCTCCATCCGAGGTTTGGAATAGGAGCTTCCCCAATGTTGCGCAATGCGTCCTCTTTTGGATTGGCCGCCGCAGCGGCGATCCTCCAGACGATTTTCACACTACCTACGGCAGCGGCCGGCAGTCCGCTTGGCATCTGGCTCGACGACAAGGGCCGCGGCGCCATCGAAATCACCGAATGCGGCGGTGCCTTGTGCGGCAAGGTCGTTTGGGTGAAGTCGGCGAGCGATGCCAAGGGCTGCGGCGCCCAGATCATCGGCGGCGTCAAGCAGGTGGGCAGCGGCAGCTGGGACAAGGGTTGGATCTATAGCCCGGAGCACGACCGCAAGTTCGACGTCGCATTGGCTCCGGTCGGCTCCGACCGCCTGCGTGTCACCGGCTATGCCGGCATCAAGTTCCTGTCTGAGGAATACATCTGGACGCGCGCACCGGCCAACCTTGTCCGCTGCGATCGCGCAACCACTGCTGCCAAGGCCGACGCCAAGCCGGAATCCAAGGACGCGACGAAGGACGCTGCCAGAACGCCCGCGAGCAAGACCGCTGCCGCTGAGCAGCCCGCCGCCACGCCGCCAGCTTCGGCAGCAGCGCCAGCTCCAGCGGCGAATGCCAAGCCGGACAGCTCTTCTCAGACCACCCCGGCAACGGCCGACAAAGCCGACGCTGCTACACAGCCAGCCAATGCTGAAGGCGCCGACAAGGCTCAGGCAAACGCACCAGCCGAAGCCGCCACAGGATCAGGCGATCAACCCGCTTCAAGTAAGAACAGCAAAGTCGCCTCCGCCGACGCAACACGCGGCAAGTCCGGCGGTCTATCCATCGACAAGGTGCTGAAGAGGAATGCCGACGGCACCTGCAAGCTCGACCTGCCGTGGGTCAAGATCAAGTTCAATTGCGAGGATCGCTGAGGTTCGCGCGCACATCTTGCCAGCGTCCAAAAGAAAGCCGCCGCGGATCATCTCCGCGGCGGTCTTGTCTTCGACAACACCTACGCACAGTGCTCTCAGATCCGTCCCATCCGCACATCTTCTTCCGGATTGGCGCTGATGTTGTGAATTGCGACGTCCGCACCGGCGCGTTGATCCTCATCCGACATACGCAAGCCAATCGTCATGTCGACAATCGCATAGATGATCGTGCCGGCGAGCAGCCCGAACGCGGCGCCGAGCAGGCTGCCGACCAGTTGCGAGGCGAACGACACGTCGCCCAGACCGCCCAAGGCCTTCAGTCCGAAGATGCCGGCGGCAATGCCACCCCAAAGCCCGCACAGGCCGTGCAGCGGCCAAACACCCAGCACGTCGTCGATCTTCCATTTGATGGTGACGACCTGGAACATCTGCACGAAGATCACGCCGGCAACGATGCCGGTAACCAAGGCCCCGATCGGATGCATGATGTCGGAGCCCGCGCACACTGCGACGAGGCCCGCCAGCGCACCGTTGTGCACGAAGCCCGGGTCGTTCTTGCCGGCGATCAGCGCCGACAGGATGCCGCCCGCCATCGCCATCAGCGAATTCATTGCCACGAGTCCTGAAATACCGGTGACACTTTGCGAGCTCATCACGTTGAACCCGAACCAGCCCACGCACAGCATCCACGACCCCATCGCCAGCCACGGGATCGACGATGGCGGAATGCCGACCGCGCCACCGCGCTCATAGCGGCCGACGCGCGCACCAAGCCTGCGCACGGCGGCGAGCGCTACCCAGCCGCCGAAAGCGTGCACCACGATCGAGCCTGCGAAATCACGGAACGCGCCACCCAGGATGCCTTTGAAGAGCGTCTCCTGCAGACCGAAGTTGGAGTTCCACACCGTGCCCTCGAGCAGCGGATAGGCGACACCCACGAGCAGCGCCGTCGCCAGCATCTGCGCGTTGAACTGCGCCCGCTCGGCAATGCCGCCCGAGACGATCGCCGGGATCGCTGCCGCGAACGTGCACAGGAAGAAGAATTTGACGAGCGAGAACCCGTTCGGCAGGAAGCCCTCGGCTCCGCCCGCAAGCCCAGCCGCACTGACGAAGAACGTCACGCCATAGGCGATCCAGTAGCCGATGAAGAAATAGGCCGTCGTCGAGATCGCGAAGTCGACCAGGATTTTGACCAGCGCGTTGACCTGATTCTTGTGGCGCACGGTGCCGACCTCGAGGAACGCAAATCCCCCGTGCATGGCGAACACCAGAATGCCGCCCATCAGGAGGAAAAAGACGTTGGTCCCGTTCTGCAGCTCTTGCATGCGTAGCCCCCCAGCGCTGTTTTTGATCGCGATCCGGGCAGCCGCACACGGATTGAACGGGCTGCCGATGTCGAAGGCGCCCTGATCAAGGACCGTGCCAAGCGGCACGTGCCTGGTAAGACTATGAAATCCAAAAGCTTTCCCCAGCGGCGCCGAACCGCCAGTGAATTGGCCTGCCCAATGTTTAGGCGATAAAGGGTTCCAGCGTGCCCATCCGCTGAGCAGTCTGTCGCCTCACGCCCAAAATCGCGGAGCCAAACTACCTCAGAAGACGATTAGCGGACCCGCCTCGGGTTCATGTAGAGGTCGTGCTCCTGGCGCTCGATGGTGGCCTCGACGCGGCCGTCGCGGATGTCGCGATAAAGCGCCTTGATGTGCCGCCGGCACGTACCATTGAACAGGATCATGCCCACCAGCAGCTTCATCACGTTGAGCAGACGCTTGTCGGCGATGTCCTCGCGCAGATATCCGGTCCAGTAGCCGCCCAGCGTCAGCACGCGGCCGTCGAGATGTCCGACGATCTCGTCCTTCTGGTTGTAGAGCGTATAGTCCCCGCCGATGTTGATGACGTCTCGCCGCAGAATATAAAAGTCCGGATTTCCCTCCTTATCGATCAGGAAGAAGGAGAAATATTCCGGCAGCAGCGGCCACTTGTTCGCCGACCGCTCGACGTAGACGACGTAGTTGTCGTCATCAGTATTGATCGAGTAGGCCGTCACCGGCAGCCCGCGTGACCCGAACGTCTGCGCAAGCGAGCGCGCCAGCATCAGGTCCATGGTCGCGCGCCAATTGAGGTTCTCCGAGAAGAGCTTGAGCACGAGCCGCTTGTCGGTGCCTTCCTTGTCCTTCCAAAGATCCTCGCGATAGGACAGCAGCCCGGTGCGCTCGCCGTTCTCGATTACCTCGGCGAACACATCCATGTCCTTGGTGAACTGGCGCGACTTGGCGCGGTTGCGCGAGTGCTTGTAGATGCCGAACTCGATCGAGTTGAAGTTGGTGATCCAGACGTCGACGACGAAGCGCAAGAATCCCTCGCTCGACTGCGAGGCTTTCGCAATGCGCTTGTCCTTGCGCGTCGATTTGGCCTTCGCCTCCGGCACCTCGACGCCGGCACGTTCGTAGACCTCGGCGCGGGCATCGCGCGCGGCATCTGCTGCGGCGGCATCGGCCTGTCGTGCAAGGGCGGCGGCGCTGGCCATGGCGGGTCTCCTCAAGGTTGGGCAACATTCCTTCGAGCCTCGTCTTCACGCTGAACCGCAGGGGTCTTCAGCTGAAGATGCGCTGACGCGGATGGCGAACGAGACGCAATGACGAGACGTTGGCTACGAAACCGCTTGGATCTTGCGCGCAGGCGATCACGCGCGACGCCCAGGCGGACGGAACTTGCGCAGCTCAAGTTGCATCAGCCGGCACGAATCACTCTTTCGAGCCTACCACTCGCCCCCGGAGTGGCGTGGCGACCCCGCCAGGTTTGCGTGTGGAAAACTAGGATTGTCTGGAGACCGCTCAACGTTCTGGCCCGTGTTCTCTTATTCGCGCCTTCCAGCATTCAGCCGGGAAAACCGAACACCTCGTCCTCGTATTGACTATGTCTACACACAAGCTTACGATCGCCGTAGCTACATTGTATACACACTCACGAGTGAGCCCGTGCCAAAGACGACCAACCTCCTTCGCACCCAAACGAAGAAAGCGACGCGCAAGGGGCTCAAAGCCAAGTCGCCCAAGGCGCCACAGCAATCGCGTGCGCCTTCGAATGCGATCAACCTGCGCATCGACCCTGCATCGCGCGCCTTGATCGACCGGGCGGCAGCCGTCGCTGGGCAGACGCGAACCGACTTCATGCTTGCGAGCGCGCGTACTCAGGCGGAGCTGGTATTGCTCGACAAGGTCTATTTCGAACTCGACGAGGCGGCCTGGCAGGCGCTTAGCGCAGCGCTCGACAACAAGGTGCCTGCCAACGCCGCGCTGAAGGCTGCCTTCAAGACGAAGCCGCTCTGGGCTAGGGAATGAGCCCGGCACACGAGGGCATCTACCGCCCGCAGTCGATCAACGAAACGCATGAACTGACCGCGTTCGATTGCGGTGCAGCGTCGCTCAACTTGTGGCTCGGCCAGCACGCGCGCTCAGCAGCCGCCCGTCGCACCGCCAACACCTTCGTAGTTTGCCGGGGCAATCGCGTCGTCGGCTTTTATTCACTGGCCAACGGCGCGGTCGCACATGGCGCAGTATCAGCCAAAGTGAAGCGCAACACGCCCGATCCGATCCCGGCAACGATCCTCGCCCGGCTGGCGGTCGACCAACGCGAGAAGGGTCAGGGTCTCGGCCGCGATCTGCTTATCGACGCTTTTCGCAAGGTGCTCATCGGCACGAAATTTACAGCCGCGCGGCTCCTGGTCGTGCATCCGCTCGACGACGGCGCTACCGCATTCTACGCCAAATACGGCTTCCACAAACTCGGCGGCGACACGACCGCGCTTTATCTGCCTATCGAGACGCTGGCGGATGGGCTGTAAGTTACCCCCGCCCCCCGAATATCGCGCTCCCAACGCGCACATGGCTCGCACCGAACTCCACCGCCGTCTCGAAGTCGTCGGACATGCCCATGGAGAGGCCCGAAACGCCCGCCTCCTTAGCGAGCTTCGACAGGAAGGCGAAGTGGATCGCGGGTTCCTCGTCCACCGGCGGAATGCACATCAGCCCCGCGATCTGAAGCCCGAGCTTCTCCCGGCACAGCGCCACGAACGCCACCGTCTCGCGCGGCATGACGCCCGCCTTCTGCGGCTCCTCACCTGTGTTGACCTGCACGAAGAGTTGCGGCTGCCGGCCTTGCCGCTTCATCTCCTCGGCCACCGCCCGCGCAATCTTCTCCCGGTCGATCGAATGGATGGCGTCGAAAAGCTCCACCGCCTCTTTCGTCTTGTTGGACTGCAGCGGACCGATCAGATGGAGAATAATTCCCGGAGTCTCCGCCCGGAGTGCAGGCCACTTCGCCTTCGCCTCCTGTACCCGGTTCTCGCCGAAATGACGCTGGCCCGCCGCGATCACCGGACGGATGGCGTCGGCCTCGAACGTCTTCGACACCGCAATGAGCGTCACCGCCCCGGGATCGCGCCCCTGGCCCCGCGCCGCCTCGGCGATCCTCGCCTTGATGTCCCGCAGCCGCTCGGCCGCCCCGTCCGTCATATCCGACTTTCCCGCTGCTTTCTGATCGGCGCCCGGCGCGGTCGCTTTTGGTCGCCTTGACCGGCCATGGCCTTTGGGGCTCATTACGCCACCTGAAGCAAACACCACAAGGCCGCCTCGACAGATCTCGTGATGCGCTTCGCGACGGGTTGCCGCCCGTACCCGCTCGGGAGGAAACCCTCCCGAACCCTCCTCTTCTTGTCATCTTGGAAAGACGGGGAGTTCGAGGGGTGTGCCCTCGAATG
>JBGANK010000023.1:0-43946 GCA_044222395.1 Hyphomicrobiaceae bacterium | reverse complement strand
GCAAGAAAGCCCTGCGGGCGAACGAGCGGAATGCGCAGGAACAGGTAGTGGTGCAAGAGCCGATAGAAGACCGAGCGCCGGGAAGCCTTCTCTTCGGCCGCGAAGTATCGCCAGCCATCACGGGGAGCATCCGCGGCGAGCTTGTTCCGGTAGAGGAACTGGGTGAACTCTTCGATAGACTTCTCATCGACATGGACGCTGTCGGTGTCCGCCAGCTGCTGCCCGAATTCAACAGGGCTTGCTCCCGGCTTCCAGCGTGAAAGCATCCGGTAGGCCGTGATATCGATCTGGATGAACTTGTTCTGAATCGGGTCGTGGATCAGCCACGACGGCGCTCCGCAAGCCGTTGGCGCACCCTTGATCAGCCTCAACTCCGGACGAAGGGCAGGAAGTGGCGAAGCCTTTCCAAGCATCGTTACAGGCCGAGCATCTGGCGCGCCGAGGCCAAGGGTCGCCGCAGGAGATAGAAAATCAGCAGCGTGCGGTCGCTATAGACCTGCGCGGTGCCGCGTACGCCCAGTCGCAAGCGGTTCGCCATGCCCGGCGCGGGTTCGGCGACGACGCGAAACGACAGCAACTGCGCATCGCGCACGTAGGCCCTGTAGTCGGCGCGCACCACGACCGCTTCGATTGGATTGAGTGGATCCGAATCCAGAAATACTTTCACCCTTGCGTCATTCTTGAGGACGATCGCATCGGCGGCGGGGAGACTGACGTTGAATTGCAGCGACGCCGGGTCGACGATCTCCATGAGCTTTTCACCAGCCGCGACGGGACGTCCGACAAGATCCTTCTTGTCGGTGAAGAACGCGACCCCGTCGCGTTCGGCTTTGACCGTGGCTCGCATCAGCAGGTCTCGCGCAAAATCGCGCTCGGCGACCTTGAGCGCGAGTTCGGACTGAGCGATTGCAAGGTCTTGCCGGCCGCGCACGTCGACGAAGGCGAGCTGCGCCGCCTTTTTCTGTTGCGCCTCGGCCACCGTCACTTCCCGCTCGGCAACCTCGAATCTGTTTCGGAATACCGTATCGGTGAGGCGCACCAGCGGCTGCCCCTTGATGACATGCGCATTGGGTTCGATCTCCACGTGCTCGACAACGCCGTCGACGCCCGCGGTGACGATGAATGCATTCTTTGGCGCCACCTCGACCGGGGCGAGCGCGGACATCGATACCGGAATGAACATCGCCGCCACTGTCACGGCGGTTACGATCGCGGCAATCTTGCGCGATGCCAGATGGCCGAGCTGCCAGCGACGTGCCGGCGGCTCCAGCGCAAGCCACGCGAACGACGCTGCGCTCGCGAGATGCGATGAAATCGTGATGTCGGGGCTTGACCAGGGCGTGCTGCGCGCCTGGAGCATACCGCCCAGGACTTCGCCTTTCAGATCGAGAAACGGCACCCACAACAGGTTGGCAAGCGGATAGCTGCGCATCAGCAGGCCACTCGCGTCGAGATCCAGCTCTCGTGGCTTGGCAAGACCATGACGGGCCGCTAGTCCGGCAATCAGGTTCTCCAGCTCCACGATTACGGGCGAGGAGCGATCGACAAAAGTGAGGGCAGACACGGCCTCGACACGCACTTTCGATCCCGCCATCTTGCGCACCACGTAGATCTGTTGCGCACGCGTGAATGCGCGAAATTCGTTGGCGACGAGGTACGTGAGTTCGGGCATCGCCCGCACCAGTCGCAATTGACCTTCAAGCTTGACGAGAGCAGCGGCCGCATTTTCTCCTGGTCTCGCGTTGCGACCAGCAGGGTCGTCGGACTGCTGTCGCGGACGCTGCTGGGAAGCCGCGCCGGCGGTCCTGGAGCCTTCGATTTTCGCTGCGTCGCTCATTGTCCGAGTTCCGGGACGGAAATGGTAGCTGCTCCGCTCATTCCAGCGAGAACGTCGATGCCCGGGTTGGCGAAGGCTGCGATCACCTTGACCGTCTGGCTCACGGGATCGACCGCCGCACCGATACGCAGGATATTGGCATCGTATTCGCGGCCCGTTTCATCGATTCGGTAGGTGAAGGCGTCGCCGACCCGGATGTGTCTGAGGTAGTTCGAGGGCACGATGAGATCGATCTCGAAACTGGTCTCGTCGACGAGCGTGACGAAGGGCTTTCCGGGTGAAGGGGTTTCATGCTCATTTATCGCAAGCTCCACCACGCGGCCGTCGAACGGCGCAACGACCTGGCACAGCTTCAGTCTTGCCTTCAGCGCCTTGGATTCCGCGCCGGCCTTGTCGGCGCGCGCGCGCGACACCTCGACGTCGAAACGTCCGACCGCGCCACGCTTGTCGAGGTAGACGTTGCTGTCCAGGGCCAACTGCATCTCGCGAAATGCTGCTTCGGCCGCCGCGTGTTCGGCTTCGAGGCGTTCGCAATCGAACGTGACGAGCACGTCTCCCTTCTTGAAGGAAGAGGCTTCTCTGACGTTGAGCTTCTTGACGCGCGCCGAAAGGTCGGTCGCAATGGCAGATTGATTAAGTGGGCGTACCATGCCGCGCACTGGTGGCGCTGAGCCGGACTCAGCCGCTGCTGGCAGGCAGCATGAGAAGACGCCAAATATCGCCTGCAGTAGGAGCGAGACCAGCCCCCACCGCGACCCCACCGATATCACTATCCGAAGTGTTGCCATCTTCGATCCCGCTACCGCAGGTCCTTTTCTTCCGTCGTTACTTGGTGACGGAAGCCGTCCACTGACCGGTCCGCCGCGACAAATCTCCCCGCTCGATCCACATGGATTTGAGGGCGGCGGCAAGTTCACCTACCGACATCGCTCCCACCAATTCCGGCGGCGATGAATCCGCACCAGTGGAAGCATAAACGTTGGCGAATGCATTCTGCAGGCCGGCGTAGGCGATATCGCGCTTGGTCTCGGCGACCAGCGCATTCATTTCCTCGCGGATCAGATTCTGCTCGCTGACCCTGTCGGCCTTGGCTTCTTCGCGAAGCAGCTCCACCAGACGGCGCTGAACGTCGAGGTATTCGGTCGCCGTCTTCAACTCCTTTCGCAAGTGCAGGAAGCGGACGCGACTGACGTGAACTTGCGTCATGACCGCCATTGCAATGGCCAATCCCCTCTCCTTCAGAAGATCGTCCTGCGCTTCGATCACTTCGCGCCTGCGCGGGTATTGGAAGACGCGCATCGCATTCCAGCTGGCCTTGGCGCCCCAACTCAGCCAGTTGCTGTTGAGGAGAAAGTCGTTGCTGTCGAAATTCGTGCCCGCATACATTTGCAACCCGGGCAGGAGTTCCAGCAATGCCGCATCGAGCTCCTGTTCGTTGATGCGTCGCTGGTACCAGAGTTCCCTTAGCTCTGCTCGATTGGTCAGCGCTTCCCACACCAGCTCCTTGACGTTGAGGTTGGGAGAGAAATCGTGAGTTGACCGCTTCGGATGCACAAGGCTGAACTTCGTGCCCGGCCTCAGGTTCATGAGTGAAGCGAGCTGTGTTCGCGCCACGATGAGATCTCGCTGGATCTCTTCGATCGTGCGCTTGATTTCTACGAGTTCCCTTTCGTAGGTGACGGCGGTAATGGGTGAAGTTTGTCGATCTGCCGAGATCGATCGACTGGTTTTCTGAACCTGTACGACCCGGTGCTCGAGATTTCTCAGCTTTGACAGCAGCCGGTCCGCGCTGACGGCGCGCCAATAGGCCGTGCGCACGTCCTCGATCACGCGATGCGCGACCTTGCGGCGCAATTCCTGGGCAATGAGAAACTTGTCTGCGGCCTGGCGCGCACGGACGTAGGAGAGTCCGAAGTCGAGAACGTGCCAGCTGAACGTCACATCGGAAGTCCAGATCTGCTTTTCCTGCGACGCCGACGTTCGCAGGCTCTCGGGCCCCTCCCTGTCACCCGGCAGGATCTCCACACTTTTGGAGGCGCTGAACCTGTCGCGCTCGGCATAGCCGGAATTGGATACGAGCCCGGGCAGCATGTCGAAATGCTTGAGGTCGAGCTCTTTCGCCCGCAGCGCGGCTTCCATCATCTCGACCCGATGATCGAGATTGTACTTCAGTGCACGGGCCATCGCCTGATAGAGGTCGATCGATCCGGATATAGGTTCCTGATCGCCATCGATGTTGACGACAATAGCGCTCGCCCGGGCATCGATTTCCGATTCCAGAAGTGGTTCTGGATTGATCGAACAGCCCTTGATTGAGACTGCGAGACCAACCGCGGACAAGGTCCCGAGCGCTCGACGTATCCTCATAAGTCACCGCTTGTTGTGGACTTCGACGCCGATGCAACTCAATTGTCTTTACAATCTAGATAAGCCTAAGTAGGCGTGAAGTGATTCGCGCTGTTCTGCCACGGGAATTCGTGAGCGAGTTTCGACATTTCCGCGCGATGAAGGTTTTGAGTCACAGTAGGCTGATTTGTAATCGAATGGCCCTGATGCGTTTCGCTCGGCCGTATTTCTTATGCAACCAAAGCCTGAATGAATGCCTGCGGCGCTTATCGTGCGCGAACTGCCAAACTGACTTTGACAAAAGGTATGTCATGCAACACGAAGGCGCCGAACGGAACCTTCGCGGGATCTGTGAAAATGGCCTTCCTGTCGCTTGAGACTGGAAAGGCGGGAGCTTTGCTTCCGCCCATGAAAGTTTGTTTGCTGGAGACTATTGCCTGAAATGAAGCCACTTCCGGTTCCAGCCAAGGCGTGATTGAGACTCTCAATCAGAAGACTTGGACAGGTCCCGGCGAATGCAGCGATTCAAACAGGATTGAAACCAATCAGGGTGTCGACGCGAACCCGCCACTACATGAATGGCCGCAGCAGCACGTAGATCGGCGCCAGGTGAATCGCCGCGACCACCACATAGACGGAGCCGATCACCGTCTTTTCTCGTGCCGACATGGCGGGAATCGCCAGCTGCGATGAGATGGCCGCCGGCCAGATGATGCACAAGAACGCGACCATTGCGGCAAAGACCATGTTGCCGGTCTGCAGTGCGAGCCAGGTGACCAGCGTGGCGACGACCGGGAACACGTAGCGCACGAAGCGGTGCCGGTCGCTGTGCAGAAGCGCGCGCCAGACATACCCGCCATCGAGCGGCGGCACCGGAATCATCTGGAAGATGTTGGCGACGCCAATCAAAGCGGCGGCCCCCACGCACATGATGTCGGCATAATGCAGTCGTGCATAGTCGACGCTCGGCATCTGGCCGAGAATGGCGCCGAAATCAGCACCCAGTTCGAATGCCACGATCATGAATGCCAAGCCATAGAGCGCGCTGAAGCCAGGCCCCATTAGGCTGACGAAGGCCTCCTCGCGCGCTGATCGGAAAGGTCGGTCCGAAATCACCACGCCGCCGACGAACGGCAGCAACATCATGCGCGGCTTCGTATGCCCGGCAATCTTGAACCCGATCCAATGCCCGAACTCGTGCACGATCATGACGCTCATCATCAGCAGGGCAACGCTCCAGCTGACGAACATCACCAGCGACGCGAACGTGGCGATCGTGAAGGCCAGACTCGTAAGATTCCGGCGCAGCGACGAGGCGCTGGGCAGGAATGATGATTGCAGATCCGCCGGAACTTTGGTTGCGCCGTTGCCCTCGCAGTAGTCCTGGAACCAGTCGAGCGCGTTATAGATGCCACGACGTGCTGACAGCATCATGCTCAAGGACTGCAGGATGTTGCGCGTACGTGTGAGCGTGACCAGCGTGCCTTCGGGATGATCCGATAGGTGCCAGGTTTCGACGATTTGCGCTTCAGGAATGTAGTCGATGTCGTGCGAGGCGACGATCTTGCGCTCGAGCGTCTCCTCCTCGATCAAGCGTGAGTCTTCGTAGGTCTTGTAGTCCAGCGTCTGACGCAGGCCATTGGTCGTGTCGATAACCACCCGATGACGCTTCGGATCGCCGACCACCGCTTCATCGGATACGAAACGATTGGAGGGCCGCTCCATCAGCCGTTTCCACACCTCGCTGCGGGCGGTGCGGACGACACGAGAGCGCGAAATCCGCCTTATGGGAAAGATCGGGGCTTCCCAGAAAACGACGGCCACGAACAGAACCACCACGAGGGTGAAATACATATGAGTGAGCATTGTGACCTACGCAAAACATGACCCTCCGGAAGCATAAACCTAATACTCTACTATCGCGTAAATCGCTCCGAGTCCTTGCACGGTGCGGATCGGGAGGAGCGCGCGAGCGATGCACGGCGCATTTTCGTCGGATGCAGCAGCAACGTGTGTGACGAACTGCGAACGCCTGTTCGGCTTTGAGACGTCTGCGACGGGTTCCATAAAGTGTTCGCCCGATCTTCGCCGGCAACATCAGTCACAGCGTCGGTTGACGAATGGCTGGCGGGGACCTGCCCACCCCAAGCGCGGGTGATGCAACTCACGCATCGACCTCGAGCCCTACACCATCGAGCCCGACATCATTGTGCACGGACGAGGTACACATCGGCCGCTGCGGGTTGGCTTCGGCAAGACGTAGAACGAGTGGATGTCAGCTAGCCGCCGCGCGGCGGTCGGCGAGGCGCTGCTCGGCACCTGCCACGATAGCTTCGCGCAGCTTCTTCACCGACCTGATGTGCTTGTCGACACCCAGATGCTGCGCAACGGCGATTTGATGCAGATGCGCGGCGCTCGTCACGCTTTCCAACCGCTTGATCAGAGCGCTGCGGCCCTGCCGCTTCAATACCACCACCACCGAGAATGCGAAGGGATCGAATGTGGCATCGACTTTCGGTGCTTCGCTTTCGGCCCCATCAGGCGGGGCCTCTTCGTGCTTTGCAGGCTTTGTGTCCGTCCCGCTCACGGTCGATCTGGCCGCGGGCTCTTCGGACGGCAGATCGACCTCGCCCGGATCCCATACCAGCATTCGATTGATGCGCTTGGTGAGGCGATCCGCCAGCCGCTCGGCGAGCTTCTCGTCGACGCCTGGTTCAGCCGCCAGGATCGAACGGAAGAACGCCCGCATCCTGGGGCCGGGCCAAAACTGAGCAGATCCCGCCATGTCGTTGTTTCTCGTGCGCCGAATCGCTTTCGGTTCTAGCGCCCAATATGTCAGCTCCCGGCCGTCGCGCTGTCAATGAGCGGGGCGAGCTCTGCGTACAGCTTTTTGAGGTCGCCGACCCCGTTGCCATATTTCTGCTCGATGGGTTGCAGCTCCGCGACCCAATCAAAAGCATTGGCGATGCCGTCGCGTTGCGGCATCTGCGTCTCGAGCAACGGGTGCACGAGCGCGATTTCCTCGATCAGCGTGCGCTCCCGGCCACTGGCATCGCGCACGTAGTTGGCGACACAGACATAGCGCCGCTGCTCGATCGGGATCTCCTCCAGATCGTCGAGATTGCGCTTGCCTTCGATGATGAGCGCGATGCGGTCCACGGCGAGCTGCGAGACGTAGTCCGGGCGGAACGGCACCAGCACCAGGTCCGCGGTCTTGAGCGCGGCCAGCGCCGCAAACGACAGCCCCGGCGCGCAGTCCAGGATGACGACGTCGTAGGATCCCTCGAACCGCCGCAGGAGCTGCTCCAGCCGTCCCCGCACCCGGTTGGCGACGATATCGGGATCGTTGGACTGCTGCGCTTGCTTCAGGAACAACTCGCCTTGCACGTCATCGAGCAGCAGCGACCCCGGTAGCAGCGACAACTTGGGAGCCTTACCCTGACCATTGGCGACATCGCCGACGCCATGCATCAGGTAGTCCTTAGGCTGAATGGTGTGCCCATCGAACAGGTCGAAGAAATAATCAGCTATCGTCCGATTGGCCTTGCGCGCTTCGCTCCAGCCCTGTCCGCCAATCAAGATCAGGGAGGCGTTGCACTGGGAATCCAGGTCCATGATGAGGACCCGCTTGCCCCCCCAAACGCTGAGGGCGTGCGCCAGCATGACCGAGACCGTGGACTTGCCCACGCCCCCCTTGCGGTTCGCCACAGCCAGGAAAAACGCCATCTAGTCAACTCCGGATACGCAGTTGCTGGGTTCGAGCCGAACAGATAGCGCGTTTCCAATGGACCGTCCCCGCGTCGATGGGGCTCTCCGGCAACAGACCTCAGTCGTGTTGCCGAATTGCCAGACCTATGCGCCCAAAACTGGGCGATGCCGCGATCGCCGGGAGGCGGCGTTGGGCCGAAGTTGGGGGTTGCCGTCAATCAGCCGATTGCACATGCAAATTGATATGCACCAAGCGACAAGCACCGTCTAACTTGTTAACCAGATTCTGCATTTGATGCCTGGAAGGACTGATCAGGCAACGCAGTTGCGGAGGGGGCCGTTGCATTGGCCCCAGTCAATCGACCTCGGCCGGCCGGTGCGCTTCGGCAATGAGGTCAATGAGGGAATTCGATACTATGGCACGGCGCTATTTCGGTACCGACGGCATCCGCGGGCTGGCAAACAAGCATCCGATGACGTCGGAGATAGCCCTCAAGGTCGGCATGGCGGCAGGGCACGTTTTTCGTTCCGGCGACCATCGCCATCGGGTTGTGATCGGCAAGGACACGAGGCTCTCCGGCTACATGCTGGAGGCCGCGTTGATGTCTGGATTTACCTCCGTGGGCATGGACGTGTTTCTCTTGGGCCCGATGCCGACGCCGGCCGTCGCCATGCTGACGCGCTCCCTGCGCGCCGACATCGGGGTGATGATCTCTGCCTCCCACAACCGGTTCGAGGACAACGGCATCAAGCTGTTCGATCCCGACGGCTACAAGCTGTCCGACGAGACCGAGACGCAGATCGAGGACCTGATCGATTCCGACATCTCCAAGCTTCTCGCCAGGGCCGACCGCATCGGCCGCGCAACACGCGTCGAGAGCGCCCAGGAACGCTACATCGAATTCGCCAAGCGCACGCTGCCGCCCAATCTGCGCCTCGACGGCCTACGCATCGTCATCGATTGTGCCAATGGCGCCGGCTACAAGGTTGCCCCCGAAGCACTGTGGGAACTGGGAGCCGAGGTCATCAAGATCGGCGTGGCACCCGATGGCCGCAACATCAACCACGAGTGCGGCTCGACCGCGCCTGAAGCGCTGATCACCAAGGTCAAAGAGGTTCGCGCCGACATCGGCATCGCGCTGGATGGTGACGCCGACCGAGTCGTCATCGTCGACGAGAAGGGTCAGATCGTCGATGGCGACCAGATCATGGCTGTGATTGCCGAGAGCTGGCAGCGTAGGGGTCGGCTTGCAGCTGGCGGTATCGTCGCCACTGTGATGAGCAACCTGGGTCTCGAGCGCTATGTGAAAAGCCTCGGGCTCGAACTCGCCCGCACTCCGGTCGGCGATCGTTACGTCGTCGAGCACATGCGCAGGCACGGCTACAACGTCGGCGGTGAGCAGTCCGGCCACATCGTGCTCTCCGATTTCATCACCACCGGCGACGGCCTCGTGTCGGCGTTGCAGGTTCTGGCCGTCGTGGTGTCGACCGGCAAGCCTGTCTCCGAGGCGTGCAAGCGATTCGATCCGCTGCCGCAGATCCTGCGCAACGTGCGCTATTCGAGCGGCCGGCCGCTTGAGGACAACCGCGTCATCAAGGCGATCGATGCCGGTCGCGAACGGCTTGGCGGAACCGGGCGTCTCGTCATCCGCCCATCCGGCACTGAGCCGGTCATTCGCGTCATGGCAGAAGGCGACGACGAAACCCTCGTCACCAATGTTGTCGGCGACATCGTCGATGCCGTGAAGGCCGCTGCATCAGCGGCGCAGTAGACGGCACGACGACTGCAAGTACTGACGCTGTCGACTCTGCTTGATCTTTAACGGTTCGTTTACACGCGCCCGCGGTCGCGCCGCGCCTGCAGCTTCGCGCATTGTACGTTTGTTGTTTCTGCGGCTGACGCGCAGAACACGCGGCGATTTCAACGGGCTAACTATTGCTCCACTTCAGCACGCCGATTAATCCCTCTTTAAAGAATATCTGCGACCTTCGCGCTTGTATGGCGGGAATTGTGCCGCGTGTTGTGACCGCCGCGGGCAAGCGGGTCAGACTTTGAAAGGGGCAATCATGACCAGCATTCGAGGCGTTGCGATCGCAGTCGTGATGGTGGCTCTGGGCAGCACGAACGCGCACACCGCCGACCTCAACGGCGGCAGCGTGAAGGATGGCTACGTTCCAACGCCGATGATCTCCGATGGGTCGTCCTGGTACTTCCGCGTCGACGGCGCCCACGCACGCTACGACGATCCGATCATGGTCGAAGATCACATCTACGATCTCGTCGACACAGGCATCGGAAACCAGTGGTCGCTTGGCTTCGGCATCGGCCGCTCGTTCGCGAACGGCTTCCGCGCTGACCTCACCTACGATTACCGCTTCGAGACCGACGTGCACGGCACGCTGCTCAATCACGCCGCGACCCTCGATGGCACGCGCGAGTTCGGCCTCAAGAGCCATCTGATCCTGGCCAACCTCTACTACGATTTCAACAAGGGCGGCCGCTTCTCGCCCTACATCGGTGCCGGCCTTGGCTGGGTGCGCCACGACACGACCACGGGCTCCGTTGTCGACACCTGCGGATGTACCGGGACGATTGCCGGTGGCTCCACTGGCTCGGTCGCCGCAGCACTCATGGCCGGTGTGACTGTCAATCTCACTGCGGGCCGCGATCACATGGTGGCAAGCGCGGACGGCAACGGCGCATCCTTCGGTGGCTCGAGCAACCGCGGCCTGCTGTTCGATGTCGGCTACCGCTTCCTCTACCTGGGCGAAGCCGCCACGGGTCCGGTCACCGGCGACTTCGGCGGTGGTCTCGTCGCCGTGTCCGAAGACCCTGTCGTCGAGCACATCCACGCCCACGAATTGCGTTTCGGCCTGCGTTACAACTTCAATTGACGCTGGCCGTTAAGGGCGGAGCACATGCTCCGCCCGTGAGTTTCGCGAAGCGTGCCGGGCTGAGGCAGCCTCTTGGCCCGGCAACCCCGACAGCCTGGACGGTGCCAGTCGAAAGCCAGGGTGACCCAACGGACATTTGGTTCCTGTAATGCGTTCGCCGGCCGTCCAATGGCCGCGCCAGTGCCTCGCTCGGGACACCACCATCGAACCGCACATCCTCAAGGCAGCTCCCGTCGGGGAGTATCCAACTATCGAGATGGTCACGGCCAGGGGCATGTCGCCGCCGCCGGAACGAAGGATCAAAAGTATGAACTTCAAGGTTGCAACCGTACTGGCCGGGCTGATGCTCGCGACTGCCGCAGCGCCCGCCGCCGCAGGAGACTACGGATACCGTGGCGACGGCATGAAGGACGGCCCGGGCGGTATCCCAGTTCCCGCGCCCATTCCCATTCCCAGGCTCAAGGCCGACTACTACATCCGCGGCGACATCGGCATCGGTCTCACCGACACCTTGAGCGCCAGCGAAGAAGGTATCGTCTACGGTCTCGACGCCGGCTCGGCTCCAGTGACGATGCCAGGCTCGTGGATGCAGGACGACGGTGCATTGCCAATGACGTTCGGCATCGGTGTCGGCCGCTACTGGTCCGATCATTTCCGCACCGACCTGACGATCGACTGGGTTCGCGAGCAGAAGGCGGTTGCCGAAGGCACTATGGTCTTCGTCGACAACCTCGGTGGAACCGTCACGGCCTCGACGGTCGACAAGACCAAGAAGGAAGCTGGCGTGTTCCTGCTCAACGCCTACTACGACTTCGGCGACACCAGGCATAGCCGACTGATGCCCTATATCGGCGCCGGCCTTGGCTTCGCCGTCAACATGCTCGACCGCAAGAGCAACAATGCGATCGATGTGTGCGCGGCCTGCGATCCTCTCTCGGCTTCCACCCAGTCGACTTCTCTTGCGCTGGCAGCCGCCGCAATGGTCGGCTTCACCTACGATCTGGGTGATTCGATCCTGCTCGATCTCAACTACCGCTTCCTGCATATCGGCGGTTCAGAAGCCGCCCTCCACGTTATGGGCACCGACAGCGTCGTCAAGATCGACGCCCAGAACGAGCACCAGTTGCGCGCCGGTATCCGCGTCAACATCGATTGATCCGATCGCGCTGGACTTGCGCGGCATGACGAGTGGCGGCCCTGCAGGGCCGCCATTGTCGTTTGCACCTCGCCAAACGAACCGTGTGTCCGTCCAACGACCTGATTGACCCGGACGCACGAAGGCCTTAGACCCTTGCGCGGGCCACCCCTCCCCAACGAGGGGCTCCTATCTGCAAGGGTAGATCCATGACGACAACTGCCAAGCCGGCAACCCGCCCGGCCAATCCCAATTTCTCTTCAGGTCCCTGTTCCAAACGCCCCGGCTGGTCGCTGGCGGCGCTCGACAACGCATTGCTCGGCCGCTCGCACCGCTCCAAGGAGGGCAAGGCGCGCCTCAAGCTGGCCATCGACAAGACCAAGGCCATTCTCGGCATTCCCGACGGCTTCGTCTGCGCCATCATGCCCGGCTCCGACACCGGCGCATTCGAGGCGGCGATGTGGTCGCTCTTGGGCGAGCGCGGCGTCGACGTTCTGGCGTGGGAGAGCTTCGGCTCGATCTGGGTCAAGGATGCCATAAAGCAATTGAAGCTCGCCGACCTGCGTACCGAGGAAGCGCCGTTCGGCGTGCTGCCCGACCTCGGCAAGATCGACTTCGCGCGCGACCTTGTGCTGACCGCCAACGGCACCACCGCCGGTGTGCGCCTGCCGAGTTATGATTTCATCCCGGCCGACCGCAAGGGCCTCGTACTCGTCGATGCGACATCGGCGGCCTTTGCCCAGGACATCGACTGGTCGAAGGTCGATGTGCTGACCTTCTCCTGGCAGAAGGTGATGGGCGGCGAGGCCGCGCACGGTATGCTGATATTGTCGCCGCGCGCCATCGCACGACTGGAGAGCTACGCACCGCCGCGCCCGCTGCCCAAGCTGTTTCAGCTCACCAAGAGTGGCAAGCTCAACACGGGCATCTTCGAGGGCGAGACGATCAACACGCCGTCGATGTTGGCGGTCGAGGATTACCTCGACACGTTGGCCTGGGCGGAGCGCATCGGCGGGCTACCGGAATTGAAGCGCCGCGCAGACGCCAACGCCAAGACGGTCTGGGACTGGATCGCGCGCACGCCCTGGATCGCCAATCTCGCGGTCGATCGCGCGACGTGGTCCAACACCTCGGTGTGTCTGAAGATCGTCGATCCTGACGTGACGGCACAGTCCGCCGAGATCCAGGCCAAGGTTGCCAAGGACATCGTCGCCCGTCTGGAAGCCGAGGGCGTCGGCTTCGACTTCGGCTCCTATCGCGACGCGCCGCCCGGCCTGCGCATCTGGTGCGGGTCGACAGTGGAGGCTAGTGACGTCGCCGCCCTGCTGCCGTGGATCGAATGGGCCTTTTCCGAGGTCAAGGCCGGACTCAAGAAGGCCGCCTGACGTCGCCTAGCCGGACGCTGGCGGCGTCACACCGCCACTCGTCGCAAGGCCGGTCAGCGCGACCGCTCAATCTCTCGAATTAGCCACCGATCCACCTGGCCCGCACCCACTGAAGGTCGGCCCGTTATTGGCGGGCCGGCCGCCCCAGAACCCCATCTGACCCCAACTCAGGAGGCCGCCGTAGCAAGCCACAAATGGCATTGCCGCAGGCCTCCCCCGAACCGCCATCGACGCGAGGAGCCCATCATGCCCGCCCCCAAGGTACTCATTTCTGATGCCCTGTCGGAGACCGCCGTCGCCATCTTCAAGGACCGCGGCCTCGACGTGACCTTCGACCCCGAACTCGGCAAGGACAAGGATCGCCTCGCCGCGATCATCGGCGACTACGATGGCCTGGCCATACGCTCTGCAACCAAGGTGACGGAAAAGGTGCTGAAGTCCGCGACGCGGCTCAAGGTGGTTGGTCGCGCCGGCATCGGTGTCGATAACGTCGATACCAAGACCGCGACCGCCCAGGGCGTGATCGTGATGAACACGCCGTTCGGCAATTCGATCACAACCGCCGAGCATGCGATCACGCTGATGATGGCGCTGGCACGCCAGATCCCCGAGGCCAACGCCTCGACCAAGGCCGGCAAGTGGGAAAAGAACAGGTTCCTCGGCGTCGAGATGTTCGGCAAGACGCTGGGCGTCATCGGTTGCGGCAACATCGGCGCCATCGTTGCCGACCGCGCACTCGGCCTGAAGATGAAGGTGATGGCCTACGACCCGTTTCTGACGCCCGATCGTGCCCTCGCCCTGGGCGTCGAGAAGGTCGAACTCGACGACCTGTTCAAGCGCGCCGACTTCATCACGCTGCACACGCCGCTGACCGAGAAGACCCGCAACATCCTGTCCACCGAGGCGCTCGCCGCCTGCAAGCGTGGTGTGCGCATTGTCAACTGCGCGCGCGGCGGCCTGATCGACGAGGCTGCCCTCGCCGAGGCTCTGCGCTCGGGCCACGTCGCCGGCGCCGCACTCGACGTCTTCGAGGTCGAGCCGGCCAAGGATAGCCCGCTCTTCGCGCTGGACAATGTCATCTGCACGCCGCATCTGGGCGCCGCGACCACCGAGGCGCAGGAGAACGTCGCATTGCAGGTCGCCGAGCAGATGAGCGACTATCTCATCAAGGGAGCCATCTCCAACGCTGTCAACTTCCCCTCCATCACCGCGGAGGAGGCGCCGCGCCTGACGCCCTTCATCAAGCTCGCCGAGCAGTTAGGCTCGTTCGCCGGCCAGCTCACCGATGTGCCAATCAAGGCAGTCAAGATCGAGTATTGCGGCGAGGTCTCCGACTTGAACATCAAGCCGATGACAGCGGCGGCAATGGCGGGCGTGCTGCGGCCGCTGCTCGCCGACGTCAACATGGTTTCCGCGGCGACCATCGCGCGTGAACGCGGCATCGCCATCGAGGAATCGCTGTGCTCTGCGCACGGTGTCTACGAAAGCTACATCAAGCTGACGGTGAAGACCGAACCCTACGATCGCTCGGTCGCCGGCACGGTCTTCTCCAGCGGCCGCCCGCGCATCATCCAGGTCCGCGACATCGACATGGATTTCGAGGTGACGCGCGACATGCTGTTTGTCCGCAACCAGGATCGGCCAGGCTTCATCGGGCGGTTCGGCACGATCATGGGCGAGGCTGGCGTCAATATCGCCACATTCAACTTGGGTCGTGATCGTCCAGGCGGCGACGCGATCGCGATCCTTGCCGTCGACGAGCGCGTTCCCGATGACGTTCTGACCAAGGTCGCGGCGTTGCCGATGGTCATACGTGCACGCCGTCTCAGCTTCTGAGGCGACAAAGCTGTCATCGTGGCGGCGGCACCGATGCAAGCGCGCGCGATCTTCGATCACGCGCGATGATCACGCGCGATTCCCTTTTGAGTCCGCAACTCCACCGCGCCCTGGCCATAATTCGGTCCCGGGTTGGCAGGCATCCAAGGCGGCAGCGACCAGAGTTTGCCCCATCCAATTCACCCGTGGAGCTCTTATGAACTTGTTTCGCAGGCCGGCGGCCGCCCTTTGCGCATTGACGTTCTCCGCCACGACCGCACTGGCAGCCGAACCCGTCGAAGTGAACTCCCGCATTCAAGCTGTCACCGTGTTTCCGTCCGGCGCTGAGGTCGTGCGCGAAGGCCAGGTTCAGATCGATCCTGCGACCACGTTGATCGTGTTCCGCGATCTGCCGGCCGAAACCGTGCCCGGCTCGATACGCGTCGAAGGCAAGGCCGCGGGCGGACTTGAAATCGGTGCAGTCGATACGCGCCGGTTGTTCGTGCCTCAGCATTCAGGAGCCGACGCCGAGACCGAGCGCAAGCGCATCGAGAAGGAGATCGAGGCGCTCGAGGGCCAGCGCCAGCTTGCGGAGGCAAAGGTATCGGCCGCCGATACGCAGCGCACGCTGATCGGCAATCTGACGAACTTGCCCAGCCGCCCGTTGCCCTCCGGGCCGACAGCGCCCCCCACAGAGAACTGGTCTGAGATCATCAAGCTCATCGAGACGAGCCTCGCCGACGTCGCCCGGTCGCGCATCGAAGCGGAGGTGGCCCAGCGTGATCTGGAACGCCGCATCGAGGATTTGCGGGGCAAGCTTGCCGCCGTCGCGCCAAATCGCGAGGAGCGCACCGAGGTCAAGGTCGCAGTCAAGACGGACAAACCCGTCGATGCCATGCTGACCGTGCGCTATCAGGTGCCCAACGCGTCTTGGGCGCCCAACTACGACGCACGCCTTGACTCTGGCACCAAGACCAAGGCGCCGAGCCTTCTCATCGTGCGTCGCGCAACGATTACACAGCGCACCGGTGAGCCCTGGGAGAACGTCGCCATCGAGCTGTCGACGACGCGGCCGTCTGCAGGCACCGCCGCACCAGAACTTGATGTCATGGCCGTCAACTACCCGCCCGAGCCGCCCCCGCCAGCTCCGGTGGCAGCCAAGACAGCGTCGGGACAGCGCTTCGAAGCAGCACGCAGTCGCGCCATGGCTCCGCAGGCCATGGAAGCGCCCGCCGACGCCGCGGCTGCACCGGTGTCCTTGCAAGAGGCCAAGCACGCAGAAGCGACCGTCGAGGTCGGCGCGTTCCAGGCGACCTACACTGCGCCCGGCCGCGCCACCGTCATGAATACCGGCGAGGCAAAAAGCCTCGATCTCATCAGTGATACCTATGCGCCAGCACTGATAGCACGCACCACGCCGAAGCGGGATGCCAAGGCCTATCTCTACGCCAAGCTGGAAGTGCCGCGCGGTTCGCCGGTGCTGCCTGGCACTGTCGCGCTCTTCCGCGATGGCACTTTCGTTGGCAATGGCAAGCTTCCGCAGCTCGCCGGCGGCGAGAAGCACGAGCTGGGGTTCGGAACTGACGACCTCGTCCGCGTCCGCCACGCGGTTGTCCAGGAGAAGCGCGGTGAAACCGGACTGATCTCCTCATCCAAGACTGACGAGCGCAACTACCGCATCTCGGTCAAGAACATGCACGAACGGGCAATCGACCTTTCCGTTTTCGACCAATTGCCCGTTTCCCGCAATGAGGAGATCAAGGTCACGCAATTGGGACAGCCGCAGCCGACGCAGCGCGATGTCGATGGCAAGACGGGCGTGCTGCGCTGGGACGCGCGCGTCGAGCCCGACGAGGAGAAGGTGATCGAGTTCGGCTATCGCGTCACCTGGCCGACCGACAAGATCATCCAGTACCAGGGGCGTTGATCGTCTGCGGCGCCATCCGCTGCTCAGGTTCGGACATCGACCGGCCGGCTCAGCCCTGCGCGACCTGTTGAAATCGCGCCAGATCCAAGTCGCTTCCGGCAATCCGGGCTGTCACCTGGATATTGGTCGAGGGCGGGTCTCTGGGAATTGAAGTTCAAGGTCAATTCGACCCATTTGCCGCGCTTTGCGCGCCTTTGCGCAGTTGCTCCCGCCCTTACTTCGCGATAAATGCGTGGCGGGCCCCGGTTGTCTTCACCGGGGCCGAGTCTTGTGCACGCACCGGTGGCGAAGGGGCTGAGATGGCGAACGTCGTGGTAGTCGGGGCCCAGTGGGGCGACGAGGGCAAGGGCAAGATCGTCGATTGGCTGTCGGAGCGCGCCGACATCGTCGTTCGCTTCCAGGGCGGCCACAACGCTGGCCACACGCTCGTCATCGGCGGCAAGACCTACAAGCTTTCGTTGCTGCCATCGGGCGTCGTGCGTCCCGGCAAGCTCGGCATCATCGGCAACGGCGTCGTCGTCGATCCGTGGGCGCTTGTCGCCGAGATCGACCGACTGAAGGAACAGGGCGTCGCTGTCTCGCACGACACGCTGCGTATCGCCGAGAACGCCACGCTGATCCTGCCGCTGCATCGCGACCTTGACGGCAGGCGCGAGGATTCGCCCGGCGTCATCAAGATCGGCACGACGCGGCGCGGTATCGGCCCGGCCTATGAGGACAAGGTCGGCCGCCGCGCCATCCGCGCTCAGGACCTGAAGCGGCTCGATACCTTGGGGCCGAAGGTCGATCGTATTCTCGCCCATCACAATGCGCTGCGCCGGGGCTTGGACAAGCCGGAACTCGACAAGAACGCGCTGCTGGCCGAGCTCACCGAGATCGCGCCCAAGATACTTCCCTATATCGATGTCACCTGGGACCTGCTCGATCGCGAGCGCAAGGCCGGCAAGCGCATCCTGTTCGAGGGCGCGCAAGGTGCGCTGCTCGACATCGATCACGGTACCTATCCCTTCGTCACGTCCTCCAACACCGTGGCCGCACAGGCCGCGACCGGCTCCGGCATCGGTCCGCGCGCGGTTGGCTACGTGCTCGGCATCGCCAAGGCCTACACGACGCGCGTCGGCTCCGGCCCGTTCCCGACCGAGCTCTTCGACGACGTCGGTCGCGAGATCGGCGAAAAGGGCCACGAGTTCGGCACCGTCACGGGTCGCGCCCGCCGTTGCGGCTGGTTCGATGCCGTGCTCGTGCGCCAGACCATCAAGGTCGCGGGCATCGATGGCATCGCGCTCACCAAGCTCGACGTCCTCGACGGCTTCAAGGAGCTGAAGATCTGCGTCGGCTATGACCTCGATGGTGAGCACATGGACCGGCTTCCGGCAGGGCAGAATTCGCAGGAGCGCGTCAAGCCGATCTGGGAAACGTTCGAGGGCTGGACACAGTCGACCCGCGGCGCCCGCTCCTGGGCGGAGTTGCCGGCGCAGGCCGTCAAGTACGTCCGCCGCATCGAGGAGTTGATCGGCTGCCCGGTGACACTGCTGTCGACCAGCCCGGAACGCGACGATACGATCCTGATGAGGGATCCCTTCGAGGACTGAACGAGCACGGTCGGCCGCGCTCAGACACCCCACGCGCAAGCGCGGTGATGCGAGACCTCGCACCGGTTGCGCATACCCGATGGCAAGACCGCGCGTCTGGCACCAGCCAACTGCCGCTGCACCTGCGGTGGCGCTGCAACTTGTCATTGTGAATTCGCGAGCCCTCGGCCCTTGTGCTCGCGTTCATTGCTATGCACAGGCAGCATGATTGTTGCGAACTGACCGACAAAAATTGCAGGCATTTTCACGGGGCAGACGCAAGGTCGCCACCACCTGTCTACGCAATTGCAATGCATTTCAAAGGGTTAGATTGCGGGCTCCCGGTCTACGCAAAAAAATGGAAAACAGATCGTTGCTAGGCTTGTGGCAATGATTTTCTTTTTCAATAGCCTGCAACGGTCTAAAGGCGCCGCCGAACGCCGAACTTCATCAGGCATCGACCGCTTGGCCGCATCGATGTAAATGCGTAGTCCGTCCCGATCGAATAAGCGGCCATCGCTGAAGTGAAACACGTGCCAGCCCGCCACCGCCGCAACGTCCTCCTCACAGCGATCAGTTGATGATCAATTTCCGCCCGATAATGTTTGCGATTGGCCTGATGCTCGCCATCCTTTCGGCGACCATGATCCTGCCTGCGCTGATCGATCTGGCCGACGACAACAGCGACTGGCGGGCGTTCTTCGGTGCGGCCGTTTTCACGTTCTTCATCGGCGGACTTCTGGTGCTGATGACCTACGATGACCGGGTCGTCAATCTGGCGATTAAGGATACGTTCCTTCTGACCACGCTAAGTTGGGTGATCCTTTGCGGCTTTGCTGCTCTGCCATTCATCGGCGTCGGCTTGTCGTATACGGATGCCTACTTCGAAACGATGTCAGGCCTGACCACTACCGGCTCGACGGTGATCACCAAGCTCGATTCGATGCCGCGTGGCGTGCTGCTTTGGCGCGCGCTGCTCAACGGAATTGGCGGCATAGGCATCGTCGTCATGGCGCTGCTCGTGCTGCCCTATCTGCGAGTCGGCGGCATGCAGCTCTTTCATGCTGAAAGCTCCGACAAGTCGGAGAAGATTGTCCCACGCGCGCTGGAGCTGGTATCGGCCACAGCCGGTGTCTATGTCGGCCTCATCTTCCTCTGCACGGTCGTCTTCGCCGTCCTCGGCATGTCGCTGTTCGACGCGATCTGCCACTCCTTTGCGGCGCTGGCCACAGGTGGCTTCTCCACGCACGACGCGTCATTCCAGTTCTTCCAGTCGCCGGCACTCGAATGGGCAGGAACTGTCTTCATGATCCTCGGCGCCATGCCGTTCGTGGTCTTGATTCAGGTGATGCGCGGTGCGCCGAAGGCGTTCTGGAACGATGAGCAGGTCCGCGGCTTCTTGTCATTCTTCGCTGTCGTCACCTTGATCCTTGCGGTCTGGCTGACCGTGACACGCGACATGGAATTTGCGACCGCACTACGCCTGTCGGCGTTCAATGTGACATCGATTGTCACCACCACAGGCTTCGTCAGCGACGACTACACGAAATGGGGAGCCTTCGCGGTTGGCCTCTTCTTTCTATTGACGTTCATCGGCGGCTGTTCGGGTTCTACTGCAGGTGCGATCAAGATCTACCGCTTGCAGGTTGCCGGCCTGCTCACGCGCCGCCACTTTACCCATTTGATCTCGCCCAATCGCATTGTGAACCTCACCTATAATGGCCGACGCCTGCCCGACGACGTGCCGTTCTCGGTCGTTGCCTTTCTTGCAATCTACATGGCAACAGTGGGCATTTTCACGGTGCTCCTCACCGGAATGGGACTGGATCTGACGACGGCGCTCTCTTCCGCCGCGCAGGCTCTCGGCAATGTCGGTCCAGGACTAGGTGAAATCGTCGGACCAGCCGGAAACTTTGCCACATTGCCGGGCCCTGCCAAGTGGGTGCTGTCTCTCGCCATGCTGCTCGGACGGCTCGAACTTTTCACCGTGCTGGTGCTGTTCAGGGCGGAGTTCTGGAGGTCGTGACGAGCGAATGCGGCACACTCATGCGGAGTCTTCGCAATACACTCACGCGGATCGCGTTGCGACGACCAGACCGCGGTAGTGCGCCAGCGCGCCCGGCTCAAGCTCGTTCACCAGCAGACGCATCGGATCGACCGGCCCAGGCAGAACGATCTGACCTGGCGGCACCGCCTTGAAGCCGAACCGGCCGTAGTAGGGCAGGTCGCCGACCAGCAGCACAAGTCGAACTCCGGCCGAGGCCGCGTCTTCGAGGGCGCGGGTGATGAGTGCGCGCCCGAAGCCTCGTCCCGTAACCTCGGGCGAAACCACCACCGGCCCCAGCAGCAGGGCGCCGTCCTGCGTCCCGATGGTGACGGGCGTGAACTTGAGCGCGGCAACCAATTTCGATCCGATGAAGGCAGCGCGGCAGTGCGGCGTGACGAGCGGCAGTCCTTCGCGCACGCGATAGGCTGTGCGCGCGTAGCGTCCCGGCCCGAAGGCGGCCTTGTGCAGCTCCGTGATGGCGCCGACATCGGCATCGCTGACAGGCCTGATCGAAAGTTCGCTGGACACGACTGGACTTGCCTAGAATTGCGCCGGAAGTGACGGTCAACGTGGGACGATAGATACCTGGACCCACCACCGAATAGTGGCGCACCACACCCGCATCTGCCCGCTTCTTCGCAAAAGGAGCAGGCGGCAGGCGCATACCACGCGCCCCCGCGCTGGTCCAGCGATGCGCCAATGCCGTGGCGCCAAGACGCGCCGATCGAACCAAGGTGCCGCTGACGGCGTGGTCGCGGCATTACCAGTGCGGGGACCGCTCGATGCCATCGAAGATCTCTACGAGCCGCCGATTCACCGACGCATGCGTGTTCTGAGGCAGCGCGCTGGCGGCAAAGAAACCCTGCTCGGCGATTTCACGATTGGGTCCGGGCACCACCGGCTGGCTCCAGTCGCGCACCAGGAACAGCGCGATGTGGTCGCCAGGAAAGGCCTTGAAGTTGGCATAGAGCCCGAAGAGTTCAGGCGTTCCCGATACGATCACACCGGTTTCCTCGCCAACCTCGCGCGCCACCGCCTCCGCCAGCGTCTCGCCTTTCTCCACGCCGCCCCCGGGAAAGTGCCATCCCGGCCGATAGGTATGACGCACCAGCAGCACGCGCCGGTCCTGATCGATCACGACACCTTGCGCGCCCAGCGTCAGCCCCCGCGACACCCGCCAGTAGCGTTGCAGACTGCGCGTTATCAATTTATCCATCGGCACGCGTGTCTCCTGTAGCGGCAATCCACGGCGGATGCCCTGCTTTGTGACGACAGCTTCGCCGGTTGGCAAGGGTGCCGGTCTGGTCGCACCAGTTCTGGCACATCGAGACGACGAATTGCGGCGCGACCAGGAGGACGAGATGCCGGAGACCACGATCATCGCGCATCTTTCCGACGTGCACGTGACGCCCCCAGTGGGACTGTCGCGGCCGCATTTCAACATGAAGCGAACCTTGGGGCTGATGAACTGGCACCGTGGTCGCAAACACGTGCATCGCCGCGACGTCCTCGATGAGGTCACGGCAGACATGCTGGCCATGCATCCGCAACACGTCGTCGTCACCGGTGACTTGTGCAACATCGGCCTGCCGGCCGAGTACGCCGCCGCCTTGAGCTGGCTTGAAACGCTTGGCGCTCCCGACAACGTCAGCGTCGTGCCGGGCAATCACGACATCTATTCCAGGCTGCACGCGCATCAAGGAGTCCAACTCTGGCGCGCCTACATGGCATCCGACCCGTTTGGTGAGGCACTGCCCGGCATCGCCGCTGCCCCGCTCGGCTTTCCCTATGTGCGCCGTATCGGTCACGTGGCTCTTATCGGTGTCAACTCCGCCATCGAGACGCCACCGTTCGTCGCCGCCGGCGAGGTCGGTGACCGGCAGCTCGATGCGCTCGAACGGCTCCTGGGTGCGCTTGCCAGCAAGATGCTTGCGCGTGTCGTCCTCATCCATCATCCGCCGCTGCCAGGATTGGCGCCACCGAGCCGCGGCCTGGCCGATGCGGGCAAGCTCGAGGCGGTATTGGCACGCGCCGGTGCAGAACTCGTCCTGCACGGTCACAACCACCGCGACGTGATCAACTGGTGCACGGGTCCTGACGCGCGCATTCCCGTGATTGGAATAGCATCGGGCTCAGCCGGACGCCGGCATCGCGATGAGCCGATGGCACGCTACAACTTGATCCGGATAAGACGCGTCGACGACGCCTGGGTGATTGAGGTCACGGGGCGCGGGCTGGTGACGCCGGCCGGCAGCATCGTCGAGCTTGATCGCCATGTGCTCACCCCCATGGCAGCCTAGTTCGCGCTCCAGGAGCCTTGCCCGCACTCGAAATGTCGCTATTGGCGCTGCCGAACCTGAAACCTGAATGAGGACGGGCATTGCCGGTGTGCTAGGTTGCCGCACGCCGTTCTCCAGCAGGTTCCGAATATGACGACCTCGCCCACCACTGAAAACAAATCAACGAGCGCCGAGCAGCGCGGCCAATCGGCAAATCCTGCCTGGGTCGTGATCATCGCCGCAGCCGTCATCGCCGCGGTCGGCATGGGCATCCGCCAGGCGATGGGCCTTTACATGAAGCCCGTCAGCGAGACCCTCGGTTTGGGCCGCGAGGTGTTTTCCCTGGCAATTGCGATCACCAACATCGTCTGGGGTCTGGCGGCCCCTGCAACGGGTGCCATCGCTGACGCCTATGGCAGCGGGCGCGTCGCGGTGTTCGGCGGGGTGATGACAATTGCCGGCCTGTTGACGTTCTACGCCGCGCAAACCGAGCTGCAACTGGTGGCCGCCGGAGTGCTGCTTGGCTTCGGCGTAGCTGGCTGCGGTGTCAACGCCATGGTGGGCGCCGCCGCTCGCGCCGTTCCCCACGAGGCGCGTACCCGCGCCATCGCCATGGTGGGCATGGGATCGGGCGTCGGCATGTTGGTTGCAATCCCATACACGCATCTACTGATGGACAAGCTCGGCTGGCAGAACAGTGTGCTGGTGCTGGCGACCACGGCGATATCGATACTCATGTTGGCAGCAGCAGTCCGCGGCCGCCCACGAATTACGCACGACGAGCCGCCACAGTCCTTCGGTGCGGCGCTGCGCGAGGCCTTCGCCCACAGGAGCTTCTGGCTGCTCAACGCCGGCTTCTTCGTCTGCGGCTTCCACGTCGTCTTCTATGCAACGCACCTGCCGGCTTATCTCGGCGACAAGGGTATTGACGCATGGGTCGCGGTGGCGGCGCTGACGATGGTCGGACTTGGCAATCTTTTGGGCACCTATCTGGCGGGCGAATGGGGACGTCGCTGGCCCAAGCGTCACGGCCTGTCGCTCATCTACCTCGCACGCGCGATCGTGTTCTTAGGCTTCTTGGCACTGCCGGTGACGCCCGCCAATGTCGTTGTGATGAGCGGGGTGCTGGGTATTCTCTGGCTCTCGACCGTGCCGCTGACCAGCGGCCTCGTCGCCACGTTCTATGGCGCGCGTTGGATGACCATGCTTTACGGATTTGTCTTTTTCTCCCACCAGATCGGTGCGTTCCTTGGGGCATGGCTCGGCGGCTTCATTTTCGACCGCTTGCAGAGCTATGATGCGATGTGGTGGATTTCCGTCGGGTTGGGCGTGCTTGCCGCTGCGGTGACCTGGCCGATCCGGGAGGAACCGGTGCGCCGCCGCTCGACCGTCGTGATCGCCGAGCAGACATGAGAGGGCTTGGCCCTAGTCTTCTGGATCAAACATTTGATTCCCGGGCGAAGGTCGGCAAATGTTTGTGAATCCAGAACACAAATATGATGATCACTAGGGTTCCAGGCTGACACGCCGGTGCCCGAAAGGGAACCAAGTGTCAGAGTCGGAACACTAGCCGCCATCCGGCGCCATAAGTGTATAAGTGTAAGAGAGTGTTCGAACCACCAGCCGGCGCCGAAAGCCGCGCATGACACGAGAGGACCCATTGGCCGAAAGTAGTCACAGGCCCGCGAAAGACCAAGAGCTGGTGCGGGCACCGCGCGGCGTCGGCACCACCTTGATGCTCATGGCGGCCGCCATCATCGGCATCGCCCTTTACCTGATCGCGGTGCGCGGCGATGCGCTGTTCGCCGATCTGGCAGCGCTTTCTGGGTTGCTGTTCTGCTTTTGACGGATGCCGGGCATGCCATAAGCAAGCCAAATCGAGGCGCCGGCGGTTGACGCTTCCATCTCAAAAGCACGCTTGGCTGCAAGCAGGCATGACAAGTCGCGGCACGCTGAGCTAGACTTGGAGACGATCAGCTGCGAGCCGCGTCGGCAAGGTTCCCATGCCTTCAATTGAGCAACAACTCGACAGGAGAAACGAATGCAGGAACGTGCAATGCCGTTTGTGACAGGATTTGCGGCGCGCTGCCACCGCAACGCTGGCTTAGTCGTCGCAGCCATCTTCAGCGTTGCCGCCATGATGCTGATTGCCACGTCTGGACGGCAGGCCTTGGCCCAGGATGCCAACGATCCGTTGCCCAGGCGCGAGATTTCGCGCCCCTATGCCGACGCCCGCACCGATCTGCAGAACGCCATTATCAACCAGGGCCTCACGATCGACTACAACGGCAAGCTCGGCGAGATGCTGAAGCGCACTGCTGCCGACGTCGGTGCGAAGGGCGATCTGTACATCAACGCCGAATATTTCACGTTCTGCTCATCGCGCCTGTCGCGCAAGATGATGGACGCTGATCCCAACAACCTCGGTCTTTGCCCCTACATGATGTTCCTGTTCGAACGTGTCGACAGCCCAGGCAAGGTTACGGTCGGCTACAAGCAGATGCCGATGCGCGGCAACGACAACTCCAAGACCGCCCTGGCTGAGATCAACACGCTGCTCGCGACGATCCTCAAGGAAGCAACGGAGTAGGGCGCGGCGCTACTGCCAGAGGGGTTCAGGAATTCAAGGGAATGATCACTCCTTGGCCGGCTTGATCCGGCCATCCAGGACACAGCGCTGAATGCCTTGATCCCTGGATGGCCGTGTCGAGCACGGCCATGACCTGAAAGGGCAAGGTGCTACCGCCCAATTCTGAAGGCCTTAGGCAGTTGTCTCCAGCAGGAGCGCTGAAGCGTCATCGCTCGCCTTGACACGAAGATGCCGCTGGAGTTGCGCGTCCGCGGATTCAAGTCCTCGCAACTCAACCAGCAACGCGGCCAGGCCGTGTTGATTGGCTGCGGCGAGCAAGCTCTCGTCCGCATATCGCGCGAACACGTCCACGAGCCGCATGAAGCCGTCGCTCGCTAGCAGCACGCGCGCGCCCGGAGGCAACGACAGAAATCCCGTCCGCACGAAATGCTCCGGCACCGGCGTCACCGAGAACACGCCATAGCCGGACTCGAGGTTCATGTGGTCGCGCAGGTTCTGCAGCTTGCCTCTCATGAGTTCGTCGAGCTGCGGCGGATCAGGTTCGCCGCCACGCCTTTCGATATGCGCGCGGATCGACGCTTCGAGGATGCGGTCGCCGGCCATATCGGCACTGGGACCGCAACGCGCAATCCCGTCCTCCGTCGCGGCGATCATCCTGCAGTCACCCACCGCGATGTAGGACAACACGCCGGCCGAATGCTTGGCGATAATGGCGGCTGCCGAGGGATGCTCGTGCCGCGCACGGGGCTGCCGGCGCGCCGCAATGGCAAAGGACTCGGCGATCGTCGTCGTCAGGTGGTCTGGCAGCATGGCAAAGCCGCAGCCCGGGCTCGCCGCATGAGCGTGCAGCTCAGCATCCAGCTCAATCGCAATCCACTCCGCATCGGTTGCAGCGCGCGTCAGCGGCGCCTCGAGCACATCGGTGGCGCCGTCGATCACCCAGGCGAGGTCACCGGCTGCGCCGATCCGATCTTCATTGACGCCGCTCCCGGCGACGGAAATCTGGTCGAGAACTTTGAGTGCCACGCGAAGTCATCCAAATTCTTGCCGTTCATTGCCCTTTGCGAGCGCATTTCTGCGGCTGACTGAGACATTCTGACGACACGTGCATTAGCGCACATCAACCTGACCAAAGAGCGCAGTTGACTTCAAATTGCGTCTCGGGCGAAATCGTGCCGTGCTGGTTTCCTCTCCGGATCGTGTCCGGAAGGATGAAAAGGGAACCCGGGAAGGACTGAAAGCCTCGCACGTCGCATCGTGCAGGCCACCCGTCCGGAGCCGGGGCTGCCCCCGCAACTGTAGGCGGCAAGCTCGCTTCACCAATGCCACTTTCGCTCCCTTCAGGGACGCGATGGGAAGGCGGAAGTCGAGCGCTTGAGCCGCAAGCCAGGAGACCTGCCGGCACACGTCGCCCATTCACAGCGCGGGGCGCGCGGTGAAACGGACCACCCGTAGTGGCGATCGATGTGCAACCGGTGGGGAGCATCGTCTGGTCGGCCGCGGCAGGGTTTCCTCCGATAAACGGCTGAACGTTGGCACTGCGGCGAGAACCCTCGGGATCTGAGCCGTTTGTGAGCGTCGTAGCAGGCATTCCATTCCGCCTGCGCCAGTCCGCCTCCACCCTCATGGTCGACACCAGAGGGAGGTCGTGATGCGAGAATTGCTGCAGGCGAATGAGCGCCCGAAGCGATCAGCTTTGATTACAATTGAATTGCACTGCTGCAGTCGCCCGAAAGCGGCGACGCTTGGCGTTGCTTTGAGTCTTTCGCTGACCACTTACGCGCAGGCTCAGACGGCGACGACGCAATCCGTCGAGCTGCCGCCTGTCGTCGTCGAAGGCGCAACGCTGGCAAAGCCAAAGGCCGCGATCAAGAAGACGCGCCCGCAGGTGTCGGACGATGCCGAACCAGCCGCGGCAAAGCCTGCAATAAAGATGGTGGCCAAGAGCAAGACCGGAGCGTCGGGATCGGCCGCAACCTCTGCAACGCCCGCTGTGCCGCCAGCCACGACTGCTGAGCCAGCAGACCAGAACGGAATCGATAGCATTGGAACACCGGGACAGACTGCAGGCGTCGGCACTGATGCCATCGGCACCGCCGTTAGCGTCGTTACCGCGAGCGACATCGAGGCCGCGCAGCAACGCGCCGGTGCCGACGTGTTGCGAGGTTTGCCGGGCGTCTCGATCAGCCAGCAAGGTGGTGCCGGATCGGTCGCCGTGGCGCGTATCCGCGGCGCGGAGAGCAACCATACGCTCGTGCTCGTCGACGGCGTCGAGGTCAATTCCCGTATCGACGGCTTCTTCGACTTCGCCAATCTCGCCACCGATGACATTGAGCAGATCGAGGTCTTGCGCGGACCCCAAAGCGGCCTTTACGGCTCAGGTGCGCTGGGCGGCGTCATCAACATCGTCACGAAGTCCGGGAAGGGGCCCGCCCGCTTCATCGCCGAGGCCGAAGGCGGCTCATTCAACACGCGCGCCGGTCGCGTCGGCGTTTCCGGCGGCACCGATACCGCGTGGGGCTCGTTCATGGTCTCGTCGCGCCATGCCGATGGCTTCAACATCGCGCCGCAGGGCGTCGAACGTGATGGCAGCGATCTGAAGACGTTGTCGTTCAAGGGCGGTATCAGTCCAACACGGAATTTCACGGTCAGCGGCTCGTTCCGTGCAAGCCGTCTCGACAGCGCTTACGACAACTATGATTCGATCTACGGCGCCGACGGCCTGCCCGTGATCGGCGACGTCACCGCAGTCGATGCACCCAATCGGTCTGAAAACGAGATGTGGAGCGGCCGTATTGCCGCTGACCTGTCACTATTCGACGATGCATGGACGCAGCAGGTCTTCGCGACCCGATCCAATCGCGATTTCTATGATGTGAGTTTTCCAAGCTGGCTTCCTGGCGCATCCGAGAACCGCCTGATCGACGACGCGCTGACCTACGGCTACAAGTCGACCATCCGCATCGGGCCCAAGCACGACGGCGCGGTTCGCCACTTCCTGACCGGGCTCGTCGAGCGGCGCGAGGAGAGCTTTGACCAGCCGACCTCTGCCGATTTCCACGCCGAGCGCGGACGCACCAGCTTTGTCGGCGAGGTGAGGGGCGAGTACTTCAACACGCTCTATCTCGGCGGCTCGCTGCGCCGCGACCTCAACGAAACCTTCGACGACGTCACCGACTGGCGCATCGATGGCTCGCTCAAGGTGCCGATGACGCCATTCCGGCTGCACACGAGCTACGGAACGGGCACGAAGCTGCCGAGCTTCGCCGAGCTTTACGGCACCTTCTCCCGCTATACACCCAATCCCGACCTCAAGCCCGAGCGGTCCAAGGGCTGGGATGTCGGCGTCGAGACCACGCTGCTGGGCGGTCGTGGCGTCGTCGACGTCACCTACTTCAACACCGATCTGACCAACGAGATCACCGAGGACTTCTCGCAGTTCCCACTCATCTCCTCGATCAATCTCGACGGCCGGAGCAAGCGCCAGGGCATCGAGGTGTCGGGACGCTTCAAGCTTGTCGCCGGTATCACGCTCGGCGCTTCGTACACGTGGCTCGACGCAGTGGACGACAAGGGCCTACAGGAGTTGCGCCGCCCCGAGCATCAGGCCCGCTTCGATGTCGATTGGCGTTCCGAGGACGCTCGCGCGCGTCTCAACCTCGCCACTATCTACAACGGCACCATGCCGGACTTCGCCTCCGCAGTTGTCGGATATGGCTCCGGCCCGTTCGGCTCGTTCCCTATTTACCTCAACGACACCAGGATGCTCGACGAGTATTGGCTGGTGCGCTTGTCGGGCTCCTACGAGCTGAAGCCCGGGCTGGAGGCGTTTGCGCGCGTCGAGAACCTGCTCGATGCAAACTATCAGGAGGTATTCGGCTATCAATCGGCAGGCATCGCCGCCTATGCTGGGTTGAGGCTGAAGCTGGAGGCAGATCTATCGCCACCGGCAGCTTGGAAATAGGTTCGGCAGCGGCAGATCGGCCAGCTCCGTCAGATGGAAGGGCAGCGGCAGCAATGCTGAAAGGTGCATTGGTTCAGAAGACATGCGCGGCCATCGCGGTCGCCGCAGCTCTGTGCCTTGCGCCGATCAGGTTCGCCGCCGCCGATGAAGCCGCGCGATCGACGCCAGCGCCTCGGCGCATCGTCTCCATCAACTTGTGCACCGATCAGCTGCTGGTCGATTTGGTCGGAAAGGAGCGGATCGCGGCGCTGAGCCATCTCGCCGCCGATCCGGTTCTGTCGGCGATCGCTCGCCGCATCGACGGCATCAGGCTGGTGCGCGGCCGCGCCGAGGAAATCCTGTCGTTGCGCCCAGACGTGGTGCTGACGACGGCCTATTCGACGCCCGAGGTCGTCGCATTGCTGCGCCGCCTGGGCGTGCGCGTCGAGGTGATCGACATGGCGCGCGACTTGGATGGCATCCGCGCATCGATCCGCAAGCTCGGAGATGTCGTCGGCGAGCCGCAACGTGCCCACTCCCTCGTCATGGATTTCGATCGCAGGATCTCGGCGGCCGCACCGCGCAGTCCTTTCCGCCCGACCGCATTGGCCTATCACGTCAGCGGCCTGACCTCGGCCCCGGGCGACCTGATCGATGCCGCCCTGCAGGCGGCAGGCTTCCACAACGTCGCCTCCATACGTCGGCTCGGCCCGGCAGGACGCTTGCCGCTGGAAGAGTTCATCGCCAGACCGCCCGACCTCGTCGTCCTGGCTCACGATCCCAAAACGTTCCGGACGGTGATGGCCGACAACCTGCGCCACCGCGCCTTCCGCGATCTGCTCGCGCGGCGCCGGCACGTGCACATTCCGATGCCGATGTGGCTGTGCGGCACACCGGCGATCGCCACCGCCATCGAAGGACTTGGACGCGAGCGCGCGGCGCTGATGCAGGCCTCTGCCAAACCCGATTGGCGACAGGACACCACATTGGAATCCGGCAAGCCGTCCGGTCTGCCGCAATGACTGCGACCGGTACCAGCGGCCAGTCAGCGCCACGAGCCCTTGACCGCATAGGCCAGGGCACGCTGCTGACACTACTCTCGGTCCTAGCCGTCGCCGCCTTCGCCGAGAGGGCGTCGCTCTGCCTGAAGGTGAAAGCGCGGCGCGCCTCGTGCTGGTGGAAATCCGCCTGCCGCGCGCCCTGTTGGGCTTCCTCGTCGGCGGTGCCTTGGGCCTGACCGGCGCCGCCCTGCAAGGTTATTTGCGTAATCCCCTGGCTGAGCCCGGGCTGCTCGGCATGGCCGGTGGCGCATCGCTCGGCGCCGTCATCGCCATTCATTCTGGCGCCGCCGCAGCATTCTCGCTGGCATTGCCATTGGGCGGGCTTGCCGGCGCCGGGCTCACCACGCTCGCCGTCATCCTCCTCGCAGGTCAGACAACTGCGCCCGTGACGTTGATCCTGGCCGGCGTCGCCATGTCGAGCGTCGCCGGAGCGCTCACGTCGCTGGTGCTCAATCTGGCGCCCAACCCGTTTGCATCCGTCGAGATGCTCTACTGGATGATGGGCTCGCTCAACGATCGCAGCCTTGAGCACGTGTGGATTGCCGCACCGCTGATCGTCACCGGCACCGTGCTACTGCTGACGACAGGCCGCCAACTCGACGCCTTGAGCCTCGGCGAGGTGGCAGCCCAGAACCTTGGCGTCGTGCCCGCCGCGTTGCGCCGTCACATCGTCGCGGGCGCCGCGCTGGCTGTCGGTGCAGCGACCTCTGTCACCGGCGCCATCGGTTTTGTCGGCCTCGTCGTGCCGCACCTGTTGCGCCCCCTGGTTGCGCACACGCCTTCGCGACTGCTCTTACCGAGCTTCCTGGGGGGTGCCGTGCTGGTGCTGCTGGCGGATGTCGGCCTGAGGCTGATCTCGCCTGCCGGCGATCTGAAGCTCGGCGTCGTCACGGCCATCATCGGCGCGCCGTTCTTCCTGTGGCTGGTCCTCGCCTATCGCCGGGAGTTCGGCGCATGAGCATGGCCGCCGATGCGATCAGCGTGGGCCTTGGCCGTCGCCACATTCTCGACGGCGTCAGCATGACGGCAGAAGGCGGTGACATAGTTGCCGTCATCGGTCCCAACGGTGCCGGCAAGTCGACACTGCTGAAGGCGCTGGCCGGCCTGTTGCCGCTCACCGCAGGCAAGGTCAGGCTCGGCGATGACGACATCTCAACCTTGGATGCTCGCGCCCGCGGCCGCCGCGTCGCCTATATTCCCCAGGAGCGCGTTGTCCATTGGCCGCTTCCGGTATCGCGCGTCGTCGCGCTCGGTCGCTTGCCTCATGATCCGTCCCACAACGATGCCGTCACCATTCGCGCAGCGCTCTCGGCAATGGACCTTGTGGCGGTCGCCGAGCGTCCGGTCAATGAGCTTTCCGGCGGCGAGCTTGCCAGAGTCCTGTTGGCGCGAGCATTGGCGCAAGAGGCCGACATCCTGATCGCCGACGAGCCGACCGCCGGTTTAGACATGGGCCACGTCCTCCAGCTCTTTGCCCACTTCGAAAGTCTGGCGGCGAACGGCCGCACCGTGATCGTCGCCCTGCACGATGTGTCGTTGGCGGTACGCTTCTGCCGGAAGACGTTGTTGTTGAAGGACGGCAGGGTGTTGGCTGCAGGGATCTCAGAGGCTGTGGTAACACCTGAGCTTCTGGCCGCAGCGTTCGGTGTCGCAGCGCGCGTTGCCAAGTTAGACCAGGTGCCCATTGTGCTCGCCGAGCGGACACTGACATGATGCCGCCTTGAGGGTCTGCAAGCCCTGCAAGGTTCGTTGGTCCAGCGGCAGGGGCGTCATACGAGGGGGCACGGTGGGTTTATTTCAACGCGCGTTGCGCATCAACCTCGCACTGCAGGGCGGCGGCGCGCACGGAGCATTCACCTGGGGTGTGCTCGACCGCCTGCTGGAGGAAGAGCGCCTCGAGCTGGGCTGGGTATCGGGAACCAGCGCCGGCGCGATCAACGCCGTGGCAATGGCATCAGGTCTCGCCGAGGGCGGTCCGCAGCGGGCACGTGAGAAGCTGCGTGAGGTATGGCAGGCGGTCTATCAGGCCGGCGTTCCCGATCTGCTTCGCTTGAATCCGTTCCTCTACAGCCTGACGCGCACGTCGATGAGCCAGATGGCGGGACTGATCTCGCCCTACGAATTCAATCCGCTTGGCTTCGATCCGCTGCGCAGACTTCTGGAACGCACCATCGATTTCGAGCGCATTCGCAAGTCGTCACCGGTCGGCCTGCTGATCGCGGCCACCGAAGTCTCCTCCGGCAAGTCGCGCCTGTTCCGCGCCAATGAGCTGACGGTCGAATGCGTACTTGCCTCCGCCTGCCTGCCGACGCTCCACCATGCCGTCAGAGTCGACGGTAACGCCTATTGGGACGGCGGTTTCTCGGCCAATCCGGAGATCGTCAGGCTGGCCCAGCAAAGCCCGGTGTCGGACACCCTGCTGGTCATGATCAATCCGCGTGAGCGTACCGAGCTGCCGACCGGTTCGCGCGAGATCTCCGGCCACGTCAACCACATCACATTCAACATGCCGCTGCGCCGCGACGTCGAACTGATCGAGAGCCTGCGGCGTGAAGCCGGTGGCGGCTTGTTTAGCCGCAACACGCTTGCCGGACGCCTGCGCCGTCACCGCTTCCATCTCGTCGATGCCGGGCGCTATACGGCCAACCTCAAGCACGAAACCAAGATGAAGCCCGACTGGGGGTTGTTCACGTACCTGCACGGCGCTGGGCGCACCGAAACCCACAAATGGCTCGATCGCCATCGCCGCGACATCGGCCGGCGCGAGACCGCTCGCCTCGGCGAGCGAATTTTGGGCGTCGGTGAACGCAAAGCCGCGGACATTCTGCCCGCGCCTTCGGAACCCAACCAGAATGCGGTGATCGCTGAAGGGCTGGCGCGGCGCGCCTGAGTTCTAAAGCTGCTGCGAGCTATCCCATCCGCCATCGACTGAAACCCGAGTGCACGGCGTTTCGCGGCGTCCAGGCGCTCAGCGCTCGACGACCTTCGCATACCCGTCGGCAATCGTCTCCTCGAGCAGGTGGCGGTAGCGTCCATGCTCGGGGTGTTCCGGCGGGATTTGCCCGAGTGAACCCGCATCGAAGGCGTCCTGGCGCTTGTAGACGATCGGGCTGGAGACCGGCATCAGCATCGCCCCTTGCTTGTTGAGCGTTGTGATGAGGCCGCGCATGGCACCCATGTGGTCGATCTGCGAGACGAGCACCATGCGCATGGCGCCCTTGGTCAGCGAGACGAGGTGGATGAACATCGAGGAGGCCGGGATGTAGAGCCGGCCGCGGTGCGAGTAGGTGGCATCCGGCCGGCCGCTTTCCTCGAACAACAAGGACGGCCACTCAGGATCCCAGACGATGTCTGTGCGGTAGGCGATGATCACGTTGGGAAGCGAGAAGGCGGGCCGCACCGTCAGATAGGAGCCGATGTAGTGATCGACCGCAGCACGCGTGTAGGCGCCCATGTAGACCGGAGCGACAACGCCGCCTTCGCCCCTCAGCTCCATCGGCTCGTTGGCGCCGTTGAGCGGCGACCCGTCCCAGTCGGCCTTGACCCGCTCGTATTCGAGGCCCAGCACCATGCACACGTCAAACAGGGTCTGCTCGCGCACCGAGCGGCCGCCGAGCAGGTTCTGCACGGTCTTCTCGTGGCAGTCCGCGGCGTCCGCAAGCTCAGCCTGGGTGAGCTTCTTCTCGATCATCGCCTTGCGGATCTCAGCGATGGCGCAATCGCGGTCGCGCAGTTGGGCTCGTTGCGGCATGGGCAAAGTGGGAACACCGGTTGGCAAATAGCTGCCAGCACCATCGCGGCAGCGATCGCGCGCACCCTAGCGCAAATTTGCTGGAAGTTGCCGGTTTTTTCCGTGGCCCCGGCCGTCCGTCGGCGGAGTGTGGCATGGCCGCCGCTGCTACAGAAAAATGCCTCCCGATGCAGGCACCGGGAGGCAGTCTTTGGCAAACGCCGTAGTCAGACGATCTGGATCAGCGCCCCAACACGGACATCGACACCGGCACGACGCCCGCGCCCTTCATGCCGATCTCTCCAGCAGCGCGGCTCGACAGGTCGATGACGCGACCTGCCACGTACGGACCGCGGTCGTTGATCGTGACGACCACCGATTGGCCATTGTGCCTGTTGGTGACGCGCACCCGGGTGCCGAACGGCAGCGTCTTGTGTGCAGCCGTCAGGGCGTTCGGGTTGAACCAGCCGCCGGAAGCGACCCGCTGCGGCTGCCAGTAGTAGGAGGCCATACCACCGCCAGCGCTACGGCCCTCGCCGCCGCTGTAGGTCACGCGGCGCTTACCCTTTGGCGTATCATCATCCTCGTCGTCGGAGCTGACGACCTTGGCCTTGCGCGCCTTCTTTTTCATCGGGACGTAGTCGTCCCCGCTGTCGTCCGAGTAATACTTTGCAGTCTTTCTGCTGGCGGCTTTGCCGGACGATTTGCTCGTCGAGGAACCGCTGTCGCCGCAGGCGACGTAGCCGCCCATGCAGGCCCAATAGGTGGCCTGGGCAGGCGCGGTAGACATAAAACCGAAGGTCAGCGCGGCGGCGGCCGCAAACACGTACGTGCGCATGAAACGCTCCATGGTTTCGGCAGCCTTTCGACGCACAACGGTCCCCCGTGCCGCTGAGAAGCGACAGCGCGAAGCAATCATCCTTCGAAATCCGCGTTTGTGCGCTTGCCCTCGTGGCGCGCTTGCGGAGTTAGGAAACCCGTTGAACTGAACCCCAGAACCAGTTCAGCTGCCGTTTTCTATCCAATGATCAGTTCTGGCGGGCGGACGACAGCACTAGCGCTGACGCAAGGTCAACGCACGAAATAGGCGCATTTGTTAACATTCGAGGAAATAGCACTGAAAAGAAACGGCAAATTTCGGTCGTGTGTGAGCGCCGCGCGACCGCGAGTCGCATCAATCCGCCAGAGGCGGATCGCTGGCGGCGTCAACTATGGCAGGAATGTGGCGAGCGCAGACGCTCGAAGCTTCAGGGAAACGCCGAACCTGGCTTCAGACCGACAGCGCGCAGGATCTTTGCGAGCGGGCAGAATCCGGTGAAAGATGCCTGCAGCAGATTGGCACCGACGAACGCGGGAACGCCCAGCCAATAAGGATGCACGGTGTAGCCCAAGTAGGTTCCGACAAGGATAAAAGTCCCCGCGAAGGCCATTACGATCCGGTCGATGTTCATAGCTCGTCGTGCCTCTCGATTGACGTCGCTGAATTGCGGGCAGCCTGCGGCGCGAGCCTGTCGGTGCTCCCGCGTCTATCAAATCCAACACGCCAAATTGGATTGCCAACTTTCTGGCGTGCGTGACGACGCAGTAATCTTAGGCGATTTCCAGCGCGTCTAGAAGCGCGCACGTTGAAAATGATCCCCGCGGCATTGTGACGGACCCTCGGATCGGCTAACGGTTGGGCGCCGGGGTCCGATCGACCACCCCGTAAGGCGCAAGCCCAAGAGTCGGCTCCGCGAGCTATGGAGCTTGACTTTGAAACGTGAAAATTCCCCGCCAGCGGCCAACACCGGCAAATCCAATACGTCCGCGGTCACCGAACGCTCGCCATCGGCGGCTAACGGCACCGCGCCGCCGCCAACCTTCGGCGAGGCCACCGCGACCTTTACCAAGATCGGCCTGCTGTCGTTCGGCGGTCCGGCCGGCCAGATCGCCATGATGCATCGCATGCTGGTCGACGAGAAGCGCTGGATCGACGAGCGCACCTATCTGTCGGCGTTGAACTTCTGCATGCTGTTGCCGGGCCCTGAAGCGATGCAGCTCGCCACCTATGCTGGCTGGCGCCTCCACGGGCTCAAGGGCGGGCTGATGGCCGGCCTCCTGTTCGTGCTGCCCGGCGCAGCCCTGATTTATGCACTCGCCGCCCTTTACATGACCTATGGCACGACGCCACTGGCGCTCGCTGTCTTCGTCGGCATCAAGGCGGCGGTGCTGGCAATCGTGGTCGAGGCGCTGCTGCGGGTCGCGCGGCGCGCATTGAAGACGACGCTCGATTGGTGGATCGCGGCGGCCGCCTTCGTCGGCATATTCTTTCTCGCTCTGCCATTCCCGTTGATCATCGCGGCTGCTGCCGTGGTCGGCTACCTGTTCGAGACCGCGACGCCGCCGCAAGGTGCGCTTGCCGAATTGCCGGCCGCATCGGCGGCAGGCACCGGTCTAATTGCCACTCTGTCCACGATCGCTTTGTGGCTGGCGATCTGGATCGTGCCGCTAGTGGCCGTGGCGCTGCTGTTCGGCCAAGAACACGTGCTGTCGCAGTTGGCCTTGTTCTTCTCCAAGCTTGCCGTGGTGACCTTCGGCGGCGCCTATGCCGTCCTGGCCTATATGGCGCAGGAGGTCGTCGAGCGCTTTGGCTGGCTGGCTCCGGGCGAAATGCTCGATGCGCTGGGACTGGCCGAAACCACGCCGGGACCGCTCATCCTCGTAAACGAGTTCGTCGGTGCCCTGGCCGCCGGCCGTACCGGATCGGGCGTCTCGCTGGCGATGGCCGCCGCCGGCGCCGTCATATCGTTGTGGGCGACGTTTGTCCCGTGCTTCCTTTGGATCTTCGCCGGCGCGCCCTACATCGAGCGGCTCTCCCGGATGCCGCGGTTGCAGGCCGGGCTGCGTGGCATCACCGCAGCGGTGGTCGGCGTCATCCTCAACCTCACCGTCTGGTTCGCGTTGCACGTATTGTTCGCCAAAGTGCAATCCATGAACTGGGGTCTACTTCGTCTGACGGTCCCCGAACTGGCGACCATCAACGTCCTGGCGCTGCTACTCGCCGGATTGGCTGCGCTGCTGCTGCTGGTCTGGCATCGTGGCATCGCCGTGACGCTCGGCGTCTGCGGACTGCTGGCACTCGTTGCTTCTCAATTCGGTCTGGCACGCTGAGCAGCGTTTCCGACCCTCACAGCCATCCCTTGCGGCGGAAGTAGATGAACGGGATCAGCGCCGCCGCAAGCATGAGCAGGATTGCGAATGGATAGCCGAACTCCCATTCGAGCTCCGGCATATGCTTAAAGTTCATGCCGTAGATCGAAGCGACCAGCGTTGGTGGCATCAGCATGACCGCCATCACCGAGAACAGCTTGATGATTTGGTTCTGCTCATTGGCGATCATACCCAGTACCGCATCGAGCAGGAACGTGATGCGGTCGGTGAGGAAATGCAGTTGCTCGATCAGCGAGCGGATGTCGCGATGCACGATCTTGACGCGCTGCACGTCGCGCACCTCGTCATTGCGGTGCTTCATCGCCTGTGAAAGGAACAGCAGCAGCCGGTCGAGCGAGGTGACGCTTTCCTCCGCCAGTGACGTCGTCCCGCCGAGCCGGCCGATCGACTTCAGCGCGACGTCGAGCCGCTTTGTTCGTGTCTGCTGCCCGCCCTTGATCCCGAACGCGGCAGATCCGATGCGGTTCACCTCGTCCTGGATGTGCTCGATGAGGTCGGCGGTGCGCTGCACCAGGCTCTCCAGCAGCCCGACCAGAGCCGACACGCTCGTGTCGCATTCGGCGTCGCCCTTGGTCACGCGCTGCAGAAACAGCGGGAAGGCCTTGGGCTCGACGTAGCGTAGGGTGACGAGCGTGGGGCCCGACAGAATGAAGGTGACAGCCGAGAACTGCGGCGACCCGCCGTCGATGGAATGCGCGATGACGCCGGTCATGAAGTGCGCGCCCTGCTCGAAATAGAGCCGGTTGGAGGCTTCGATCTCGCGCATCTCGTCGCGGGTGGGGATTGAGATGCCGAGCATCTTCTCGACCGCGAGATCCTCCTCCGGAGTCGGCTCGAACATGTCGATCCAGCCATGTTTTCCGGCGACCGCGGTAATGCCGTCGCGAGGTGTCAGGCGCCCGCTCTCGATTTCATAGACTGTCAGCATCTGCGAGGTCCCGGCTGCTTCCTGCGATTGTCAGAGTTGCCACCTTGCACTTGAGGGACAGCGTTGCGATCTGAAAAGGTACGAAGGCTCAGGTGCAACGCGTCATTTGATGAAGTGCGACGAGAGGATGTGTTCTGGATCGCCACGCCGGCACCTTTAATCGGCCTTTCCTGACTTGTAAGCTTGAGACTGCTACTTCGCCGTTGGCGGATTTTCAATCCGGAATCGATGGTCTGGCTGATGCCACGACCAGTGTAGGAGGCAAATATGACAGCGCAAACCCCAGGTCATCGCAGCAGCTTGTACCAATCGCCAGGCAGACTTTCCCCGGCAGCTCTGGCGGCCGGCCTCGTTGCTCTCATCGCCTCGCCCGCATCGGCTATCGAATGCCGCGGCGAGTACCAGATCGTGCAGGGCCAACAACTGGCCACGCCCTACTGCCAGGACAACTATCTATCGGCGATTGCGCGCAAGTATGGTTCGCGCGTGTCGGCACGGGAGATTCGCAACAATCCCCATCGCAAAGCCGAGGTCTGTCGCTTCATGGGCCATGACACGCGCGTCAGCCACATTTGCGACCAGTATCGCAACTCACGACCAGGCTTTTCACGCTGAGCGAAAACGGCCGCCGCAGGGGCGCGCAAATAGGTGATTTGGACGGTTCTGCACGCATGTTCGTCACGCACGTGCAGAGCCGCCAGAGCCTGATCGCCCGAGATGGAGCCACTCTGCCTGTTCCAGCGACGGCGTGACTTGAGGCCCTCGGACACGAGATGAAAGCGGGCCACCGCGCCTGAGGTGAGCCCATCAACATTTGACCTGCTCGCGATACCTAGTGTTCTGGATCAATCGCTTGAGTCCCGGCGGAAGTCGTCAAGCGATTGTGAATCCAGAACACAAACAAAAGAGTGGCTAGGATTCCGGCGGAGACGCTTAGGAACCAAGCGTTGGAGTCGGAACACTAGCTCTTCGGCAGCTCGAGCACCGGCTTCACTTCGTTCTCGTCCTTGGCGCGGCGCACGCGCCCGTCGAACTGCGCACCTTCCGAGATGGTCAGCAGCTTGTGTACGATGTCGCCGTCGACGCGCGCGGTCGGGCGCAAGGAAACATTGACGCCTCTGATGGCGCCATTGACCTTGCCGAGAACTTCGACCGCCTCGGCGGCAACCGAGCCGGTGACGCTGGCGGATTCACCGATGATGACTTCTTTGCCGGCGAGGTCGCCAACGATCTCGCCATCCACCTGCAGCCGGCTTTCACAGACGATGATGATCTTCTCGCCGCCGATATGCAGATCTCTGCCGATCACCGAGGTCGGCACGCTGCCGGTCATCACGTTTCCCGACAGTCCTCCCAGCGGCCGCGAAGGCGCTGGCTGCTGTTGCTCCCTGCCAGGGGGCACAAAACCGCTGTGACTGTGCGGCGCGCTCGACGTGTCACTGCTGGCGGGACGGTTGGGATCGGGGGGTGAACTTGTACGACCGAACACGCTGAATTCCTCCTGGACGCGATACTCAACTCGGGGAGCAAGACCCTGTGTGCTGCAAGCTGCGCGCGGCGGTCGACATGCCGGCGATCGCGGCGTCAGGGATCCTGCTCGGTAACAGACATGAAACCATGCATCGTCAGCGATACCTTGTCGAGGGCTCGTAGCGATCTCGCACTCACGAGGAGCAGGCCAAAGTTGCCCTGCTGGCACATAAGAGTGCAGCGGCGACGAGCGGCCTTGAAGGTTGGCTTATGGCCTCGGCCATTTCGTGAAGCGGTCGGCACCCTCGCACGCACCCCTGATCGCGATCAGCGCACACCGACCGACTGCAAGCTGACGTTCTCAATGAGACGGTCGTCAAGTGGGTGGGAACAGGCAGAAGCAGCCTCGCCGCTACCGTCGCGGCGCGACGATTTCAACGTCTGGAACACAAACTTCAGCTGCGATTGACGCCGGCAGCCTGGCACGTTGACCAGACGGTAACCCCAACGGTTACAAGCCATTGAGCATCGCGCCATCGCTGGCAACGTGCCGGAAGCGGAGTAGGTGGCACGAGAGTTTGATCGGCTGAGATGGAGCCAATTCTGGTTGCAGCGAAGGCGTGATTGAGACTCTCAAACAAGGGCTTGGAGCAGGCCACGGCAGCCCGAGTTATTCCAGCAAGATCGGACCTGCTCTATCACACAGCCGCCACCGGGAAATTCATGAAGTCAATTCGAGCTGTGACGGCAGCGTGGCCAGGCTCGCGCAATTTCCCGTTGGCTAAACCTGGACCGCACCGGTTGCTCCGGCCAATGGTGGTTCGGCTTACGTTCCTGATGCTGGTGCTACTTGATACTTCGATCGCCGATCCGCCCGGCGCCGACCGACTGCATCTGCTGACAATGGCTTGATGACAATAGCAAAAGGGGAGGCACGAGCCTCCCCTTTCCGCGTGACACGTGCGGAACGAACCATTCGTCTTCGGTTCGATCAGCTCTTCGACAGCAGCACTTCGGCTGTCTTCGGTCCGAAATTGCCATCGGCATCGAGCTTGTTCTTTTCCTGGAAGTCGCGAACGGCAGCCTTCGTACCGCGGCCATAGTTGCCGTCGACCGCGATCTCGTAGCCCATGCCGTTCAGGATCTCCTGCAGCTGCTTGACGTCGTCGCCGCTGTCGCCGCGACGCAGGATGCGATCGAACTTCGGCTTCGAACCGCCGCCAAGTGCACCGGCCAGTTCGCTCTTGCACGGACGCGCCGTGCGCGTGCAAACCCAACGCTTCTTGCCGCCTTCGACCGTCACCTGCTCGCAGTCGATCTTGCGGTCTTCGGCCACACGCCACGACTGGAAGCCAGCACCGGCCTTGGCTTCGGCGGCCTTGCGCCATGCGAACAGTGAGCTTGGATAGGCGCCGAGCGTCCGCGAAACGAAGGGTTCGCCTTCAGCGACGATCGCCTCGTTCTTGCAGTCCTTTGCCGACACGCCGCTGGCGGTCGTTGCAATCAAAGCCAGCGCGGCAGTGAACACGCTGAGGATACGAACCATGAGAAACCCCCTTCTTGAGAAGCATACTTAGTGTGATGATCGAGAAGTCCGCACCATACTTTGCGGCCGGGTTGCGAGGCGGACATTTCGATCTGAATCACACTAGATCATTGAAGTTGCTAGTGTCGTTCAGATTGCGAAATTCGTTCGGAACGCGCTGCGGAATGAGACGAATTTCGCGATCACGACACTAGGGCCTAATCTTTCAGACTGGGTCGCAGGGGGCCACAACACTGCGGCTGTACAACTCCAATCGGCGAACATGTGTTGCAGTTCGGCATCCCGAAGCGTGCCGAAAGCCCGCACTGCCGCCCCCAACAAAGCTAATCAATGAACTGAGCACAAAATAGATTAGGGACGTCGTGCTGCGGCCTGGGCGGGTTCGCGACAAGAGCTGCACCTTGGTGATGGCAGCAAACACGGCAATCCGCGTCCACAGTTCTTGTCAGAAATCCTCGGCGAGAACCTCGCGTCGAGCCTGATCGGGCTTTCACGCGCGCAGACGTTTTCTGCTTTGTGCCGAAACTGTAGAATACGCTCAAACCCCACTCGCAATAGGATTGACCATGCATGACGTTTCGCGCCGTCGTGTGCTTGTCGGCCCTGGTCTATTCGGTGCTGTGTTGTTCGTTTTCCGCTCGCATCTCTCATTGGCAGAGCGGATGAAGGAGGTTCACCAGCTCAAGCCCGGTGAGTTCACCTGGCATCCGGAGCGATCGAAGCAGGGCCCTGTCGCCGTCATCGTCTCGATTCCCGATCAGCTCGTGCATGTCTATCGCAACGGCGTGCGCATTGCCGTCTCGACCTGCTCGACGGGAAAGGCGGGCCATGGCACGCCAACCGGCGTGTTCACGATTCTGGAGAAGGACAAAGATCACCACTCATCGACCTACAACAATGCGCCGATGCCGAACATGAACCGGCTGACGTGGTCGGGCGTGGCGCTGCACGCCGGCAATCTGCCGGGCTATCCTGCATCACACGGCTGCGTCCGTTTGCCAATGAAGTTCTCCGAATTGCTTTTCTCGGTCACCCACGTTGGTACGCCGGTCATCATCGCCGGATCGCACTCTCAGCCGCGCGAGGTGGTGCATCCCGGTCTCGTGCTCGCAGACTATGCCGAGCACGAGTTCGACAAGGTGCAATCGCACCTGAAAGGCAAGGTTGCGGCCTGGGCGCCTCACGTCACCAACTTCTCTGGGCCGGCCTCGGTCGTGATCAGCAGTGCAGATCGCAGCGGCACGCTCATCATCAATGGCGAGGTGGTTGGTCAGTGTCCGGTGGTGATCAGGAATCCGGAGGTCCCGCTCGGCTCGCACGTGTTCGTGCTTGCGGGCTTGCACGATGACGCGCGTGGTCTTGCCTGGCACTCGATCTCCCATCACCATGAGCAGCGCGCGGATTTCAGCGCACCCGAAGAGCGCGTGATCGATCGCATCTCGGCGAGTCCCGAGGTGCAGCAACGCCTTCACGCCTATATGCATCCCGGCATGACAATGGTGACGACGGACTTGCCGACCCACGCCGATACGCGATCGGGCAAGGACTTCGTCGTCATGGCGACGGAGACGAGTTGAGCGCGCCGCTCACCGCCGACCCATCGCGCCTCCGGCTCGTCACGGAATGACGCGAACTTTGCCCGCAAGCACAAAGGGCTGCCCGATAGGCAGCCCTCCGTGGAACGAGGTGCGATCAGGCGTTGATGGCCCGTGCGCGTGTTGCCGAATTCGCTAGCCGGTCACCGGAAGGCAAGCCAGCGTCAAATCCAGCGACCGCGACATCGCAGCCTCATGGTTTCCACTCGACATCGGATCACCTCCCTTCGGTTGTTGACGATGGCACTCATGTTGCCACCGTTCGCGGCAGGGTCAAGGGGCATGCGAGCCAGGATCGATCCGCGCGTGTTGCTTCTATCGCTTGGGCATCGCAATTTGGTCGGCAACTTCCAAGATCTCCGAAGCTAGTTGCTTCAGATCGTGCTCGGAGAGTAGCCAAATTGAGGCAACTTGCTCAGGGTTGCTGTCTGGCTCCCTCACGACAGTCAGAACGGCTCCACCTGTTGTTTCCTGTTGCACCTTGATTTCATATTGTTCGCCATCTTCTCTGCGAAAGATCATGGCACGCCTCCCATATGCCTGGCGGCTGGTGCGACTTCCCGGAGTAGAACTGGGATCTCTGCAGATGGCCCAACGCTTTCACGTTGGTCCCCAATAATCAATCGAAGACAGGTGGCCGTCATCCAAAATTCCTGATGCCTTCACCCCAACGCATCATTAGCGCGCTTCATGCGGTCGGCGTCGACGTAGACTTCAGAGCCCAGCTCGCGAAACTTCTCGCTCATCTCGGCCATGCCCTTTTCCGCTTCGACCATCGCCGACTTGCCCGAATTGGTCTTGGCCGCATAGTCGCGCACGTCCTGGGTGATCTTCATCGAGCAGAACTTGGGCCCGCACATCGAGCAGAACTCGGCCGTCTTGAAGTACTCGTCCGACAGCGTCTCGTCGTGCATCTTGCGCGCCGTGT
>JBGANK010000022.1:0-46417 GCA_044222395.1 Hyphomicrobiaceae bacterium | reverse complement strand
ATAACCGCGTCGCACTTGGCGTCTCAGATGAAGATCGGGCAGCCAAGATGGTGAAAGGGGCTCAGGGGCGGCGCCTGACTTATCGAACGACTGATCGGGTCTGATCCCGCTACTCAGGAGCGGATATTCAAGCGCATTAAGAAGAGCGTGGCCAAGCGGTCGGCACGGGCTGGCCAAACAAAGCGGCGGATCGCAAAATCGTCGCAGAAGAAGGTGCTGTCCGGTTTTCCCCCAGCTTAGGACATTGACACTATGGAATTAGGACAGTGGAGCAACCCAGCCAAGATCATCTGCCGACTGCCAATCCTTTCCAGTTTGTCAACGGAACTTAACCATCATCCGGTGGTTGAGAATGCAGAATCACGGAGATCACCATGGCTGTGAAGCCGAACGGCGGCGAATGCCGGATCAAGGAGCAGATCATAGAAGACCCGGTTTCCGGTCTGACGCTGCAATTCGTGTCGATGCCTGGCAGCGATGCGCCCGTGCGCTTGCGCATCTATGGCGACCTGCCTCATGGCAATCGTGAAATCCTATTCAATGCTGCCGGTGAAGAAGCGGGAGCAGGCACCGCTTTGCAGGGTGCCTGCCGCCCATCTTGGATCAAAGAAGTTTCGGGTTAGCCGATACGCTCGTTGCAACGCGGCAGCTCACCGTGGAGCCTCTTGTACTCCTTCAAGAGTTCAACGATGATGATGGTCAGGAGACCGAAGGTAGCGACGGGGGGAGGGAGCGTGACGCCATCTTCTGAATCAGCGCGCGGAAGTTTTAAGCAGAAGCCTCCGGCCAAGCCTGCTCCACTGCGAGTTTCGATTGACGGCGATCAGTTGGAGGTTTCGGCTGTCCTTGAGGATGCTGACTCCGTTGATCGGTTGATTGACATTTTAAAGGCTAACAAGGCCTTACTGCCACCCAAGAAGGGTAGTGAACCCGACGCCGGATAGAAGCGTCGGGTTCACAGATGGGCCTTACCTAGCCGGGCCTGACCATGCCTCGCCTCACCATGGCCAATGGATGTGATCATGCGCCCCCATACGCCCGCCGGCAAGGTGGCGCATTCAAGTTAGGTCAGTTGCTCCGGAAATTTAGGACACTAGCCAGCAAATTCGGACAGCACCCAGAAGAACAAGCGGGGCTAGAATTCCTTTTCTAGCCCCGCTTGTTTGAGTACCGCGTTAGCGGTGTGCCGAGACCTGATCTTGCCGTCAACCGTGAAGTTCTTCTTGGAGATTGGACTGAACCAAATATCGTGGTCGCCCCGCCCACCGTGTCGGACGAAGCGACAACCGTTCTCCATCAGGATTCGGCAAACATCCCTCTCGTAAGTCGCCATGGCGACTTAATAGCAGGGATTCCCCACCCGGGCGATCTGCTCAGCCATGATGTGGACAGGGATCTCGGCAAGATCCGATTTGGGACCATTCAGGGCGATCAGCTCTGGGATCATATCCATTAGCTTCGCCTTCAGCTCTTCGAGAGTTGCTGCTTCGGTAGCTAGCCCTATGACATCGTCAGATTCAGCAACCCAGACGCTTGCCTCATCGTCCCAAGTCGCCTTGACGATGATGGAAAACCGCTTCATTTACAACCTCTTACTACACTACCGAGATACTCATGTAACTCGATATAGTGAGTCATGTAACCTCCGAGGTTGATAGAATCAAGTTAACTTACTCTCTACAGTTGCTCCCTGCTCTACTCTCAAAAAATGATCTGTTGACGGCAGCAGTTACCCCGGCAACCAATGTGACTTGACGCTTCATGGTATACTGCTTCGCAACCGATCAGTGGAGCGGATAAGCAACTATGCCCAAACGCAAAGAGCCAGAGCTAGACCCCAAAGAGCAGTTCAAACGGTTTAAGGAAGCTGCGAAGCAAGCCGAGGTTGACCCAGATGTCGCCGCTCGCACGTTCAAGACGCTAACGAAGCCTACTTCAAAGTCTTCCGCAAAAGACTGAGGAAGTTCCCAGTGCTTGGGAAGTAGTTCGGATAAGCCTTCTTCAACTTTGATAGCGATTCCGCCGACACCAAAACTACAATCGCTCCAGCGTCTACCGCCAATTCTTCCGTCAGGATGTAGTCATCGTTTGCCAGAGCAGATTGATTGGACCCGTACCGGCGCACGGCCACTTTCTTGAGATCTGGGTCTAGCCGCAGAAGATAATAATGCGCATCAGCTTGACCTGAATAATTTACGGTGGCCCTGAATGCGGAAATCGTTTGAAACACCTTCAACTTGCGAACCAGCGGTACAAGTTCATCACGCAAGCCCGAACCGTTGACTGGTGTTTCCGGCACCACGTCGCAACCCTCTTCAAGAGCAAACACGGACCCCATCAGGGCAAAGAACCTTTGCCAATCTGCGCTTCCCTGGTTCGCCTTGAGAGCTTGCCCAGTAAAAGCATCAACGGTTTCAACAGTGGTCGCCCACATGTGCTGCATCTGGGTTCGGAGCTGAATTTCGACTTGCTGTTTGTTGTATGCCGCAGAACTTCCGCTTCCGAAGAAGCGGAAAACGAGATGTATGCCTCGGTAGCCATCTGGTTTCGGGTTCTGAATGTAGTCTTTTTGCCGGAGAAACGTGTGGTTCATGCGCACAGAACGAAGTCGATCCCGCAAAGCTCCAACTGCTTGCAAGTCACAAAGTACCGCCCGGCATCCGGCAATGTCCTGCATTTGAGTCAGTTCAGTTGTCGAAAACCTTTGGAGCTTGCCCAAAATCGATTCGAGACGCTTGAGCCGCTGTACCACGATGGCGTCCGGGTCTACGACGGCCGCATGACGGCGGAGCAGTCCTTGAAACGTGTTAAGTGGGTAGCTGTGACTAGCTCTCCAATTTGCAATCACATCTAAATAGCCAAAGTCTTCGTCCCGCGTACTGCCATCAGCCGCAGCGTTCCGCGCGGCATCGCCCGCTCGGTCAACCTGATTGCGACTGTGTAGTGGCTTTACCCATGCCATGGACTCGTCGAACTCGTCGTCCGACCCCCCGAAGGTTGCTAGCTCATTCATCAGCTAGCCCTCCGTATACCCAGAAACACATGGGTCCGGCAAGTATAATATCCCGCCGCCACGTCAAGAACAAAAACGGAACATAGAGTGAGTTTCAGCACCGCCAGCACAGATCAAAGGAGAACGCACCAATGTCACCTGTCACCAAGCATCCGCCCGTGAACCTGATCTCCTGCATGAGCTATCCCGATGCCAACGCGGCGGTGGATTGGCTGCAGTCGGCATTCGGTTTCACGCCCCACGCGGTCTATCGCGACGAGCCGGGCAACGTCGTACACGCCGAGCTCGAATACGAAACCGGCATGATCATGATCGGCCCGGACCAGAAGGGGGAATTCGGCGAGCGCTTCATGACATTGCCCGCGCGAGCTGGAGGTCGCTGCACGCAATCGATCTATGTCATCGTCGACGACGTCGATGGCCATCACGATCGTGCCAAGAAGGCGGGCGCAGAAATCCTCATGGTCCCGAGAGACGAGGACTACGGCGGCCGCGTCTATTCGGCCCGCGACATTGGCGGGCATGTCTGGTCGTTTGGCAGCTACGACCCTTGGGCGAAACCGAATGCTTAGGAGCAGTTGGTGCTGCGCGAACCGCGCGACAGGCAATGCGTAGCCAGCCCTCAGGCAGCACGCACCCCCACCTTCCCCTCGATCGCGTCCCAGATCATCACCGCGATGTCGGGCCCGCCATGGTCCTTGATGTGGCGGATACCGGTCGGTGAGGTGACGTTGATTTCGGTGAGATAAGGCCCGATCACGTCGATACCTGTGAAGATCAAGCCGCGCCGCTTAAGCTCCGGCCCCAACCGCGCACAGATTTCGCGGTCGCGCACTGACAAGTCCACCGCCGCCGCGCGCCCACCCACATGCAGGTTGGAGCGCGTCTCGCCCTCCGCCGGAATCCGGTTGATGACGCCACCCAGTTCGCCATCGACCAGGATGATGCGCTTGTCGCCGGCGCGCACTTCCGCGCGGTACTCCTGCACCATGAACGGTTCGCGCGACATGGTTTGGAACAGCTCGACCAATGCGCCGAGATTGGTGTCGTCGGGCTTGATGCGGAACACCGATGCACCGCCGTTGCCGTAGAGCGGCTTCAGGATGATGTCGTGATAGCGCGCGCGGAACGCCTGCACGTCGCCAAGCGATCGCGTCACCATGGTCGCCGGCATCAGGTCGAGGAAATCGAGCGCCCACAGCTTTTCCGGCGCATTGCGGACCTCGCGGGGATCATTGACGACCAGCGTCTTGGGGTGAATGCGTTCCAACAGATGCGTCGACGTGATGTAGGCCATGTCGAACGGCGGGTCCTGGCGCAGCAGGACAACGTCGAACCGCGACAGATCCTCGACGCGCCGGTTGGAGACAGAGAAGTGCGCACCGATCCTGTCGGTGACGCGCAAGCTCTCGCCCTCAGCCGTCAGCGTCGCCCCGTCCAGAGTCAACGCCTGCGGCAGATAGTAGAAAAGCTCATGCCCGCGTGCCTGCGCTTCCAGCAACAGCGCGAACGTGGAATCGCCCCTGATATCGATGCGATCGATCGGATCCATCTGGCAGGCGACACGCAACGGTCGTGACTTGGAAGCGGCCATAGGTTGTTGATGCTCCTTGGTCTGGGACGGCGCAGGTTGCCGCAAGCAAGCCCGTCGCGCAGGTGAAGTCAACAGCGATGGGCCGCGCATGCCATAGGCGCCGCTGCCTGACACGAGATTAACCGTGCGTTAACCGGATCATTCCAACCTTGCCGTAGCTGAACAGGGCTTGCGGTGGGGGCAAACTCATGTTGACCGATGAAATTGCCGACGCGCTCGCCCGATTGGATGCCTCATTCGAGGCGCTTTCCGAGGCCCGTCAGGCGATGGGCAATGCGCTCGACAACGCGCTTGCCGAGATGACCCGGCGCCTCGTCGAATTCGAGCAGTCCCTGGCCTCACCTCAACACCAGGAGGCAGGGATTCCTCATTGGCACGAGAGTCCCCTCGACAGATAGGCCGACTTCAAAGCGCGTTCTCCAGATGCATCGGCCACCGCCACGGCAGCACGAACACCAGATCGAAACCCAGATCCAGCGATTGATAGCTCTTGTGCCGCGCCAGCCAGAGGTCGGCGGCGCGATGCACGCGGTCCCGCTGGCGCTGCGAGACGGAGGCCTCGGCTGCCTGCAAGGATTGCCGGCGCTTCACCTCCACGAACGCCACTCGTCCACGCCGTACGGCAATCATGTCGATCTCGCCCGCGGCGGTGGCGACGCGACGGCCGACGATACGGTAGCCCTTCGCCATAAGCGCCAGCACGGCGATACCCTCGCCAAGGTGCCCGCGCCGGTAACGCTGCTGGCGCTCCTTGCTGCGATCCGCTGAAGATGAGCCGCCCGGTTCGTTCATGGATAGCAATCCCGCGTCGTCAACCTTGACGCTCGCCCTTCAACTTCAGCCCCAGATCATAGACCCGCCCGCGCGCCACGCCGAGCGCTTCGGCTACCGTCGCTGCGGCGTCCTTCAGCCGCATATCCTGCAAGGCATCCGCAAGCGCCGCCGTGATCGCCTGATCGCTCACTTCGCCCGCCGCCGGTGGACCGACGACAATGACGAACTCGCCGCGCTGATCGCCGCCGGCAAATCCGTCGGCAAGCTCGGCAAGGTTTCCCCGCACCACCTCCTCGTGCAGTTTGGTCAGCTCGCGTGCCACCGCCGCCGGACGTGATCCAAGCACGGATGCGATATCGGCCAGCGTCTCGGCAACGCGCGAGGGCGCCTCGTAGACGACGAGCGTCGCATCAACGCGCTTCAAGTCCTCTAGACGCGCCTTGCGCGCCGCACTTCGCGGCGGCAGGAAGCCCGCGAACAGGAAGGCATCCGTCGGCAACCCTGCGCAGGTCAGTGCGGCCAGCGACGCCGACGCGCCGGGCAGGCTCACCACGGCTTGTCCCGCCTCGAGCGCGTCTCGAACCAGCTTGTAGCCGGGGTCCGACACCAGCGGCGTTCCCGCATCCGAGATGATCGCGACGAGCTTGCCCTCTGCCAGCTCCTCAAGGATTCGCGGCCGCTGCGCTTGCGCATTGTGTTCGTGGTAGGGCTTGAGCGGCGTCCTGATCCCGAAATGCTGCATAAGGGTGCGCGAGTGACGCGTATCCTCGCAATAAACCGCATCCGCCCGCGCCAGAACGCCAAGCGCGCGCAGCGTGATGTCGCCCAGATTGCCGATTGGCGTCGCCACCAGATAAAGGCCCGAAGCGAGCCGGGCGCCCAGTTGCCGCTCCATCTCGCGCCGCGCTGCGTCCACGACACCACTGTCGTCTGACGAAAACGAATCGCCCGCCTCCCCCTTAGGGGCACCTGTTTGAGCAGCCTCGGCACGCGCCGACCTGCCACTCGGCCGGCCGGCCACACCGCGAGCTTTTTGCTGCTTGTCCACTGGTTACGGATTCCTCGAAGTAATTTGCCTCACGCCTGCCGTGCGTTCCCGGTTCAATCTCAACTGACCTCGCTCCTGAGTCCGCAGAACTGAGCGGTCCGCGCGCAAATCATTCTTGCCTGGACGACGTACAAAGATCGGCGCCTTTTCGTTCATTGTGTCAATTAAGCTCTTCTCGGCCCGGACTCAAACCGTTAACTGGATATGATGAGTCCTTCAGGCGACTCGGGTGTAGCCTCGGATATTCGCCGTCGTCCCGGGGTTGGATAGGGTTGCCTTACGCCGACAGCTTTTGCATGACGGCGAGGTGTGCGTAATCGATTCAAGCTGGTAGCTGGGCGCGCGTTGCTATGTGCGCCGGATGACGATTAGGAAGCACCCATGCAAGGCACCGAGCTGCGCTCAAGCGCTTTCGTCACGCATCGAACGCTATGCGCCAGCGCTGCTGCCGCGGCGATGGCAATGGTTGCGGCCTGCAGTGCCAACATCGGTAACGGCAATGGCAACACGCCACAGGCGTCGATGGATCATGCCAAGCAGGATCTGGCCTCCACCAAGCAATCCGGCCGTGAGGTCAAGATCGCAATGCTCCTGCCGCTGGCGGGAATGGGCCCGACCGCGGCCGTCGCCAAGAGCCTCAAGCAGGCTGGCGAGATGGCGCTGTTCGAGCGCGACAATCCCAGCATCCGCCTGATGGTCAAGAACGATGGCGGCACGCCCGAAGGCGCACGAGCCGCTGCCGAGCAGGCGGTCCGTGACGGGGCCGAGATCATTCTTGGCCCGCTGTTCGCGCGCTCCGTGACGGCAGCAGCTCCAGCTGCCCGGCAGGCCAATGTGCCAATGGTCGCGTTCTCGAACGACACACGCGTCGCCGGCAACGGTGTCTATCTGATGAGCTTCCTGCCCGGCCCCGAGGTCGAGCGCATCGTCAGTTACGCGGCATCGCGCGGCAAACGTCGCTTCACCGCTTTGATACCGTCTGATGCCTACGGTGACAGTGTCGAGCCCGCCTTCCGCGCCGTTGTTCAGCGCAGCGGCGGCACCATCGCACATATCGGCCGCTATACGACCGGTGCCAACGCTATGCTCGAACCGGTCAAGCAGCTCTCCGCAGCGATCAAGGATGCTGAGAACTCCGGCAACCCGGTCGACGCCTTGTTCCTGCCCGCGGGACAGGACACGCTGCCTCAGCTGGCATCGCTCATTGCCTACAATGGCATCGATCCGCGTCGCGTTCAGATCCTGGGCACCGGCAACTGGGACTACCCCAACGTCGGCCGCGAACAGTCGCTCGCGGGCGGCTGGTTCCCGAGTCCTGACCCGCGCGCCTGGCAGGACTTCTCATCCAAGTTCTCACACAACTTCGGTTCAGCTCCGCCGCGCGTCGCCAGCCTGGCCTACGACGCAGTGAGCTTCGCCGTGGCTCTTTCTTCCGCCGCACCTGGCCAGCGTTTTACCGCCACGACATTGACCAACCCACGCGGCTTCTCCGGCGTTGATGGCGTCGTCATGTTCTCGGCGAATGGCCTTGCCCTGCGAAACCTAGCAATCGTCGAGATCCAGCCGAACGGCAATAACGTCATCGATGCTGCATCCCAATACGCTGTATCGCAAGCTGATCGGGGTGCCGGTGATGGCACTTCCCTTGACTCTCCTCCCGCACGCTCAGCGCCTCATGCGTCGCGATCCCGCGCTTTTGCGCCTCCTGTGACGGGGTCGGTCCGCGTACCGCTCCCACAGGATTGATCCCCGACCAAACGCCCGCCCGAATGCACCACAGCGACGTGAACTCCACCGGATCGGGAACCCAATGTCGTCGGTCCTGACAATCGTCGCTCCGGTGTTCGGCCTGATCATGATTGGCTACCTGTCGGGCCGCTTCGAACTCGTCTCCAAATCCGCCGCCAAGGGCATCGCGGATTTCGCATTCATCCTGGCCATCCCTGCCCTGCTTTGCCGCACGGTCGCCACCGCGAAGTTCGGTGACTTGTCGCCGGTCGGCATCATCGGCAGCTTCTATGCCGCGGGCTTCGCAACCTGGATCGCAGCCACGCTCGCCACGACGCTGCTGCTCAAGCGCCCCGCGGCGGATGCTCCGGCAATCGCCATGACATCCTCGTTCGGCAACACCATCATGCTCGGCTTTCCGCTGTCGGTCGGCGTCTACGGCACGGCCGCCACGCCGGTGATCGCCCTGCTGCTATCGATCCATGCGCCGATCTGGTGGCTGACCGCGATGCTGCACGCCTCGGCCACTGGCGACTTCGCCGGACAATCCCGTTCGCAGATCCTCAGTGGCACCATCCAGGACCTGTTCCGCAATCCCATCATTCTGGGCATCCTTGCAGGCGCGTTGTGGCGCCTGACCAGCCAGCCTTTGCCGGCCGTCCTCGATCAGCTGTTGCAGCTCATGGCACAGGCCAGTGTCCCGACAGCGCTCGTCGCGCTTGGCCTTTCGCTCATCGATTTCGAGATAAAGGGCCAGATGCCGACCCTGGTCCTCGTCAATATCCTGAAACTGATCTGGATGCCGGCCATCACTTGGCTGCTGGCAACCTTCGTGTTCCACTTGGACCCGATGACCATCGGCGTCCTCACCATCATGGCCGCCATGCCGACCGGAGCCAACGCCTTCCTGTTTGCGACCCGCCTCGACCGCGCGGTCGACTCGACATCAGGCGCCGTCGCACTCGGCACCCTGCTCGCAGCGGCGACGGCCTCGCTTCTGGTCGGCCACCTGCACCCACCCTGACTTCACACGGCGGCCTGCCGGTTGCCCGGCCGCCGCCCCTTCAAGCCGCGAGCAGGATCAAGGCTCCAGTTCGGTGTCCCAATAAAGATAGTCGACCCAGCTCTGGTGCAGGTAGTTGGGCGGGAACTGCCGGCCGTTGCGGTGCAGCTCGAATACCGTCGGCCGCGTCGGCGGCTGCATCGGATGCATGCCCGCCTCGCGCGGCAACGCGCTGCCCTTCGCCAGATTGCAGGGCGCACAAGCGGTGACGACGTTGTCCCACCGGGTCATGCCACCACGCGAGCGCGGCACCACATGATCGAACGTCAGGTCCTCGCGCGCGCCACAATACTGGCAGCTGAAGCGATCGCGCAGGAACACGTTGAACCGTGTGAAGGCGGGATAGAGCGCCGGCTTGACGTAGGTCTTGAGCGACACGACGCTCGGCAGCCGCATTTCGAGCGTCGGGCTGCGCACGAACCGATCGTATTCGGAAACGATGTTCACCCGGTCGAGGAACACAGCCTTGACCGCCTCCTGCCAGCTCCAGAGCGACAACGGGTAGTAGCTCAGGGGTCGGAAGTCGGCATTCAAAACCAGAGCCGGAAACGCCTCCGGCACTGTAGCGTGAGCAAGCACTGTCCTGCGTCCTGACGAATCCTACATCACGAATCACACCCCACCCTGCCATTCGCGGACGGGATACTAGCCGCGCATATCCGTTCTGTGAAGGTGACATGCAACCCCCACCCTCCACGCCCAAAGTGCCGGAAACACGGGAAGATTGCGCTCGGCGTCGCTCACATCGAGGCTGCCTTATGGTGCCAGCGCCTGCTTTAGGAACTGTCCGCCGAGCGCCATCCCCTCTTCGTCGATGCCATGTCCGACGCCCGGTGAAAGGTGCCATGATGACGACAGCCCGGCGCTTGCCAGCGCGTTGCTGGAGAACTGCAGCGCAGAGGCCGGGATGACCTCGTCCGCCTCGCCATGGATGAGCATGATTGCAGGCTGATCGCCGATCTCATGACCTGCGCGATCGATGGCAAGTCGCTCCGGACCGGCGATGATGCCCGAGTAGCCAAGGATCGCTAGTGGCGTCTTTCTGCGCCTGAGTCCGACATGCAGCGCCAGCATAGTGCCCTGGCTGAATCCGACCAGCGCCAGCCGCGAACCGTCGAGTTGAAGCCGCGCCAGCTCCTGGTCGAGGAACACGTTGAGACGCGGTCCGGCACGCACGCACCCCTCCCACAGCTCGTCGGAATCGCGGAACGTCAGGTTGAACCACTGGAAGCCACTGACACCTTCGAATGGAAGCTGCTCGGGCGCATTGGGCGCGACAAATGCAACGCTCGGCAGCAGGTCCCGCCAAGCTTCGCCCAACCCGATCAGGTCGTCGCCGTTGGCGCCATATCCATGCACCAGCACCACGAGGGCATCTGCCCGGCCGTGCTTCGGTAGCAAGCGAGGTCCGTCGAGCGAGTTCATCATCGGGCTCGTACTCCTTGGCGCGACTTGACCATTGCCTGTTTGCCGGCCGCACGTCGCACGATCGCCCTTTCGTCCCTCGACGCATCAGGAAGAGCTGTTCGCTTCAGCTCCGCGTAGTCCGCCCAGATCAATCGCGCCGCCACGCCACGCCACGGACGCCACCGCTCGGCCACTTCCAGCGATTGCTGGGCCGAAACGCGCTCCCCCAGACCGAACGCGCGTGCGACACCCACCTGCAAAGCAAGATCACCAGCTGCCCAGGCATCCGCCCGTCCGAGCGCGAACATGACGAATATATCCGCGGTCCATGGGCCGATACCACTGACCGTTGTAAGCATCGCGTGCACATCCTCATCACTTGCCCGTTCCAACTGCTCGAGCTGCACGCCCGAGCGTTCATCGGCAACCGCAGCGGCGAGTGCCTTCAACGTGCGCATCTTCGGCGCCGACAACCCTGCAGCGGCAAGAGTTGAGTAACGCGCGCGCAGGATTTTTGCCGCGCTGACCTGCTTCAATCCGCGCTCGAGCCGCAACCAGATCGCCGACGCGCTTGCAACTGACAGCTGCTGCCCGACGATGATGCGTGCAAGTCCGGCAAAATCGGCTGGAAAGCGCCTGAGCGGCGGATCGCCGGTACGATCATGAATTCTTTTCATCACCGCGCAGCGACGCCGAAGCACGCGCACGCCGTCGCGAATGTCGTCGTGAGTGCAAAGCAGTTTTTGCGAACGCATGTGCATACGATGACCCTTGGCGCTTCAACGAAAGCAACACCGCTGTTAGTATACATCCCGAGGACCAGCTCGAGCTCTGCTGCAGGAAATCCTGAGCCGCCGGAAACAAGAAGCTCCGCTGATCGCTCCTATAATCCGCAACAACTAATGCTCAGGTCGTGAGCCAACTGTCTACCTTTGGGCAATGCCATGCGTTCCAACCATCTGCTCGGGCTTCAAAAGATGCGAGCCGCACTCGCGTCGTTATGTGCATTCGCTACTGTTGCCTGCGTCTTCGACGCAAATGGCACCCAGGCTGCTCCAGCAGACGCTCAGCATCCGCTGCCAACCGACTGGAAGACCATCGTCCACGACAAGCTGGGCTTCCAGATCGACTATCCGGGCAACGTCTTCCTGCCCGCGCCCGGCAGCGCACCGCAAGCAGGCCGTTTGCTGGTCTCCAATGACGGCCGCGCCAAGCTTCTGATAGGCGCCATCGATAACGACGACCAGATCTCGCTCGACGACTATCGCCAGCATGTTCTGGAAACGAGCTATGCAGGCTCGGCGATCGATTATGCCCCAGTGCGCCGCAGCTGGTTCGTCCTGTCGGGAACACGCGAGGACACCGTGTTCTACGAGCGCGTGTCCTTCACCTGCGGCGGCCGCCGCATCACCAGCTGGGCCATGCTCTACCCGCACGCCGAGCGCCAATACTATAATGCGATCGTGGAATCGATCGCCCGCACCTTCCGCCCGAGCCGGATCGCCGAGGAAAGCTGTTGACGATCACCCCCGAAGGTAAGGCGGCGGACGCGAAAGTCTGCGCACGCATCTGCCGGATCCAGGCTCAATGGCTGAAATTGATCGACCAGTCTTTCGCTTTGCTCCGAGCCCGAACGGCGAACTGCACCTTGGTCACGCGCTCTCCGCCATCGTCGGCCATGACTGGGCCGTTCGCCTTGGCGGCCGCTTCCTTGTGCGCATCGAGGACATCGATATCGTTCGCACGCGCGAAGTCTTCATCCGTTCGATCCTCGACGATCTGGAGTGGCTCGGCTTGAGCTGGGAAAAGCCAGAGCTGCTGCAGTCCGAACACTTCGCCGACTACGCCACAGCCGCCGATCGCTTGACCACACTTGGTGTGCTCTATCCATGCTTTGCAACGCGCGGTGAGATCGCTTCCGCCGTAGCCAAGGCGGTGGCAGTCGGCGAACCCGAGCGCCGCGATCCCGACGGCGCCCCGATCTACCCCGGCCTCTACCGTGACCTGCCAGCGGACAAGATCGCCGCCCGCAGGGCCGCCGGTGACGCAGCGGCGCTGCGCCTCGACATGGCGCGTGCAATGGCCATCGCCACCGATCGGATGGGCGGCCGCCCCATCACTTTCCGCGAGATCGCCCCGGACGGCACCGAGCGCGAAGTCTTGGCCGATCCGACCCGCTGGGGCGATGTCGTGCTGATCCGCAAGGACACGCCCGCCAGCTACCACCTTGCCGTGGTCGTCGACGATGCGCGCCAGGGCATCACCCACGTGACGCGCGGCCAGGATCTCTACACCGCCACCGACCTGCACCGGCTGCTGCAGATCCTGCTTGACCTGCCCGAGCCGCTCTACCACCACCACCCGCTTCTGCTCGACAAGGACGGCCGCAAACTCGCCAAGAGTACCGGTGCTCCCCGGCTGAAGGATCTACGCGCGGCCGGTGCCACGCCCGGCGACATCCGCCGCCTTACCGGCATGCCGAAATCGTAATCTGATGGTGCAGCCCGGCCACGCATTTGCCGAAGCGGCGATCACATCGCACTTCTGATTGCGCTGTTAACTATTTAGATCATATGTTTAATATGGAGTGGCAGGACTTCGCAGCGATTCATTTTTCCGCTCGCGCACCCACACTCTCGGCACGCCGACGTTCTTCGTACGCGCGGGCACAAGTGTGTTGTAGCAGCATTGCGTCGGGAGGTGCTGATGCTGCCGCAGTCCGAATCTAGTCTTGGCGGGTGCATCGCTCGGTCCTCGCACAACCTCGGGGACGCAAACGCCGAACCGATCCGTGAGGAGCAGCTCACGAACGCATGAAAAAGGCCGCGACCAGGAAGCCAAAACACAAGCCGAAGCGCAAACACGCGCATCGGCAAGCGTCTGCGCGTCCAGTGTCGGTCCCCGCACCGCGCCCACTTGCCTTGAGCCTACCTATCTATCACCGGGACAGCTCGCATCCGTGGCCCACCCACCCCTTGCTCGACAGCGCAGCGGCAACCGCTCGGGCCACCATCGGCTGGCTGCAGGAGCGCCCCCGCGCCGTTGCCCGCTCAATCCCGCTGTCGCCTGAGGATCGCGACATTGCGGTCCTGCTTCTGGCGCCGTTCTTCATTCTCGCGGTTGCGCTGGCCGGCAACGAGGCGGCCCAGCTGGCGCGCCACATCCGCGCGCTGATCGCGCAACCGGTTGCTCCCATCCTGCTGCCGCAAAGCCGGCAGTCGACTGAGCCAGCGACGCCAGCACCTGTTTCGCGACTGACCTCGGTGCACGGCGCAGGATCGCCGACCGGTTTGATGCCGGTCGCCCTCGCGCCGCCCCCGGCATTGGTGCGAGCTCCGAAATCCGCCGGTCCCGAGGCTGTGAGCCCAGTCGACGCCAAGTCGCAGGCCGCCGCAGCCGTTCCGAAAACGCCAAACAGACCGCTGCTCGCCGCGCTTCCGCAAGCTTCCGCCACGCTTGCGATGCGCACGCCTCAACGCATCGAGCTGGCCGCCCGCGATCCAGGACAACCTGTGCGCCTGTCATTGTTGCCGCAGACAATCGCACTTGCGCCCGCACCAGGCGTGGCGCTTCCCTCCGCCCTGCCCGCCGCGCCACCGACTCCCAGCCATGTTGGCCCGGAAGCCTTCGCCAGCCTCTATGCCCTCGACGAGGATGCTGGAATAACGCGCAGCACCGCCAGCCTGTACCAGCGCTGCTCACTCCAGTCCTCGCCGTTGGCCGGCAATACCAATCGCGGCCCGGCGAAAAGCGCCACCGCCCCGCTTGTGCGCACCACCTGGTTCGGCTCGCCCGGTGCCACCTCGTTCGGCGAGCGCTTGGCCAGGACCGCGCGCGGGCAACTCGACGACCTCGTGATCTATGACGCTTCCTACCGCGGCATCACCTATCCACACGGCGACATCCCAAAGCTCTACGGCGCCTGCACCGATGTCGTGATCCGTGCCTACCGCGACCTGGGCATCGACCTGCAAGTGGCAGTACAGGCGGCGCGCGTGGGCTCGGGCGACCGCAACATCGACCACCGCCGCACCGAGACCTTGCGCCGGTTCTTCCAGCGCCATGCCGAGAATCTGCCGGTCACGGGCTTCGCCGAGGACTACCTGCCCGGCGACATCGTCACGTATGCACGCCCGCAGAACACCGGCACCGCCTCGCGCTCCCACATCGCCCTGGTCAGTGACGTGACAGCACCCTCCGGCCGGCCGATGATCTTGCACAACCGTGGCTGGGGTCCGCAGCTCGAAGACGCGCTGTTCGTCGACCAGATCACCGGTCACTATCGCTACTCGGGCGAAACGCCAGCCCACGCCGCGCCATTGCCAAATCTCGAGCGACGCACATCCCGACGCCACGCCGCAGCTGCAACCCGCAGCTTGTCGCCCAAACTGCCCGCGCAATAAATCAAGTCACCAGCAAAGATCCCCGCTGCGCTTGCCCGGCGAGCGATCCGATCGCGAAGCTCGAGCGCGCCAAGCCTTGCGCTCGACATTCTCGACGAAACGGCTTTGCCAGAATTCGACCCGCACACCCTTCCTCACACATCGTTTCGGCATACTGTGGTGATTGAAGTCCTGACTGCCGCACCCGATATGACGCTCGGGCAATCGGTGCTTTGTGCCTTGGTTGCATCCGCCACCGCGGCCAGGAGGTCCCATGATGACGCAGACCTGGGCTATGAACGTCCGACGGGCGGTCCGCAGGATCGGCATGGCCGCAATGCTCGCCCTGGCCATCGGCGGCGCGTCCATCACCAGCGCTGCTGCCGATACCGACTTCGGCGCTAGCCTCGCCGCCGCGGCCCGCAAGCAGAGTTGGGTGCCGGTGATCTACAATCCCGCATACCGCAAAATCGACTACCCCAACGGCGACGTGCCCTGGTATTTCGGCGTCTGCACCGACGTCGTCGTGCGCGCCTACCGTTCGCTCGGCGTCGACCTGCAGGTGCTGGTCCACGAGGCACGCGTCGGTTCGGGCGACGCCAACATCGATCACCGCCGGGTTCCCGTCCTCAAGCGCTTCTTCGAGCGCAAGGCCCAGTCATTGCCTGTCACGCCCGAGCCCGACGGCTACGCGCCGGGAGATATTGTCACCTACGACATGCCGGACGGATATTTCTCCAAGACGCATATCGCCATCGTTTCCGATCGCAAGACGAGCTCCGGCACGCCCCTCATTATTCATAACCGCGGCTGGGGCGTAAGCGAGGAGGATTGGCTATTTACCCATAAGATTACCGGCCATTTCCGGTTCTCACCGATAGGGAAAAATGCTGGCGCATCTCGAAAATCAATAAACTAGAATTTCAATACGTTGATATTAAACACTTTTTCATCGCCCGGGCGACGTCGGCGGGCTTTCGACGAACCCGAAATAACACTTTGCGCAGGCCCGTTAACGAAATCCTAATTCACCCTGTTGAATGCTGGTGGAACGGCGCGTACTTCTCGGCGGAAGCGAATTGCCGAGATTTGCCATTTCCGAATTTTCAATTGTTATTTTGCGGAAATCAGAGCATTTTGTGCACTGACTACGGAATCGATGGGGAATTGGAACGTCTGGAATGGTCGCGACCACACCATTTTCAGCCCTTGAAGCATCGGTCGTGCTCGCATTTGCGATCACCCTGACCCTTCTCGGCATGTGGCTCACCGGGCGCGTTACGCGCGGCGCACACTTCGTTGGTCGTGCACCCACAGCTCATGCAGGCCTGTTTGATATGCCGGCCAGAGCATCGGATCGCAACCGATTCCAAGTGATTCGGGATGCGCTGGCCCGTCTTACTGACCGCCTCGCAATGGTTTTCCGCCCTGCTCTACGGCTTCTGCCTGCTGCATCGCGTTCGGCGCCGCTTCGTTCGAATGCCGCCGCCATCGCTGCCAAACGGCGGAATGTCCGCACCGCGGTTCGCGAGCCTGCAGCGCGGTTGAGCGTCGAGGCGCAATGGGACCGTGCCACCCGGACCGTCGCCACCGCGATAGACGCCGCAGCAACGATTCGCACTATTCACTCTGCCGCCAGTGACAAGCTCGACGCGGCGACCTACGCGCTCGATAAGCTGCTCGCCGAACTCGACAGCGTCATCAAGCTGAAGCCCGCGAAGGCCGGCGCAACGCTGTTATCCATGCACTCGTCGCTATCCTCCGCAAACCTTTCGGCGACCGGCATCAAGCACTCGCGACATCAAAGGTCTGCCGCGCGCTTCGCCGCCTGAAGCTGCAGCTCCACCCGCAGGCCATCTTGTTCAGTCCCTAGAGCATGTTTAGCTGAAGTGTAAGCGGTTCAGCGTGAAATACATGCTCAAGGCAAGAAGAGCATGTTGAGCTGAAGTGTAAGCGGTTCAGCGTGAAAAACATGCTCAAGGCAAGAAGAGCATGTTTAGCTGAAGTGTGAGCGGTTCAGCGTGAAAAACATGCTCAAGGCAAGAAGAGCATGTTGAGCTGAAGCGTAAGCGGTTCAGCGTGAAAAACATGCTCAAAACATAAGGCTAGAGCGCGTACGTGATTCAATCAAAAGCGAACAAGCTCTAGCAGTGGCGGGAAACAATTCGGGCCGCAGCTTTCGCGCGGCCCGACTTCGGCTGGACGACAATCTCGAGTTTTTGCGACGCCCGCACGACGCCGCAAGCTTGTGCCTCACCTATGCGGCGCGCCGGATCGGCTTCGCGCAAAGTTCCTGGGCAATTCTAACGACGACCTTGTCCCAGGTTTGCTGGACTTTCTCTGCACCGTCCTCGGTGAGACCGAAAGCCCTCAACGCATCCGCAGGCGCCCCGCCATCGCGAAACACGCGTGCGCAAGACTGCCGCGCCACGCCCAGCGCCTCATGCCACTGCAGGGGATTGATGTAGTCTGGATTCATGCTTCTGGCCTCCTGGACTGGACGGAAAGCGCCACGGGGGGAAAACGCCGTCGTCCGATACACCGCGGCATTCAGGCCCGCCGCAGGCAACGCACACGCAAGAAACCGGGGGCAAGCACTGACAGCATCACGACGGCACTACGCGGAACTTTGCAATGTACCGCCTCGGTTGAGGACAAATCCGACGCTGAACGTGCTTGCCTTCTCGTTGGCAACGCCGACAATGGCGCGGCGTTCCCGAAATCCTTGAACTTTAGGTCATTCACCCACGGCCGCTGCAGCTTCTGCAGGTTCCTGCTGCGCTGACGTCATGGGCCGGACCGATTGCAACACCGCGCCGACGACATCGTAGAGAACAGCCCACTCCGACTCGTCACTTTCCACGCGACACCTCACGCCTTACGAAAACGCAATTGCTACGACAAACGATTGTTTCGCTACCCTGGAACCAGCGAGCCGCTCGACGAAAGCGCGTTACGAGTGACGGCGAGCTGCTCGCCTAGTGTTCCTGAAAGAGGCCATCTGACCTCTATTTTTCGGGGTAACATTCCCTACGCAAACGCAACTTTACGCTACTCATACAAACGCAGGCACAAACCACAGTCTGGAACACGTGCCACTGACGGCGAAAACGCGCGACGAAGCCGGTCGGTACGCTGGCCGGAAAACTTGAACCGGATAAAGACGCATCCGGCGAAGGAGATACGCATCCTTCAACAACAACGTCTGCGGGCGAGTACTCCGCCAACTGGCAGCTATCGGGGCGCCTTCGAAACCTGACTGACCGGCGGCCCGTTCGCTTCCCGTGTCCCGCGAACAAGGGAGAATAAACAGTGACATTTGGGCGCCGCTTGGGCCGAAGAAAGACTCAAAGTGGGAATTTAAGTTGACCGCAGATGAATGTTATTTGTTCCGAGCCGGAATCGCGCGATTGAAGTGCTATTGCAACTACGTAGGGTATCCATGAAAGGTTGTGGATAAAATAATCCGCAACTTGCGACGCACTAACGCTGCTCGGCCGCGGCGAAGGCCGCCTTCAATCCCATATAGAATAGCAAGATCGAGATCAGCACGTTCCATCCGGCAAACGACAGGCCGAGGATTCGGATCTGTGGCTCGTCGCAACGAACCACGCTGGTCGTCTTGAGAGCCTCCAACAGGTTTCCTGCCTGGGTGGCGACCGGCTGCTGGCCGCTGCACGCCGACGGACCTGGCCACAGCTTCCACTCGGCACCGGCCTGGTAGAGCCCGATCCCAGCGTTGGCGAGGAACGCAATAGCGACCGCGAAAAACAAGAACACCGCCAGTCGCGGCGTCTCCGCACCCACCAGAACCAGCGCAGCAAACGCAGCAGGAATGGAAAAATAATAGGCCCAGCGCTGCAGCAGGCACAGCTCGCATGGCCGGTACCCACCGATATGCTCGAACCCGAAGGCAGCAATCAGGATGCCGAGCGAAAAGAGCAGCACGAACCCGCCCGTACGATAGGCCTCGCTACCGGTCACCCTGGTATCGCCGAATGCCATGCGTCCTACTCCCTGCAATTGACCCCTGCCGCTCCGGCTCACCGACGACAAACCATGCCGCCGCCAAAGTCAGCAAACCGACATGAGACCTGAACTGGCGCCATGCCTGGCGAGCCAGTAAAGCCCGATCAACACCGCCGCCACAACTCCGGCGATCAGCCCAAGCCGCCGCTCGATGAAGTCTTTGATCGGTTCGCCCCATCGCCTCAACGCCCATGCCAGTGCAAAGAAGCGCGCGCCGCGCGCAACGATGCAGGAGACGATGAAGAATAGAAGACCGACCTGCACCACTCCAGACAGGATGGTCACCACCTTGATCGGCGGCAGATGCGCAAGCCCCGACGTGACCAGCAGCACCATGGTCGTCTCGCGACCGGCACAAGATCTGAGCTGCTCGAACTGGTCGAGCTTGTTGTAGACCTCCAGCACCGGCTTGGCGATCAGCTCATAGGCATAGGCGCCCAGCAGATAGCCGGCGATCCCGCCTGCCGTCGACGCCAGTGTCGCCACCAGGGCGTAGCGGTAGGCGCGCTCGGGCCGCGCCAGCGCCATCGGCAGGAACAGCACATCCGCCGGAATGAGGAATATCGAGCTCTCAATGAACGCGATCACCGCAAGCCAGATTTCGGCGGTCTTTCGCGCGGCGAGCGAAAAGGTCCAGTCATAGAGTCGGCGCAGCATGGTTTCGAGATCTCGCAGAGGATTGTTGCGCCGTTCTCCACCCGACCAGGGAACGCCGCGGCGCGCTCATTTAGACGGCAAATCGGCTGGCGGCTACATTCTGCGGCACTGGCGGCACGAGAGACTGCGACAGTCGGGTTACGATCCAGTCAAGAACGTGGCGGCCCTCATTGGTCACGCGCAACCGCTCGCGGTCGCCATCTGCGACCACGAGTCCCGCGGCAGCCAACTGGGCGACCACCTCCGGGTCCGGACCCCTGCCGGTAAGCTCTTGCATGTATAGGAGATCGAGCCCTTCGCTGACCCGCAGGCCCATCAGCAGCATCTCGTCGGCCTGTTCCGCGGCGCTCAATACGAGTTCCTCGACAAAGCCATGCCCCGCCGTCTCGACCGCATCGAGCCAAGCCTCCGGATTGCGTTCGGCGATCGTCGCTATCCGCGCGCCATCGCTCTTGCGAACGATGCGGCCATGCGCCCCCGCTCCGACGCCCACATAGCTGCCATAGCGCCAATACGTCATGTTGTGCCGGCTTTCCGCGCCTTGTCGCGCGTGATTGGAAATCTCGTAGGCCGGCATCCCCGCCGCATCCATCATGTCCTGTGTCGCGTCATAGAGCGCGCGCGCCGCTTCCGCTTCAGGCACCGCGAGCTTTCCTGCGGCGTGCAGGGCCGCATAGGGCGTATCGGGTTCGATCGTCAGTTGATAGAGCGAAACATGATCACGCGCCATCGACAGCGCCTCGGCAAGCTCCTCGCGCCAGGCCGCCACCGTCTGCCCTGGCCGCGCATAGATGAGATCGAACGAGATGCGCTCGAACGTATCCCCCGCGATCCGCAGCGCGGCCAGCGCCTCGCCAACCGAGTGCACGCGCCCGAGCCGACGCAACTCGGCATCACGTAGCGACTGCACGCCCAGTGACACGCGATTGACACCGGCAGCGCGATAGCCGGCGAACCGCTCGGCTTCAACGCTGCTAGGATTGGCTTCGAGCGTTATCTCCGCATCCGCTGCGACCTGCCACAGGCCGGCCACGTGATCGAGCAATCCGCCGACCGTAGCCGGCTGCATCAGCGATGGCGTGCCCCCGCCGATGAAGATGCTCGTCACCGCCGCCTTGCGCCCGGCCATCGACGCAGCATAATCAAGCTCCCGGCGGTAGGCGTTGAGCAGCCGCTCCTGATCTGGCCCCTTCAGCCGGACATGACTGTTGAAGTCGCAGTAGGGGCACTTCTGCGCGCAAAATGGCCAATGAATATAGATGCCAAAACCTGGCGCGCGTGCCGACACGCTTTGCTCCCCCTGGCCGTTGAAGGCGAGACACATGCCCGAAGCTGCCATCGAACGCAAGCAAGAGCGCAGATAGCAGTAGCGGCAGAATGTGCCGGATCAGCCTACGTGTGCCTGACAAGCCGCCAGCCGGCGCCGTTCAAGACTTGATCGAGCAAAAGAAAAGAGACGGGGTGGCCTTTCGGACCACCCCGCCCCCATTTTGCCGGTCGCTCCTTCACACGGCAATTCGAATTCGGTTCTATTGGATCAGGGTGATGAACTTGCCCGATGTCATTCGCCCTGGAACCGCCGTCATCGCCACCGACGCCGGATCACCACCCGCCTTGATCGTCAGCGTGCCGTTGCCCGTCACCTCGACGAAATCCGAGATCAGCGAGAAGTACGCCGAGTTCGCGTTGATTTCGCCGTTGCCAGTGACCAGCGTCTTCGATTGCGGCGTATACCAGTTGCCGACGATTTCGATCGTGCCGCCACCCGTCAGCGTATGCAGGTTGGCCCAGGTGTTTCCGCCACTGTAGGTCGAAACGGTTGCCTGGATCAGCGCCATCGACGCAGTCGGGCCGGACGTCGGAGCCGTCAGCAGCAGACTGCCGCCACCCTTCATGTCGACATAGCCATTCTCCTGACCCGACATCCAGCGAGCGTCACCAAGGATGATGGTCGTGCCCTGTGTGGCCTTCAGCGTCGCCTGCGCGTTGATGTGAAGCTGCCCGAAGATCACGTACACACCCGGTCCCAGCGTGACCGTCTTGTTAGACCGGATGTCGAGCCCCTTGCAGAAGGTGTAGACACCGCTGCCCGCGTTGAACGTCGCGTTCTGGTTTGCCACGTAGCTTGTCTGGTTGCACGCACCCGGAACGTTGAGGCCAGCAGCCACCAACGCTTCCCTCGTGAACTTGTTCTCATAGGGGTCGCGCTGCTGATCACAGTGCGTGTAGGGCTTCGGTGAGAAGCCATCGCCTGAACTGCCGCCGGCAGTACAGAATGCGGTCGCCTGCATCTTCGCGCTGCCGCCCGTCACCAGCCCTGTATTGCTGGTCGAGTTGGACAACACGGCACAGTTCGTCGCATAGACTTCGCCCGAACCCCACGCCTTGACGGCCTCGGAAGCGGACTTGTTGAGCCCTAGCAGGCAGAGTGGAATGGGCTCTCCCGCCATCCGCGTCTTGGCTTCCGCCGTGATCTCGAACTTGTCGACGACGAGCTTGGCAAACGTAGCCGGGATCGACGCCTTGGCGGTCACCGTCAGCGTATTGCCGCTTTCGCGCGCATCCGGCGTGATACCGTTCATCCAGCGGACCGACGAATTGTTGTTCACGTAGTCGACCGCCATCTGCTTGGTCGACTTGCCCTGGGATTGCGAAATCGTGCCCGTCGAGTTTGATTCGGATGATGCCTTCTTCTCCATCTTGTAGACGGCCGCAGCGATCGCCGCGGCGTCGACGGCCTCCTGCAGGTCGCGGTCAGCCGACATGACACGGCTGTAGTCGACCGCCAGACCGACGAACATCACCATGGGGATCGCACGCAGTCCGAACATGATCGCGACCGTACCGCGCTCATCACCATTGAACCGCTTCATCTTCACCGACACATTCTTCGTCATGGCACCTCACCCACACACGGATGGTTCTCCGATGACGAAAAATATGCGCCTCCCTTTCTTACAAACCATTCTGATCTCAGTCGAAATTTCTCGGCGAATTTAATTCATTTTTCGCGGGAGCCAGGCAACCAGAGATTTACCCTTGTAGCGCACTTCAAACCCGCCCGCGGCGGTCTGGAAAATCCCGGAATTTCCGTCGTCGCCCATGCCTAACCAATTGATTATTATACGTTTATATTGACGGAACCGGTGCGCGTGCAGCAATTAACCGCGCGCCGGTGAAAAGTATGTTGTTTCCATTTGGAATGTCACTTGTCGCCGAATTTTCGGCGCTGTTTCCTTCAATTCATTTCAGCTTTTGCGCACTCAATTGACGCTGTGTTTACGATCCTGAAAGATCGCTCGACGATGGGGCGTCGTTCGCGTTGACACACGCGAAGGCACCAAGTCCCGCTAACGGGCACCATGATCCGCTGTGTGCATGAAGTCGTTGACGCGGAAGCCTCAGGCTCGGCCGGTCGCCACCAGCAGCGCGCGGGCCACCACGCGCCACTTCATTTCGTCGCCGAGATCCTTCGTCTCCAGCCACTTTGAGATGAGCGCCAGAGCCGGAGCCAGCGCCGCCGCGTTCTGCGGATCAGTGGCGACATCCTCGGCAAGATTGGCAACAAACCGCGCCAGCTCCGCCTGGGTGGAAAGATTGGCCGCGGCAGCCTGCAGGCCGCTGATCACGACATGGCGCGATGACTTCGCGGCCACTTCCGGCAAGCCGGAGAGGCACTCCGCCTTGAATGCGGCAAAAGCCCTCGTCCTGTGCGAGATCGCGTATTTCTGCTCGGGCGCCATCTCGCCGAATGTCTGAGCCTCACCGTCCGCCTGAAACATGGGATCATAGCCGAAGCCATTGCCGCCACGTGGTGGCCACACCAGATGCCCGAACACCTTGCCTTCGAAAATCTCGCTGTGACCATCCGGCCAGGCGATTGACAGCACCGAAATGAAATTGGCCCGCGGCCCCGGCGCAGCAAATCCGCCACGCAAATTGATCTCGTCCGCAACTTTCTGCATTGCCACCGAGAAGTCCTTCGATGGTCCGGCCCAGCGCGCCGAATAGATGCCGGGAGCCCCGCCGAGAGCTTCAACCTCCAGCCCGGAATCATCAGCCAGCGCCGGCAATCCCGCAGCTTTGGCGGCCGCTATGGCCTTCAGGCGTGCGTTGCCAGCAAACGTGGACTCCGTTTCCTCGGGCTCGGCAAGCCCGAGCTTGGCAGCCGAAATCGCCTCCATTCCATAGGGCGCAATGAGCTGATGGATTTCCCACGCCTTGCCCGGGTTGTGACTTGCGACAACGAGTTTCCCGCCCGCTTCCAGACGATGCGACATCAGCTCTCAAATCCCCAGATGTTGGGCTCGGCAAATTCGATGGCGTTGCCGGAAGGATCGCGAAAGTAGATCGAGCGGCCGCCGGAAGGCCAACGGAAGTCCGCCTCGATTCCAACACCCACTCGTTCCAGATGCGACTTCCAACGCGCGATCTCCACCGCGCTTGCCTTGAAACACACGTGCCCCTGGCCAATCGCACCATGCGGCGGCACCGGCAGCTTGGTTCCAGCCACCGGCGGCTTCACGGTCTCTTTGGGATTGAAGATGAGCAGCATCTGGTCATCGAGCTTGAAGAAGATGTGCCGGCCGATCACCTTCGCGAATACATCCAGCCCCAGCACCTGCCGATAGAAGATTTCGGCCGCGTCCAGATCCTCGGCATAAAGGATCGTCTCCAGAACCCGGCTCGGCCGCACGGCACTCGACGCCCTGATCACTTCGAAGTCACTTCGCGCATCCCGGCAGTCCGACGAGCGATCGCCCAATTTCACAGACCCTCACGCCACCGTCAGCTTCTGCAATTGCACAAGTTCGCCGATGCCCTTGCGCGCCAGCAGCATCAGCTGATCGAAGCTCTCCTGGCTGAACGGCACGGTCTCAGCCGTTCCCTGCACCTCGACGATGCCGCCCGAACCGGTCATCACGAAATTGGAATCGGCATCCGCGTTGGAATCCTCCGCATAGTCGAGATCCAGAACCGGCTTTCCGTTGTAGATGCCGCATGAGATGGCCGCCACCTGGTCGCGCAGCACGCCGTCCTTCACCATGTCGCGCAGCTTCATCCACTGGATGCAATCGTGCAGCGCCACCCACGCGCCCGTGATCGAAGCCGTTCGCGTGCCGCCGTCGGCCTGGATCACGTCACAGTCGACCGTGATCTGCCGCTCGCCCAGCTTTTGCAGATCAACGACCGCGCGCAGCGCCCGTCCGATCAGCCGCTGGATTTCCTGCGTACGCCCTGAAGGATGACCGCGCGTCACCTCGCGCCGGGTTCGCTCGCTCGTCGCCCTGGGCAGCATCGCGTATTCGGCCGTCACCCAGCCACGCTGCTGGCCCTTCAGCCACGGCGGCACCCGCTCCTCCAGCGACGCCGTACAAAGAACATGCGTATTGCCGAATTTTATCAGGCAAGAGCCCTCCGCGTGCAGGGAAACCGCGCGCTCGATGGAGACGCGGCGCAGTTCGTCGGGCTGGCGTTTGGATGGGCGCATGGATCACCGGAGTTTCGGCTGGAGGGGATTTGCCCGCTTGGACAACAAAATGGGTTGCGGCGCAAGCTAGAAGACCGGGCTCAACCATTCAACTCGAAATCCGCATCTGTGCCGTCACGGCCCTTGAATTCACGGGCAGACCCAACCAATCTGACGGCGCGCCAGCACCTTAACAGCGAGCACGCAACGCCAAGTCCCATCGCCAATGTCGACCGAAGCCATCAAGACACTCGACGCCCTCAACGACCGATCCCGCACCATTCTGCGCCAGATCGTCGAAACCTACCTCGCCACCGGCGAGCCCGTGGGCTCCCGCAATTTGTCACGTGTTCTTCCCATGACGTTGTCGCCGGCCTCGATCCGCAACGTCATGTCGGACCTCGAGCACCTGGGCCTGATCTTCTCGCCGCATACCTCGGCAGGAAGAATGCCGACCCAGTCCGGCCTGCGCATGTTCGTCGACGGCCTGCTCGAGATCGGCGATTTGAGCAAGGAGGAGAGAGTCAAGATCGAGCAGCAGATCGCCGGCCGCAGCAAGACCACGTTCGATCAGGTCCTGGCCGAGGCGTCCAACATGATCTCGGGCCTGTCTCATTGCGCCGGCGTGGTGGTGGCCGAAAAGCAGGTGCGCCGGCTGAAGCACATCGACTTCGTACCGCTCGAGCCCGGCAAGGCGCTCGCCGTTCTCGTGTCCGAAGATCAGGAGATCGAGAATCGCATCCTCGTGCTCCCGGACGGGCTTCCCCCGTCGGCACTGGCTGAGGCCGCCAATTTCCTCAATGCGCATATTCGCGGCCTGACCGTGTCGGAAGCGCGCCACAGAATCGAGGCGCAACTTCAGAAGGCGAAAGCCGAACTGGATTCCCTGACCAAGAAGGTCATCCAATCGGGGCTCGCCGAATGGTCGGGCGCGCTCGACGACCGCAAGAGCTTGGTCGTGCGCGGCCAATCCAACCTGCTGAAGGACTTGACCGCGGTCGAGGATCTCGAGCGCATCCGCCAGCTTTTCAACGATCTGGAATCCCAGCAGGAGATGGTGCAGATTCTAAGACTCGCCGAGAACGCGGACGGCGTGAAGATTTTCATCGGCTCGGAGAACAAGCTGTTCTCGTTGTCGGGCTCTTCGCTGGTTGTCGCCCCGTTTCATGACCGCTCCAGCAAGGTCGTTGGCGTTCTGGGAGTTATCGGGCCGACCCGCATAAACTACGCCCGCATCATCCCGATGGTCGATTACACGGCCAAGATCGTCGGCCGCCTCTTGTCACGCTGACCCGCGACCCTCGCGCGACTTGATTTTTCAGCCGATGCGGCCGATATGCGGGACTGAAAGCCCGGCCCTCGGCAAACGATTGAAGGCATGCTAAGGCCGCGTGTGCCGCAGCCTTCGATTAAGGGATGCCGCAAACCGCCAGCGGAGTGCTCATGTCTGACCAGAACACGACCCCGAAATCCGGTCCCGCAAACGGTGCAGCAAAGAACGCCGCGCAGTCCAAGAAGACGTCCGAATCCGCTGATTCAAACGCACCAGCGCCAAAAGCCGAGGCCGCAGACTTGGCAACTGAACTGGCCAACGAGATCGATGAAATCTCCCAATCCGATACTGCAGATATTGGTGCCGACGCGACAGCAGTCCTCGCCGCGGAGATCGAAACGCTGCAAAGCCAGATAGCCGATCTCACCAACCGCCTGTTGCGGGCGCACGCCGATCTCGACAACCTGCGCAAGCGCGCCGAGCGCGAGAAGCAGGAGACGGCGCGCTACGCGATCTCGAATTTTGCCAAGGACACGGTGGGTCTCGTCGACAATTTCCAGCGCGCCATGCAGGCAGTCGAGCCGGAGGCGATCGAGAAGGATCCCCACCTCAAGGCGCTGCTCGACGGCGTCGCCATGACCGAGCGCGAGTTTATGAATGTGCTGGACCGTCACGGCGTCAAGCGCGTCATGCCCAAAGGCCAGCCGTTCGACCCGCGACTTCACCAGGCGGTCATGGAGCGACAGGAGGCGAGCGTCGCCAACGGCACCGTGGTCGAGGTTTTCCAGGCCGGCTACACGATCGAGGATCGCTGCCTTCGCCCGGCCATGGTGGTCGTTGCGCGCGGTGGCGCCAAGGCCGTACCGCCAAGCCCAGATCAGCCCGACAAGGCACCCCGCGCCGAGACGGCTGCTCAGGCAGGCGAAGCAGGCGCCGCTGGCAGCGATGACCAAGCCTCGTCCGAGCCGACGGTTTCGTCGTCGGCCAACGACAACCCTTCGGGCTGACGCTCAGTCCTTTTGATTGATCAAGATAGACGCGTCACGAACCGCCGTTGACCGCACTTGGTTCCGGGCTCCGGTGTGCAGCTGTAGAGCGAGTACAGCACGACATCCGCGCGTCCAACGAGATTGTCGGCCGGCACTAGGCCCATGTCGGAATAGCGGCTGTCGTTCGAGTTGTCGCGGTTGTCGCCCATCATGAAATAGTGTCCGGGCGGAATCTCGATCTCCTGCATCGACCCATGCCGATGCCGGTGCGTGTACTCCAGGATCGGGTGGCTGCGACCTCCCGGCAGCGTCTCGATATAGCGATTCACCTCGACGACGCGCCCCTCGTTCTCGCGAAAGCGGTAGGTGCTTTCGAGTTTCCGCTCCAGCTTCTGGCCATTGAGGATGACCTCACCGTTCTCGATCGCAATCTTGTCGCCCGGCATGCCGATCAGACGCTTGATCATCCGGTCGGACCGCTTTGGATGCACGAAAACAATGATGTCGCCCCGCACCGGATCCTTGGCCATCACGCGGCCATGCAGCACGCTCTCAGGCAACGACATGTCGAGCGGAAGTGAATGCCGGGTGTAGCCATAGGCGAACTTGTTCACCGACAGCCGATCACCGACCTCGAGCGTCGGCACCATGCTTTCGGAAGGAATGTGAAACGTGGCAAACGCCGCCGTCTGGAACGCAAACGCCAGCAGCACCGCCGCCAAGACAGTCATCACCAGATCCTTCATGGACGTCCTACCTTGCGAATGAATTGCCTCTAGCTGCGGCGCTTCCTTTGCCGGACTTGCCGACGTGCCCTGACGATATGCACGCACCTCAGCCGTGCTGTACTTGATTGCGCGAGAACATCAAGCTCTCTCGCGCCGGGCGATTAGAATGTCTGCTTCGTGCCAGAAAAAGGGCGGTCGTTGGACCGCCCCAGTTCGGCTACATCGCGACAGTCTGCAAATCCAGATCGTGGCCTACGCACTCGCCCGGCTGCGCGTGCTATCGAACTCGCGCAGGATCCGCTCCGCCTTCGCATTTTCGAGCTTGTGGACCAGGTTTTCCGCCTCGTGCTGGTCGCGCAGCGCCTTTGACAGCGTGAAGCACGATCCGACCAGGAAGAATGTGCCAAGCAGGAAGAACCCCTTCATCCACACTTCGCCCGGGATCGCTAGCACGCCCAGCACCATCATGCCGAGCGAAATGCCGAATGAAGAGTAAGCGTAAAGCCGCCAGGCTTTCGAATTCGCGTGCACTGTCGTGTCTCCTTTTGAATTGAGATCAAAGTGTATTGTTGGAAGTCGAAGTGATTGATCCGTTGCAGCGTGCAGCGTCCGCCATGCGATTTGCGATCGTTGCACCGCCTAAGGCGTCGGCTGGCTGTCGCCTGAATAACCGGCTCGCCTTGCTTTGAGCCTTTCGAGCACCGCTTTGGGATCTGTTTCCGAAGCATGCCGCTCCCGCAGCGCTCCTGGAGCCTTCAGAGCCGGATCACGCTCCACCCTGTCCATGGCTTCGACGAAATCGCGCTGCTCCGTCTGCCGCATGCGGATCCGCTCCAGCGTGCGTCGCGCCTCCTGAATGGCGCTATCGGAAACGCCTGCTGCGCACAGTGAGCGTTGGTTGGCACGATTGACCGCAGCGGCCGCCTTCGCTGTTGCCAAGCCGCGCCTCAACTCGCCAAGCAGTCGCGCATTGCTCTCCAGCGCGCGGCGGATCCGATGCGCCGCCTCAGCGCACTCGGAAGCAGCGAACTCGTGCGCCTTCAGATCGTCCATGAGCCCGGCGATACTCCCGGACAGGCGCTCAGCATCGCCCTCTTTGCCAGCCTCCAAGGCGATCATGGCCGCCGCCTCGTCCTCGGCGATGCGCGTGCCGATGTCAGCGGCCAGCCGCCGCTCTCCGGCTTCCTCCGCCAGCACCATGGCGAGATCCCGCTTGCCGGCTTCGAACGCGGCGTTGGCCTCTCGCAAGCGCTGCTCCAAGAGCCGTGTTGCATTGGCATCAAAGATGGCTTCTTCCGCCTCTGCGACCTGGGCGCGGAACAGGGTGGTAATTGTTCTCAACATGACACTGTGGACCTCTTCGATGAACAATTGAACGTCGTACAGTTCCCACTATATCCAATTCTGAACGATGTTCAAGAACAATTTGCAGAGGTCCTCTCGCCGGTCGTGGGCAAGCGTTAACAAAGGGTAAACGCGAGCTGCGGAGCTTCGTTCGCCGTTTCCCAGTTTAGCTGAAGCGGATTTTCGATCCGATGCGACCGTGCTAATCCCGTCCGGTCCACCCGCTACGCGATCTGATCCACGCCCTAGCGGACCGGGAAACTCCAGCGCTAACAGGAGGTTGCCATGACCACAGATGACAAGTTCCGCGCGCTCGAAGACCTCCCCTGCTTTTGAGATCTCGAGCAAGCGCCGCCGCTCGTTCCCGTCCGAAACGCGCGTGAAGCGTGGCAACCGCATCGTTCACGGCGATGTCGAGCTGACCGAGAAACTAGGCCGCAACGATCCCTGCCCATGCGGATCAGGGCGCAAATTTCAAGCGCTGTTGCATGACCTCGGGTCGCTATGACGGCGCCGAGCGGAACCACTACTTTCAGGGAGAAATAGTCCCTCGCCCTCTCGCCCGTCCGGACCCCGATCCGGGCGGGTGCGGCGCTAGAACCATGCCAGACCCGCCCGCGTCTCGTAACTCCCCCTGCGCGACTCGAACGCATCAATTGGTGTTACGCGACCACTCACTGTCTTCAAATATCAGGATGCGACGATACGTAATATCGCTCCCGCATCTAACCCCACGCTAACATTCTCCATGGTCGCTAAAGCGCGTCGAGGCACGTCCATGATCGGACGTTCATAATTCAGAGCGTCGCAAGCTGACCACACACCCGAAAGGTGGGAGGATGAGCATGAGGTCTATCAACCTCGCGCCCTGGGCGACGGTGCCCGGAGGTGTTGGGCGGGCAATTCAACGTTCGCAAACTTCGATGCGTCGTTTCAAACCACGTCGGCTCCGACCGCCGCTCCGGCTTCCCCCCAGGATTTCCCGGGCGTTTTGGTTCGGCCTGCTCAGCATCGGACTCTATCTTCTACTCTTCTACAACGAGCGCGCCGCGCTCGAGTGGAGCGTGAAGTATTCCTGGTCGTTCCTCGTACCCATCGCCATCGCATTCGTCTTTTCGTTTGCGCACGGAGCCTTCACCGGCGCCTTCTGGGACGCCGTGGGACTGAAGCCAAAGTCGACGAAAAAGCCAAAAGGATAGCGTGATGGATCCGATGCAGCACTTCATCGCGCTCGATGCCTGGGGCGTGATTGGCCTGTTCCTGGTCGGCATCGTCGGCGGCATGGTATCAGGCTTCATCGGCTCAGGCGGCGCCTTCGTGCTGACGCCCGCGATGATGAGCATGGGCGTTCCGGCGATCGTCGCCGTTGCCTCCAACATGTGTCACAAGTTCCCCAAGGCACTCGTCGGCGCCTTCAAGCGCGCGAAGTTCGGTCAGGTCGATGTCAAGCTCGGGCTGATCATGGGCGCTTCCGCCGAGGCCGGTGTGTTGGTCGGCGCGCACGTTCAAAAACACATCAAGGAGACTTTTGGTGACGCCGGCTCGAACCTCTACGTCAGCACAGCTTTTGTAGTCGCACTTGGTATCGTCGGCAGCTTCGTGCTGTGGGACGCTTTGAAGATCTATCGCTCCGGCAACATGGCCTCCGAGGAAACCGCAGGCCGGCTGGCGTTGCTGGTGCGCCGAATTCAAATCCCCTACACGATGGTCTATTTTAAGAGCATCAAGTCGGAGGTCTCTTTTCTCGTAACGCTGCCGCTCGGCTTCCTGACCGGTATGCTGGCCGCAACGATTGCCGTCGGTGGCTTCATTGGCGTCCCGTCCATGATGTACGTGCTGGGAGTACCCAGCCTGATGGCATCTGCCACGGAGTTGGTGATCGCCTTCGTCATGGGTCTCGGCGGCACGATCAAGTTCGCCCTTGACGGTTTCGTCGACATCCGACTCGCAATGATCATCCTGGCGGGCTCCCTGTTCGGCATCCAGATCGGCGCCATAGGCACGACGTACGTTCAGCCTTTCATGGTCAAGGTTGTGATGGGAGTCATCATGATGCTGGTGATGGTGAGCCGGCTCTTCGTGGTGCCGGTCTACCTGTCGCAGTTGGGCATGATCGCGAACATCAGCCCCCAAGGTCAGGCATTGCTGAAAGGTATTAGCTTCTGGATCATGGTCGCGGCCTTGATCATAGGCGCCGCTATCATTCTGGCCGCCTTGATAAGGGGTATGCGCGAAGCACAACTGGAATCAGCGGTCGCCGCGCAAGTTGGCCAAGCTCCAGCCGCGAGTTGAACAATGACTGTTCGCGCATGTCGGATTTTCGTATGGTAGCTTGGTTCGCTGCAGCCACATCGCACTGAAGTACCGAACTGAAGTATTGTGTAGACTGTTTCCGATCCGAGCGGCGCGAGCTGCACCATGCATTGCGCGTTGGGTCAATGGATCTCGTCATTTCGAGGTTTATGGCCCTCAGCCAGGGGAGAGCGACGAAGATGCCCCAGACGCAACAGATCCAGATGTCACCGCTTGGCCGTTTCGAGCGATTTCTCGTCCCCACTGACGGCTCGGAATACAGTCGCGGCGCAGAGCTTGTCGCCATAGCCATGTGCAAGAAGAGCGGCGCCAAGCTCTTGGGAATGCGCGCCATCATAAGAAGCGCGGGCGCCTTGGGCTTCGCAACGCCGGGCGCCGACGCCAAGTTGGAAGACGAGGCGATGGAACACCTCAAGCGGCTTTGCCAGGAGGCAAAGTCGGCCGGGGTCACATGCGAAACTTCGTTGCACTTTGCCGATGATCCCTACCAGGCGATCGTCAAGGCTGCACGCGATACGCTGTCCGACTTGGTCATCATGGGTCGCCGCGGACGTCGCGGGCTCGCGCGCTTGATGTTGGGTGACGCCACGGCCAAGGTCATGGGATATGCCCCATGTCCGGTGATGGTCGTCCCGGAAAATGCCACCATGTGGAAATCGATCCTGGTCGGCACTGACGGCTCGCGCTCCTCGGATGCCGCCACGGTAACGGCAACAGCCATTGCGAAATGCTGCGAAGTTCCTGTGACGGTGCTGTCCGTGCGGGTACCCAGCCACTCCGAGCGTCGCCAGGCTGAAGCCCAGCCGATCATCAATCGCGCCTTGTCCTATATGGCCAGCGAGGGAGTGACAGCGAAAGGTCGTGTCGATGAAGGCATCGCCGACGAGGTCGTGGTTTCCGTCGCCAATGAACTCGACAAACCATTGATCATACTTGGCAGCCATGGGCGAACGGGAATCGGCCGCGTGTTGTTCGGCTCGAAGACCGAACGTGTGATCAACTACGCTTCAGGCCCCGTTCTCGTAGTTGGCAGCGCCTGAACTCTCACCCGGTTTCAGCTCAACTTGGAGCGTGCGCCTTTCGCGCGCTTCGTGATCGAGTCACCCGCCTCAATGTCAAATTGATCCGCCCGGGCTCGCCCAGCAGGTCCGACGTGCCGGGCATGATCCGGTCGATGCCGTGATACGCGAGCCGCGCCTCACCCCCCAGCACCACCACGTCCCCCGACCTCAGCAATACCTTTCGCGTCGGATCGCGCCGCGAACGCCCGCCGATCCGAAACCAGGCATCGTCCCCCAGCGACACCGAAACCACCGGCGCCGAGAAATCCTCCTCGTCCCGGTCGACATGCAGGCCCATTTTTGCTCCTGGAGGATACCAGTTGACGAGGCATGCTTCCGCCGGCTCCCGATAGCCTGCCACGTCCCGCCACAGCGCACTAAGCATCCGCGGCATCGCCGGCCACCGCTCACCTGTCTCGGGATGCACGGCCTGGTAACGATACCCCCCGGCTTGATCCGAGACCCAGCCGAGCCTTCCGCAGTTTGTCATCCTTACCGAAAGCGGCTGACCGGTCCGCGGCATCCTTGGAATGAAAAGCGGCGCCACCGTCATGACCTTGCCGATCGCGGCTAGCACACGCTCTTGCCGCGCCCGATCAAAATACCCCGCCAGCAGGATAAACCCGTCGTCCATGCCGGGCGCCGACCTCCAAGCACTCGCCAATCCTGCCCACGTGCATACCGGGCATAAACGGCCTTGAGCCGCCCTGCCACTGGACCGACCCCCAAATGGGTGGCAGGTTCGCAAAAAACCTCACAACGCGGTGATCCGCCGCCGTTGCACGTCAGAACCGGCTCCTTATATAACCCGCATCAAAGACTGCAGCTCCAGGGGGCCGAACCCCTGGGATCAGACGGAACGGCGTTCCGCCAGAGCCCGGGGAAACACCGGACGCCTATCTGGGTCCGACCGGCCTGCCGCAAGAAAAGGATCTTGAAACTCATGGCAAAAGTCATCGGCATCGATCTTGGAACCACCAACTCTTGCGTCGCCGTCATGGAAGGCGGCAAGCCTAAGGTTCTGGAGAACGCGGAGGGCGCCAACACCACGCCGTCCATCGTTGCATTTACAGATGATGGCGAGCGCCTCGTCGGCCAGACCGCCAAGAACCAGGCGGTCACCAACCCGCTCAACACGCTCTTCGCCATCAAGCGCCTGATCGGCCGCCGCTTCGACGACGAGATGGTAAAGAAGGACCAGGGTCTGGTCCCCTACAAGATCGTCAAGGGCCCCAATGGCGACGCTTGGGTCGAGGCGCAAGGCAAGCAGTACTCGCCCCAGCAGATCTCCGCCTTCATCCTGCAGAAGATGAAGGAAACCGCGGAAGCCAAGCTCGGCGAGACCGTGACGCAGGCCGTCATCACTGTTCCCGCCTACTTCAACGACGCCCAGCGCCAGGCCACCAAGGACGCCGGCAAGATCGCCGGACTAGAGGTTCTGCGCATCATCAACGAGCCGACGGCCGCGGCCCTCGCCTACGGCCTCGACAAGAAGACCGCTGCCAAGACCATCGCCGTCTACGACCTCGGCGGCGGCACCTTCGACATCTCCATTCTCGAGATCGGCGATGGCGTCTTCGAAGTGAAGTCGACCAACGGCGACACGTTCCTCGGCGGTGAAGACTTCGACATGAAGATCGTCAGCTACCTGGCCGACGAGTTCAGGAAGGAGCAGGGCATCGATTTGAGGAACGACAAGCTTGCGCTGCAGCGGCTCAAGGAGGCAGCCGAGCGCGCCAAGAAGGAGCTGTCGTCCTCGACCCAGACCGAGATCAACCTGCCATACATCACCGCCGATGCCTCCGGCCCGAAACACCTGACGATGAAGCTCACCCGCGCCAAGCTGGAGAGCCTCGTCGACGAGCTGATCGAGCGCACCAAGGGTCCGTGCCAGAAGGCCATCAAAGACGCCGGCCTCAAGGCCGCCGACATCGACGAGGTGGTCCTCGTTGGTGGCATGACGCGCATGCCCAAGGTCCAGCAGGTCGTCAAGGAGCTGTTCGGCAAGGAGCCGCACAAGGGCGTCAACCCTGACGAGGTGGTCGCCATTGGCGCCGCCATTCAGGGCGGTGTCTTGAAGGGCGAGGTCAAGGACGTCCTGTTGCTCGACGTGACACCGCTGTCACTCGGCATCGAGACGCTGGGCGGCGTGTTCACGCGCCTCATCGATCGCAACACCACGATCCCGACCAAGAAGAGCCAGACCTTCTCCACCGCCGAGGATGGCCAGACCGCGGTGACGATCCGCGTCAGCCAGGGCGAGCGCGAGATGGCGGCCGACAACAAGCAGCTCGGCACCTTCGATCTCGTCGGCATCCCGCCGGCACCGCGCGGCATGCCGCAGATCGAGGTGACGTTCGACATCGACGCCAACGGCATCGTCCACGTGTCGGCCAAGGACAAGGCTACGGCCAAGGAGCAATCGATCCAGATCCGCGCTTCCGGCGGCCTCTCCGACGACGAGATCGACCGCATGGTGAAGGACGCCGAGGCACACGCTGCCGAGGACAAGCAGCGCCGCGAGTCGGTGGAGACCAAGAACCACGCCGAAAGCATGGTTCACCAGATCGAGAAGCAGCTTGCCGACCTCAAGGACAACTCCAAGGTCAACGCCATCAAGGGCGACGTCGAGAAGGAGATCGCCGCAACCAAGGAAGCGATCGGCTCGGGCGACACCGAGAAGATCAAGGCGGCGACCACCTCTCTCGCTCAGGTCGCCATGAAGATCGGCGAAGCGATGTATGCCGGACAGGCCGGCGGCGCCGGCGCCGAAGAGGAGGCCCCGAAGGGCTCGTCGGGCGCTGGCTCGGGCGGCGGTGAGAATGTCGTTGACGCCGACTTCGAGGAGGTCAAGGACGACGACAAGAAGGCGTCCTGATTTTCGGCCAACAGGACCCGGGGGTCATGCCCCGGGTCTTTGCTGGCCCAGTCGTTCGAACTTCTCCCCGCTGCACGACCTGAGACCAACTGAAAGAAGACACCGCATACTTGCTCTCGGTTATGGTCGGTTCATTGCCAATCGTATATCCGCGAATTTGCAGGCAAGCGCTAAGCGCCCTCCGCGGATTGCGGACACAGGAGTGGCGGCAAGCGGTCGAGACAATGCCCAAGGACCACACGAACGCCGATGGCAAAGCGCGACTACTATGAAGTTTTGGGCTTGAAGCGGAACGCCACCGAAGCGGACCTGAAGGGCGCATTTCGCAAGCTTGCGAAAGACTGCCACCCCGATCGCAATGCCGGCGACAAGGCGGCAGAGCAGCGCTTCAAGGAACTGAACGAAGCCTACGAGGTGCTGAAGGATCCGCAGAAGCGCGCGGCCTACGACCAGTTCGGCCATGCCGCCTTCGAAGGTGGTCGCGGACCTGGCGGACCTGGCGGCTTCGGGCCCGACTTCGCGTCCTCCATGTCCGACATCTTCGACGATCTGTTTGGCGAGTTCATGGGTGGCCGCCGCGGCGGCGGCCAGCGCGCGCGCTCCGGCCGCGAGCGTGGCGCCGACTTGCGCTACAACATGGAAATCTCGCTGTCCGACGCGTTCACTGGCAAGAACGCCGAGATCGTCGTGCCGACCAGCGTCGCCTGCGACACCTGCGCGGGCACCGGCGCCAAGGTGGGCACCAAGCCGGCCACCTGCCCGACCTGTTCTGGCCATGGCAAGGTGCGCGCGTCGCAAGGCTTCTTCACCATCGAGCGCACATGCCCCGCCTGCCACGGCCGCGGCGAGGTGATCCAGGATCCTTGCACCTCGTGCTCCGGAACCGGCCGCGTCACCAAGGAGCGCAAGCTCGCCGTCAACATTCCCGCTGGCGTCGAGGACGGCACGCGCATTCGTCTTGCCGGCGAAGGCGAAGCGGGCCTTCGTGGCGGTCCTGCCGGCGACCTCTACATTTTCCTGTCCATCACGCCGCACGAATTCTTCCAGCGCGATGGCGCCGACATCTTTTGCAAGGTGCCGATCGCGATGACCACCGCGGCACTCGGCGGTCAGATCGACGTGCCCACTGTCGATGGCACCATCACCCGTGTCAAAGTTCCCGAGGGAACCGAGACGGGCAAGCAGTTCCGCCTGCGCGGCAAGGGCATGCCGGTCTTGCGTTCAAAGGTGACCGGCGACATGTACATCCAGGTCGAGGTGGAGACGCCCAAGAACCTGACCCGGCGTCAGCGCGAGCTGCTCGAAGAGTTCGAGCAGGAGAGCCACAAGGAAACCTCGCCTCACAGCTCCGGCTTTTTCGCGCGCGTGAAGGAATTCTTCGAGGGCAAGGGCTGAACGGCAAGCCTCACCACAGGCTCAACCAGACCGATCGCCTCCGCCTCAATGTCAGCCCCGCTGCAGCGTCCATGCCATGGCGTGGCGCGCTCTTTCGGCACCCCTTCACCTTGTACTTTCGGTCGGATGACATAACGCTTGAGCTGCGGCATGGTCTGCAGGCGGGCGAAGTGCGACGCCGTCGTGCCGCGCGCGGAAGCGCAGCATCAAGAGGACACCCATTCATGAAGCTGAAGATTACAGCGGGATTCTCGGTCGCCATCGCCACGATCGCTACCTGTCTTGCAGCCTCGCCCGCAACGGCCATGTCGCCCGCGGGCGAAGAGGCCATGACAAAAGCCGGCCATGTCATGTTCGATCATCGCTGCCGCAGCTGCCATTCCGACGATCCCTCCAAGCAGAGCTACGGACCAAGCCTCGTTGGCGTATTCGGCCGCCAGGCTGCAAGCGTCGAAGGCTTTGCCTATTCGGACGCGATGAAGGCATCTGGCGTCACCTGGACCGAGGATGCGCTGCGCAATTGGATCGCCGACAACACGGGCGTGATGCCTGGGACGCGCATGAAGCACATGAACATCACAGACAGGACCGAGCAGGACTTCATCATCTCCTATCTGAAGTCGCTGAAGTAGCGCCTTCTCGGTCCTGATGCGGCACGGGGCCCGGCTGCGAAATTCGCTACCGGGCCTGCTGCGTCTTGGACTGTATGAGAATGTAATCTATGACTTGATGACCCGGTTGCCGTCCTCACAGTACGGATAGCACGCATGAGCGCAACCACCCGATGCTTTCACCCGCGGCCAGCATTGGCACCAGCCGCAGTCTTGTTGATCGCGGCTACCGCCGCAAGCATGGCCACCGCCGGCACCGACAGCAGGCCCGCGCTGACACCCGCAGCCGGCGAGAACGCGCAACTTGATGCGCCCTTCGATCTGGCTGATTTCGGCCGCACCCTTTATGATCAGCGCTGCCAGAACTGTCATGCGATCTCGCCCGGCACCGCCTCACTTGCGCCGCCGCTGCACGACGTGATCGGCCGCCAGGCTGGCAGCGCCGCTGGGTACAGCTATTCGCAGAAACTCGACGGCTCCAATCTCGTATGGACGGCCGAGGCCCTGGATGACTGGTTGCGAATCTCGACAATCGCCACGCCGGACATCCGCTTCCGGCACGTCGGCATCAAGGACGCAATCGAGCGCAAAGCCGTTCTCGCCTACGTGCTCACAGCCAACCGCAGATAACGAGACGTGCCCTCGGGCCATTTGGCGGCTAGAGCCTGATCGTCTGAGTTGGAACCGTTTACGGTTCCATCGAGGACATGAATCAGACTCTCAATCGAAGACTTGGAGCAGGCCCCGAGAGCGGATCTGGTTCCATCGACGTTGAACCTGCTCTAGTCTCAGCTGGCTGCGCGTCCGCCCTTGGACGCACGGCGGTTCAGCAGCATGAGAAATCGTTCCACATGACCTCCGCGCTACGTTTGCTTTTCTTCGCCGGCTCCCAGCGCCAAGCCTCGCTCAACAAGCGCCTCGCGCGGCTTGGCCACGCGATCGCTGAAGCCAATGGCATTCCGAGCACATTCGCTGACCTTGGCGATTATCCCATGCCACTCTATGACGGCGACCTCGAAGCCGCCGAAGGCCCGCCCGAAAACGCCAAGAAGTTGAAGCACCTGATGGGGCTGCACACCGGCGTCTTCATCGCCTGCCCCGAGTACAACAGTTCGATCTCGCCGCTCCTGAAGAACACGCTGGATTGGGTGAGCCGCATCCGCGAGGAGGACGAGAGCGCCAACGAGGTGTTCAAGACGCGCGTCTTTGCACTAGGCTCGGCTTCGCCCGGCGGCATGGGCGGCTTGCGGGGACTGAATACTGTGCGCCAGGTGCTGGAGCTGGGCCTGGGAGCCCTGGTCTTGCCCGAGCAATTTGCCGTTCCCCGCGCCACCGAGGCCTTCGACGACCATGGCCACCTCAAGAACAAGGAATCCCAGGAAACATTCAAGGCATTGATACAGAAGCTTGCCCGCGCCGCCCACGTGTTGCATGGGTAGCCGGGACGTCGGCAGTGTGACACCCGCCGCATCCAACGCACGACCCAACAAGAACAAGCCACAACCATGCCCCACAACATCGCTCTCAAGGACCGCCTGATCGTCGCCCTCGACATGCCGACCGTCGAAGAGGCCGCGCGTCTTGTCGCCCAGCTTCAGGAAGGCGTGCACTTCTACAAGGTCGGCCTTGAGCTGTTGTTCGCCGGCGGCCTCGACTTCGCCGAGCATTTGAAGAGCCACGGCAAGCGCGTGTTCCTCGACATGAAGCTCTTGGACATCGGCAACACGGTCGAGCGGGCAGTGGCGAACGCTGCCGATTTCGGCGTCGACTTCCTGACCGTGCACGGCCATGATCTCAAGACGCTGCACGCCGCAGTCAACGGCCGCGGCAATAGTCAGATGAAGCTGCTGGCCGTCACCGTCTTAACCAACCTGTCCGCGGCCGACCTGAAGCAACAAGGCTCGTCGATGAGCCCCACCGAGCTCGTCGTGCACCGGGCGCGCATGGCGCACGAGGCGGGCTTCGACGGTGTCATCGCTTCGGGCCAGGAAGCCGGCCGCATCCGCGAGGCCGTCGGTCGCAATTTCCTGATCGTCACGCCCGGCATCCGCCTCGAAGGCAGCACCATGGACGACCAGGAGCGCGTCATGACGCCCGAGCACGCCATCCGCGCCGGCGCCGATCACATCGTCGTTGGCCGCCCGATCACTCAGTCCGACGACCCGCGTGCCGCCGCGCTGAGCTTCATCCACCACATCCGCGACGCCCTCACCATCAACTGACGCGGTCGGCCGCACGTCATAACGACCCGCGCCCGCTGCCCCAGCCTAACTTCACCCGATAGAGAGATCAGCATGCCCAAGGGATACGTCATCGCCCACGCCACCGTCACCGACCCGGACAAGTGGGGCCAGTACGTCGCCAAATCCAAGATCGCACTCGACAAGTATGGAGGCGTGCCGATCGTGCGCGGCGGCCAGTGCGAGATCGTCGAAGGCAAAGGCACGCAACGCAACGTCGTGCTCGAGTTCCCCAGCTACGAAGCCGCCCTCGGCTATGCGAAATCGCAGGAATACGCCGACGCCAAAGCGCTGCGCCAGGGCGCCGGCACAATCGACATCACAGTCGTTGAAGGTGTGTAGTCGCACGGCGTCCGACGCACGCACTACAAACGGGAGCAGATGCGACGCTCTGCCTGCAGCAGCGACAACCGCGCCGCCTACATATGGATCGCGCGCTTGTCGACGGCGAGCGCAGCTTCCTTCACCGCCTCCGACAGCGTCGGGTGCGCATGGCAGATTCGGGCGAGATCCTCCGCCGAGCCGCCGAACTCCATGATCACGCAGGCCTCCGCAATCAGCTCGCCGACGTTGGGCCCGATCATGTGCACACCCAGGATGCGGTCGGTCTTCGCATCGGCAACAACCTTGACGAAACCCTCCGCCGTGCGATTCACCTTGGCGCGTCCATTCGCCGTGAACGGGAACTTGCCGACGCTGTAGGCGACGCCCGCGTCCTTGAGGTCTTCTTCGGTCTTGCCGACGGTTGCAACTTCCGGTGCCGTGTAGATCACGCCCGGAATGACGTCGTAGTTCACATGGCCCGATTGGCCGGCCAGCATCTCCGCCACCGCGACGCCTTCGTCTTCCGCCTTGTGCGCCAGCATCGGTCCGGCGATGACGTCGCCAATCGCATAGATGCCCTTCACGTTGGTCTGGAAATGATCGTCGGCCACGATCCGCTTGCGGTTGTCGAGTTGCACGCCGACCTCGGCAAGGCCCAGCCCGTCCGTATAGGGCACGCGGCCGATCGCCACCAAAACGATGTCCGCCGCAAGTTTCTTCTTCTCGCCACCCGCTGCCGGTTCGATCATTACCGAACAGCCGATGTCGCTCTTGTCGATCGCCGTCACCTTGGCGCCAAGATGGAATTTGAAGCCCTGCTTCTGCAGGATCTTCTGGAACTGCTTGGCAACCTCCAGATCGGTTCCGGGCAGGATGCGATCGAGGTATTCGACCACGGTCACGTCGGCACCCAGCCGCCGCCACACCGAGCCCAGCTCGAGCCCGATCACGCCCGCGCCGACCACCAGCATGGTCGAGGGGACCTTCTTCAGATCGAGCGCACCCGTCGACGAGACGATCTGTCTCTCATCGATATTGATGCCCGGCAGTTTGGCCACATCCGAGCCGGTTGCAATGACGATGTTCTTGGCTTCCAGCGTCGTCTTGGTACCGCCCTCGCCCGACACTTCGACCTTGCCCGCGGCGACGATGCGGCCCGTCCCGTGATGCGCATCGATCTTGTTTTTCTTGAGCAGGAACGCGATGCCGTCGACGTTGCCCTTGATGCCCTCGGCCTTGTAGGCCTGCATCTTCGTCAAATCGAGCTTGGGCTTCACCTCAATGCCCATGCCCGCGAACCCGTGGCTGGCCTCCGCATAAAGCTCTGAAGCATGCAGCAACGCCTTCGAGGGAATGCAGCCGACATTGAGACACGTGCCCCCGTGTGTTGCGCGTTTCTCGACGACGGCCACTTTCATGCCGAGCTGCGCAGCGCGTATTGCGCACACATACCCCCCGGGGCCTGTTCCGATGACGATGAGGTCGTAAGACATTTCCAGCTATGCCTTCCTTCGTGAGGCTTGCAAAGATCTAGTCGGCATGAAGCCCGGCGAATCGGTAGCGCCAACGCGCGACGTCATTGCTCACAGCTCCAGGATGAACCGCTGCGGATCCTCAAGGTTCTCCTTCACCCGCACCAGGAACGTGACCGCCTCCTTGCCGTCGACGATGCGGTGATCGTAGGAGAGCGCCAGATACATCATCGGCCGGACGACGACCTGCCCCTTGCGCACCACCGGCCGCTCCTCGATCCTGTGCATGCCGAGGATGCCCGACTGCGGCGCATTGAGGATCGGCGTCGACATCATCGAGCCATAGACACCGCCATTGGAAATCGTGAACGTGCCGCCCTGCATGTCCTCGATGCCGAGCCGCCCGTCGCGCGCACGCTTTCCGAATTCCGCGATCTTGCCTTCGATCTCCGCCAGCGACAGCCGGTCCGCCTCGCGCAGCACCGGCACCACGAGCCCCTTGTCGGTGCCGACGGCAACGCCGATGTGGTAGTAGTTCTTGTAGATGAGGTCCGTGCCATCGATCTCGGCATTTACGGCTGGAATCTCTTTCAGCGCCTGGATGCACGCCTTGACGAAGAAGCTCATGAACCCGAGCTTCGTGCCGTGCCGCTTCTCGAACAGGTCCTTGTACTGGTTGCGCAGCGCCATCACGTTCGACATGTCGACATCGTTGAACGTGGTCAGCATCGCCGCCGTGTTCTGCGCATCCTTGAGCCGCCGCGCGATCGTCTGCCGCAGCCGCGTCATCTTCACACGTTCCTCGCGCGCCACGTCGTTGGGAACCGATGGCGCACGCACTTGCTGCAGCGGCACCGGCTGTGCTGCGGAGGCATAGCCGACAGCCTGCGATGCCGCTGGCGCAGCCGCAGCGCTCGCAGCTGGAGCCGGCGCAGCACCGCGCTCCCCCGCAACAGCCACGTCCTGCTTGAGAACTTGTCCGCGCTTGCCCGAGCCCTGTACGTCATTGACCGAAAGGCCTGCTTCATCGAGCGCCTTGCGCGCTGCCGGAGACGGCGGCATCTCGCCGCCCGCCCGCGCCTTGGGTGCCGTACCTCCACTCTCGGCCATTGCAGGCTTCGGCGCTGGCTCTGCGGCCTTTGGCGCCGCCGCTGCAACCGGTGCAGGTGCGGGCGCGGCCGCCTTTGCACCGCCGGCCCCGGCGTTGACATGACCAAGGATCGCGCCGACCCCGACCGTCTGCCCGGCCTCGACAGCCACGTCGCCTAGTACGCCTGCAGCCGGCGAAGGAACCTCGACCGTCACCTTGTCCGTCTCCAGCTCCACCAGCGGCTCGTCGGCCTTGACGACGTCACCCGGCTTCTTGAACCACTGGCCGACGGTGGCCTCGGTCACGCTCTCACCCAGCGTCGGAACACGGATCTCGATCGCCATATCTCAGCTCGTCCTCTTTGGCTGCCGGCCGCGTCGCGGCTCCGGCGGTTGTCATCACAACGTCCATGCCCGGCGCATGTCTGGTCTCAGCGCCCTGCGATCCTCTCGTCCAGATTAGCCCAGCGCATCCGCGACCAGCTTCTTCTGCTCCTCGGCGTGCTTCTTGGCGAGGCCTGTCGCTGTCGCTGCTGATGCCGGCCGCCCGGCATAGCGCGCGCGCTTGACGCGGCAGTCGACATGTTCGAGCACCCACTCCAGGTTGGGCTCGATGTAGCTCCACGCGCCCATGTTTTTGGGCTCTTCCTGGCACCACACGATATCTGTTGCATTTGGATAGCGGCCGATCTCGTGGATCAATGCGCGCGCCGGCACCGGATAAAGCTGCTCGACGCGCAACACCACAGTATCCGTGGTGCCGGCGGCCTCGCGCGCATCGATGATGTCGTAATAGACCTTGCCCGTGCACAGTACGACGCGCTTGATCTCCTCATTGGGCTTCAGCACGATCTTCTCGGTGCTGTTGGGATGCGCCGTGCGGTCGGCATCGTCCCACAATACGCGATGGAATGACGTGCTGTCAGCGAGTTCGTCCAACCGCGAAATGACCCGCTTGTGCCGGAGCAGCGACTTCGGCGTCATCAGGATCAGCGGCTTGCGGAACTTGCGGTGGATCTGCCGGCGCAGGATGTGGAAGTAATTGGCCGGTGTCGAGCAGTTGGCGACCTGCCAGTTGTCCTCTGCGGAAAGTTGCAGGTAGCGCTCGAGCCGTGCCGACGAATGTTCCGGACCTTGCCCCTCGTAGCCGTGCGGCAGCAGGCAGACGAGGCCCGACATCCTGAGCCACTTGCGCTCACCTGACGACAGGAACTGGTCGAAGATCACCTGCGCGCCGTTGGCGAAGTCGCCGAACTGTCCTTCCCACATGACGAGTGCATTGGGCTCGGCCAGCGAATAGCCGTACTCGAAGCCGAGCACCGCCTCTTCCGACAGCATCGAGTTTATCACCTCGTATCGCGCCTGATCCGGCGAGATGTGGCGCAGCGGCGTGAACCGCCGCTCGGTTTCCTGGTCGATCAGCACCGAATGGCGCTGCGAGAAGGTGCCGCGCTCGCAATCCTGGCCCGACAGCCGCACGGGAACACCCTCGGTACACAGCGAGCCGAATGCAAGGTGCTCGGCCATGCCCCAGTCGATGCCCTCGCCCTTTTCGATCATCTCGCGCCGCCGTTCGAGCAACCGGGCTACCGTCTTGTGCGCGTTGAAATCCCCAGGGATGGTCGTGATGCGCCGGCCGATGTCGCGCAGCTTTTCGATCGGCACGCCCGTTTGGCCGCGCCGCGCCTCGTCCTCGGCAAAACCGATCGACGACCAGCGCCCGTCGAGCCAGTCCGCCTTGTTGGGCTTGTAGGAATCGGAATTGGCGAACTCGGCCTCCAGGTGATCTCGGAATGCGGTGCGCATCGCCTCGACGCCCTCCGCCGTCATCACGCCTTCCTTGACCAGCCGTTCGCCGTAGACAGTCGTGACCGTCGGGTGGTTCTTGATCGCGCGATACATGCGCGGCTGCGTGAACATCGGCTCGTCGGACTCGTTGTGGCCGAACCGCCGGTAGCAGAACATGTCGATCACCACCGGCTTCTGGAACTTCTGCCGAAATTCGGTGGCGACCTTGGCGACATGCACCACCGCCTCCGGGTTGTCGCCGTTCACATGGAATATCGGCGCCTCGATCATGCGCGCCACATCCGAGCAATAGGGCGACGACCGCGAGTGACGCGGATTTGTGGTGAAGCCGATCTGGTTGTTGATGATGAAGTGGATCGAGCCGCCGGTGCGGTGACCCTTGAGACCCGACAGACCGAAGCACTCCGCCACCACGCCTTGTCCGGCGAACGCGGCATCGCCGTGGATTAGCAGCGGCATCACCGGTGTCCGCTCGCCCGGGTTGCAGCCGTGCTGATCCTGCTTGGCGCGCACTTTTCCGAGCACGACCGGATCGACGATCTCCAGGTGCGACGGGTTGGCGGTCAGCGACAGGTGGACATTGTTGCCGTCGAATGAGCGGTCCGACGACGCGCCCAGATGGTACTTCACGTCGCCGGAACCCTCGACCTCTTCCGGCTTGAACGATCCGCCCTTGAACTCGTTGAAGATGGCGCGATGCGGCTTGCCCATCACATTGGCGAGCACGTTGAGACGCCCGCGATGCGCCATGCCCAGCACGATCTCGCGCACGCCGAGCTGCCCGCCGCGCTTGATGATCTGTTCCAGCGCCGGCACCATCGCCTCCGCACCATCAAGTCCGAATCGCTTGGTACCGGTGTATCGGATGTCGCAGAACTTCTCGAACGTCTCCGCCTCGATCAGCTTGTTGAGGATCGCCTTCTTGCCCTCGATGGTGAAGCGGATGTCCTTTTCCGGACCTTCGATGCGCTCCTGGATCCACGACTTCTGCGCCGGCGACGTGATGTGCATGAACTGCACGCCGATATGCCGGCAATAGGTGCGCCTGACGATGGCGATGATTTCGCGGATCGAAGCCGTCTCCAGCCCCAGTACCTTGTCGAGGAAGATCGGCCGGTCGTAGTCGGCCTCGGTGAAGCCGTAGCTCTCCGGCTTCAGCTCCCGGTGCACGTTGCGGTCGGCCAGCCCCAGCGGATCGAGATCGGCCGCCAAATGCCCCATAACGCGGTAGGAACGGATCATCATCAAGGCGCGGATCGAATCCTGCGTCGCCCTGAGCGAAGCGATCGGCGACATCTCGAAACCGGCAAAATGGGCGCGCGCCGAGATCTTGTCGCGCAGGTCCCGCTCGACCGCCTCGTAGTCGCCCGTCAGGGCACTGATCAGCTCGTCATGGGCCGCCAGCTGATTGAGCGGCACCGCCCAGGACGCCCGCTCGGCGTGGTCGGGCTCGTCGCCGACATGCCCTGACTTCATCGATTCGAAGAAATGCCGCCATTCGTCGGAAACCGAGCCGGGGTTCTTCTCATATTGGGCCTGAAGCTCTTCGATGTAGGCGGCGTTGGCGCCGTCGAGGAATGCCGTGCGAAGGAACTGGTCGTTCAGCGCCTGTCGAGTCATTTGAAATCCTTAGGATTTTGGTCTTGGTCGTGGAAGACCGCCGCTATCGGGCCGGCGCCGGAGGTACATTGAAATGGGGGCGCGGCATTCGGTCACTATGTAGTCC
>JBGANK010000021.1:0-51302 GCA_044222395.1 Hyphomicrobiaceae bacterium | reverse complement strand
CGAGGCCGGCGCTTGCGATTTGCGCTTTGAGCTCGGCGGCGTAGCTGTCGCGGCCCTGGGCATCGCCCGCCAGTATGAAGACGACGCGTTCGAAGCCGGACCGTCGCGCCACTAGTTTCGCGGCATCGATGACGACGGGCTGGCCTTTCCATCGCGTCAGGCGCGCAGGGTGGAGTACGATGCGGTGGCCCTCTTCGATGCGCCAGGCTGCGCGCAGCGCGGCGATCCGATCGGCGGCGATGTCGCGTCGGTCGAAGCGCTCGATGTCGACGCCGCGGTTGATGACGACGATACGTGACGGGTTGGTGCCATAGCGGGTGCGGACGAACTCGGCTGTGTAGAGCGAATTGGCAATCACCAATTCGCCGCGCGCCATGACGCTGTTGTAGGTCCGCTTCATGCGGCCCTTCTCGTTGTAGATGCCGTGGTAAGTGGTAACGAAGTGCGTGCGCGTGCGTCGTGCGGCGATCAAAGCGCTCCATGCAGGCGCGCGGGAGCGGGCGTGGATGAGGTCGACCCTCTCGCGTTTCACAAGTCGGGCGATTGCACGCGCATTGGCGAGGATGCTCCAAGGCTTTTTCGCCGCTGCGGGAAAAGTGATGTGCTCGGCCCCGGTTGCGGTGAGCTCAGCGACAAGCCTGCCGCCGGCGCTCAAGACGATCGCACGCCCGCCCGCCGTGACGATCGCCTCGGCCATTTCGACGGTGGTGCGTTCGGCACCTCCGGTGTCGAGCTCCGGAATGATCTGGAGTATGGTCGGCCACTTTTCGGGCAAGGGGGGCTCCGTTGGGACAAGGACGAGGTGTCATAGGATGGGGAACGGGCAAGAGCAATTCCTGAGCGTCGGCGCGGGCGTCGCGCGGCAGCGGCGCATCGCCAACATGGTAGCGGCGTCAGCGCGAGGAGATGGCCTCGGGCTGATGTGGCTGCCGGGGCTCAAGTCGGACATGATCTCGACCAAGGCTGCGGCGTTGGCGGAGTGGGCAGCCGGGCAGGGTCTCGGCATGACGCGGTTCGACTATTCCGGGCACGGGCGCTCGGAAGGGGTATTCGAAGAGGCGACGATCGGCGACTGGCTGGAGGAAGCACGTGCTGTTTTCACGCAGCTGACGTCGGGTCCGCAGATCCTGGTCGGCTCATCAACGGGCGGGCACATCGCGCTTCTGCTGCTGCGCGAACTCATGCGAAGCACCGGCGAGCAGGCCGCGCGCATCAAGGGGCTGGTACTGATCGCGCCGGCCTGGGATCTGACCGAAGAGCTGATGTGGAAGAAGTTCGATGCCGCGGCGCGGCGCGACCTGATGGAAAAGGGTCTCTACCTGCTTCCGTCCGACTATGGTGAGCCCTATGCGATTACGCGCCGCTTCATCGAAGAAGGACGCAATCACCTGTTCAACGCGGTGCCGTTCGACGCGGGGCGCCCGGTGGTCATCATCCAGGGTGTGATGGACAAGGACGTGCCGGTCGGCCACGCGCGCAAGCTCGCCGGCTTCCTGACGGGCGGTTGGGCGAAGCTGATCGAAGTCACAGACGGCGAGCATCGGATGTCGCGCCCGCAAGATCTGGCTCTGCTGTTCCAGGAGGTGGCGCGGCTTGCGGAGTGACGCGGTGCGCTGCTTTTCAATCGGCTAGTCGTTGAGTAGCGACAGGAACTCCTCGCGGGTAATGGCGCTGTCGCGGAAGACGCCCAGCATGCGGCTCGTCACCAGGTCGGTGCCGGGTTTCATGACACCGCGTGTCGTCATGCAGTGATGCTCGGCCTTGATCAGAACGGCGACGCCCTGCGGCTGCAGCACCTCGTCGATGACGTTGGCGATCTGCGCCGTCATCTTCTCCTGGATCTGCAGGCGCTTTGCGTAGACCTGCACGACGCGGGCGAGCTTCGAAATGCCGACGACGCGTCCGCGCGGAATGTAGGCGACCCAGGCGCGGCCGATGATCGGTGCCATATGGTGCTCGCAATGGCTCTCGAATCGAATGCCGCGCAACGAAATCATCTCGTCGTAGCCCTCGATCTCCTCGAAGGTCTTCGACAGGATCTCGGATGGGTCCATCGCGTACCCAGCGAAATGCTCCTCGTAAGCCTTGGCGACGCGCTTGGGGGTCTCGATCAGGCCGTCGCGTGCGGGGTCTTCGCCGGCCCAGCGGAGAATTGTGCGCACGGCCTCCTCGACCTCGGCACGGTTCGGCTTGCCCTTCTTGCTGGCAGCCTCGGCAGCGGCCTTGGCGGTGGCGTACTCGGTGTCGCGGGTGTGGCGGCTCATCGCTTGGGTGTTCCTCGTAGGGGTGGCTTCCGCGGCTTCTCACCAGGTAGGGTTGTGGGGGCCAGGTTGTTGCGCAATGACGTTAACGGGGGCTCGGTGGCATCGCCGAGGTGTGCCTGGAAGATGGGGGCAACTCGTTCCGACCGCAAGCGTCGGAATTGCCGCGTCTTTGGTCAAGCGGCTGAGGCATTCACGTGTCGACTGAATATTCGGCCATTTCACTGCAGTCAGGAATTTGGCTCAGGACTCGGAGTCGGTGGCAGGCTGGCCCGACCATTCGGCCACTCGCGCAAGCTGGGCAAAGTCGTCGTAATCGTAATCGAACCCGTGCCGGCGCAACGCCGAGTAGGGTGTGTCAGCGTCGTCGAAAAGGGCCACCAGCCGGCGCAGGCCCTCGCGCTGGGATGTGGCGAGGTCGGCGGGTGTGCCGGCGTTGACCACATGATCCTCGCCCGGTGGCGAGCCGCCGGTGGAGCGGATGTAGCGCAAGGCTCTGACCGTGCTGGCGTCGAGCCCTGCAAAGCCGCCGGCAATGGCGATGGCCGCCTCGAGCGGCAATTGCGGGGAGGTTCCACCGGCGACGTGCTTATCGGAGGGCGTCCGTCCTGTCTTGTAGTCGGTGATGACCAGCCCGTCGCTGGCAACGTCGATGCGGTCAGCGCGGGCGGTGAGCGTGAATGGGGCGGCCGGTGCGTCCAAGACCATAGTGCCGGTGATTTCAGCGAGCACGCGATCGGTTTGCTGGCGCCGTGCCTGTTCGGTCTCGGCAAACCAGCGCGCGAAGCGCTCGAAGCGCGGCAGCCAGAAGGCACGGATGCGCGGATTGGAAAGATACGGTGCCAATCGCTCGCGGGCGATCGCAACAAGCACCTGCTCGATGTCTCCGGGAAGGTTGCTGGGGTGGCGGCGGGCGAACTCAGCCAGCACATCGTGGACGATGGAGCCTCGGAGGCTGGCGTCGGGAAGCTTGCCGAGGATCGGCAGCGGATCGAGATCGAGAATGCGGCTGGCGAAAATCTCGTAGGGGTTGGCGATCCATTTCTCGATTGCCGAGACGGAGAGCCGGCGCGGGCGGTGCGCGACGGGCGGCCGTGGCGCGGGCACTGCAATGGTTCGGCGCTGGGCGATGTGATCGCGGGCGCGCGCCCAACCGAGCCAGGAACTCTTCTTCTTGATCGCGTCGCGCATGTCCATGCCGTCGAGCAGCGCGACGATGCGCATCAGCCAGCGGGAGGGGACCGTGGGGACGCCGTCAATCTTCTCGGCACGGGTGAGATAGAGTTGCCTGGCGCCGAGCAGGGAAGCGAAGTCGTGCGCGGCGTGGCCAATCGATTCCTCCGGTGCGGGCAAACCCAAAGCCTTGCGCATCGGACGATTGATCCAGGCGCCAGGATCGGCGGACTCGGGCCATGTGCCATCGTTGAGCGAGCCCAGGATGACGATGTCGGGTTGCTGCAAGCGCGCTTCGAATGGGCCCCAGATCGACAGCCGCGGATGAACGGGTACACGTGACCGGACATTCACGCCGACAATCAGGCTGCGATAAAGATCGGCGTAGTCGGCGGCTTCGATGTGAAGTGCGGACAGGTTTGGGTCAATGAGACCGGTGAAAAGCTGGGATGCTGCGGAACCCGCTTCGCCAAGATAGAGCGGGGAGGATGATGCTGCTTGCGCAGCGTCGTTCGTGGGCCTGGTGGAACCTGGTTGTCGTTCGTTCGAGGCCGCGGCGGGCTCTTCGGGGAGCGCTGACAGAGCCTCGGCAACGGTGACGTGGGCCGCGGCCAGCTCGGCGAGCGGCAGCTTACCGCGGCGGCCGTAAAGCGCGGCGAGCGGCTCAAAGGCACGCTTCAAGCGCGTGACAAGATCGCGCGCTCCGGCCCAATCCTCGTCCCAGAGCCGGCGGACCGCACGCTCGCGGCGCTGGCGCGTGGCGACGTCCTGGCTTGCGTCCTCGAGGGCTGCTTCGACACCTCCGACACCCGCACCGAAGTAATCGGTGCGGAAGGCGGCCAGCTCGAGTGCGCGAGCGGCGCGGCGAACTTCGAACGCACCAAGGCCGAGGCGGGTCAATGGATGCTTGAGCAGCGCCGTCAGCTGAGGCGGTGCGAAGTTACGGTGTATCGCTTCGATGACCAGGTCGAGAAAGGCGCCGGGTACGGTCTTGGCGAACGGCCGCCCGGCGGAATCGTCGACGCGGATGCCCCAGCTTTCGAGCCTCGTGGCGACGCGCCGCGCCAGCAGGCGATCGGGCGAGACGAGTGCCGCGGTCTGGCCGGGCGTCTCGAGTGCGTGGCGCAGGATTAGCGCGACCGCCTCGGCTTCGTCCTGCGCGGTCGGTGCGTCGAGCAGGTTCACGTTCGCGAGTGCAGCCTTGAGTGCGTCGCGGTCGGTCTTCTCGGCGTATGTGTGCCAGTGGGCGGTGGTGCTGGCTGGACGCAACGCCTCGCTGAAGAAAGCCTGACAGTTCTCGCCGGCTTGGGAAAGCTGCGAGCCGGGAAGCAGGGCCACGTCCTCGCGGGGGATGCCGAGGCGATCGAGCAGCAGCTTCAGTCCATATTGGGGATGCTCGGGATGTCCGCCGCTGGCGTCATCGGGACGGATGGCCTGCCAGGCTTCGGTATCGAGCGTGAGATCGAGATTGGGGAGAACGATTGCGCCGTTGGGGAGTGATGCGACGACGCGCATCAGCTCCGCCGTGGCTGGGATGGAGCCCGTTACTCCGGCGACGACGACCGGGCCCTTGGGTGGGACTTCGCTCAACCGTCGCGCCTCGGCAAGCAAGGTCGCATTGCGCAACGCGGCCGGTGCGCTGAGATTGCGCTCGGCCAGATGCGTTGGCCAGTACGTGGTCAGGATGTCGAGGAACTGCAGCGTCTTCTGCCAATGTTCCGAGAAGGTTTCAGGCACAAGCTTGGCGAGATCTGCGAGGCTTGCATTCTCGGTCTCGACCATATCCATCAACTGCGCCAGCTCGGCAGCGAGATGGGCGGCTTGTGCGGGCGTGCTGCTGCCGGCGGCGTGCAGCGGTGCGATCGCGCGCTGGCCAGGGGGCGTGGCATTGCTCATTGCCTCGGCCCAACGCAACACGAGCTGGGTGAGGACAAGGCGGCGTTCCAGCTCAGGGATGGCAGGACGCGAATCGAGATCGAGCGGGCCTGCCGATGTCAGTCCGGCGAGGCCGGTGAGCAGTGTCAATTCGTCGTCGCCCTCCGAGATCGGGCGTATCTGGGGCAGCAGGACAGCGCGCGTCTTCATGTGCCGCAGGAAGGCATCCTGCAGCGCGCGTGTGGCGCGGCGAGTCGGTAGCAGCAACGTAATGTCGGTGAGTGCCAGCGGATTCGGCCTGCCGTCGCCGAAGGTGCCGAGGTGGCCCTCGACGATCGCTGCAGCCAGCACATCGAGGAACGGCCGGCCGGGCGGCACGGTGAAGATGCGCGGCCGCGATGTCCTTTGCGAGCGTTCCGCCGGGCCTGATGCGCTTGCCGTCATTCGGGTCGCAGCTCCCCTTCGGCAAGGCAGGATTCGGCGGCCTCCAGCGCGTCGGGTGTGCCGACGTGCATCCAGAATCCGTCGAGCCGGATGCCATAGACGCGGCGTTTGGCGATGGCGGCATCCCAAAGACGATTGATGGAGAAGACCGCCTCGTGTGCTCCGTCGAACAGGCGCGGATGGGCGATGGAAACGCCGGTAAACGCGAATGGCGCGACGTTGCCTTCGCGGCGGCGCGCAATCTGACCGTCGCTCGACATGGTGAAATCGCCGGGGCCATCGTAGCCGAGACTGCTGATGGAGCAGGCGAGCAGCAGCAAGGCGTCCATGCGCTGCGGATCCCAGGCTTCCATCAGGCTGTCGAGATTTTCGTGTGGTCCTTCCATCCACACCGAATCTGAATTGTGGATCAGGAACGGTTCGCTGCCGAGCAGCGGCAAGGCCTTGACGATGCCGCCGCCGGTGTCGAGCAGCTTGTCTCGCTCGTTGGAGATTGTGATGCGCGGCGTCTTGCGTGTTGCAAGATGGCGCTCGAGCACGTCGGCATGGAAATGCACGTTGACAACCGCGTGCTTGATGCCGGCTGTGGCGAGGCGGTCGAGCACGTGGTCGATCAGCGGGCGGCCGGCGAGGCGTACCATCGGCTTGGGCACCATGTCGGTCAATGGACGCATGCGCTTGCCGAGGCCTGCGGCGAGTACCATGGCGGTGGTCGGTCGGCTCATGTCGGCCCTTGTGGTGACGGTTACTTCCGGGACGTGCGCGCACTCGTCAGTTGCGGCGATTGCGATTGTTTCAGCGCCGCTTGCTGGCGAGTGCGAAGACGTGGTTATCGTAGAACGACTTCAAGGCGGCAAGGCGCGGATGTTGCAGGCAGCGTTGGAGATATCCCCAGATGCGCGGCATATGAGCGACATATTGCGGCTTGCCGTCGCGGCGGGCGAGGCGGGCGAAGATGCCGAGGATCTTGGTATTGCGCTGGGCGCCAAGCGCGGCATAGGCGAAGCGGAAGGTATTCTCGTCGAAGTCTGGGTCGGCAGCACGGGCGCGGCGGCAGTATTCGTCGAGCAGAGCTGTTTCAAGCGTGGCTGGGACATCGACGCGCGCGTCCTGCAGCAGCGAGACGACATCGTAGGCTGGCGGTCCCTGCATGGCATCCTGGAAGTCGATGACGCCGACACGGTCGAGGCCTTGTCGATCAGGACGCCAGATCAGGTTGGGAGAATGAAAGTCGCGCAAGGTCCAGCCGGTCGGAAGGGATTGCAGCGTGCCGATCAGCTGACGCCAATGGCCGACATAGGTGTCGCGCAGGTTCGTGGGCATCTTGCTGCCAATGGCGAACGGCCAGAGCCAGTCGGACAGCAACTCGATCTCGATCAGCATTGCGTCGGAGTCGTAGCGCGGCAGTGTCCAGCTGTCGGCGCCGGGCACCGGCATGGCGGCGTCGGCGGGCGCGGTTCGCAAATGCAAGAGCACGTCGAGTGCGTCCCGCCAAAGCGACGCCTGATCGGCGCCGACGGCCAGCTCGCTGCCAAAGACGCGGTCGCCGAAATCCTCGATCAGCAGCAGTCCGGCGTCGAGGTCGGCGGCATGAATCGCAGGGGCGGCGATGCCGTGACGGCGCAATGCGTTGGCGATGGCGACGAACGGGCGCACATCCTCGGCCAGATGTGCGATGCGGCTGTAGGGCAGGCCATTGCGGATCGGCGGGCCATCGGGTTGTCGTGGCCAATCCATGAGCACGGCACGTGGCGGCGCGCTGTTGGTGGCTTGTCGTGTCACGCGGGCGTAGCGGCGCGTGGAGGCGTCTCCCTGCAGGTATGCGATGGTGGTGCCGGTGCTACTCCAGCCGGACGCATCGAGGAAGTTCGCAATGCGATTGAGCCTGGCGGCGCGCGCGGCGAACGCCCCAGTGCCGGTGATGGTGATGTCGCGATGGTCCTGGTGGCCATCGGCGGCATCGACGAGACTGATCGTGAGACGGTCGGCTGGCAGCAGATCGCCGCCGCGCTCGGGCCACTCGACGAGCGCGATGCCACGCGACAGCGCGTCGTCGAGGCCCAGCTCCGACAGCTCGTCGGGATTTGACAGGCGATAGAGATCGAAGTGGGCGACCGCCATGCGCGGTGTGTCGTAGGTCTGCACGAGCGTGAATGTCGGGCTTGGAATTTCCTCCGTCGTGTTGCCGAGGAGGGAGCGGATGAATTCGCGCGCGAACGTCGTCTTGCCCGCGCCCAGATCGCCTTCAAGGGCAACGACGTCGCCGGCCCGGGCGAACGTGGCGGCAAGCGCTGCCAGATGCGCAAGCGCTGACTCATCGCGCGCGGTCAGGGTGTAGGAGGCATCAATCGTGGGCATTGGGGATGATTGGGAGCTGTGCACGGGACGTGATAGTCATGGTTCGGCGCGGCAGCCTGATGGCGGCGGGGATCGGCGTCAATACGTTTCCGGTGCCGCGGGCTGCAACATCGGGACCTCAAGGTCGATTTTCGAGGATTGCCTAGCGAGGTCGCGCTCAACCTGTTGCGCGCTGGCCGTTTGTGTCTGCGTCGGATTTCGATCCGTCGGCTGGTGCCGTGCGGGCGAAGGCGTCGGGGAAGCGAACGGTGACGCGAGTTCCGCGACCCGTTTTCGATTCCAGCGTCAGCTGTCCGCCGTGCAGTTCGACGAGATTGCGCGAAATGGAAAGTCCGAGCCCGGCCCCGCGATGCTTGGAACCCTGGCTGCGGCTGACGAAACGATCGAAGATGCGCGGTTGCTGCTCGTCGGGAATGCCGACGCCTTCGTCCTCGACCTGGAATGCCGTGGCATCGCCATCGCGCCAGCAGGTGATGTGCACGGTGCCGCCTTCATGCGAGAATCCAACCGCGTTGGAGAGCAGATTGTAGAGCACCTGGCGGACGCGCTGCTCGTCGGCGACGAATGTGGTGACGCCATCCTCGATGCCGATGTCGATGGTCAGCGAAGTGCGGGAGGCGCGGTCGCGAATGCCCTGGATTGCGTCGTCGATGACCTTCGTGACATCGACGGTATCGCGGCGCAGCTCGAGCGAGCCAGCATCGATGGTGGCGAGATCGAGAATATCGTCGATGATCGCAAGTAGCGTGCGCGAGGATGAGGAGATGTCTTCGAGGTATTCGCGCTGCTTGTCGTTGAGCGGGCCAAACGAGGCGCTGGTGAGAAGATCCGAGAAGCCGATGATGTTGGTCAACGGCGTGCGCAACTCATAGGACACGTGACCGATGAACTGGTTCTTCAATCGATCGGCGACCTCGAGGGCCTCATTGCGCTCGACCAGCGCGCGCTCATAGCGTTTCGACACCGTCACGTCCGCGAACGTGACGAGCGTGCCGCCATCGGGAAGCGGCGTCGTCGCGTAGTCGATGACACTCAGGTCGGCGCGCACCATCTGACCGGCGCGCTGCTGGCGCGTGTCGAGATATGACGTGGCCGCTCCGCGGATCGACTGCCAGGCGCCGGCTTCGTCCTTGTTGTCGGCGACTGCGGAGATGATCTCGTCGATGAACGGTGCCTTGTTGAGGTCGTCGCGGTCCAGTCGCCAGATGCTCGCAAAAGAGGAGTTGTGCAGCTTGAGGCGGCCGTCGGCGGCAAACACGGCAACGCCTTCCTTGAGGCTGTCGAGGGTTTCGCGCTGCACGTTGATGAGCGCATTGTAGCGGCTTTCGAGGGCAAGGCGCTCGGACTCGTCGGCAAAGAGGAATGTCACGCCATTGTCGGGCTGCTGCTCTGCGCGGACGTGGATGATGCGGCCGTCAGGCAACAGCCACCAATCCTCGAATTCCGAGCCGGTGCTGTAGCAGTCGAGCGTCTTGGCCTTCCATTCGCGGTAGTTGGCGGTCTCGGGCAGCACGCCGCGCTCGCGCAGCCTGTCGAGCACGCTGCTGGCGGTCGGGTTCGAGTTCAGCCAGTCGACGTCGAGCGGCCACAGCTTCAGGAAGGCCTCATTGAAGAACTTGAGGCGCTGCTCCTTGTTGAACATGGCAACGGCAGTGGCAACGTGATCGAGCGTGCGATCGTAAGCGGTGATCTGGCGCTCGAGTTCTCCCTGCGCGGTGGCGATTGCAGCGACGTCGATGGCTGCGCCGGCGATGGTCTCGCCCAGTGGGAGCATGATGACATCGTGCGCCTTGCGCTCGGCGCCGACCACAATCGGCATGCGCTGTCGGAAGTCGTCGCCCTTGGCAATCGACTTCAGCGCGCTTTGGCGTTCGCGGGAATCGAGCAGCTCGATCTGGCGGGAAAGGACCTCGTCCTCGTTGTCCGATTCGACGGCCTGCACATAGGCGCGATTGACCCACGTGATCTTGCCGTCGCGCGTCTTCAGCCAGACCGGCATGGGCATAGCGTTGAGCAGGGCGCGCATGGAACGGATGTCGCGCGCCAGCCACTGATGCTGATCGATGATGCGGGCGAGATCGCGCTTGTAGCCGGCGACTTCGCTCAATCGCAGAATAGCACGGCCACCGGTGGCGCGCCCTTCCGCCTCGATATGGTCGGCAGCTTTCGTGCGGACGATGATGTTGAACGACTTGCCATTCTGGAAGAGTGAGTCGAGGCTCGACTTGAGCAGGGCGGCGGAGCGGGGCTCGAGCCATTGGCCAAAGCGCAGAATGTCCTCGCGGCGGACGGGCAACCCGGCGACGTTGTTGAGCGTCTGGGCGACGAGGTGGGCCGCGTGCTCGCTGTCCCAGTAGAGCAGGATCTGAGGCTCGGCGTGAATGACCGATTCGGCCATGGCGAGGCTGCGCCGCAAGTCGGCATTCTCCTCGCGGGACCGGCGCGTCAGCAAACGAGCGGTACGTGCAGCACGCCAGACGAGCAGGCTTGCGAGCAGCGCGCCGACCGCAATGCCCGTCATCAGGAACAGCTTCTGGACATCGATACCCGGCGTCGGCAGGGACTGCTGGCGCGTGACGGCAAGTGTCAACGAGCCGACGACACCCATGCTCGCCAGCAGGAGCATGACGAGTTCGTTGCGGGCATTGCGGGCCCGGGATTTAAAGACAAAGGAGCGCATCGCGTTCCTAGAAGAGATGCCGGGCGGCTGGGGCCGGCCGCCGCTTCATGCCGTCGGTTGCCACTACCGACGGGGTTCCAGCCTTCGCAACGCGAGGACTCCCGCGACGGCTGCCGAATCGCGCGGCGTACCTGCCGACGAATCAGTTGCGATTATGTGATGTGCGGGGCTCAATTGGCCAGCGGATCGCCAAGTGTTTCTTGGTATCGAAGCGCGATTGATGGGGTTGGCGGTGTTGAGGCAACGCAGCGGCCTTGATTTGCACAGGAAGGTCGGCAGCGAAGGTGCTTACGTGAGCCATCAAAGAGACAAGGCGGACATTTCTGCCCGCCTCGTCGAAAGGAGCTGCTGGCTGCGCGACGGGTGCCTTCAGTAGCGGTAGTGGTCCGGCTTGAAGGGGCCTTCGGCAGCAACGCCGATATAGGCTGCCTGCTCAGGGCGCAGTCTGGTCAGCTTGGCGCCGATCTTTTCCAGATGCAGCATGGCGACCTTCTCGTCGAGGTGCTTCGGCAACGTATAGACCTTGCGCTGGTACTTTCCGGTGTCCCGGTTCTGCCAGAGCTCGATCTGCGCCAGCGTCTGGTTGGAGAAGGACGCTGACATCACGAACGAAGGGTGGCCCATCGCATTGCCCAGGTTCACGAGGCGCCCTTCCGACAGCAGAATGATGCGGTGGCCGTCGGGGAACTCGATCTCGTCGACCTGCGGCTTGATGTTATCCCACTTCAGATTCTTGAGGCCGGCGACCTGGATCTCGTTGTCGAAGTGGCCGATGTTGCAGACGATGGCGCGATCCTTCATGGCGCGCATGTGCTCGACGGTGATGACGTCCTTGTTGCCGGTGGCCGTGACAAAGATGTCGGCGCGGGCGGTGGCGTCCTCCATGGTCGTCACCTCGTAGCCTTCCATGGCGGCCTGCAGGGCGCAGATCGGGTCAACCTCGGAGACCAGCACGCGGCAGCCGGCATTGCGGAGTGAGGCGGCGGAGCCTTTGCCGACGTCGCCAAATCCGGCGACCATTGCCACCTTGCCGGCCATCATGACGTCGGTGCCGCGGCGAATGCCGTCGACAAGACTCTCACGGCAGCCGTAGAGGTTGTCGAATTTCGACTTGGTGACGGAGTCGTTGACGTTGATTGCCGGGAAGAGGAGCTTGCCTTCCTTCTCCATGATGTAGAGTCGGTGGACGCCGGTGGTCGTCTCCTCGGAGACGCCGCGAATGTTGCGCGCCAGTTCGGCGAACCAGCCGGGCTTTTCCTTCAACGTGCGCTTGATGAGCGCGAACAGGATCTCCTCTTCCTCCGAGCCGTGCCGGTCGAGGAACGCGGTATCGCCCTGCTCGGCGCGCAGGCCCAAATGCACGAGCAGGGTGGCGTCGCCGCCGTCATCGAGGATCATGTTGGGCGTGCCGCCGTCGTCCCACTCGAGGATCTTGCGGGTGTAGTCCCAATAGTCCTTCAGGCTTTCGCCTTTGACGGCAAAGACGGGTATGCCGCGGGCAGCAATGGCGGCGGCGGCGTGATCCTGGGTCGAATAGATGTTGCAGGAGGCCCAGCGGATGTCGGCGCCGAGCGCGGCCAGCGTCTCGATCAGCACCGCGGTCTGGATGGTCATGTGGAGCGAGCCGGCGATGCGCGCGCCCTTGAGCGGCTGGCTCTTGCCGTATTCCTCGCGTGTCGCCATCAGGCCCGGCATCTCGGTCTCGGCGATGGCGATTTCTTTGCGACCCCAATCGGCGAGCCCGATGTCCTTGATGATGTAGTCGCGTCCTTTGGTCATGATCTTGTTTCTCTCGTATCGGTTTGCCGGGAATCGCGGACCTCGGACCGGAGCTTTGGCCAAGGCGTGCAGTCGTCTCGCGCACAGCCAGCAATTCACGATTGAGTGCGGTGGCTGATCGGCGATCGAGCTTTGCGCGGTCGTATAGCGAAGCTTGGACATGCCGGCAACGACATATAAGCAACTCGTTATATGTGTTTCACCGGATCGATGCGGCTGCCGCACCGATGTGAGGCAATTGGTTGCCCTCATTCAGATGCAGGCGCAGACGATGTCGAGGGTGCGCGCACCTGCGTGTCCATCTAGTGCTCATTCATGTAATAATACTTGTGATCATAACATCCACTGTCGTTTACTTTAGCGCGTTAAGTATCCACCAAGTCTATCTCTGCATAATCTTCATTAGGTTGTTATGCTCTGGGTGCAATTCGGTTTCGTCCGACGATTTTCTTGAAGAACTCGATTTTGCGGGGCGCGATATGACTGACGCGTTCGCACGGTGCGTCGTGCTTGTGCATTGCAAATGTTATCTTTTTCAACGCGCCCGACGCGCGGTGGGCTCAAGTCCGCCGAACTGCAATAGCGGCAATGTGGCGGTCGCGTTCGCCCTCACGATCGGAATACTCATTTTGATGATTTCCTGTGCCCTCGACCTCGCGCGTTGGTGGGAGGCGCGCAGTCGCGTGCTGGCGGCGGTCGACGGAGCCGTGTTGGCGGGAGCGCGCTCGCTGCAGGTCGACCGCGACAGGAGCGATGTGGCGATTCAGATCGCCCAACAGTTCTACCAGGAGAACCTGGGGACGCTTTCACTGGCAGAGGACCTGATCTCGTTCCGGACGGGCGAGAACGGTTCGTCGATGGTGGCGGAAGGAACGGCCTTCATCACCACGCCCTGGTTGACGATCCTTGGTGTGTCACGGCTACCGCTCACAGCTTATTCGCAGGCGCAACTGGCCATTGCGAGGGTGGCGGCAGGCAGCAACAGCGCCACTGAAATCGAGGTGGCGCTGGTGCTCGACATCTCCGCTTCGATGACCGTGCAGAAGCTGCAAGCCCTCAAGCAAGCCGCGAATGACCTTGTCGACATCGTGGTGTGGGATGACCAGTCAAGCCGGTCGGCACGGGCGGCGCTGGTGCCGTTCGCTGACGCGATCCGTATCGAGGATCGCGCCATGGTATCCTCGATCAGCATTCCGGCGCCGACGCGCCTGAGGTTTACGGATCGAACTGGAATGAGGCGGACGTGGCCACGCGACTATGGCTGCGTGAGCGAACGCACAGGCGCCGCCGCCTTCACCGATGATCCGCCGGCCGGGGCCAATCTCGTTGGCGTCTACTTCGGCAGTGATGGGACGTGCGAGCCGACAGCAGGTGCGGTTGTGCCGCTGACGAGCGACAAGGTACTTCTCAAACAGGCAATCGACCGCCTTGTCAGCGGGGGCGACACGGCGGGCCACCTTGGTGTCGCGTGGGCGTGGTATGTGCTTTCTCCACGCTGGAGCCAGCAGTGGCCGGCGGCAAGCCAGCCCTTGGCCTATGATCTCTTGCATCAGCATAGTGCGGAGGGTGCGCCGCGACTGCGCAAGATCGTCATCCTGATGACGGATGGCGACTTCACAACCGCCTATTGCAGCGGTGTCGCCGATGAAACGATCAACTGCAACGCGACGAACGGGCCTTCTGCCGTGCAAGCACGAGCCTTGTGCAGCAATATGAAGGCGGCCGGCGTAGAAATTTTCAGTGTCGGCTTCGAGCTGCCGAGTGGGGGGGATGCCGCGGCGACGCTGCAGGAGTGCGCCAGTCAACCGTCAATGCTGTTTCTTGCCGACGACATCGACGCGCTGCGGCAGGCCTACAGGGATATCGCGTTGCGAATTTCCAAGATCTACATGGCGCTCTAGAGCCGGCTCGACCGCAGGGGGGGCGTCACCCGCCTTCGACCAGATCCTCATCGAAGCCGCTTTCAATGAGCTTCACCAGAGCGGCCAGCGCCTCGGGCCCTTCGGGGCCGGTTGCGACCAGATGCAGCAGAGATCCGGGACCGGCGGCAAGCATCATCAGACCCATTATGGATGTACCGCCGACCGTTTGATTGTCGCGCGTCACGGTGATGTGCGCGTCGAACTTCTCGGCGCACTTGACGAACTTGGCGGATGCCCTGGCGTGAAGACCCTTGCGGTTGCGGATCGTGACAATGGCTTCGGGGCGGTCGCTTGCATCGATTTCAGGCATGGGTGTCGGTACCGATCAACCGTCGCCCGTCAGTTGCTGGCTTGCGACCTTGATGTACTTGCGCCCCGCATCGCGCGCGACGGCTACAGCCTCGCTCAGAGGCGTCTCGTTGCGCACGCTGGCAAGCTTGACAAGGATCGGCAGGTTGATGCCGGCAATCACCTCGACGTTGGCCTCGTCGAGGATGGAAATGGCGAGGTTGGCCGGAGTGCCGCCGAACATGTCGGTGAGAAGGATTACTCCAGCGCCGGAGTCGGTATTGCGGACGGCGTCCAGAATCTCGCGGCGCCGCAATACCATATCGTCCTCGGGCCCGATCGAAACGGTCTCGAGCCGCTCCTGCGGACCGACAATGTGCTCGAGCGCAGCGCGGAATTCCTTCGCGAGGCCGCCGTGCGTGACGATGACGAGGCCGATCATGCCAAACTGCCGCTGGTTTGGGGATTGTTCTGGCGGTGCGACGCGTGACATGAGCGGAGCAGCGAATTCATCACGTCGACACCGAAGTCAGAGCCGGCGCGTTGGCGCCATTTTCCGTGGCGCAAAGTGGCAAGTGTTCGGCTGGCATGCAAGGGGGTATCGTGGACAAAGCATTTGCTGCGGTTGGTCGCTCTGACGCCGCACTTACGGCAAATGGCCTGTTGCCACAACCCCACGCAGCGCAAGTGCTACCTTCACTGGTGCAGACGCTTCGTGCGGAAATAGTCGGATTAGGGGGACCAAAACGCCCTGAAGCGTGACCGATTCGGGCCCGGGCATCCGTTCGACGGCTTCCGCGGGGGACAGCTCGACCACCAGCCTTATGTGTGCTTTCGCCACATAATCGAGGGCGACGATGCCCAGGCCCCGCACCTCGAGGCGGCCGGCGATGGTGTGGGGAGCGGCGGCCAGCAGCCGGGTGCCGTCACGGCGCAGCAGCACCTGATCATCGGACACGAGAGCAAACGGCTCAATCGAGAAACCGGCAGGAGGCCAAGCGATCATGCGCAGTGCGAGGTCGGACTTGCCGGAGCCAGACGGGCCGGTAATGAGCACGCCATGTCCTGCGGAAGCGATGGCCGTGGCATGACGCAGTGCGTCGTCAGCGGGCATCTCAACTGCCCTTGCGGCGCGGCGGTGTGACGGGCAGGCGGACAATGAAGCGTGCGCCCAATCGACCTGAATCGGGCCGACCTGGCTGCCTGTAGCGGTTTTGCGCCTGGATCGTACCGCCATAGGCCGTGAGGATCTCGCGCGAGATGTTGAGACCAAGACCTGAGTTGTTGCCGCGGCTGCTGTCGGCGCTCGGCCGATACGTATAGAATCGCTCGAAAACCTTCTCGAGGTTCTCCTCGTCGATGCCAGGGCCGTCGTCATCGACACGGATTTCAACCGCGTTGCCATCGCGCAGAACCGTGATGACGACCGTGCCATCCTTGGGCGAGAAGGACAACGCGTTGTCGACGAGATTGGTGATCACCTGGGCGATGCGGCTGTCGTTGCCTTGGATCGTGTAGGTGTCGGGCGAGTGGGCAGGCGGGATCTTCAGCTGCAGGTCGACGCTTTGCTGGGCGGCCTTGTCGCGGAAAATCGATGTGACGCTTTCCAGCAGGGCCTGAAGCGGCACCGGTTCGGGCTGCTGGCGCGCCAGTTCGGCGTCGAGACGAGATGCGCTCGATATCTCGGTGATCATGCGATTGAGGCGCTTCAGCTCGAGCTGGATCTGCTCGATGAGCTGGCTGCGCTGCTCGTCGGTCTTGGCATAGCCAAGCGATTCGGCCGTCGAGCGCGCCGCGGTGAGCGGGTTCTTCAATTCGTGGGCGATGTCGGCTGCGAAGTGCTCGCTGGCCTGCAGGCGACGGAACAGTGCCGCGGTCATCTTCGAGAAGGCGTGCGCGAGCAAGCCCACCTCGTCGCGCCGGTCGGTCATTTCGGGCAATTCGTGCCGAGCGTTGATGTTGTTTGAGACCTTTTCGGCCGTTTCCGACAGATGGCGAATCGGGTCGGCGACGGTGCGGGCGAGGAGCAGGGAGGTCGAGACGGTGGCAATGAGAGCGATGATCGCCATCAAGTAGATCTTCTCGCGATCCTCATCGACAATCTCGTCGATCTCACCGGGACGTGTCGACAGCAGAAGGACGCCGTGCACCGTCTTCATGCGCTGGACGGGGACGGCGAGCGAGACGATCTGTTCGCCTTTTTCCGACAGCAGCACCATGGGGGTCGGTGTGCCACCAGCCATGGCGATGCGCACTTCCGGATAGTTGGTGCCAAGGCCAGAGCCGATCTCACGATACACCGGCAGCTTTCTGTCGAGCAGCCAGCGGTTCAATCTGGTCCAGAAGTTCTTGGTCCGGATGCGGCCGTCGGCGGAGTCGTCCTTGGCATCTTCGGACGGAGCCTTGCCGGCATCCGCGGCGCTCTCCTGAAGAATTGTGCCGCGCTGAAGGAGCTGGTCGCTGTCGACGATCAGCGTTCCGTCGCGAGCATAGATGCGGGCGCGCGTGTTGGTGGGCTGGATCAGGCGGCGCAGGATGGGCGCGACGCGCTCGGGCCGGATCGACAGCTCGAGCGCAGCAAATCCGTCATCGCGGAAAGGAATGCGCGCGTTGTTGGCTTCCGGCAGCTTGTTGGGGTCGAGGGTCAGGCGTTCGGTTTCGACCTTGGCGTCGCCGGCAATCGCGGCTGCGATGATCTCGCCCTGGACGCGCAGGGATTCGCGCTTGGCGTCGATCAGCCAGCCGCGCGAGTTCGACATATAAAGAATGCCGATCAGGAAGATCGTCAGGCCGATCATGTTGGAGAACAGGATTCGGCGCAGGAGGGTGGCGGACAAGAAGCGCGGGAGCGGCTGCTTCTGCCACCAGCGGTTGATCAGCGGCCACGGGCTCAACAGGCGCAATAGCGTCCGGCCGAAACCCTTGGTGACGCCGCCATTAGCCCCAGATCGCTCCGTTCCGAAAGCCATTCTTCCTCCCCCGGCCGCCTTCCAGCGGCAGGACTAGGACCAGACCGAAGCGCGGTCAGGCCGATGCCAGGGGCGTACGTCACGCGACGCGCCACTTGGCCAATTCCGGTGCGTCCGGTCAAGTTTCCTTGAAACGGTAGCCGACGCCATAAAGCGTCTCAATCACGTCGAAGTCGTCGTCGACGTTCTTGAACTTCTTGCGCAGACGCTTGATGTGGCTGTCGATGGTACGGTCGTCGACATAGACCTGATCGTCGTAAGCTGCGTCCATTAGCGCATCGCGGGTCTTGACGACCCCGGGCCGCTGCGCCAGTGCCTGCAGGATCAGGAACTCGGTGACCGTCAGCGTGACGGGCCTGCTGTCCCAATGGCAGGTGTGGCGTTCGGGATCGAGTTTCAATTTGCCGCGCTCCAGAACACGGGCGGCCTCGACCACGGGAGCCTGCCCATCCTTGGGCGTCTGTCGCCGCAGGATGGTGCGCACGCGCTCGACGACGAGGCGCTGGGAGAACGGTTTGGCGATATAGTCATCAGCACCCATTTTCAGGCCGAACAGCTCATCGATCTCCTCATCCTTGGAGGTGAGGAAAATGACCGGCATGTCCGACTGCTGGCGCACCTTGCGCAGCAGCTCCATACCGTCCATGCGCGGCATCTTGATATCGAAGATGCCGAGATCGGCAGGCTCTTCGGTCAGCGCTTCGAGCGCGGCGACACCGTCAGAATAGGTTCTGACCTTGTAGCCCTCGGCCTCCAACGCCATCCGCAACGAGGTTAAGATGTTGCGTTCGTCATCGACCAGTGCAATCGAACTTTTCTCTTTCATGGCGGCCCCTTGCCGTTGCCATCCGGCCCGATTTGATACTCGATAACGACGGGCTTTATGGTCGCGAAGTGTATCAATTGTGGCAGAGGAACTCTTGTCTACCCGATCTGAACACCAACTGAATAGGCGAGGGGGATGTTGCGGGCAAGGCGTGCGGCTGTTGAAATGGTCCAAATTCGGTTTCAGCGATACTTGCAGCGACGCCTTCAAGTCGCCGAGGTTGGGGACCATTCGGGGTCACGCGGGGTTGCGGCGGGAGAAAAATGGGCATGGACATGAACGACCGGTCGCCGGCGGGCGCGGCGCGGGAAATCATCAGGACCGCACTCAAGGCTTCTCTTGCAAGTCTCGAAGAAGGCTCGGGAATTCCGTATGCATCGCTGGTGACGGTGGCGCTGGGTGCGGATGGCTCGCCACTGATTTTGATCTCGGAATTGGCGCTGCACACGCGCAATTTGCGGTCTGATGATCGGGCCAGCCTGTTGTTTGACGCCTCCGATGGTGCCGGTGACCCACTGGCCGGAGGGCGCGTCACGGTCATTGGACGCATGGAGCAAGTGCCGGCCAAGGTGATCGCAAATGTCGCGGGCCGTTTCCTGGCGCGGCATCCTTCCGCTGAAATGTACTCAGGTTTTGCCGATTTCGCTTTCTGGCGCATGCACGTGGAACGCGCACACTACATCGGCGGCTTCGGACGCATCGTCGACCTCAAACGCGAGCAGCTGCTCGACGACCTGAAAGGTGCAGAAGCGTTGGTCGGCGCGGAGGCTGACATCGTCGCCCACATGAATGACGATCATGCAGACGCAGTGCAGCTTTATGCGACACGGCTCGGTGGAGCGGCGCCAGGGCAGTGGCGCATGACGGGCGTCGATCCGGCTGGTTTCGATCTCGTCGACGGTGTGCGCGGCGTTCGGCTGCCGTTCGCGACGCGCGTTACTTCACCTGCGCAGGCGCGTGCTGAATTCGTTCGGCTTGCCGGTGCCGCGCGGTCCGATGGCAAGGGCTAATGCTGGAAATTTGGGTCGGATTGTAGGTTGGGTCCGCGTCGTGCAGGTTCGATTCTGGTTTGATCGCCTCAGCCACCGAGACCTGCTCCAAGCCATTGTTCGAGAGACCGATTAGCGCCTTCGCTGGAACCACACGCGGTTCCATCTCAGGCGATCGCGCTCTTGGCTCTCGACTCATGTCGACACAGCAGGTTCAATAGGTACACTTCTGAAATCGGCGCTGGCGGAGTGCGGTCGGTGCGCTGAAGATTCGGGCTCAAGACCTGCGCAAAATCAAATCGGGGGCACGACCTTGGTCGTAGTGTCTTGCCGGGCCAACGGGCGTATTGCGATTAAGCGCTTGCTTCCAAGAGGCGATTGCCGCTGCATCGGGGTAATTTCGCGATCTTCGAAGCCTTTGCAGTTGTGGTGGTGGGTTCGATTGGGAGATCGGGCTCGCGACTGCACGCTCTCACCAAGTTTCAAGGGAGTTCACAATGCAACACGATACCGCCTTCGCCCAAGCTCCCACGACGAACCCGAAAGTGCTGGCCTTCGTTCGTGAAGCAACGGAGATCTTCAAGCCCGACTCCGTGGTTTGGTGCGACGGTTCGAAGGCCGAGTATCAGACATTGCTGAAGCTGCTGGTCGACTGCGGCGTGGCGCAGTGGCTCAACCACGACAAGCGACCGAACTCCATTCTTGTCCGTTCCGATCCGGCAGATGTCGCCCGCGTCGAGGACCAGACCTACATCTGCTCCGCCAAGGAGAGTGACGCTGGCCCGACCAACAACTGGCGTGCTCCCGCGGAGATGAAGGCGACACTGAAAGACCTCAGCACGGGCGCCATGGCCGGGCGGACGATGTACGTCGTGCCTTATTCGATGGGCCCGGTCGGATCGCCCATCTCCAAGATCGGCATCATGGTCACCGACAGCGCCTATGCGGTCGTCAACATGCACATCATGACACGCGTCGGCGGTAAGATCCTCGATATCCTCGGCAACAGCGACGACTTCGTGCGCGGCATGCACACGGTCGGCCATCCCCTCAAGGCGCCGACGCAGGCTGATGTGCCGTGGCCATGCAGCGCCACCAAGTACATCTCGCATTTTCCAGAGACGCGCGAGATCTGGTCGTATGGCTCGGGCTACGGCGGCAACGCGCTGCTCGGCAAGAAATGCCATGCGCTGCGCATCGCCTCGGTGCAGGCGCGCGACGAGGGCTGGCTCGCCGAGCACATGCTGATCCTCAAGCTGACCAACCCTGAAGGCAAGGTGAAGTACGTTGCGGCGGCATTCCCCTCGGCGTGCGGCAAGACCAACCTGGCGATGCTGATGCCGACGATCCCGGGCTGGAAGGCGGAGACGATCGGCGACGATATCGCCTGGATGAAGCCGGGGCCCGATGGCCAGCTTTACGCGATCAACCCGGAGGCGGGCTTCTTTGGAGTGGCCCCCGGCACATCGGATGAAAGCAATTACAACGCGATGCAGACGCTGAAGCACGACTGCATCTTCACCAATGTCGCCCTCACCGAGGATGGCGACGTGTGGTGGGAACAGATGGGGCCTCCGCCAAAGCAGGGAATCGACTGGCTGCGCCGCCCGTGGACGGCGCAAGCGGGACGTGCTGCCGCGCATCCCAACTCGCGCTTCACCGCGCCTGCGCGCCAGTGCCCTGTGATCGCCAAGGAATGGGAGGATCCTCATGGCGTGCCGATCAGCGCCATCCTGTTCGGCGGGCGCCGCGCCAGCGTGGCGCCGCTGGTGGTCGAGGCCTTCAATTGGCAGCACGGTACATTCCTCGGCTCGATCATGGCCTCGGAGAAAACCGCTGCCGCTGCCGGCAAGGTCGGCGATCTGCGTCGCGACCCGATGGCGATGCTGCCGTTCTGCGGCTACCACATGGGCGATTACTTCGGGCACTGGCTCGATGTCGGTGGCAAGGCCGGCGCCAAGATGCCGAAGATCTTCTACGTGAACTGGTTCCGCAAAGGTGCCGACGGCAAGTTCCTGTGGCCGGGCTACGGCGAGAACAGCCGCGTTCTGAAGTGGGTGTTCGAGCGCTGCGATGAATCGGCTGGTGCGGTCGATACCGCGATTGGCAGGCTGCCGGCGGACGGCGCACTCGACACGTCGGGTCTGAAGATCGATGCGCCGGCGCTGAAGGAGTTGCTGTCCGTCGACGCTGCGGGCTGGAAGGCCGAGGTGCCGCTGATCGAAGAACACTTCGCAACTTTTGGCACGCAACTGCCGAAGGGCCTCAAGGACGAACTGGCGTCGCTGCAGCAGCGGCTGGGGTGAGGTCGCGACCACTGCAATTCAGACAATCAGAGGCCTCGGAGCTGTGCTTCGGGGCCTTTTGACGAGTCGCGGCGGCTGTCAGACCCTGCGGGTCTGACCCCTTGCTCTCCCGTCGTTGGTGAGGGCGGCAACTTGCGCTGCGGTGTGAAGCTGCCCCTTACTCTAACCCCTTCTCCATGAAGGATGGGGAGAGGGGACGCGAATTGGTAAGTCGCGCGCTATCCGCCGAAGTCGGCGATGGTCAGCAGCGGCTTGAAGTCGAGCTTGGCGGCGGCGAAGGCGTCCGTGGCGCCTTCGCGGCGATCGACGACGGTGATGACGCGAACGACGCTGGCGCCCTCGGCTTTCACCGCCTCTGCCGCCTTGATGGCCGAGCCGCCGGTCGTGGTGACGTCCTCAACGATGACGACCTTCTTGCCCGTCAGCGTCTCGCCTTTGGCCAAGCCTTCGACAAGGCTCTGTGTGCCGTGCTCCTTGGCCTGCTTGCGGACGAAGAACGCTGGCAGCGGGCGAGGACCTGACGCACTCACTGCCGCAACGGCCGAGGCAAGTGGTACGGCGCCCATCTCCAGGCCGCCGATCATGTCCGCGGCGATGCCGTCCTTCGCCAGCTGATCGAGAATCAGCGTGGCGATCAGGTGGGCACCCATGGGATGCAGCATGGTCGGCTTCATGTTGAAGTAGAACGAGGAGGTGCGTCCCGACGCCAGTTTCACCTCGCCTCCGGACTGGAACGAGCGCTCCTTGATCAGCGAAATGAGCTGGCTCTTGACGTCGGCGGCAGGCATGAGGCGAGGCTCCTTGTGGACGGGCGCCTTGAACTGGCGCGGACCGGTGCCCATGTCGCGGGGCGGGACGGTGATGTCAAGGCGCGAGGCCGCCGTGGTCAACAGGAAGTGCAGCCTGCGGCCAAACCACCCGATACCGGGCCTCAGTCAAACAGGCTACTATACGCCAGCCGGATATGCCCTTTTCGAAAGGACCTCAAATGCTCAATCCCGAAGCGCCACCGGAGCTTGCCGCTGCCCGCTGGTTCAATGCCGACACCAACGCCCTGCCGACGCTGGCGGCCTCGAAGGGCAAAGTGATCGTGGTCGGTGCCTTCCAGATGCACTGCCCAGGCTCGGTGCGACACCTGCTGCCGCAGCTGGCGCGGCTTCATGCGCAGTTCCAGGACGACGAGGTTGCGGTGGTCGGCCTGCATACGGTGTTCGAAAAGCAGGACGAGCAAACGCCGCAGCTGCTGGAGGATTTCCTGGAAGACCATCACTTCGGTTTTCCGGTCGCCATCGACAAGCAGAACGGCGGGCCGCTGCCACAGACCATGGATGCCTACGAGCTGCAGGGCACACCGACCTTGCTGATCTTCGATCGGCAGGGACGGCTCAGGCGCCACTACCTGGGTCAGGTCGACGACATCCGCATTGCCGCCGAAGTGATGGCGATGACGATCGAGGCGACGGATGCCCCGCGCGAGCAGTCGATCGCACTGGAGCGGAGGCTGGCAGCGGTGCTGGTCGATCCCAACGATCATCAGCACGAGCATGAGCACGCCTGCGGATGCGGCAGTCATGACCATCATCACCATGATAATCATCACCACGACCATGGTCATGGCCACCACCAACACGCGCATGATCACCATCACCACGACCACGATCATAGCCATGCGCATGGGGCGAAGGGCGAAGACGGCTGCTGCGGCGGTGGCGGCGGAGGCTGCGGCTGCAAGCATTGAGCTTGGGCCATCGATGGCGTTAGGTTTTTGAGCCGAGGCCCGGCGAACGGCCTCGGCAGCGACAGTTGTCCACCGGCTGCCTTCAATCGTCCGGCGAATCGCTCAATGCTTCGCGTCGTGTGACCAGGAGCGAGCCGACAGGATCCGGCTTGCTCTATAGCTTGAGCCGCGGCCGGAAAAGGGGTGGCGATCATGGAAGGTCGAGGACAGCGTCGCGGCCCGGCCAAAGCCGTCAACGGCAGCGCACCGACCGCGCACGCCGGACGGTCAGCAGGCTCGGGCAAGGCCGGCAAGACGGGCGAGTCTGCCAAGGCGAAACGTTCTTCGACGCGCGGCAACTTCGAGAAAAAGGTCATCGCGCTCGTCTACGACTTCGACGGAACGCTGTCGCCGAGGCCGATGCAGGAATACGCTTTCCTGCCGCAGATCGGGGTCGATGCCGCACAGTTCTGGAAGGAGACGGGCCGGATCGCGCGTGAGCAGGAAGCCGATCCGCTCATCACCTACATGCACCTGATGTACAAGAAGGCGAAAGAGGCCGGAGTCAGGATTGATCGCGAGGATCTTGTCGCGCAGGGCCGGAAGGTCGAGCTATTCGCCGGTGTCGTGGATTGGTTCGATGCGATTGGCGAATACGTTTCACTGCGGGCTGAGAGCCACGGTGTCAGCGTCCGCCACTATATGATCTCGTCGGGCCTGACGGAGATCATCGAGGGCACGCCGATCTACGACCGGTTCCACAACGTGTTCGCGTCGGAATACTGGTTTGATGCCTATGACCTGCCGTATCCGAAGCGGGTCATCACGGATACCGGCAAGACGCAATACCTGTTCCGCATCAACAAGGGCGTCGAGGATCTCGGCAAGACCATCAACCAGCACATGCCTGAGGGGCTGCGGCCGATTCCGTTCTCCAACATGATCTACTTCGGCGATGGCGAGACGGACGTGCCGTCAATGGCTGTGATGCGCAAGAACGGCGGCCATGCGATCGCCGTGCATCCGCCGGGCAAGTCGAAGGAGAAGTGCGTCGAGCTGTTCAAGGCAGGGCGCATCGACTTCTTCGCGGCTGCAGACTACCGGCGCGGCTCCGACCTGTTCCGCCGCACCTGCCTACTCATCGACCGCATGCTGGCCGACATCCGCGTGCAGGAGGAGATGTGGAAAGTGGGTCGCGGTCTCAAGTAGCGCTCGCGATGGGGCCTGTCGGATGCGGCGGCGATGGAACTAGCCACGCGGATGCAAGCACGCATCGGCTTTTTCTGGCCGTTTCGATCTACTGGCGGCTATATTCGATGGTGAAGCTGCGACCCTTCCTTCAACGCCAGGAGTGGCCACATGAACATGGACGACATCAAGGCCGAACTCGGCATTCTCTTGACCCGCATGCAGAACGAGCCTGAGGATCGCCACGAGCTCTATCTGATGGTGATGGAGAAGCTCAACGAGATGAAAGCCTACGGGATGCCGCTGCCGGAGGATCTGTTGAAGCTCGAGGCGGCGCTGGAAGCGGAGTTCGCGGCGGACATGCGCGGTGGTGCCGTGGAGGGTTGAGCCTCTACTCATCAGGCGTGCGCGGGCCATGCGAGAAGGGCGCTTACGTTGGGAAGCGCCCTTCGCTTGTGTCAATCGATCAGAGCCTGCGCATCAATCGCGATAGCGGCCCGACACACGCCGTTCGAGCAAGGGCGTAATGCGGCGAACCGTGACGCGACGGTTGGCGCGCTCGGGCCCATCGGTATCGATCTTGAGGTGCTGCTCGCCGTATCCCTGGGTGATCAGGTTCTCCGGCGGGATGTCGTACTCCTGTGTCAGGATGTTGGCGACGGACTCGGCGCGACGGTCCGACAGCGACAGGTTGTCGACGGCATCGCCAACCGCATCCGTGTGCCCTTCGATCAGGAACACCTCGTCGGGATTGCGGCCGATGATGCGACCCATGGCGCGCGCGACCCGATCAAGCTTGTCGTACTGGGCCTCGGATACTTCCCAGGAACCCGTTTCGAAGTTTATGCTGTCGAGGTCGACGCGGCGCATGCGCTCACGCAGATTGTAGGTGCCGATCACCTCGTCAAGCGAGTAGCCGCGGTCAAGAACGTCGATCGGTGGCGCCATCAACGCATCGTAGACGTCGTCGTAGGATGCGCGTTCGTAATCGACGATGTAGTAGTGGCGCGGTTCGCGGTAGCGCGGCGGGTTGATCGCCAGCATCACGCCGGTGGCAACTGCAGCGCCAGCGGCAAATGCACCCCACCTGCGCCATGTCCTGCGGTTGTCGATCAGGATGTGCTCGTGACCCAAGTGATCACGACGGTAACGGCGGATCAGGCGACCATCGGGCGCGGTTTCGGAGATGATCCGAGAGCCATCGGGGCGCGCGATGGTGGCGATGTTGCCGCCGCCCGGGCGCCGGCGCATGTCCATATCCTTGGAGAATTGGCGGAAGCGCCGGTTCTCGTCGCGAATGATGAACGCGCGGTCGCCACTTCGGATGATGCGCCGCTGGTCGGGCTCCTCGATGACCAGTTTGCCGCCTTCGACGCGCTTTTCCTGTCGCTGCTGCTTGAGTTGATCGAGGTTGATGGCAGTCTGGCCCGGCTGATTTGCCTGACGCTCCTGGCGCCAGCGGTTGCGCGCCGCGTCTTGGTTCTGAATGCGCTCGCCGATGGCGCGCTTCTGGCCGTCGATCGGAGAAACGACCTGCGGTGCGGGACCACTTGGTGCCGCGGGAGCGGCTCCCGGTGCGCCCGGTGCAGGTGATGCCTGCGGCGCAGTGGTCGTCGGTGCGGCCTGCGGGGCAGCACCGCCCATGCCCGATTGTGGTGCAGTCTTCGGTGTCGCATCGGGAGCTGGCGCTGGTGCTACTTTCTCAGGCGCGGTCGCGTTGGGTCCGCGCTGGCGACGGGGATCCTGAGGTGCGCCAGAATCTGGCGGCGGTGTCGTTGCTTGCGAAGGCGGCGCGGCGCCTGCAGGGCCGGTCTGCGGCCCGGGCTTTGGCTGGGCACCGGCAGGTGGCGTAACACGCTCGCGGGTTGCAGGTGGCGACTCCTGCTGCGCCGGAGCTGGTGCGGCTGGCCGCTGGGTTGGCTGCTGGCGCTGGGTTTCCGGTTGCGCGGAGGGTTTTTGAGGTGGCGGTTCGCCGCGACGCGGATCCCGACTGTCGGGCGGTGGCCCGTCATCGCGACCGCGGCCGCGCCGCTCCTCGCGTTCCTCGCCGCCGCGGCGCCGTTCCATGCCTGGAGGCGGGCCATCATCGCGACCGCGGCCGCGCCGTTCACCACGCTCCTCTCCACCGCCGCGTGGTTCCATACCCTGTTGCCGCGGTCCCTCCTGACCACGTCCGCGCCGCTCGCCACGCGGCTCCATACCTTGCATGCCCTGCATTCCCTGCGGGGGCTGGGCATTCTGTCCGCGGCCACGCTGCTGCGGCTGTTGCTGCTGCTTTTTGAGGCGCTCGATTTCCTCGGGGGTCAGCTGCTTGTTTTCACCCGACATGGCCTGCGCGAGCTCGATCGAGGCCGGCCGAGTGATGCTTTCGGCGGCCGTGGCGCCGGCCGCCGTAAGCAGCGGCAGGGCGAACGATAGCGTGGTTGCAAAAAGCGGCCGAGGCAGCGCTTTCAATCCAGTTGCACGTTTCATGTGAACCTCATCGTGGATGGGGGGAATGGGGCATCATTCGATACCGGATTTGCGGTGGGGCACTTGCGTGCGTTGCAGGCGCGAAAGCGGGACACGGCGCGTGCATTGGGAGAAGCCTGGACATGGCCTGCACACGTATCGAGGAACGCGCGCATTGCAAGACACGCGCGACAGCCGACCCCGTTGGCGACGGAGCCGGCCCGATCATTTCCGCGATCAGCTCGCGGTCAAATTCGCCCTCAACACTTGCGCAGATTTGCCGATAGCTCCTTGATGTACTCGGCCTTGACGGGTGTCAGCTTGACCTGCTGCTCGCAGTCCGAGCCGCTCACCTGCAGCTTGGCCTGGAAGTACTTGCCTCCCAGGTCGACGTCAAAACCAGCCGGTGTGACAACTCCTTTGACATCGCCGCCGATTGCATTGACCGGGTCTTCCCAGCTGCCGGTGACTTGTGTGCCTGAGATGTTGAGCAACGTGGCGGCCTCGAGCTTGAAATCCTGGTTCTTGCACCTGAGCACCTGACGCAACTGGGATCCGTCGCCGGCGGCGCGGTAGACGACGACGCAATTGAAGTTACGACTTGGGCCTGATGGAGGCACAACCGAGGCATTGCCAGCCCAGCGGCCGGAAAGGCGTGCAATCTGCTCACTTTGGCCTGCATCGCGGGCGCTTATGGCAGGTGCATGCAAAACGGAAATGCTGACGACAAAGAGAATGGCTAGGACGCGGGTACAAACGGCCATTGTCGGAAACTCCTAAGTTCCGCAGATCGCTACGCCGACCTGCGCCCCCCGCGACCTTGGCTCCGGGTCTGCGCTGGCCCGGTGGCGTAATGCGGATGCTGCAAAGCTGCGCTGCAAGTTGGTCAACTTCTTGACGCCCATGTGGATTTGTCACGAACACGTGGGCGTGGCCGAGGCAAGGAGGCTGGCGCATTTCAATTCAATCGATACCCGCCAAGCAGTCGGCTCGTGGGCTTCGGCAGGCAAGAATGTGCCGCAGAAGCATGGTGCTGGCGCATCCTTGGACGAGAGGGTGCGAGTGGAATGATCTAATAGATGCGGAACGGGAAATAGCGGCCGACGAGTTCCTCGAATCGACCGCTCTCGCGCAGGCCGGTGATGGCCTGGTCGATCAATTCCCGCGTCTGGCGATCGCCCTTGCGGACAGCGACGGCGATGCCGTCACCGAAGAATTTTGCCTCCAGGAACGGCCCGCCGCGGAACTCGCAGCACTGACGCGAGAGTGTGCCGTTGAGCCAGAAGGACAGCGAGATGCCGTCGTCGAACATATACTGGACCTTGCCCTCTGCGAGTGCCTCGCGTGCGCTGTCGGAGGAGGGGTGGACCTCGATGCGGCTGTAGCGGAAGAACGTCTTCAGATAAGCCTCGTGCGCGCTACCCTTGATGACAGCGATGGTCTGGCCATCAAGCCCCTCGGGCGTGATCTCGCGCTTTTCCGCCTCGCGCCGCACGGCGAAGCGTCCGGGTGTGTAGAGGTAGGGCGAACTGAAATCCGCCTGCTGCACGGAAGCGGCGGTGATGCGCTGTCCGGCGATCACGGCATCGGCCTCGCGGCGGCGCAGCGCCAGCATCAGCTCGCCCCAGGGCTTGACCTGGATGTCGCAAGCGGTGTTGGCCTCCAGGCAGATGGAGCGCGCCAGATCGACATTGAAGCCGGTCAGCTGGCCTTCCTCGTCGTAGAAGTTGAAGGGTGGGAAGTCGCTCTCGGTGATGAAGCGGAGCACGAGGCGGCGCGGCAGGTCGGTGGCGGTGTTCTCGCCGGCCGGCTGCTCTGGGTCTTCCTGTGCGTGAACGGGTTGAGGGGGAAGCGCGCCAAACAGCACTGCGAATGCAATCGCAAGCAGGGAACCCAGCTTGCGGCGTGGCCAGCCATACAGCGGCCGCTGGGACCGGTGGCGGTCAAAGAGTGATGGAAGCGCGCCAGCGAGGCGGCGCAAGACCAGCTGGGGCATCGTACTGCTCTTTGAACTCATGCGATTCGGTTCCGGCGTGTGCCATGCATAACGCAATGCCGTGATGTGTCACCTGCAGATTTGGCGAAATCACGTGCATGTCGAGCGATGCGGTCTGGTGGCGTGGCTGATGGGGGTCAGCGGCAGGCGCAATTTACTCCGATTGGCGAGGGTGCAGGGGGCTTTGGATGCCGCTAAACTGGCGCGGGGGGAGGCATGTCCGTCGCCGGTCATGACGAGGCTGGGAGTCGTTTGCTGCGGACTTGGCGGCGGCACGTCAATGCGCGTGCGCGCTCGCTCGCAGAAAATCGAGGGGATTTCGCGGAAGACAGCCGGGCGAGCGATCGCTTGATGATGCCGGCTGGCGACTGGCGTGCCCGCGATACCGACGCCGGCGTCGCTCAGTTGACCGCCGAAACGAGCGGTATCGTCGTCCCAGAGCGGACGCTGCTGGAATTGCGGCCGGACCTGTCGGCCGCCGGTCCGCTGTGGCGCTGGCAGAAGTGGACCATTGTCGCGGGTGCGGCGGTTGTGCTGGCAAGCCTGCTGCTCGATCCGAGGCAACTTGCGACCGTTGCAGCCCTGGTGCTGGCACTGCCGTTCCTTTCGGTCGTGCTGCTGCGGCTGCTCGCGCTCATGGCATTCGGCGGCAAGGTTTTTGTCGCGCCCCCCGAAGCGACGGATCACAACCGGCTGCGGTCGAGCAATAGCGAATGGCCGAGATATGCGGTGCTGGTGCCACTCTACGACGAGGCGGAGATCATCCCGGGGCTGGTTGCGTCGCTTTCGGCGCTCCAATATCCGGCCGACAGGCTGAACATCCGGCTGGTGGTCGAAGCGGACGATGCAAAGACGCGGGCGGAAATCGCACAATGCGATTTGCCATCGCACATGGGCGTCATCGTTGCGCCGCCAGGCGAACCGCGCACCAAGCCGCGGGCCCTCAATATCGCACTCGCGCAGACGCCGGGCGATTTCGTTGTCGTCTACGATGCGGAAGACGATCCGGAGCCGGACCAGCTGCGCCGGGCCGTGGCCGCGTTTCAGGCCTGCCCGCCACAGACAGCGTGTTTGCAAGCGCGGCTCAATACCTTCAATCCGGACGAGAGCTGGCTGGCGCGGCAGTTCACGATCGAATACTCGGCGCTGTTCGACATCTTGCTGCCGGCGCTGGAGCGTTTCGGTCTGCCGGTGCCGCTGGGCGGAACGTCCAATCATTTCCGCCGTGCAGCACTCGAAGAAGCGATGGCGTGGGATCCCTACAACGTGACGGAGGATGCGGATCTCGGTATCAGGCTGGCGCGCTTTGGCATGCCTGTCGGCGTCATTCAATCGACGACGTGGGAGGAGGCGCCGCCGACGTGGCGCATCTGGCTTGGCCAGCGGACGCGATGGCTCAAGGGCTGGATGCAAACCTACCTTGTGCACATGCGCGATCCGCGTCGGTTAGCGCGCGAGCTTGGCTGGTGGCCGTTCGCGGGACTGCAGGTGCTGATGGGCGCCATGATTGCGTCAGCGCTGGTGCATCCGTGGTTCTACGTGCTGCTGGGCTTCGATGCGTGGAGCGGGGCGCTCTTCACTGCGCCGGAAACGGGGGCCGCGCGCTACTTCTGGTGGCTGGCGATGGGCAACTTGGCGCTCGGGTATGTGTCCGTGGCAGTGGTGGGCGCCGTTGCGGTGTGGCGAAGACGCAGAGCCTGGTTATTGCCGCACTTGGCGCTCGTTCCATTCTATTGGTTGGCGATCTCCTATGCGGCTTACCGGGCGCTGATCGAACTGGTCGTCGCACCCTATCACTGGGAGAAGACGCAGCATCGCGTGCGGCAATCGCTGACCGCAGGGAAGGGTTGAAGCGCGAGAACAATTGATCAGATCAGTCCGAACTGATGCGCGGCGATGGCGGCGAGGCTGGCGGCGCCGATCCACAGAGCCAGCCGGCTCCAGATGGCGCCGCGATTTTCCGCCTTGCCGATGTTCGCGATCGTTTCGGGATCGAGCTTCAGGCCGTCGCGCGACATGGCGGAGAGCGCGATCAGCGTCCCCTGCGCCTCGGTCAACAGCGCCGGGACTTCTGCCAGCACATGGCCGATGGTGGTGGCGCCCTGGCCGGCCTCCTTTAGTCGCCCGGTGATGCCGAGGTTCGCCTGCATCCAGTCCTTGGCGATGGGCTCGGCGGCACTCCACATGTTGAGCTCGGGATTCAACGAGCGGGCGACGCCCTCGACGATCACCATGCTCTTTTGCAGCATGATGAGTTCGGGGCGGGTCTGCATGTCGAAGACTTCCGTGTAGGCGAAGAGCTGGCCCAGCAAGTCGGCCATGGAGATCTCGGAAGCGGTGCGGCCGTGAATGGGTTCACCGATGGCGCGCAGGGCCTGGGCAAAGACCTCGACAGGGTGGTGCGGCGGCACGTAGCCGGCCCAATAATGCACCCAGGCTGCGCGCCGGTAGTCGCGTGTGATGAGACCGTGCAAGATCTCGGCAAGGAAGCGGCGCTCGCGCGGTCCCAGGCGTCCCATGATGCCAAAATCGACTGCGGCGACGTTGCCTGCCAGGTCGACGAACAGGTTGCCCTGGTGCATGTCGGCGTGGAAGAAGCCGTCGCGCATCGCCTGCTTCAAGAACGAGCGGATGACGATCAACCCCAGCTCTTTCTTGTCGAGACCGCGGGCATCGAGGGCGGCGTGGTCGGAGATCGGCGTGCCGTCGATCCAGTCGAGTGTCAGCACGCGTCGGGAGGTGCGCTTCCAGTCGACCGAAGGAACGCGGAAGCCCGGATCGTTTGTGATGTTCTCCGCCATCTCCGAGATGGCGGCGGCTTCGAGCCGCAAGTCCATCTCCAGCTCGGTGGTGCGCTTCAGCGTATCGACGACGGCAACCGGCTTCAGCCGGCGCGAGGGCGGGTGGAAACGCTCGATCTGGCGGGCTGCGAAATAGTAGCTGTCGAGATCGGCCCTGAAGCGGCGCTCGACGCCTGGGCGGAGGATCTTGACCGCGACGGTGCGGCGACCGCCGTCTGCGCCGATCACCTCGGCCTTGTGCACCTGTGCGATCGATGCTGCGGCGACCGGCGGCCCGAACGAGGCGAAATGATCTTCCAGACGGCCGCCGAGCGCGATCTCCACGGCGCTGCGGGCTTCCGTCATGCTGAAGGGTGGTAGGCGGTCCTGCAGATGGGACAGGTCGGCGGCAAGCTCCTGGCCGATGACGTCGGCACGGGTGGCGAGGAACTGGCCAAGCTTGATGTAGGAGGGCCCTAACGCGGCTATGGCGCTTGAGATGCGCTTCTCCTGCGGCTGGCCAATGCGAAAGGGCGCGCTGAGCCAGCGGATCGGCGCGGTGAGGATCAAGGCGATCTTCGCGGGCGGCGGGATCGCCATGCCCTTGGGCACAAGATGCACCCCGTGCTGGGCCATCACCAGACCGGCGCGTGCAAGCCGCAGGGTGTTGAGAATTGCGCTGGCCACGGGGCCACTCCAGCAGGGGCGGTCGAATCGCCGCCGGGTGAGGTCTTGGAGTGGGACATTGCCGGGATGCAGGTTCGGGTCAAGCGATTGGATGAGACAGGGTGACCTGACCGTGACACTTGCGCGGGAATGGAAGGCACGCGTACCCCGCTGTGCGGCCATGGTGCCGGCTTTCCGGCATCTTCCACAAACTAGTGTTCCGAGCCCGACGCTTGGTTGCCAAGTGTCTCCGCCGGAACCCTAGCCAATCTTTTGTTTGTGTTCTGGGCCCACAACCGCTTGACGACTTCCGCTGGGACTCAAGCGATTGATCCAGAACACTAGTCGGCGGCACCTCCGGCGCTGCGTTCTTCCGCCAGCTTGCGGATCTGCGTGGTGATCATCGGATTGGAGGCCTCCAGGCGTAGGAAATCTTCGCGATGCAACTTGAGCAAGCGGCACTTCGAGCCGGTCTGGAAGGCGGCGTGGTGGGTGTCACCCTGGACCATGGCGACGGTACCGAACACGTCGCCGGTCGAGAACGTCCTCTTGCCGTCCGTGGACTTCCGCACGACCTGCCCCGAGGCGATGAAGTAGATGGCGTCGGCGGGGCTGCCGTCGTCCAGGATGCGCATGTTGGGCGGATAGTTATGGGCGTGCAGGACGGGGATCATCTCTGCGACCGCGCTCGCGTCGAGGTTCGCCAGCATCGGGATGCGTGACATCAGCGACCAGTTGATGACGAAGTCGCGGCGGTTCATCTCCTGCGCGAAGCCGGTGGAGATGATGGCGACAGGTAGCGCCAGGACGCACAGTCCGACCACCATGACGATGCCGCCGAAGAAGCGGCCCGCGGCGGTGATGGGCGTTACGTCGCCATAGCCGACGGTTGTCAGCGTCGCGATCGCCCACCAGGCGGCGTCGGGAACCGAGCCGAACTTGTCGGGCTGGGTGTCGTGCTCGAGAAAGTACATTCCGGAGGCGGCAAATAGCACAGCGGCCAGCAGCAGCAAGCCGGCGCCCAACAATGCACGACGTTCGTTGGAAAGCACACGCATCAAGGTGTGCATGGCAGGCGAGTATCGCGACAGCTTGAGGAAGCGCAACAGCCTCAAGACGCGCAGGAAGCGCAGATCTATGGCGAACAGGCTGGCCAGATAGAACGGCAGAATTGCGATAAGATCGATGATGAGGGAGGGCCGCTTCGCCATCGACAGCCGCGCCTGCAGAGGGGTGAGGCGGGCCAGGAAGGGCACGTCGACCGCCACCCACAATCGCATCAGGTATTCGAGCGTAAAGACGGCGACGGAGAACAGCTCGAAATAGAAGAACTCCTTGCGGTATTTCGCTTCCAGTGAGGGCACAGTCTCGGCTGCGAAGGCGGCGATGTTGAGCAGGATCAGCGTGACGATGAAGGTATCGAACACCTTGGACGCCGGGTCCTCGACGCGGCCCATCTCGATGATCTCGTAGACGCGACGTCGCAGCGCGCCAAGCGCTGACGGCTTTGTTTCGGAGGAATGCTGGTCAGGTTTCACAAGGCAGCTCCCTGTGCCGGCCTCATGGGAATGCGAGGTGTGGTGGGTGGGTTGCAGGCCGGGAACCGACGCGGTCGGCTTTGGCAAGCAGCGGCGTGCCGGCTCTCACCAGACACGTCGGGCCGAGGATTAACAGGGCAGATGGACGCTGTCATGGTGTTGGTTGGCGTCATTGCGCGGAGGCGTAGGATTGGGGCGGGGGCCGCGGACGCTTCGGGCGGGGTGAGTTCCGTTTGGCGTTGGGTGCGGGCGGCTGTCAGAGGGGCTGCGGCCGGCCGGTTGGAGGTATCTTGTCGGAGATCGATACGGGACACGGGTGGGCGGCTCGAAGTGGCAACCGCGTGGTGCGGTGGCTTGCCGACAGCGGCCGGCGCGCGGCGGCCGACAACCCGATTGCCGCAATTCTGTGGGTTACGGCGTCGATGGCGCTGCTTGCCGGCATAGCGGCGCTGGTGCGCCGGCTGACGCTGACAGGGCTCGACTCACAAGTTACGTTCTTCTGGCGCAATGTGTTCTGCGTCATCTGGCTGTTGCCGCTGCTGGCGATACGCGGGCGCTCACTCTTCGTGACGCGCCAGCCGAAGCTCTATGTGCTGCGCGTGGCGCTGAGCTTCATCTCGATGTCGGCGTTCTTCTACGCGCTGTCACAAATCCCGATCGGCAAGGCGACAGCGATCAGTTTCCTGTCGCCGCTGTTTGGCACCTTGTTCGCCATCGTGCTGCTGGGGGAAACGGTCGGGCTTCGCCGGTGGAGCGCGCTTCTGGCAGGCTTTGCCGGTGCCATGATCATGCTCAGGCCATGGCAGGAGTTCGAAGGCGCTGCTGGGGTCGGCTTTGGCCACGGCGAGGCGGCGGCGCTGCTGTCGGCGATATGCGTCGGTCTCATCGGTCCGTTGGTGAAGCAGCTGACGACTGAGGATGATGCCGACCGGATCGTGTTCATCACGTCCGTGCTGATGACGCCCGTGTCGCTCATTCCAGCCCTTTTCGCCTGGAGCTGGCCAACCGGCGAGCAGTGGCTGCTGCTGGTGCTGCTGGGATTGTTCGCCGTGCTGGGCCACATGACCCTGGTTCGCGGCTATGTGGCGACGGATGCGTCTTTGGTGGCGACGTTCAAGTTCTCGCGGATGCCGTTCGCCGTTGTCTTGGGCTATTTGTTCTTTTCTGAGACTATTTCGGCAACGACGTGGGCGGGTGCAGCGGTGATTTTTGCTGCTGGAATCTATATTGCCCATCGCGAGGCAAAGTTTAAGCGCGTTGTGGAATGATGCGATTTTGTGTCGTTGTGCACGTTGTTATGCTTTCAATTTGCAAATATCGATTGCCCAAAAAAATTGCTGGCCATAAAGGCCAGCAAATTTTCGCCCCCTGACGTCCGTTGAGACGCACAATCGCCAATGGCGAAGGGCGTCCAGCCACATCTGCGGCCATCGGATCTGGTTCTTCGCTCGTCACAAGCACCGATTTCCGATGATCATTGTGAGGTTCCCGCCAACTGCCCCGCTGCGGGGTCCGAGCCGAGCGAAACTGGACCCGCAAGGTGCCTAATGCAAGCGCAGACTGTTAGTGAACAGTCGTTTTGTTCGTGTGCGTTGCGCGCTGTCGCGAGCGTAATTTACGGCGTGTCTGCCGATGTGTGCGCGAAGGTTGAATCGCGTGAAAGTGATGTGCACGAATAGCGGCGAATTCCTGGTTGTGTTCTCGACGGTAGATCAGCTGATGTCGGGCTGAAATTGGCACTACGAAACTTTTCCTTCGTTTGCGTGCATCATGAAGTTGTGGGATGTCAGTGACGCGATCGCCACATGAAATGTTAAACGGCGGTGCCGGAGAGCGCCGCCGTTTTTTGGACACTTAGTTTGGTGCCGTTTTTCCTTGTGCCTGCGCTCGAACAATCAATCGACGGTCGAATGCGCGGGCTCGTCCTCGTAGACGCTCGCTGGAAACACCGGATATACGCCGGCAACGCGACCCATCTGCTGAGTCAACGCCAGCACCGTGTCGATCGTCGGCGTGGAGACGTCCACCAAGCGGCCCATCTCCTGCACGACTGTGAGAAGCGCATCCAGCTCAAGGGGACGCTTTTTTTCCAAGTCCTGGAGCATGCTGGTGCGATGCGCACCGACCGACGCGGCACCGTTGATGCGGCGTTCGATGTCGACGCGGAAATGAGCGCCGATGCGGCGGGCGATGATCTCGGCTTCTTCCATCATCTTGCGGGCGACAGAGCGGGTGCCGGGATCGGTGGCAACCACATCGAGCGTGGCGCGGGTCAGAGACGAGATCGGGTTGAAGCACAAATTGCCCCAGAGCTTCAGCCAGATGTCGTTGCGGATCTCGGGGTAGATCTTCGGCTTGAGGCCGGCCGCCTCGAAGGCCTCTGCCAGCTTCTTGATGCGTGGGGTTTCGATGCGGGTCGGCTCGCCAAGGCCATAGCGGTCGCCGTAGGTGTGCTTGATGACACCAGGGGCGATGATCTCGGCTGCCGGGTAGACGGTGCAGCCGATGGCGCGCTGCGGGCCGATGGCCTTCCACTGGCGGCCGCGCGGATCGACGCTCTCCAGCTGGAGGTTCGCATACTGGCCATCGAAGCCGTAGAAGTACCACCACGGAATACCGTTCTGCGCGGTGACGACCGCGGTATCTGGGCCGAGCAGCGGCTTGATGTGGTCTGCTGCTTCCCAAGCCTGGTGGGATTTCAAGGCGACGATCACGTAATCCTGGTGGCCCAGCTCGTCGGGCTCCTTGGCGGCGGGCAGGCGCGCAACCTTCTCCTCGCCGCCGATTATCAGCTTCAAGCCGTTGGCCTTGATCGCCTCCAGATTGGCACCGCGGGCCACCACCGAAACGTCGACGCCAGCCAGCTTCATAAGCACGGCGATATGGGCGCCGATGGCCCCGGCACCGTAAATGCAGACCTTCATGGGGCTTTCCTCCCGACATTGTCTCGATTACTGGTATACCAGCTAGAAAGCGGCGAAGTCCGTTGTCGTCAAGGGGTGAGTTGCGCTGGCGCAGGTTTGGCTCGATATCCTCGTGCGTCAGGAGACAATGAGCCGAGGGAGGCCGGAACATGGGGTTCGACCGCGCTGCGGCCGGCGAAACGCTCTCGACCGAAAGGATCAGCTTCGCGGCGTTGAGCGAGCTCGATGCCACGCGCGAGCGCGATGAGCGGGCCAGGATCGTCGCCAAGATCGTGTTCTGGGTGTTCACGGACTACTACCAGCGCTCGCGGCTGATTCCTTTTGAAGTCAAAACGGCGTTCGAGCAGCGCGACTGGCCAACCACCTTCAGGCTGTCGAAGCTGCGCCTATCCATCTACTCGCAATCGATCAGCAAGGTGGCCCCGGTGCTCGATGCCGGCTGCCCGGAGCTCAAGGCCGACGAAACCTTCTGGCGGGACGTCGAGGCGCATTACCTGGAGCTGATCCGCGACCGCTACGAGGCCGATATCGCCTTCGCCTTCATCCATTCGGTGCGCCGCAAGATCTACGCCGACGACTGGCGACCTGTCGAATATGCACCGACGTCGGGACCGCTGCGCCGGCCGCCGCCGGCCGAGCCGGTGACGGTGACGATCGCCGCCAAGCTTCCGATCGTCGAAGACACGGTGAAGAAGCTGCTCGATGTGCCGCGGCTGAGGACCCATTGGCGGGACATCGACGATGATGCGCGGCTCGCTGCGGCAGCGCTGACAAGGGCGATCGAGGCGCGCGGTGCCAAAGCCGGCGATGAAGTCCGCTTCGTCATGGTCAACGCAGGTTTCTATCGCAACCGCGGCTGTTATATCGTCGGGCGCATCGCCGTGCCGGGACATGGCGTGCATCCGCTTACGATTGCGCTGCTGAACGAGGCGAAGGGAATTTTCGTCGATGCGGTGCTGACCGAGAGCGACGATCTGCAATATGTGTTCTCTTCAACGCTCGCCAACCTGCACGTCACGTCGTCCAGCTATCATGAGCTGGCGCAGTTCCTGTTCTCGCTGATGCCCAAGCGGCCGCTCGGCCTGCACTATTCCACGATCGGCTTCAATCACATCGGCAAGGTCGCGGTCATCAACGAGATCACGCGCGAGCAGCGGCGCATGGGCGAGCGCTTCAACACAGCGGTCGGGTTTCGCGGCACGGTGGCGATCGGGTTCTCGATGCCGTCGTCGAAGTATGTGCTGAAGATCATCCGCGACGCGCCGACGGACGGCTACAAGTGGGACAAGTTCGATGGTCCGAGGGCGGTGCTGGAGAAGTACCGCTTCGTGCACGACGCCGACCGCGCGGGATCGATGCTCGACAACATCATCTATTACAACATTCCGCTGGAACGAGAGAGTTTTGCGCCGGAGCTGGTCGAGGAGCTTACCGAAGCGGCGGCCTCCAACGTCAAGATCGTCGGCAATGACATCTTCTTCCGTCACTTGATCGTGCAGCCGAAGATGATCCCGATGCCGGTGTTCCTGGAGACGGCCAGTCCCGAAGAGGCGCGGCTTGCGGTCATCAACCTGGGCTTTTGCATCAAGAACAACGCCGCGGCCAACGTGTTCAACAAGGACCTCGATGGCCGTAACTACGGCGTCAGCCCGATCCGCAAGGTGTATCTGTTCGACTACGATGCGGTGGAGCCGCTGACCGGCGTCAAGGTGCGCACGAATGTGGGCCGCGAGGACGGCGAGGAGGACATCCCCGACTGGTTCTTCGAGGAGGGGACGGTGTTCCTTCCGGAAGAGATGATGGTGGGGTTGCGGATCGATGACCGCGAGCTGAGGCGCACATTCCAGGAGTATCATCCCGAGCTGATGACGGTCGACTACTGGGAGGGCATGCAACGCGCGCTGCTCAAGGGGTTCGTGCCGAAGGTCAGGAGCTATCCGGTCGGGCGGCGCTTGCGGCGGACGGTGCGTCCCAATGTGCGGGCGTGATGGCGGTGCGAAATCCTGTTGGCAGTGGAAGAGGCGCGATGAGCAGTATTGTCGTTCCGGCTGAATGGGCCAGACAGCGTGCGATCTGGACCGCATGGCCGGCGGATGCAGGCGAGTGGAACGGCGACCTCGAGGCGCCGCGGCGGGACATTGCCGCGCTGGTGCGTGTGCTCAACACTGCCGGCAATCGTGTGCGTGTGCTGGTCAACGGCGCGGAGGCGGAGGCGTCGGCCAGCAGGGCGCTGGGTGAGACCGCCGAGCTGGTTGCCGCGCGCTATGGCGACATCTGGTTGCGCGATACGGGTCCGATCTTCGCGCGCTCGCGCGGTGAGCGTATCGCGCTGCGCTTTGCCACCAACAGCTGGGGCGGCAAGTACGACCTGCCCGAGGATGCAACAGTGGGTGACGAGGTCGCGCGGCAGGCGGGCGTTGCGATCCGCCGCTTCGATTTCGTGCTGGAAGGGGGCGCGGTCGATCACGACGGCGAGGGCACTGTGCTGACGACGCGGCAGACGCTGCTCAATCCCAACCGCAACGGCTGGACGAAGCCGCAGGCGGAGCGCGCGCTCATCGAGGCGCTAGGCGCGCGCAAGGTGATCTGGATCGACGAGGGTTTGGCGAACGATCACACCGACGGGCACATCGACAACATCGCGCGGTTCGTGGGGCCGGGGCGGGTCGTGTGTCAGGCGCCGGCCGGGCCCGATGATCCCAATCGGGCGGTGCTCGACAAGATTGCCGAGACACTGGCATGCGCCACCGACGCAGCCGGGCGGCGGCTCGAGGTGATCCGCATTCCGGGGGTGGGGCTCTATCGCAATGGGCTGGGCGAGGTGCCGCCGGCCTCGCACATGAACTTCATCATCGCCAATGGCGTCGTGGTGGTGCCGGTCTACGGCACGGCGACGCAAGATGCTGCGGTCGCGGCTCTGCAGAAGGTGTTCGCCGACCGCAAGGTGGTGGGCGTGTCGTCGAAGGGCGTGCTGGGTGCTGGCGAAGCCGGCGGCGGTTCGTTCCACTGCATCACGCAGCAGGAGCCGGTGTAGCTGGCGAGACGCGTCATTGCACCACTGTCGTCATCCCGGCGAAGGCCGGGAACCACGTCAGTGTCGGCGCGCACCACGAGGGTGATGAATTGCTGCGGTCTGCAGCGAGCGCGACTTACTTCGCGGGCAGAGCTCTCGTTGCGGCTTGCGTGGGCCCCGGCCTTCGCCGGGGTGACGTCAATGAGGGCATGATCAACCACGGCCTTCGCCGGGGTGACGGTGGTGGGTGCGGTGGCCGTCGGCGCGAGAGACGTAGCCGGGCGCGATATTGGAACGCCATGTCATCCCGCGATTCATTCGCGGGATCCATCGTGACGCTGGCGCAGAGGGTGCGGTCATGCTCTCGTCGCGCCCGACTTTCCCAGCCGATGGCTGGATCCTGCGGACGAGCTCGAGGATGACAAATGCGGGATTGCGGGCGGTCGTTGGTGAAATGGTGCCCCTGGCCCGACTCGAACGGGCACGTCATTGCTGACAACAGATTTTGAGTCTGCCGCGTCTACCGATTCCGCCACAGAGGCATTTCCGAGCCCCGGCTCGGAGGCGCGCATCATAGCCAGGGCCGTCTTCGCGTCAATCGCCGGGAATGCTCGAGTCGGGCGCGCGACGAGCGGAATTCATAGTGACGGCAGCGGAGGGGCTCGAATTATCTGGAGCAGCACCAATAAGGGGTCAAGTGCTCACCAGGGCGGGCCATGAAATGACGAAAAAGGATCAGGGCGAATCAGGAGCCGCCCTCCTGGATCAGGAAGACGCGGCGGTGGATGCACTGGATCTCCGCCACCGTGACCTTGTCGCCGGGCGAGAAGCCGCCCGCGTTGGTGACGTTGAAGGCCACGATCTCGCGACCGTCGGCAAGTTCGATCACGGCGGAGACTTCGCCCGACATGCCCTCGCCGGGGCTCATGGAGAGCCGCCAGTTGCGGAAGGTGCCGGTGTGGTGGGCGGCAGGCGTCAGTCCGCAATCGCGCGGGGTTTCCTCGGCCGGTCGCCGCATGACCCACGTGGCCAATGCGACGCCGATGAGGAGAAGCGCGCCGCCGGCCAGCAGCCCGGTTCGTATGGGTGTGTTCTCGCGCAAGCCGATGCTCCGGCAATGTTGCTCGAGGCGGAGCCTAGCCAAATAGTTCATTGGTGCAAGGCCGACGCGATGCGTGGTGCGAACGGGGCGCGCGGTCGACCACGACTTGTTCGCGTGTGTCAGCGCAGCGTGTAGGTGATGCGACCGGTCAGGCGGCGATGCTCGGTGACTTCGATGTGGTCGCCGACGTGCGGGTCGCGTGCCTTGTTGGCGAGCACGGTGATGTGGCGGCCGTCTTCGAGCTTGACGCCAACCTCAAGGCCATCGAGGGCGCCCTTGCCAGCGAAGTTGGCGACGGAATCGACCGTGCCGCCGACCTTGGTCTTGGTGTCGTGCGCATCGAGATCGACCAGCATGAAACCGGCGAACAGCGCGGCGAGGACGGCAAGGCCGATGCCCGCATAGCGCAGCCGGCGCATCCTGATCTCGCGTTCGAGCCTCTGGCGGGTCTCGTGTCTCATGCCCCTCTCTCCAGCCATCCTCAAGCCGCCTTGGCCTCGCCCGCCACCAGCCGCACGATGTCGGCCATGATGTCGTTCAGCTGGAAGTCCTTCGGCGTATAGACGGCGGCGACGCCGAAAGCCTTCAACGTCTTGGCGTCCTCGGGAGGGATGATGCCGCCGACGACGACGGGAATGTCATCTAGACCTTCCGCGCGCATCCGCTCCATGACCTCGCGGACTAGCGGCACGTGGCTTCCGGATAGGATCGACAGGCCGACGACATGCACGCTCTCGTCGACGGCGGCGCGAACGATCTGCGCCGGGGTGAGGCGGATGCCCTCGTAGACCACCTCCATGCCGCAGTCGCGGGCGCGCACGGCGATCTGTTCGGCACCGTTGGAGTGGCCATCGAGTCCGGGCTTGCCGACCAGGAACTTGATGCGACGGCCGAGGCGGTCGGAGACGGCATTGACGGACTTGCGCACCACGTCGAGCGCGGTGTTGTCAGAGTGCGCTGCGGCGGCAGCGACGCCAGTCGGCGCGCGATACTCGCCAAAGATGCGGCGCAACAGCCCGCCCCACTCGCCCGACGTTACGCCGGCCTTGGCGCAGGCGATGGACGCGTCCATGACGTTGCGGCTTTCCTTGGCGGCGCTTTCGAGATCGGCGAGTGCGGCCTTCACCGCCTTGGCGTCGCGCGCGGCGCGCCAGGCCTTGAGGCGCTCGACCTGCTCGGCTTCGACAGCTGGATCGATGACCTGGATGGCGCCCTCGCCGCCCGACAACGGCGAAGTCTCGGTCTCGGTCCACTTGTTGACGCCGACGACGATCTGTTCGCCACTCTCAATGGCGGCCAAGCGCGCGGTGTTGCTTTCGACGAGGCGCCGCTTCATGTAGTCGATAGAGGCCACCGCGCCGCCCATCTTCTCGATCGTCGCAAGTTCGGCTTTCGCCTCCGCCTTCAGCGCGTCGACCTTGCGCTTCACTTCCGCGGAGCCGTCGAAGATGTCGGCGTACTCGAGCAGGTCGGTTTCGTAAGCGAGGATCTGCTGCATGCGCAAGGACCACTGCTGGTCCCAAGGACGCGGCAGGCCGAGCGCCTCGTTCCAGGCCGGCAGCTGCAGGGCGCGGCAGCGCGCGTTCTTCGACAGCGTGACGCCGAGCGCGGCAATCAGGATGCGATAGACGTTGTTCTCCGGCTGTGGTTCGGTGAGGCCAAGCGAGTTGACCTGCACGCCGTAGCGGAACATGCGATTCTTCGCGTCGGTGACGCCGTAGCGCTCGGCGGCGATCTCGTCCCAAAGCTCGGTGAAGGCGCGCATCTTGCACACTTCGGTGACGAACTTCAGGCCGGCGTTGACGAAGAAGGAGACGCGGCCGACCACGTTACCGAACTGCTGTGGCTTGACTTCGCCGGACGCCTTCACCGTATCGAGAACGGCAATGGCAGTGGCGAGTGCGAAAGCGAGTTCCTGCACCGGCGTCGCGCCGGCCTCCTGCAGATGATAGGAGCAGACGTTGGTCGGGTTCCACTTCGGCACGTTGGCGGTGGAGAAGACGATCGTGTCCTTGATGAGCTTCAGTGACGGCTCGGGCGGGAACACGTAGGTGCCGCGCGAGAGATATTCCTTGATGATGTCGTTCTGGATGGTGCCGGTGAGCCGGGTGCGATCGGCACCTTGTTCGTCGGCGACGGCGATGTAGAGCGAGAGCAGCCACGCGGCGGTGGCGTTGATTGTCATCGACGTGTTCATCTGCTCGAGCGGGATGCCGTCCAAGAGCGTGCGCATGTCGCCCATGTGGCTGACCGGCACGCCGACCTTGCCGACCTCGCCGCGCGCCAGTTCGTGATCGGAATCGTAGCCCGTCTGCGTGGGCAGGTCGAAGGCGATCGAAAGACCGGTCTGGCCCTTGGCGAGGTTGGTCTTGTAGAGCGCGTTCGACTTGGCGGCGGTCGAGTGACCAGCGTAGGTGCGGAACAGCCACGGCTTGTCGCGCTCGGGGGCGGACTTCGATGCCGGCTTGGCGGTGCCGGAGCGCGTGTTGTCAGCCATTGCGAATTCCCCTGGCTCTTTTTTTGTGGGTCATCAGGACCTTGCGGCGAAAAAGACTGGTGTCGGCCCGGGGCGAGGGTGCTTGACCGGGTGGGCGCCTGACTTTGAGTTGCCGGGTTAGGCTACAGGAGAGAATGCTGCAAAGCAAAATCGTCTTTGGCCGAAAGCTGGAGCAGATCCAGATCGGCAGACTTAGGCGTGCCGGAGCGGTCGCGGACAGGCATGGTGCAGCTATCGGGTGCGATAAGCTCGTCGCGGCGAATTAGCGAGTGGGATCTGGGGAAAATCGGACGTTTGCTGTCCGCGATTGGATCAATGCGGTCCACCCAGCTTGGGCCGCGTGGCACTTGCTGCGGCGCTGTAGGAGCGCATGAGCAGGACGATGGTGAGCAGCCCGACGCACATGCCAATCGTGCTGAGGACGATCAGATTCGTTTCGGGGTTGGAGATCAGCGTGAGGTTGAATTTGGTGAAGACGAAGTTGATGACCAGGGCTCCCATCTGGAACGCGATCATGAACACGGCGGTCATCGTCTTGGAGTCGACGATCTGCTGCATGATGAGGCCGCCGATGATCACAAGGATGCCGACGACCATTAGCGTCGACTGGCTCAACCCATTGATGTATGAGATGAAATCTTCCATGTTCCGGCCATCGCAATCGGTAAGTTGCAGTCCCCACGCGGGGTCGTGATTCGGCTTACCCCAGGCAACGATAGGGGGTCAGAGTTAACAATTCGTGCAAGAGCGTGCTTAAGCCGGCATGCGGCCCTTTATTGCATTGCAAAAACATGCTTCATTTCGAATGCATAAGACCATTGCTGCGTTGCGTCGTCCGAGGGGCGGCGCAGCCACTGGCTATCCAGAGATCCGGATCTTGTCCGGAGCACCAGAAAGATCGTGCCGGGAGACACGCGACGATGTCGAGCCAAACCGCCGCCAAGAAAGCCGACGAGAAAGCCGGAGTAAGCGCTCCGGCGATCGGAACTGCCAAGAAGGATCTCTACGAGATCGGTGAGATCCCGCCGCTCGGGCACGTGCCGAAGAACATGTACGCGTGGTCGATCCGCGAGGAACGACACGGCGAACCAGATACCGCAATGCAGATCGAGGTGCTGCCGACGTGGGAACTGGACAGTCACGAGGTCCTGGTTCTCGTCATGGCGGCAGGCGTCAACTACAACGGCGTGTGGGCGGCTCTGGGCACTCCGCTTTCGCCCATTCGTGACGTCCACAAGAACCCCTACCATATCGCCGGTTCTGATGCCGCGGGCATCGTCTGGGCTGTCGGTTCGAAGGTGAAGCGCTGGAAGGTCGGCGACGAGGTCGTCATCCACTGCAACCAGGACGACGGTGACGACGAGGAGTGCAACGGCGGCGATCCGATGTTCTCAACCTCGCAACGCATCTGGGGCTACGAGACGCCGGACGGATCGTTCTCGCAGTTCTGCCGCGTGCAGGATCGCCAGCTCATGCAGCGGCCGAAGCACCTGACATGGGAAGAGAGCGCCTGTTACACGCTGACGCTTGCCACCGCCTATCGCATGCTGTTCGGCCATCGCCCGCACGTGCTGCATCCCGGCGACAACGTGCTCGTGTGGGGCGCTTCGGGCGGCCTGGGTTCATTCGCGGTGCAGCTGTGCGCAACCTCGGGTGCCAATGCGATCGGTATCGTTTCCGAGGACGACAAGGTCGATTTCGTCCGGCAGCTCGGCGCCAAGGGTGTCATCAACCGCAAGAACTTCAACTGCTGGGGCCAACTGCCGAAGGTCAACACGCCAGAGTATGGCGCGTGGCTGAAGGAGATGCGCAAGTTCGGCGCCGAGATCTGGAAGACGACCGGCAAGGGCGTCAACGTCGATATCGTGTTCGAGCATCCCGGCGAGTCGACGTTCCCGGTGTCGGTGCAGGTGGTCAAGCGCGGTGGCATGGTCGTCATCTGCGCGGGCACCACCGGCTACAACCTGACGATGGATGCGCGGTACTTGTGGATGCACCAGAAGCGCGTCCAGGGCAGCCACTTCGCCAACTTGAAGCAGGCCTCTGCCGCCAACAAGCTGGTGCTCGAGCGGCGCATCGATCCGTGCATGTCGGAAGTTTTCCCGTGGCTGCAGATTCCGAAGGCACACATGCGGATGCTCAAGAACCAGCACAAGCCGGGCAACATGGCGGTGCTGGTCAATGCACCGACGACGGGGCTCAGGACCTACGAGGACGTGCTGGAAGCATCCGAGCAGCGCTTCAACAAGAGCTGAGGCGGGATATCCGTTCGCTGCCGCTCTTGTCGGCGCAGGCGTTGTGATCTTTCGAAGAGGCAGCCTTGTGCTGCCTCTTTTGCTTTGGCGGTTTGCGTGGCGTCCGCTTCGTCCATTTTCGAGCATGTCGAAATGCCAACCAGATGAGTTAATCGCGATAAGGCAATATTTTCGGACTCGAGATTTTGTTGGTAGCCGTCGCGGCCCTTTCTCCCCAAAACGTCCGCGATATGGTCGAATTGAGAGGCCCCAACCGTGAGAAGGCGAGCGACGGTTTAGTGTAGCGAGCCATCGAGATTGTCGTTTTTCGTGGAATTTTGTATTTTGAACTGATGAGGGTCAGTATTTGACGGTGTCGGAGGTTGGGCGTGCGTCTGTTGCGTTGCGCAATTCATGTGCTTGCCTTGCTTGCAAGTTCGGCCCCCATTTTCGCCGGCGAACTGAGGCGCGAGGTGTTTGCGTCTGCCGCCCTCAACCGCGAGATGGGATACGTCGTCTATGTTCCCGACGGCTATCAATCCGACAAGCGCAGCTACCCGGTCATGCTGTTGCTGCACGGCGCTGGTGACGATGAGGCGACGTGGGTCGAGCGCGGCAAGATCAAGGAGAATGTCGACCGGCTGATCGAGAGCGGAGCCATTCCGCCGACGCTGATCGTCATGCCGGGCTGCCGCGGATGCTGGTGGATCGACGGTGCCAAGGACAAAGCGGAGACCGCGGTCTGGACCGAACTTCTGCCGACCGTTGCTGCGCGCTACAGAACAATCGAGAGCCGTGATGGGCTGGTTGTTGCCGGACTGTCGGCCGGCGGATACGGGGCTGTCCGATTTGCCCTCAAGTATCCCGGCCGCGTCGCCGCGGTGGCGGCGATGAGCCCCGCAATCTATCGGGGCACACCACCTGCCATTTCCGCAGCGCGTTTACAGTCGCCGTTCCGGGGCGCCGATGGGAAGTTCAGCCAGGTCGCGTGGACCACCTACAACTATCCGAGCCTGGAGAAGCAGTACTTCGCGCAGGACGCGCGCGTGCCCTTCTATCTGGTGTCCGGAGATGGCGACCGGCTCGGCATCGCATTCGAAACGGCGCGGCTGTTCAAGATGCTGTTCGAGCGGCAACCCGAACAAGTCGAGCTCAGGATCGTCGACGGTGGTCACGACTGGGCAGTGTGGGACAACTCCCTTGCCGACGCGATGAAGTATCTCTACCGCTTCGTGGCACGTCCGCATGTGCGCCGGGAGACGATACAGCTCGCCACACCGGTTCGCGGCGGACACCGCTGATTCCTCGTCTTTGATGATTGGCTGTTAAGTGGGTGCTGGCGTGACTGGCGATGCCCTAGGCTTGCCTTGGTTGTGTTCTGGATTGGCTGAAGCTTGCGGGCATCACAAATCGATTCGAGTTCTCGAACCAGGATTCGCGAAGCCTGTCGAAATGCCTGCGGTAACCCGCTTGGGATTGTTCGAGGATGCCGAGGAGTAGCCCGTGATCCGGCTAGCCAATGCAGTCGACTTCTGGCGCGGATTCGCGCTCATCACGATCTTCATCAACCACATTCCTGGCAACTTCTTCGAGTCCTTCACCCATCGCAACATCTCCATCTCGGATTCGGCGGAGCTGTTCGTGTTTCTGGCGGGCTGGGCGCTGCGCCTGCTGGTCGACAGGTTCGAACGGGAAGGCGAGCGTGTGCAATTGATGGCGCGCCTGGGCGGGCGAGCGCTGACGATCTACGCGGCGCAGATACTGATCAGCTCGATTGCGATCGCCATGCTCGCCTTAGCGGCGACCGTTTACGAAAATCCGCTGTTTCTGGAGTGGTACAACGCGGCTCCGGTATTCTACGACCCGATCAGAGCACACATCGGCCTGGTGCTGCTGACGCATCAGCTCGGCTACTTCGACATCCTGCCGCTCTACGTCGTGCTGATGGCGTTCGTCGCTCCGGTCATCGTGTGTCTCAATTGGCTGGCGCCGCGCGCCCTGCTTCCGGCATCTCTTGCGGTTTATATCTTCGTGGTCGTGTTCCAGATTCCGCTGCCGACGTGGCCGACCGAAGGACAATGGTTCTTCAATCCGCTGGCGTGGCAGGCGGTGTTCGTGCTGGGTTTTGCAATGGCGGGCGGCAACGGTGCAGGTGGGATGGTGCGCCGTCACCTGAACGTGATTCGCGCGATCGCGCTGCCTATCGTGGTATTCGCCGCATTCGTCGTGTGGTTTCGCTGGTGGCCCGATCCGACGCGGGTGCCCGAGCCCAAGCTGCTGTTCCTCAACTGGAAGACGTACGTCACTCCGGCGCGCCTCATTCAGTTCCTTGCTCTGGTCGCGGTGATGTCGTGGACCTTTCCATGGCTCGAGCGCTCGGTGCCGCCGGTGGTCAAGATGCTCGCCTTGCTCGGTCGAAATGCCCTGGTCGTGTTCTGCGTCGGCTCGGTTCTGAGCCTGCTGGGACAGATCATCCGGTTCGCGTCCGGAGGCAGCGCGATCCTGGACTTCGTCATCGTCATGTCCGGTGTGCTGATTATGATTGCGGCGGCACGGCTTGCGGAGATCAGGAAATTCGGTATCGGCAGGCTGCGGATGCCGGGAAAGGAACGGCAGCAATGAGCGTGCTTCGAGCACTTCTCGCCGCGGCCGCCTTGCTGTCAGCAGTCGGCGAGGCACATGCGCAAACGACCCAGGAAGCGATTGCACCGCAGCCGTTGTCAGAGGGCTGCCGCACACCTGGTCTAACGCTGTCGGAAGTTTCGCTGCCGGCGATCGCGCGGGCGCTCAAAGAACGCAAAGTGATCAAGATCCTGACCATGGGTGCTTCATCATCGCCGCTGATGCGGCAGCCCAACGAACGGTACGTCTCCGACATCGAAAGCATCCTGGAGAAAACGATCCCGGGGGTCGATGTCCAGATCGTCGATCATGGAATATCGGGCGAAATCGCCCGCGATGTGGTCGAGCGCGTGAAGACGGAAGTCGCGCTCAACGAGCCGGATCTGGTGCTATTGCAGGTCGGCGGCAGCGATGCCATCGCGCATACGCCGGTTGGCGAGTTCGAAACCGATGTCAACGAAATCATCGGCTGGCTGAAGGGGCATGGTGTCGACATTGCCGTGGTGGGCATGAGCTACATCGGGACGCTGAAGCTCGATCCGCACTACCAGGCACTGCGAAAGGCCCTGCAGAGAGTTGCGGCACAGCAGAATGTCCTTCTGATCGGGCGCTACGATGCGATGCAGCTCCTTTCCCAGGCGAAGGCCGCGGGGCAAGAGCATACGGCGAACGAGTTCACCGTCACGGAGAAGGGCTACGAGTGCCTGTCGGAATATGTGGTGCGCGCGATCACCTCAGGGATCGTCATCAAGGGTTCGAAGGCAAAGCCGGAGCGTGGAAAGTGATGTCTTGGAGCAGGCCGTGAATTCGGTGCCCCGGTGCGGCTTCCCCTTGACGCACCACCCCGGGCAGGCGACAGCTCCTAGAGCAGGTCCGACCTTGATGGAATCACCGCGGCCGCTGTGGCCTGCTCTAAGCCTTTGTTTGAGAGTCTGATTCACGCCTTCGCTGGAACCAGAAGTGGCTCCATCTCAGCCGATCAGGCTCTGACGCGGCACGGTCCGGGGAGGGTGATCAATGAGGGCGGATAGCGCTGGCGAAGGCAGATCCGGCTCGATCGCGGGCAGTGCAGGCAATGTGGCGACCACCCGCGAGATCACGCCCGCCGAGCGGCGACGAATCATCTTCGCCAGCGTGGTCGGAACGACAATCGAGTTCTACGACTTCTACATCTATGCGACGGCCGCGGTTTCGGTCTTTCCTCTTCTATTTTTTCCCAAGGGCCATGGCACTGCGGCACTGCTCGCATCGATGGCGACGTTCGGCGTCGCGTTCGTGGCGCGGCCCATCGGTTCGATGCTGTTCGGCCATTTCGGTGATCGGGTCGGCCGCAAGGCGACGCTGGTCGGCTCGCTGCTGTTGATGGGAGTGGCGACCTTCGCGATCGGGCTTCTGCCCACGTATCACCAGATCGGTCTGTTCGCGCCGGTGATGCTGACGATCCTGCGCTTCTGCCAGGGGTTGGGTCTTGGGGGCGAGTGGTCGGGGGCTGCACTGTTGGCGCTGGAGACGGCGGAGCCGGGCAAGCGTGCACGCGCGGCGATGTGGCCGCAGCTTGGTGCGCCGTTCGGCTTCCTGTTGGCGAATGGATTCTTCCTGGCGATCACGGTCGCCTTCGGTTTTGATTCCGCCAACGCGCAGCTCGACCAGAGCTTCGTGATGTGGGGCTGGCGGATCCCGTTCCTGGCATCGGTCGTTCTCGTGCTGGTGGGGCTTTATGTGCGGCTCAAACTCAACGAGACACCGCTGTTCCGGCGCGCGGTGGAGCGCGGCGAGCGGCTCAAGTCACCGCTCATGCATGTGCTTGCCAATAACAAGGTCGAGCTGGTGCTCGGCACCTTCGCGATGGTCGCGACCTACGGCCTTTTCTATTTGATGACGACGTGGGTGCTGTCCTACGCGATCGGCAAGCGGGAACTTGGCTTCCTCGGTATCGGCTACCGCGACTTCCTGGTCCTGCAACTCGCTTCGGTGGTGTGGTTCGCGGCCTTCATTCCCGTCTCGGGCTACATGGCCGATCGCTTCGGCCGGCGCAGGTTCCTGATCGTGGTGACGGCGGCGATCATCGCCTTCGGGCTTGGCTTCGGCACGTTCCTGTCACCGCAGGTGATGGGAGCGGGGGCAGAAGTGAACCACGCCCATATGCTCGCCTTCCTCAGCGCGGGCATGATGCTGATGGGCCTGACGTTCGGGCCGATGTCGGCGCTGCTGCCGGAGCTGTTCCCGACCAATGCGCGCTACACCGGATCGGGCGTCGCCTACAACCTGTCTTCGATCATCGGTGCGGCGCTGACGCCGTTCGCTGCGACGTGGTTGGTGCTGAACTACGGCGTCGCTGCCGTTGGATACTATCTCGCGTTCCTGGCATCGACGACGCTGCTCTCTCTCATCGCCGGGCGAGAGACGAAGCACACGAATCTCGACACGATGGTGGACGAAGCCGTTGCGGCGGCGATCGAACAGACTTCGCCCTGAGATTGGCGAAGGCCGGGGCTGATCGCCAAGTCCGACGCGACGGCCAAATGTCAGAGCGCGTTCACTTCAGATGCAAACGCGAACGCGCTCCTTCTGCCTCATTCGAGCAAGTTTTTCACGGCTCGACCGCTCAACACTTCAGCTAAACATGCTCTAGCAGGCTGTTGAACTTCTCGTCTACTGACAGTCACCCGCGAATATGATTCCGTTATGCCTCCACGTCGAGGGG
>JBGANK010000020.1:13155-51793 GCA_044222395.1 Hyphomicrobiaceae bacterium | reverse complement strand
CATAGACGCCGAGGCGCGAGAACAGAGGCAGATAGTGCGAGCGCACGAGGACGTTGACGCTGTCGAGCTGCAACAAGCCGATGCGACGGATCGTGCGTAGCATCGCCGCCCGGTCCGGCGCGCGCTCTTGGCCGGCGCCGAAGCCTTGTGCGGCGAGCGCAATGCGCCGCGCTTCGCCCTGCGAGAGTACGTCGCTTCCTGCCGGTGCGGTTCGATTGATGCGAGCCATTGTCGGATTGGGTGCAGGGGTAGGATTTGAACCTACGACCTTCAGGTTATGAGCCTGACGAGCTACCGGGCTGCTCCACCCCGCGTCACCGTTGCCGCCGATCCGGTTGCTGCCTGCCGCGTCCAAGCGGCTGGCCTTCCGGCGGATCTGCATTTTCAAGGGGTAGCGGCCGATGCCTCGCCCCTGATGTCAACGGCCGCCCAGAAGGCGGCCGCGTCGAGGGGGCTTATAGCACAGAACAAGAGGCTGTGAAGTGCGGCGCAGCAGAATTTCGACAGGTCCCTCGGCGGCTTCGCTTTGCGGCGATGCGACCGCGGATAAATGCGGGCAAAACCGGACTGGCAGCGGCGTTTTTGCGGGCGCAGCGGAACTCTTGCGCTGTGGCTGCGGTCGCGGGCGGACGTGCTCCCCTAACTCTCAGGCCGCCATTACCGCATTCCACATGCAGTGACCCGATCACGCTCGCCGCAAGCGGTCCCGGGATCCCAGATAAACGGAATGAGCTGAAACCTCGGGACGCAGCGGGACCGCCAAGGCAGTGCGCCCAGGCGGCCGCCGCGCTTCGATCCTGCGGGAGCCTCAGTTGCCTGCAGCCGCGGCGCTGGTCAGGCCGTCGAGCGCCTTCGACATCTTCTGCAAGGTCTCGTCCTTGCCCGTCAGCCCGTGGCGGGCAGCCAGCAGGGCCGGATCGGTGTAGCTGATGTTGACCTTGCCATCGGTGTCCTGCCAGATCAGCACCTTCATCGGCAGGTCGAGACCGATCTCCGGATTGACCTTCATGAGGTCGCCGCCGAGCTTAGGGTTGCCGAAGATGATCAATTCGGATGGCGACATGTCGATGCCGGCGGCCTTCGCGTTGCCGCCGTGATCGATGCGCGAGAAGACCCTGGCGCCCTTTTCCTCGACGGCCTTGACGAACGCATCAGCGGTTTCCTTGACGCCCTTTGCGCTTTGCTTGACCGTAAGGGTGTCGCGTGCCAGTGCGGGGCCCGCCACTGCCAGTACCAGCAGCACTGCAATTGCAAACGATGCCTTCATGACCATGCGATGCATGCCATCTCTCTCCCGAATGAGTGAACCAAAGCGAGTGCTGCACGCTCGAAACGTTCGCGCAGCAACGTGGGAGGAATTCTAGCCGGGCAACGACCAGGAAGCGAGAGCCCTGCGACGCCAAGAATCAGGAGGATTCTTGGCTCAGGTCAGACTTCGGCGTTACTTGGCACGTCGCCGGAAATCAGAGCTTATTGCGCCGCAATGTTGGGTGGTGTGGAGGCCTGATCCGAAATGGGCTCGGTCTTGGAGCGCAGCAGGAAGTAAATGTTGCGTGCATAGATGAAGACGCCGAACTGGCCGATGATGATGACTGGGTCGGCGCGATAGAATCCATATGCGAGCACAAGCAAACCGCCGACCAGGCTGAAATACCAGAATGTCGCCGGAACGATCGAACGGCGCGCGCGCTCGGTGGCGATCCACTGCACGAACCAGCGGCCGGTGAACATCAACTGGCCAAACATGCCGATGCCGAGCCAGATGCGGTCGAGTGAGGACATGCCCGCCCACCACTGGCCCAGCTTGGCCAATATCGCAGCCATTTGTCCGGCGATGAAGTCCATGTTCGGTTAGACCCTAGCTGCACGTGTTTGCGACGATTTCAGGCTCGCTTAGCAGAATGAGGCTCAGGTGTCTGTGGCGGTTTTGGCGCGATCCGCACCGAATACGGGATCGCTCGCGACCACCTCACGTATTGTTGGCGGCACCATTGACGGGATCACCCACGGTGCCGCGCGTCTTCATGCGGCTCGGCGGCTCAGCGACATGGAGACCCTCCGGGGAGCCCTCGATGATCTGCGGGACCTTGGTACGGCGGCGGATCCAGCTCACGCCGACGAGATCGTAGAGTCCGACGAGCGCGCGGTTCAAATTGTTGTACTTGGAGACACCGGCCTGCCGCGGACGATCGTTTACCGGCACGTAGGCGACCTCGTGGCCGTAGGTCTGGAACAGGGCCGGCAGATAGCGGTGCATCGACGTGAAGAAGGGCAGGCGCAGGAACGCTTCGCGCCAATAGACCTTGATGCCGCAGCCGGTGTCCGGGCATTCGTCTTTCAACACAGCGTCTCGAATCCAGTTGGCGGCTTTGGAGGCCCAACGCTTCGAGCCGGTATCCTTGCGCGACGTGCGCCAGCCATTGACCAGCGCCGGGCCCTTCTGGCCAGGCGGGGCGAGACGATCGACAAGCTTGGGGATGTCGCGCGGGTCGTTCTGGCCGTCGCCGTCCATGGTGGCGATGACGGGATTGGTGGCCGCGAGGATGCCTGACCGAAGGGCGGCGCTCTGGCCGCTGCGAACATCGTGGCGAAGATAGCGCAAGCCGGGATGGCGGCCATCAGTGATGAGTGACTTGATCTCGGCGCCCGTTGTATCCGTGCTGGCGTCGTCGACGACGATCAACTCCGCCAGCATATCCGGCGGGACGTGGGTGTATGTTTCATCAATGAGACGGCCGATATTTCCGGCCTCGTTGAGCGCCGGAATGACGACGGTTATGCGCATGTCGGACCTTTTTTCGCGCGAGCATCCTCTGTCCCGGTCGCCCGCCCAATCGGATCGCCCGGCGCGATTTCGCACTGAACTGGCCGGTGCGCGCGACTGGCAACCGGCGTGTCAAACTTGCCGGTCGGTCGACCGGCGCAACTGATCAAGCCTACCAGTCTTCCCGAGGGGGCCTCAACCTTGTAAATGACCGCCAACAGGCTGGGTGGGGCAATTTCCGCCGCCAACACTGACAGGTCTTTGGAGATGGCGCCAATATGATGCCGGCGAAAGAGCCCGTGACGTCACGTAGCGATGGGCAGCTCAAGGCGGCACTGGCGGCTGGGCTCGTGGTCCTGTTGGGCCTCAGGGTCGTGGCGCTTGGCCTCAATGGCACGGACCTTTTCTTCGACGAAGCACAATACTGGTCATGGAGCCTCGCTCCCGACTGGGGCTACTACTCCAAGCCGCCGCTCATCGCCTGGCTGATCCATGGTGCCACCAGCGTTTGTGGCAACTCGGAATTCTGCGTGCGCCTGCCGTCGCCCTTCGTGCACACGGCGACGGCGGTGCTGATCTTCCTGATCGGCCGCCGCCTCTATGACACGCTGACAGGTGTGATGGCAGCGCTCGCCTTCGCGACGCTGCCCGGTGTGTCGGTGTCGGCCGGCATCATTTCGACCGATGTGCCGCTTCTTTTTTTCTGGGCGCTGGCGCTTTACGCACTGATCGTCTTGCGCGAGACGCGGAGCTGGTGGCCGGGGCTATTGCTCGGCGTGGCGCTGGGCGGCGGCCTCAACGCCAAGTACGCCATGGTCTGGTTCATCGTCTGTCTTGGAATTTTTCTGGTGGCTACGCCGCGCGAGCGCTGGCTCATCAAGGATATGCGGCTGTGGGCCGGCATCGCCATCGGCATCGCCCTCATCGTTCCCAACGTGTTGTGGAACCAGGCGCACAAGTTCGCCACGCTCTCGCACACCGCTGAGAATGCGAACTGGCAAGGCTCGCTGTTCCATCCCGGCAAGGGGCTCGAGTTCTTCGGCGCGCAGTTCGGCGTGTTCGGGCCGATCCTGTTTGCGGCACTGCTCATGATTGTCTGGCGAGCTTGGCGCGAGGGATTGCCGGACAATGATCGACTGCTGCTCGCCTTCGCGCTGCCGGTCGTGGTGGTCATCACAATACAGGCGTTCTTGTCGCGCGCGCACGCCAATTGGGCGGCGGTGTCCTACGTCGCGGCAACCGTGCTCGTGATCGCCACAATGGTCCGCGATCTCGACTGGGCCTGGCTGCGGCGGTCGATGGTGCTGCACGGTCTTTTCCTGGTCGGATTGATTGCGGCGACGATATTCGCGGGCCGCGTCGCTCTGCCTGGCGGGGTCGACCCTTTCGCGCGCACGCTCGGCTGGAAGGCGTTGGCCGAGGCAACGCGCGAGGAGATCGCTACCGCTCGCCAGCAGGGACGGCCGTTCGCGGCGGTCCTGACGGATGACCGCTCGGTGACGGCGGAGCTGCTCTATTACATGCGCGAGGAGACAACTCCGGTACTGGCCTGGCAGTCGGGTCCGCGACCGCACGATCATTACGAAATGACGCGGCCCTATAAGACAGCTGCGGGCGATCCCGTGCTGCTGGTCAGCCTCGGCACCGTTGACGACGCAGTGACGGGAAGATTTCAGCAGTCGCGTACGCTCAATCAGCGTAAGCTGCCGGCAGGGGCTGGCAAACCGCGCATCGTCACGTTCACTGCGCTCGAGGGATACAAGGAAAAATGACAACGGCCGGTAAGAAGCCGAAAAGCGCCCGCGAAAGCGATGGCGGCAACGACAAGAGACTTTCGGAAGCCTTCGTTCTCCTGGACAACAGCTCGGCCGATGGCGGCGCCTCCGTGTTCTTTCGCGAGCCGCGCGAGGTCATCGTCGCGGACCGACCGGACCAGGTGGATGGAGCGCTGGCAAGGATCGAGGCTGCGCTGTCGGCCGGACGCTACGTTGCCGGGTTCTTCGCCTATGAACTCGGTTATGTGCTGGAACCCAAACTCAGCCAGCTCATGCCGGAGAGCCGAAGGATGCCGCTGCTGTGGTTCGGCGTCTACGATGCTCCCGACGTGATGACGTCGAAGGAGGTTTCCGACTGGCTCGTGACACACACGCTGAGCCACACCTATCAATTCACGGATGTGACGCTGGCCTGGGAGCGCGAGGAGTACGTGGCACGTTTCGCGCGCGTGCAGGAGATGATCCGGGCCGGCGACATCTATCAGCTCAATCTGACGTTCAAGGCGCGCTTTGCGCTCTCCGGTTCTCCGCTCGCCTTTTATCGCGACATGCGGCAGCGGCAGCGCGTCGCCTACGGCGGCATCGTCGATACGGGTGCGGCGACCGTGCTGTCGGCGTCCCCGGAGCTGTTCATCGAGCAGCATGGGAGGGTGATCGAGACGCGGCCGATGAAGGGCACGGCGCCGCGCGCCGGACGAGCGGATGCGGATGCCGAACAGCGGCGGATTCTTGCGACGGACGCCAAGCAGCGCGCGGAAAACCTGATGATCGTCGATCTGATGCGCAATGACCTGGGGCGTATTGCGGAGATCGGCAGCGTGTCGGTGACGGACCTGTTCACGGTGGAAACCTTCCGTACGCTCCACCAGATGACGTCGGGAGTGCGCGCGACGCTCAAGGACGGCGTCGGCTTGAGGCCGCTGCTTGATGCGATCTTCCCGCCGGGCTCGGTCACGGGAGCGCCGAAGATCCGCGCCATGGAACTGATCCGGGAGATCGAGACGGAAGCACGTGGGGTCTATTGCGGCGCCATCGGCTTCATCGCACCGGATGGAGAGTCGGTATTCAACGTCGCCATCCGCACACCCGTTGTCTTCCGTGACGGTAGCGGCGAGATGGGGATCGGCTCAGGCGTCGTCTACGATTCGGAAGGCGGCAAGGAATACGACGAGTGCCTGTTGAAGCTGAAATTCCTCACCGATCCGCCGAAGAGCTTCGAACTCATCGAGACGCTGCTTTATGATGGAGCGAAGGGCTACGTCTTGCGCGAGCGGCACATGGAGAGGCTCGGTGCCTCCGCACGCTATTTCAAGTTTCCGTTCGATGCCACGGTTGTGGCGGCTGCGCTTGATGAGGTCGTGAAGCGGCATGCGGGCGAGCGCTTGCGGGTGCGACTGCTGCTGGCGGAGGACGGGCGCGTCAGTGCAACCACGACTCCCCTGCCCGAGCAGGCGGCCGATTGGGTCATGCGATTCGTGGTCTCCGATACGCGCCTATCGGCGAGCAATCCGTTCCTCTACCACAAGACGACGCGCCGGGAGCTTTACGACAGCGAATGGCAGCAAGCGCATGATCAGCACGGCGCCGACGAGGTCATCTATCTCAACGAGAGCGGGGAACTGGCCGAGGGCAGCCGCACGACGATCTTCATCGAGCGGGACGGCAAGCTGCTGACGCCGCGGCTGGAGGCGGGTCTGCTGCCCGGAACGCTGCGGGCGGAATTGCTGGCGTCCGGGCGGGCCATCGAGGCCCGGCTGACGCTCGAGGATCTTGGGAACGCGGAAGCGATCTACCTGGGCAACTCGGTGCGCGGCTTGGTGCGGGCGACGCCGCTGGTCTGAGGCCGATTTCGTGCACGAGTGGGCAAGCCCTGCGGTCAACGGAGCGTCCGTCTGGATATGCGGCTGAGGTTTGCTTCGGCAGGCATGGGCCGACGAAACGGGCTGATCCCAGGGCGTGCCACATCAGCCATGCAGATGTGACAGTCGAGGACTACTTGTCGATCGGCGTCTGAACCGCGACCGGGGTTGGATCCTCGTGCTCGGTGGCGCCCTTGATGAGCGCCGCAATGGTCAGCACGAACGCGGCCAGCGTCAGCGCCGACGCGATCATGATGCCGCGCCGCGATTTCCGAATGCGCCGGCTGTAAGGACTCTTGCTGAATAAAATCCGCATCATAGAAACGTAACTCGCAATCGTGACCCGCCTGCGCCATGGCGCTGAACGCCGCGCGACAGAACAGCACACGCTGCCAATGAAAAAGTCCTTTTCGCCATGCTATCGATGCTCGTCGGCTTGGCGTGGATAACGCACCTTCCCGACGGCTCGCGAAGGCCAGGGACATGCACGCCGGATCGCGGAGCACGACGTTTGCCCACAGCCTCGCTCCGGCGGTGGCAGCCCCGGCTGGGGCTGATGCCGGAACGTAAGTCATTATCGTTCACAGCCCTCGCATCATGCATCCGGCCAACAGCACGACATGGGCGAACAGCAGCGCCCAGAACTCATTGCCGGTCAGCATCGGGATCTCGGCATTGAAGAACTTTGTTATCAAAACCGTGACGGTGACGACGATTGCGAAAACGAAGGTAAGAATGCTCGGTGCCTTGAGGGCCATCATCCCATTTCTCCTTGCGAGATGTGCCCGGTCGGGCCGCGGACGGCGATAACCGGGGCGGCGAGTCGCTTATCTACTGTGGGCGGGCTTATAGCAGCCAGCAGATCGGGCCGCAGCACCCCCTGTATTGTCCTGTGGGCAACTGCGCGCGTCCCTCTCCGAATTGGCCGACGGCAGGCGTTAGTACGGCTTGCGGAACATCGACTTCGGGTTGCGCCAGTGATCTTGATGCCTACGTGCCGACCCGAGCCTTGGGCCGTTCAGGATCAATGTTCAGGCGTAACGCGAGACGACTCGCAAGAGCCGCAGGTTCGCATTGAGAGGGCTCAAGCTGGTCCGTGCGGAGCGGCCGCCGGCGGCGGCTCGCCACCTTGCCTGCGCGGACGCAGGAGCCGCAACAGCAGGAGCATGAAGAAGCCCAGCACCACGCCCAGCAGGACGACGGCTGCGGGATGCTTCTCCCAGATGAGCAGGGGGCTCACCTTTCCTGCCCATGCGCGTGCCATGTCCTCGTAGGCGGCAGCGGGATCGAACACGCCCTGCGGCCGCAGCATCATGTCGACGGCGGCCATCTGGTCGCGGCTCGACAGCACGGCGTTGCGGACGTGATTGGGCGAGATCAGGCGCATGACGCCGGGCTCGGCGGCAACTGCTTTCAGGACCCGCTCACGCGGAGCTTTGTCGAGGCCGGTGAGATAGCTGGCAAGAGTCTCGAGCTCGGTTTCGCCCAGTCCGCGTGCCAAGGGCTTCAACTCATCGCTACTGAGCTCGAACAGCGTGCTGCGCGCGGCCGGTGTCACCGCGGCGAGGCGCGTGATGGCAAGACGGTCGCCGATCGCCAGGAGGCGCTGCAGGCTGGCGCTGGTGAAGTCCTCCGGCTTGGCGCGCCGGTAGATCTCGTTGGCAACGACTTCGCCGATCGAACTGCCGGCGATCGCGTTCCACTTCAATCCCGTCTCCAGCGAACGGGCACCCTCGGCGATCTCCATGGCCGCTGGCGACAAATGAGTGACGCCCTGGTCGAGAGTGCCGTCATTCAAGCGGCGCAGGAGCCCCGCTTCTCCTTCGCCTGCCAACACCAGTGCCACGACAGCATCGAGGCGCGGCAGCTGCTTGACGCCGAGGCCGTTGAGATAGCCGCGGAAGCGTTCGTTGTTCTCGGCCAGCTCGAGAGCCTTGGCGTGAGCGCGGCGGAACCGCTGCCAGACCTCGACAACCTGATCGGCAGACTTCGCTGCGATCTCCTTGACGTGGTCGCGGATCTGCTCGGAGAGCGCCTTCGACAGTTCCTCGCGGACCTTCTCCTTGGTCGGCTCCGATTTCATCTCGTCGGCGATGATCGGCAAGACGCCGTGGCGCAGGTCCCAGATGTCCTTGGCGATGAGCACCAGGCCGACGCCGCCGGCGGCGACGGAGACGATGCGCGAGAGCACGGAGCCGACGAGGCGCTGGCCGAGACGGCGGGCGAGGTTCGCCATCTGGCGTCGCATGACCAGAACGGCGACGCCGGTGATGCCGCCGCCCGACTGCTTGATGATGTCGCCGGGCGTGACGTGGGCGGCTCCGGGATCGCCTGCAAGCGCGGTACTGTCGTCGCCGCTGGTAACGAAGCCGGCCACGGCTGCGCCATAGCGGGGACCGAGGTAGGCTTCCAGACAGCTTATCGTGGGTGAGGCCGCATCGGCTGTTGCTGTCTCCAGCCGCTTGCCCAGATCGTTGGCGACGCCGGTGGCCAGCGCCTCGATGGCCGTCTGCATGGCCTCGGAGCGATAGACCTTCTCGGCGACGGCGGTCGCCAGCTCCTGCGCCTTCTCCTGCGAGCCCAGACTCTTGATGAGCGAGCCCCAGCTTGATTCCTCGCGCACTTCCGCGACAGCGATATCGACGCGCGTGTTGACGACGTGATCGAGATTGCCGTCGCGCCACTGGTCGTGGACCAACGCTGCGTAATCGATGCCGGCGATGCTGCCGGTCAGGGCATTTTCAATAACGGTTGCGATGGCCGTTCGGAATGCGGCTTCGTCGCGGGTCTGGCAGGCCTCGTAGTCGGCGCGCGTCATCGCTGAGCCGGGAGCGGCCGTGGCACCTTGCAGCGGCATTCCGGTCAGGGCGACGGCGAGCGCGGTGGTGAGCGAGATGATGCGTGCGGCACGTCCCGGCAACGGCGAACTCCTCGAATGGCAGCGGCAGCGACGCGGCCACATCAGCTGCGTCCGGACAAAGGGCTCGTCCGGCATTCCTAATGTCGCGATTGCGAAATTCGTCTCACTCTGCAGCGCACTCCGAACGAATTTCGCGATCTGAACGACACTAGCAAGATCAATAGTCTAGTGTGATCGAGATCGAGAAGTCCGCCGCGCAACCCGGCCGCAATGTATGTAGCGGATTTCTCGATCATCACACTGGCTGCTGCTTATATAGGGCAAAATGGGCATTAACCATGGCCTGTGGTCAACGCAGCGTCAAAGGTGACGTGCTGGCGGGTGGAGGATGCGGGGGCTGGCGCGCTGCCTGGTGCCTAACGCCTGCGTGTCGGCAGGGGGATGTGGATTTCGTCCCCGAACCCCTGGGCCGGTCCGCGGCAACTCTTGACCGCTATGCATTTGCGAAGATTTGATTGGAAGTTGCAAAGCCGGCGCAGATGCGGTTCGGAGGGTGCACGACATGAATGCCGTCATGGCAGGCGTCATCGCCTACATCCTCCTGCAGTTCGCCATCGGTGCGCTGGTTTCGCGGCAAATCTCGACGGAGACGGACTACATCAACGCAGGGCGGCGGCTCGGCCCCGTGATCGGTGCCTTCACCGTGTTCGCCACCTGGTTCGGCGCCGAGGTGATCGTCGGCACGTCAGGCTCGGTCTACGAGTCGGGGCTCAGGGGCGCTGAGTTCGACCCATTCGGATATGCGCTGTCACTGTTCATCGCCGGGTTCTTTTTCGCTGCTGCGCTTTGGCGGCGTGGTCTGACGACGTTCGCCGATTTTTTCCGTGACCGGTTCGGCACGCTGACAGAGCGACTGGTGGTTCTGCTCCTGGTGCCGGGCAGCATCTTCTGGGCGGCAGCGCAGATCAGGGCTTTCGGGAACGTCGTTAGTACAGTCTCGGCGACCGACGTGACGATCGCCATAACGATCGCTGCCGTCGTCGTCTGTGCCTACACGGTGCTCGGCGGCCTGATGGCGGATGCCATCACCGATCTGGTGCAGGGCATCGCCGTCATCATCGGGCTCGGCCTACTGGCGGCCTTCGCGGCGGGCGAGCTTGGTGGCTTTCGTGCGAGCCTCGCCGCTGTTCCGGCGGAGCGCTTCGATCTCATAACGAACGATGGCACGCCGCTGCTGGTGAGGCTGGAGAAGTGGCTGATACCGATCTGCGGAACGATCGTGGCGATCGAACTTGCGTCGCGGATTCTCGGATGCCGCTCGGCGAAAGTCGCCTCGGGGGCGACGATGGCAGGAGCCGGCCTCTATCTGGTGGTCGGCTTGATCCCTGTCTATCTCGGCCTAGTGGCTCCTACGTTGATGCCCGGTCTGCCTTCCGATCAGCTCGAGCAGGTGGTGCCGCGACTGGCAGAAAGGCTGATGCCGGGTCTGCTCTACATCGTGTTCGCGGGCGCCATCATCTCGGCGATCCTGTCAACAGTGGATTCAACTCTGATCGCAGCGGCGTCGCTCTTGTCGCACAACGTCGTCATGGAGCTGGCCGCCAATCCAAGCGAGCGGACACGGCTCCTGTCGGTGCGCATTGCGGTGATAATTCTGACCGTCGTCGCCTATGGGCTCGCCATGATGGCGACCTCGATCCGCGACCTGGTCGAGATGGCAGCAGCGTTCGGCAGCTCGGGCGTCGTGGTGTCGCTGGTGTTCGGCTTGTTCACGCGGGTTGGCGGGCAGGCAAGTGCCCTTGCGGCGGTGATCTCCGGCGCCAGTGTCTGGGGCATAGCCACCCTGACGAAAGCAACCGAGACCCCTTATACGCTGGCCCTGATCGTTGCCATCTTCGCCTATCTGTCCCTGGCCCGGGTGGGGTCACCAGCGCGCAAGTCGACGTGACGTATGCTGCAGTATTGGTTAGTTAAATCATGGCTTAAGCATAGATTGCGAAGGAGCACTTCAATTCGCGGTCAGCAGGTTACTTTTCGATCTTAATCATGGGGCTTGGTCCGGCATCGGGTCCCGCAATAGTGCGGATCGATGAGGAGCCCGAATGCAAGCCGTGGCAATGAGGGCAGGCAGGCAAGGTCCTGATGCGAACAGCCGGCCGTGGTGTGCGGCCGATTGGCCGTCGCGTTCACGAGCGAGATTCCCTTGGCGATACCCCTGCGAGACAGGTTTGACGTGGGATTTCCGAGCCTTCGGGACGGCAAAATCCGAGCACGCAGCAATATCAAATCTCTCAATTGTTGCAGATTGTTGCAGTGACGCGATCAGGTTGCGTCAGACTGACCTATCGAATTCCACTCCAACTCTGGCACAAGGGTCGCGTTCGCCCACCGGTCACGCCGGTCGCGGTCGAACCGGTGGCAGTTCGCCAACGACAAAGGGGTGCACCGGGCGGGATCCGGAGACGGTCGCAAAAGCGGCCGATGCAACCCCAGAGGCTTCACGGGCCCCCCATTTGGCCCGCAAGAAGTCCGAGCAGAGGAAACTTCAGGACGTTCAGGGCTAAGCGTAGCGAAGACCCTACCACTGGGGGATTGGCTGCAGGGACGAACTTGGGCTACTCCTGCATTTGAGTGGCGTGAAAACGAGCAACGATAACTGCATGAGCAATCAAGAAAAAATTCATGGCCATCAAGCCACCTACAAGATCGCTGGCGGGCGCATCGGCGTGCTTCTCGTGCACAGCCTGGGCGGCACACCAGTCGAGTTGCGTTATCTGGCCCAGTCGTTCGGGCGCGAGGGTTACACGGTCAACTGCCCGTTCATTCCGGGCATGACGGCCGGCACCGACGTGTCGGGCATTTCGAGCTACGAGGATTGGTACACGGGCCTGGAGGCCGCCTACGAGGACATGGCGCGGACCTGCGACTCGATCTACGTCGGCGGGCTTTCGGCAGGCGCGGTGCTCGCGCTGCGGCTTGCGGCGCGGCGGCCGGAGAAAATCGGCGGCGTCATGTTGTTCGCGCCGACGCTGTGGCCCAACGGATGGGCCATTCCGTGGTACTTCAACTTCTTCCGCCTGGTGCGCGAGCGCTTCACCGCGCGACTGTTCCACTTCAGGCAGCGTGCGCCCTACGGCATCAAGGACGAGCGCATCCGCAAGTTCGTGATCGAGAGTTTTGCGGCTGATGATCGTCCCGTGGAAGACCTGTTTGGTCGCGGCGGTGGACTGGTGTTTCAGTTCCGGCGGCTGGTGTCGGAGGTCAAGCGGCAGTTGGCCAGCATCCAGCAGCCGACATTGATCATGCATCCGAGATACGACGACCAGAGCGATCTCTCAAACGCTTTCCAGCTGCAGCGCAAGCTCGGCGGGCTGGTCGAAACCGTGGTTCTCGACGACTGCTATCACATGGTCACGCTCGACCGGCAGCGCGTGTTCGTTGTCGAGCGCGCGATCAATTTCGTCGAGCGGCTGATCGCGGTCGAGGCGCATCAGATCGTCACGCCGATGGTTGGCAAGCAAGTCGTCGCGTCCGGCGAATAGGCCGCAGTCAGCAGATGAAACTGCAGTCCCGCTGCTTGCAGCGGGACTGCCGCGACTTACGCCAACAGTACTGGATGAAGCCTCGACCGCCGGAGTGGTGAGCGCCATTTGTGGACGCGCACCTGCGGTGCGGCGCACATGGCGCCTGTCAGCGGGCAGCCGTTGCTGCACTATTGCACTTGGGCAAGGTCGGTGGCGCCTTGGTCCAGGTGAAGGACTTGCTGAGCAGGCGGATGCCTTTGTAGCCCGTCAAGATGAGATTGGCGCCGGCAATCTCGATCGCTGCATCATAGGACTTTCCGACCTTGGGATCGTACACCCAGCCGCCGTCCAACGTCCCGTCGCTCTGGCGGGTCAGCTCGCCCAACACCTGCAGGCCGCAGATCGGGCGTGTGCGCAGTTTGGGGTCGGGATTGTATCCGTCGAACAGCGGCTTGCCATCGCTGCCCAGTGGCTCCTTGAGCCAGAAAATGCGGCCGCACAATTTGCCGCCGCAATCGAAGATCTGGACCGCACCTTTGCCGGTGTCGTCGTACCACACGCCGGCCTCGCGCGGCTGGGTCGCAGTGGGAGGGCCGGCAGCGGCGATCGATGCGGACCCAAGCACGACAGCTGCGGTCACGGCCGAACGCCACGAAAGAAGTCGCGGCACCGAACGGCAATCGGAGTTAAACTCGTTAATGCACATGTTCTGCTTCGGCTTTTTCAATTGGAGGTTAGCTCGAACCACCATAGCAAAGCGGCGAAAAGGTGGACGGGACAGCAGTGCCTCCGCACGCGCTCAGACAGTCGAAGCGGAGTGTGGCCACGTCCTTAACAGCCTGAGCAAGTCGATCGCGCGCAAATCGTTAACGATTGCGAATTGCCGTGCGATGAGCTGTCGCAATGTAGTTTGGCCTAAAGGCCTGCGACGTAATGAGTTGATGTCGCCATTATGCCCTACTTCATCTATTCATGATCGCAGCAGATATCCCTTTACGCGCCGCTCTACTTCGTCCTTTCAAGATGTTTCGGGCAGGACCTCAGCGGTCTTCAATGTCGAACAAGGTCCAATGCGATGATCCTGACGCTTGCGTTCCGCAACCTCTTTCATGACCGGATCCGGCTGGTGGTGACGCTGGTCGGCATCCTGTTCTCGATTGTGCTGGTGGCGGTCCAGCTCGGGCTCTATCTGGGCTCGAGCCGCATGATCACCGCCAACATCGACAACACCAAAGCGGATCTTTGGATCGCGACGTTTGGTGCCAAGAGCTTCGAGGACGGCGGCATGCTGCTGAAGTCGGGCGAGCGGCATCAGGCTTTGGCGACGCCAGGAGTGGACAAGGTGGTGCCGCTGGTCGTTTCATTCGCTGAGTGGCGCAAACCGAGCGGCGGCTCGACGCGCGTGGTCGTGGTCGGCACTGATCCGGAGGACGAAGGCTTGGTGCCGTGGGCGCTGAAGCACGGAACCTGGGCCGACGTGAAGACTCCGGATGGCGTCGCGATCGACAAGTCCTATCTGGCCGAGCTTGACGTCACCGGCATCGGCGATACCGCGCAGGTTTCAGCGGGCCGCGTCCGGGTCAAGGCGCTGACCGAGGGCGTGCGCTCCTTCACCCAATCGCCATATGTCTACACAACGCTGGCGCGCGCGCGGCAGCTGCTTGCGGAGAAGCCTGAGGCGACGAGCTTCTTTCTGGTCAAGCTCAGCCCCGGCGCCAACCTGGAGCAGGTGCGTAACAGCCTGAAGAGCCGGCTGGAGTCGGCGGAGGTGCTGACCACGGCAGAGTTCCGGGACCGCAGCTTGACGACGTGGCTGTTCAAGACCGGCGCCGGCATCGCCCTGATCGGCGGCGCGCTGCTTGGCCTGCTGGTCGGCACGGTGATCGTGGCGCAGACGCTCTATTCTTCGACCAAGGACCACCTCAACGAGTTCGCGACTCTGCGTGCGCTGGGCTCGTCGGCCGGCTACATCCACAAGGTGATCCTCGGGCAGGCTGGCTTGAGCGCCGTTATCGGCTACGCGCTGGGCATGATGATCGCACTCGCGGTCGTGCTCGCCAGCCGCGACTCGCCGCTGCCGCTCGTCATGACGCCATGGCTCGCCGTGGTGCTGTTTGCCGTAACACTCTTCATGTGCGCCATCTCCGCCTTGTCGGCAATCATGAAGGTCACAAAGATCGATCCAGCCATGGTGTTCAACCGATGACAAGCGAAGCGGTACTCGAGGCCGTCGACGTCGTGAAGGAGCTTGGCTCGGGTGCGGGCAAGATAACGGCGCTGAAAGGCGTGTCGCTGAAGTTGATGCCCGGCGAGCTGACGCTGCTGATGGGGCCATCGGGCTCGGGCAAGACGACGCTGCTGTCGATCCTCGGCTGCATCATGACCCCGACGTCAGGCAGTATCCGTGTCGCCGGAAGCGCTACCGACGGCTTGCCGCCGGAGCAGCTGGCACGTCTGCGTCGCGAGCACATCGGCTTCATTTTCCAGTCCTACAACCTGTTCCCGACTTTGTCGGCGCTCGAGAACGTGCGGATCGCGCTCGACGTGCGCGGCGAGAAGGGCTTCAGGGCAGCAGCAAGGGCCGAAGAATGTCTACGGGAGGTGGGCCTCGCTCATCGGCTGAAGAACCATCCCGCCAACCTGTCGGGTGGTGAGCAGCAGCGTGTTGCCGTGGCGCGGGCGATTGCGACGTCGCCATCGGTCATTCTTGCTGACGAGCCGACGGCGGCTCTCGACACCGAGAACGGCCAGCAAGTGATGGGATTGCTGGCACGGATCGCCAAGGAACAGAACCGCTCCGTGCTGGTTGTCACTCACGATCCGCGCACGATGCCATTTGCGGATCGCACGGTATACATCGAGGACGGCTTGATCGTCCGCGAGACACGTCGCCCCGAGGGGCTCGACGCTCCGGAAATCACTGATCTCACGAAGAGGCGTAAAGCACATGGCTAAGATCGATTCCACCATCGCGACGATCGCGGTGGCATTCGTCGCGGCAGCAGCCGTCAGCGCGATGCTGACGTGGCAGCCCAATGCACGTGCGCCGGGCGCAGGTTCTAGCGCCGGCGTGGCGGAAAGTGCTGCTCCAAACGCAGGCACACCCAAGAAGCGCGAAACTGAATGGGCATCGTCGGCGACCGGCCGGATCGAGCCGAAGGGTGGACAGGTCGCGATCGCGGCGCCGGTGCCCGGGCAGATCGCGGCGGTGTTGGTCGGCGCAAACGACCGCGTGCAGGCGGGCGATCTGCTGGTGCGTCTCGACGATACCGATCAGCTGTCGCGGATCGCCGCGGCGGAGTCGGAGACGGAGGTGCGCCGGCGCGAGCGCGATGATGAATCGAAGGCTGCGGGACTGTCGATCGATCGCCGCAAGGTAGCCGACGCGGCCGAGGTTGCCGACCGGGCTCTGCACAAGGCCAGGCAGGCGCTCGACGCGGGCCTGGCAAGGCTCTCCGCCGGCGGCGACAGCACAGAGCTGGTCAACCTGCGCCAGGCCGTGCGCGACAAGGAAAAGCAGCTCGCTGATGCGCGCACGGAATTGGAAGCCGTCAGCGCGAAGGAAGGCATGCCGCTGCCCGACAGGTTGGAATCGGCGCTGACGCAGGCGCGCTCGGACTTGAGGCTTGCCTATGAGGCGCTGGAGCGGACGCGAGTTCGCGCACCGGCCAATGGCACCGTGCTGCGGGTCGAAGCCAAGGTCGGCGAGCTGGCAGGGCCATCTGCGGAAATACCGCTGCTCACGTTCGGTGACCTGTCGCAGATGCGGGTCAAGGCTGAGGTGGAAGAGCGCGATATCGGCAAGGTTCGCATCGGTCAGCGCATCGTGGTGCGGTCCGACGCCTACCCGGACAAGGACTTCACGGGACGGGTCACATCGATTGCGGGTGCGCTAGGATCACCACACATCATCACGCGCGGTCCGCGCCGGCCCAACGATGTGGAGGTGCTCGAGGTGGTGGCGATGCTGGAGAACGGCGGCGAACTCGTGCCTGGGTTACGCGTCGACGTCTTCTTCGCCCATCCCGAAACGGCGATGGAGAACAAGCGCTGACGGACTGCTCGCGGTTGCGAATGCTTGCGCAGCGCCTTCAGGATAATTGAGTGACAACAATGCGAAGCGGCCGGATCGAGGCGATCCAGCCGCTTTTCGTTGTCGCTACGCTGTGCCGGCCGCAGGCATCACTGCGGCGTGGACCGATGTCACGCGGCCGCCTGTTTGGCCGCCACGTCGATATGCGCCCTGAGGTTATCGTCGATGCCGAGCTGCGAGGCCAGCTCCGCAAGGAATACCTGCTCACCGCGGGTATCGGGATCGATGGCAATGCGCGCCGCCGTATAGACCTGCACGGCCTCCTGTTCGTCGCTCACGGCCTCGGCCAAGCTCTGGGCTGTCGCCGGGCTGTTCAACTCGCTGGCAAGGAACTCCTCGGCATCGGCGCCTAGACCAACCTGGTTGAGGCTGCCGAGAATCTTCTGCTGCTCGGAGGTCTCGATGCGACCGTCGGCAGCGGCGGCACCGATCATCGCACGAATGTAGAGCGCGGCGCGTTCATTGGTGGTCGCGGCAGGTTCGAAGCCCGAGCCCGACGGCGCCTCCGCGGGAACGAAGTTGCGATCAGATATGACCGGACGGCCCTCGCTGTAGTTCTGATAGGCGCGATAGGCGAGACCGCCGATCAGCGCCAGCGCGCCGAGCTTTGCGGCACTTACCGCAACCGAGCGGCCGGTCTGCGTGCCAAGAACGAGCGCGCCCAAGCCACCCAGAGCAGCGCCGGCACCCAGCTTGTTGTTGGCGATGAGGTCCTTGAGCTGGCCCATCAGGTCGTCGGCCGACTTGCCGCCGGACATCTTCTCCAGCGCCTCGCGGGCTCCGGTCGCCTCGCCGATGCGCGATGCGCCTTCCTTGGCACCCGAGGTGGCCTGGCCGAGTATCTGTCCCAAGATATCCGTGATGCCACCGCCGCCGCCCCCAGCACCAGTGCCACCTGCGCCGCCAGCGCCACCAGCACCCATCTGCTGCTGGAGCTTGCCGAGTAGATCGCCGAGACCACCGCCACCACCACCAGTGGTGCCACCAGACCCACCGCCAGCGCCGCCCTCGCCCGGCAGCATATGGCGCAACAGGTCATCCAGGCCGCCCTGCTTGGCAGGCTCATGCGCGGAGGGCTGCGAGGAGGCATGGCCACCGGGCAGGAAATTGCGCAGCAGATCCTCGATGCCGCCACCGGTCTGGTCAGGGAGCTGGCTCGGAGCTTGGCGGCCCTGCTGACCCTGCTGGCCTTGCAGAAGGCCACCCAACAGGTCACCGAGACCACCGGCAGGTGCGGACTGGCGCTGCGCGCCTCCGGTCACGAGGGATTCCAGAAGACTCTTTGCGTCGAACATGTGCGTGTCACCTTATTCTGCATGGCCCAAGAGGGGGGACCTCCAGATAAGCGGTACCACGTACGACACCCATAGGCTAAGCGGAAAAACTCATTCGGCCGGAAGCGCTGGACTGGCGGGGCCCGCGGTCGAGGGAGGTGGTGCTTCGGCTGCAGCTGTGCGCTCGGCGGCGATAGCGTCGCACGACGATACGCGATCGTCAGCGGCGGCTTGCTGATCCGTTTCGCTGGCGCCGACAAAACGGCTGAACATGTGCCAAATGAAGCACGACACATCATCGAGGAGCACGAACACGGCCGGCACGAAGATCAGCGACAGCAGCGTCGAGGAGGCTAATCCACCGATCACGGCGATCGCCATGGGGGCGCGGAACTCGCCGCCGGATTCCAGGGCCAGCGCCAGCGGGAACATGCCGCCGATCATGGCGATGGTTGTCATGACGATGGGGCGCGCCCGCTTGCGGCCGGCATCGACGATCGCTTCGATCCGCGGTACACCGCGGCGGATCTCCTCGACCGCGAAATCGACCAGCATGATGGCATTCTTGGTGACGATGCCCATCAGCATCAGGATGCCAATGACGACCGGCAAGCTGATCGGGTTACTGGTCAGGGCGAGTGCAACGATCGCACCACCGATGGAGAGCGGCAGCGAGAACAGGATGGTGATGGGCTGCACGAAGCTCGAAAACAGCAGCACCAGCACCGCGTAGACCATCATGATGCCGGCGCCCATTGCCTGGGCGAAGCTCTCGAACACCTCCTTCATGACCTCGGCGTCACCGACCTGCTTGATGCTCACGCCTGGCGGCGTGGCCTTCGCGGCCGGTTGAGTGAGGACGGCATCGACCGCGTCGCCAAGCGGCGTGGTGCCGCGCAAGTCGGCGCCGATCAGCACGCGGCGGGCACGATCGTAGCGCTCGATCGCGGTCGGTCCTTGAGAGAACTCAAACCGCGCGACGGTGGAGAGCGGGATGCGCTGGCCGGATGCGGTCGGTACCTTGAGGGCGCTCAGGAGGTCGATATTCTCGCGGGCGGATTCCTGCAGCTGAATGCGGATCGGCACCTGGCGGTCGCCGACGTCGAACTTGGCGAGATTGGCACCGACGTCGCCGATGGTGGCGATGCGCACGGCTTCCGAGATCGTTTCGGTGGAGACGCCAAGCTCGGCGGCGACGTCGTCCTTGGGGAAGACGCGCAGCTCGGGGCGGTCGAGTTCGGCAGTGGAGACGACGTTGACGAGCGAGGGGATCGCCTTGGCCTGGCTGGTCAGTTCTGCTGCGACCCGGTCGACGTCGGCGCCGTCACGGCCGGAGACGACGAGCTGAACCTGGCGTTGTCCGTTGTCCTGCAGGAACCAGTAGCGGATGTCGGGATCGTCCTTGAGGGAGTGGCCGATCTGTTCCTGGATGCCGTGCTGCTTGAGCTTGCGCTTCTCACCTGGCTCCAGTGTGATGACGAGCGTGGCCTTGCGTACTTCCCTGCCCGATCCGAGGATCTGTCCGCCGATCACGTAGACGCTGGCAACGTCGTCGCGGGCGTTGATGCGGGCGGCGATGTCGCTGGTGACGCGCTCGGTTTGTGCCATGCGCGAGCCGGGTGGCAGTTCGACCGCAAGAAGGATGCGGCCGGAATCTTCGGTCGGCAGGAAGCCGTTGGGCAACAGGAAGAAGCTGCCGACGGAACCGGCAAAGATGGCCAGTCCCAACAACACCGTGATGACGCGGTGGCGCACCGACCAGGCGACGAGGCGCGTGTACTGCCGCAGCAGCCAGCCTTCCTTGTCCTTGTGATCGGAGGCGCGCAGGAAGTAGGCGGCCAGCAGCGGCGTGATCAGGCGTGCGACCAGCAGCGAGAAGAACACCGCGAACGCGACGACGAGGCCGAACTGCTTGAAGTACTGGCCGGCGATACCGCCCATGAAACTGACCGGCACGAACACGGCGATGATGGTCGTGGTGATGGCGATGACGGCAAGGCCGATCTCGTCGGCGGCTTCGAGAGACGCGCGATAAGGCGATTTGCCCAAGCGCATGTGGCGGACGATGTTCTCGATCTCGACGATGGCGTCGTCGACGAGGATGCCGATGACGATGGTAATGGCGAGCAGAGATACGAGGTTGAGCGAGAAGCCAAACGCACTCATCGACCAGAATGCGGGAATGATCGACAACGGCAGCGCGATGGCGGCGATGACCGTAGCGCGCCAATCGCGCAGGAAGATGAAGACGACGGCAATGGCGAGCGCTGCGCCTTCCATCAGCATCTTCATCGTCGATTGGTAGGCACGCATGGTGTAGTTGACGGTATTGTCGATCTCGCGGATTTCGATATCGGGGTATTCGGCGCGGATCTTTTCCATCTCGGTGGCGACATCGCGCTGAACCGTGGTGTCACTGGCGCCTTTGGAGCGGCTGATCTGGAACGCCACGGCCTGCTGGCCGTCAACGAGCGCAAACGTGCGCGGCTCCTCGACGTCGTCGGCGACCTTCCCCAGCTGATCGAGGCGGATGTAGCGGTTGCCGGGCAAGGCGATCATCGTTTCGGCGAGCGACTTGACGGTGGTCTTGCCGGCCAAGGTGCGGATTGCCTGCTCGCGGCCGGCCACCTCGCCGCGGCCGCCGGCCAGATCCACGTTGGTTGCGCGCAGCTGGCGATTCACCTCGCCTGCGGTGATGCCAAAGGCAAGAAGCCGATCGGGATCGAGATTTATCCTGATCTCTCTCGTCACGCCGCCGACGCGTTCGATGGCCGATACACCCTTGACGCCCTGCAGCCGCCGCTTGACGACGTCGTCGACGAACCACGACAGTTGTTCGGGAGTCTTGCCGAGCGCGAAGGCGCCGTATGTCACGATCGGCAATCCCTCGATCTCGATCCGCCGCACGATGGGCTCGTCGATCGTGCGAGGCAGGTCGGCGCGGATGCGGGCGACTGCATCCTTGACGTCATTCAAGGCGCGATCGACGTTCACTTCGAGTCGAAACTCGACTATGGTAAGCGATACGCCTTCGGTAATCGTCGATGTGATGTGCTTGACGCCGTTGATGCCGGCGATGCCGTCTTCGACGCGCTTTGTCACCTGGGTCTCGAGCTCGGCGGGGGCAGCGCCAGCTTGTGTGATCTGCGTCTGGATCACCGGAACGTCGATATTGGGAAAGCGCGTGATGGGCAGCGCCTGGAAGCTCAGGATGCCCACCGTGATGAGCACCATGAAAAGCACCAGCGACGGCACCGGCCGGCGGATCGACCAGGCAGAGATGTTGAGGTTCATCACCGGGCCTCGCTGACCTTCTCGTCGCCCGTTACGGGACGAACGTGATCGCCGTCGCGCAGGAACGTGCCGGCCTTGGCGACGACCGTGTCACCTTCGACGAGGCCTTCGACGATTTCGATCAGATCGCCGCTGCGCAGTCCGGTTTTGACGCTGCGCTTCTCAACGCGGTCGCCTTTGACGGCCAGAACCGTCGGAGTGCCGTTGCTGTAAAGGATTGCGGCGGCAGGTATGGCGATGCCGCGGCCCTCGGCGGTGACAATGGTTGCGCGGGCAAAGGAGCCGATCCTGAGTTCGCTGCGGTCGCCGATCAGGATCTTGACGGTGCCGAGACGGGTGGCGCGGTCGACCTCGGGTGAGACGAGCCGCACCTTGCCCTGCAGCTCATCGGCTCCAGCGGCATCGATCGCTGCCGTTTGTCCGGCTTGGATGCGCGGCAAGTCCGTTTCAATGACGGCTGCGTCGAGTTCGATCTCGCCGTTGGCGATGATGCGGAACATCGGATCGGCGGCGCCGGCGGCGAGGCCGCCGATGCGCGCGGTCCGGCGAGAGACGATGCCGGCGCGCGGCGCCTTCACCTCGGTGTTGGAAAGCCGCCACTCGATTTCGCGTCGCTTTGCCTCCAGCTCCTGCTTGCTGGCCTCGGCAAGTTTCAAGCCGTCCTTCGCGGCAACGACCTGAGCAGCGGTGGTGCGGGCGGCGGCGGCGCGCTGATCGTAGACGCTTTCGGACAGGAAGCCCGACTTCTTCAATGGCTCGGCACGCTCGAAGGCGGCCTTGGCCTCGGCGCGGGCGGCCTCGGCCTGATCGATCGGGCTGCGGGCTTGTGCGATGGCGGCATCGGCGCGCGCGATCGCGGCGTTGTTCTGATCGCGCTGGGTCTCAACCTGCGTGCGCTCCAGAACGGCCAGAACGTCGCCCTTGGCGACACGATCACCGACATCGACCTTGAGATCGACAACCCGCAAACCTTCGATCTCGGGAGCAACCAGGATCTCTTCGCGCGGAACCAGCGTGCCAGTGACGAGGACGGTCTGCGTCATCGACTGGACGGTTGCCTTGGCGATGGTTACGGCCGGCGCGCCAGCGCGTGCGGGTTCGGTCGCCTTCTCGGGCTCCTTGTTGTGCTTGGCGATGAAGGCCTCGACCGACTTGGGATCAAAGCCAACGCGGTAAGCGAGCGCACCGCCGACGGCGAGCGCGAGCACTGTGACGACGGCAACTTTCCAGCGGGCTTTCATGACCGGGCCTCGCTCGTCAAGGTGTCAGCGTGTTCGGTCGCCGAATTGCCGGCCGGGAGCGGATCAGGCTGTGGCGACTCGACCGGATTGATGAGTCCGCCGACGAGCTGCGTGATGGCGGGCATCAGAGTCTCGGGTTTGAATTCGGGATCGGTGGCGCGGCGCCACATCATGCCGTCGCCGATGACGGCGATCAGCTCGGTCAGGGTCGCCGGATCGAAACGGGGGGCGATGCGACCGTCAGCGGCCAGGCGCTCGAACAGATCACGGAAGCTCGTGTAGACCTGAGCGTCGACCGACCTGTAGATCTCGCCGACTTTGGCATTACGCGTCGATTCCATGCCGATCTCGACACACATCAGCCGCTTGTGGACCGGCTCCTCGACAAAATACTGCTCGCCGACAACGCGCAGGGCCATGAGAATGTCGGTGGCTTCCCACAGCGGGGCGAAACGCTCCTGAAATTCGCCGCGATCGCGCTCGGCGATGCCCGCGATCAGATCCTCCTTGGAGGCGAAGTAGACGTAGACCGCGCCGGGGCTGACACCGGCTTCCTTGCAGATGTCCTGCATGGTGCAGCGGTGGAAGCCGGATCGGGCGAAGCAGATTTCTGCTGCATCGAGGATGTGCTCGCGGCGCGCGCGCTGGGTGAGTGGCTTAAGCTTTGGCATCGCTCGTGGCTCGTGGTGGTCTTCGGGGCGGGCGATAAGCCCAGGTTTCCATATCTCGATACTTGATCACGCTTGGCCGGTGGATCCGCTTACGTCACATCCCAAACCTTGATATCCAAACGCCAGACAAAACGAACGCTCATTTTATTTGCTGCATTGAAATGGGGCAAATTGACGGGTGCGTCAAGCCGCCGATCGGCGCTTGATCAGAAAAGAGTTAGCTGGAGGGGCAAACAGAAGTTCGGTTGATGAGGGGTGTTTGCAACCGGGGCGCGCTCTGTAACTAATTGAATTAAAATGGTTTATCTGTCGCGGCGTGGCTTTGATCGGCGAGGTTGAGCAGGGCAGCATCGCTCTCGCAGAGTGGTGCACGCATGAATGACTATCGATTTGGGGCGCGGTTCTAGCGACCAGCGCACGGCGTCGCAGTGAGGGTGCAGACGGTGCCCTCCGACCCCACCAGACAGGATTCTTGCATGTTCTCGGCGAGCTTCCAGTCGGCATAAGCAGGGCCGAGCCCGGTGGTCAGGCGAACGCGACGGAGCCAGTTGGCGCGCGCCTTGGTTTTGGCCAGCCATTCGAAGCGCGACGGCTCCCCGCGCGCGGTGATGGCGGAGGCTGCGCATTTCGCTGCTGTGCTATTGGCAGCCTGCGCCCATGCTGGAGAACTGGTAGCAGTCGAGCAGGTCGTCAACGCCAGTATGAGGACGAACGATTGGGCCGCTGCATCGAAGCGGCATCTGGGCAGGTTCTGCATTTCAATATCGCCGTTTGCGTGCTCCGAGCGATTTGGCGCGTGATGGCGGTTGGCACCACCCGAAGATCTTGTGGTGGATCGATGCGCGGCCGCAAGGAGAAACAGGGAGTTGCGCCGCGTTTTTTTGCTCGCCCTTCAGAACCGCATCAGCCAACTGACCGTGCCGTAGGCTTGCTTGAAACCGTGGGCACCCGCGAAGTCATATTCAGAGTTCGAAAGACCGCCTGAAACTGAAATCTCTCCACCATTCCATTCGTATCGCGCGAAAAGGCCGACGCGCCCTTGAGGTCTCAGAGGATCGCGCAGGCTGCCATCGTCGAGCACCTTCTCACCCGACACGGCATTGCCGTTCATGCCCGCTTCCAATCCAAGTGAAACGGTGGGCAGCACGCGGTAGCCGAGGCGCCAGCGGCCGGCATAGGTGTTATGAGCGCTGGTGAAGGAGGCATCGAGCGAGGTCCAGGCGTTGCAGCCCAGGTTGAGCCATAGCTCAAGGGCGCCCTTGGCACCGTATTCGAGGCCTTGCGTGAGCAATCCTCCGGCGGCAATCGGATCGTTGGGAGAAATCTGGTGGTCGATGGCGGCGATGCCGACAAACGCTTTCGCGGTGAGTTCGCCAAACCGCTTCTGGTAGCCGATCAGGCCTTCCACGTAGGTGATGGTGCCATTGAATTTCCGCCTCGTTTTCGGCGGATCGTACGACCGGTGGCCGTCGTAACGATACTGGCCGTAGCCACCTGATGCGCGCAGGCGGATGCCATCGCCGTAGATGTCGCTGGTCGGCGCCAGTGTGATGCCCGAGTAGAGCAACCAGACGTCGGAGGTGACATCTGCGCCGGCATAAGCCTCGCGCGAGAAGGTGCTGCCCGGATCGGCTTGGGCGGGCTGGGGCAATGCTGATGCAATGAGCGCGCAGATCGCGAACGGCAATGCCCGCCCTTGAGGGCGCTGGTCCCTGCCGCGGGAGACGCTCAGAGACAAGCAATGACGCTTGAAACAACGCCACAAACGACTGTGCACGGCCCCACCCGATGCAGAACTAAAACATAACAAGAACAACAGCTTGAGTGTTATTCAAATATTCATACTATATATATCGGCCGTCAAGTTTTATTGATCGGCGTTCTGAAAATGCTGCTCAATTTCTTGATGGGTTTCTGTTTCGAGACGCAGGCTGCGTCGGTGGCACGATGCGCTAGGGTGTTTGTGCGGAACCGCGCCGAGGTTGACCATCGTGGCAATCGGACTTGTGCGTTGCATAATGCAGGGGGCCGCAGAGGCCGCGCACGGCGACCCCAGCAGGGCGATCAAATCTTTGAAAATTTATCTGCGATCAATGCGTTCTCGCCGCCAGGTCGCTATGAACTCGCACATGAAGCTCAATCCCGTTTGTCGGTCGAAGAGTTTCAGTGCGATGCAGCATTTGCTTTTGCTGAGAGATGGTACGCGCTATTGTGGGATGGTCACGACGCCGGCAGGCGCGAGGACTCCAGTCGTTTCCACAGCAGCGCAGGTGGCCGGTTTCCAGAATGCGGAATTCGGTGTCTGCTCCATCATCCCCATGGTGATCCACAGGCTTTTGCGGTCGCGGAGCACTAGGTGCAGGCAATGTATGTAAACTGGAACTTCGATCCAATGCAGCATTGGCCTTTGCAAATGCAGAAAAGGCCCGGGTCTTGGGGCCTCTAACCTAGGTAATTCGTACGACAATCGGTGCTGACAACTCGTAGACGTGGGCGGCGGTCCAAGTCGACCGCTCGACCTGCAAAAGCGTCACGTACTTTCTAGTGAGGAGGAAAAAGTATGTCTTCTATCAATCAGAATCCGTGCTCGGGTCTGGGGATATTTCAAAGCTTTTTCCATGCGCCCAATTGGGCCCAGTGGGCGACCGCGCCCCAGCACAGTCATGATCAGATGATGCGCGGTTTTGCGCGCTGGCAGCTCGAAGTGCAGGGCTTGATGACGCGGCGTGCGCAGGCCTACATGGAGCTTCCCGGTCGGATGGCTCAATGCCGCACGCCGCAGGATTTCATGTCGGAGCAGCAGCGGTTCTGGCAGATCTGCGCTACCCAGTATTCGGAAAGCACGCGACAGATCATGTGCGCGTGGGCGCAGATCTTCCAGCTGCCCGAGCCGGCCATGGCGGGGCGGCGTGACGGCGACGGGCACGATTATCTGTCGTTCCCGGAGACGCGGCCGGCAACCGGCACGAGCTCCGGCAAGCCGCAGCAGTTTTCCGACCGCAAGGTGGCATGAGGGCTGGTCGGGACGGCCATACCTCGAGCAAACGATAGCTTGGCGAGTGGGGCGGGAAGCAGGTTTTCGCCCCGCTTTGCTGTTCGTGGCGAGTTCGTGCATCCGATGCCGCACACCAGCGCACTTGAAATCGCCCGTTGATGGCGCGATTTGTCAGCAGCGATGCGCCAGGCCCCGCGTGGGGCGACGCGGGGCTGGGAGTTCCCAGGAGCGTCACGTATCCAAACCGGTCGGGCTGAAAGACATCACCTGACTGGCTGTTTCGGCGCAGCACCGCAACCCATCGATCGGTGTCAAATTACTAGCCGGTATCACATGCCTTCCCGCACATCCTCTTCTGCAGACGTTGCGTTCGTTCGGCACGGTTCCCGAGCCGCATCTGACGGCGTGAGAAATGCCAGCACAACCTCCGACTCTTTCAGGAGGACCGTAACAAGAGCAGCCAATGTCGTGTGGGTTGCGGTCGCTATCTGCTTTGCAGGGCTTCCCCGGAGCCATGCCTACGCGTATGAGCCGGCCGACCTGGTAAAGGTCGCATCAGACCTGCGCGCCCAGCACGTGGGGCTGGCACAGTTGGAACCGCATCGCTTGTCGGTCTTGCAGTCGCGAGCGCAACCCGTCGCACTTTTCGATGTGCGCGAGGAGGAGGAATTCGCCGTCAGCCGCATTGCCGGCGCCATGCATATCGATCCTGCGGTGAGCACAGAGGCGTTCTTGAATCGATTTGGCGGCGACGTGGCTGGCCGCACGGTCGTCTTTTACTGCTCGGTTGGCGTGCGCAGCTCCAAGCTGGCTCAGCGCGTTAAGAACGGGCTCATGATGCGCGGTGCGCAGGGCGTGTACAACTTGGAGAGCGGGCTGTTCGGCTGGCACAACGAGGGGCGTGCGCTCGTCAACAGCCGTGGGGCGACCAATCTGGTGCATCCCTATAATGAACACTGGGGCGGCTTGATCGCGCGTCAGGATCTGGTGTCGACTTCTCTCAAGTGAAATGTCCGTGATGCGCTGTCGTGGCGTTGGGACCGCGCCAATGCGGGCGCATTGTATCTATGCCGGCTGGGCAGCCCGGGCCCCGAGGGTAAGTCAGGAGATGATGGGAACGCCTCCGCGTCGGCTGCCGCAGTCGCCTAGAGTCTGATCGGCTGAGATGGAACCGCTTCTGGTTCCAGCGAAGGCGTGATTGAGACTCTCAAACAATGACTTGGAGCAGGCCACTACGGCTGAACCGATTCCACCAAGATCGGACCTGCTCTAGTCGACCTCCTTTATGGCATCGCCGAAACCTTTCAGCGAAATCGGGATGCCGATGCCGGCTTCCTCCGTCTGGAAGATGATGAAGATCGCCGTCTTGCCGGTCTTGAGCTGCTCGACCAGCTTGTCCTCGACGACCACCTGGGCGTAGCAGGCGAAGGAATGGCAGCGCAGGAAGGGTGCGTGGCCGACGTCCTGATTGTCGATCTTGAGGCCCAGTCCAGGCGGCAGGAGGATGCCGAGCGGGGCGAACACGCGCAGGACCCGCGTGCCGTTTGAAAACTTCTGGAAATAGACCGTCAAGCCGACGTTGCTGCGATCCTCGGCGGTGACGCTCTGCACCAGCGCACACACGTCCTTCTTGGATCCAGGCGGCGGCGCCTTGCAGACCACCTGCCAATCGCCGTGCTGAGCCTTGACTGTGCCTTCCGGCGCCTTGGTCTGCTCTTGCGCGTTGGCGGATGCCGGCAGAAGGGTGGCAAGGAAAAGCAGGACGAGCAGCGCGAGCCTCCGTCGACGGACCTGCTGATTTGGGCCAGCGGCGCGAGCATTTGAGCGTGGCGCTCGGCAGGGTGAGGCAAGCGGAATAGGGGCCAACGGAGTAAAGTTCGGCAAGCGCGAAGCTCCGGCTCATGGGTTGCAGTCGTGGATTGTTCCATCGACAAAACGGTCGCGGTGTCACGTGCCAAACACTGTACAGCACTTCACCGACGCTACGGTTGCAACAGCCAATCCAGCCAAATTTGCGACGACGGGACCAGCGACTTGGCGGACCTGAAGGCGTGTACCAAGGTGGTTGCCAAGAGCGTATAAATGCCGCACAAACCTTGACTTCGGGCAAGTCAAGTGGTTGTGCTCTGGTCGATGTGGTGGCATTGCGACCGCAGCACGGCGCAATCTTACTGATCATGCGGGTTGGAGCCGGGTCTTTCAAGTGTCCGGTGATGCAATTCCGGGGGATGCGGTGCAGGGCGGGCGACAGGCCTGATGCGCCTCGCAACGCTGTTGCCTCCGGCTCGATTTCTCGCGAGGCGTGACGCTGTGCGCAGCGGCAGCTCCGCGACAAGAGTGAAAAACAGTCTGCACCAGATGCGGACTTATTTTGGGGAGCAGGGAATGATCCGAAGAATGCTTGGCTCGCTGTGGGCCGCTGCCATGCTGGTCATCGCCATGGCCACGATGCTGGGAGCTGACGCAGCGCTGGCGGGAATGGGGCAGCCGACAGACGGCCAGCTTGGCATGCAGATTGCCGCTTCCCCGGTTGCGGAGGGCATCCACGATTTCCACGACAAGGTCAACGCGATCATCGTCACGATCGCCGTGTTCGTGCTGATCCTGATGCTCTATGTGATGTTCCGCTTCAATGCGCGGGCCAATCCGACGCCGTCGCGGACCACGCACAACACGCTGCTCGAGGTGGCGTGGACCGTCATCCCGATCATCATTCTCGTCTACATCGCATTGCCGTCGTTCCGGCTGCTGCGCCTGCAGTATGACTACCCGCCGCCCGATCTGGTGGTGAAGGCAACCGGCTACCAGTGGTACTGGAACCACGAGTATCTGCCAAAGGAGAAGGAAGGCAAGTCGTTCGCCTTCGATTCGGTGATGCTCAGCGACGAAGAGCGCAAGGAGCTGACGGCAGCCGGCATCCCGACGCCGCGCAATCTCGCGGTCGACAATGAAATCGTCGTGCCCGTCAACAAGACCGTGCATGTGCTGGTGACGGCCGGCGATGTGCTGCACAACTGGACCGTGCCGTCGTTCGGCTCGAAGGTCGACGCGGTGCCGGGCCGCCTCAACTCCACGTGGTTCAAGGCCACCAAGATGGGCATTTTCTACGGCCAGTGCTCCGAATTGTGCGGCAAGGACCATTCCTTCATGCCGATTGCGGTGCGCGTCGTCGACGAGGGCACCTACAAGGAGTGGGCGGCGGCCATGACCGCCAAGGACAAGAAGCGGGCCAAGGAAATCCTGAAGAAGGTGGCGCTCGAACAGGCCACGCAGCCAAAAAAAGAGGTCGCGGGCATCCCTCAGTAATCGAAGCTGAGGACCGCCGACCAGACCAAGCAAGATGAAACGCTGAAAAAATTCCAAGCGAAGGGCAATTCAAGATGGGTAGCACCGCACATGCCGCTCACGACCACGATCACACCCCGACGGGGCTGAAGCGGTGGTTGTTCTCGACCAACCACAAGGACATCGGCACGATGTACCTGATCTTCGCCATGGTGGCGGGCGTGATCGGCGGCCTCCTTTCGGTCGGCATGCGACTGGAGCTGCAGGAGCCGGGCCTGCAGTACTTCCACAACGGCCACATGTTCAACGTGTTCGTCACCGCGCACGGTATCATCATGGTGTTCTTCATGGTCATGCCGGCGACGATGGGCGGTTTCGGCAACTGGTTCATGCCGCTGATGATCGGTGCGCCGGACATGGCGTTCCCGCGCCTGAACGCGCTGTCGTTCTGGCTCTTGCCCGTGGCCTTCACACTGCTGCTCATCTCCCTGTTCGTGGAAGGCGATAGCGGCGGCAATGGCATCGGCGGCGGCTGGACGCTTTATCCGCCGCTGGCGACGACGGGCTCGCCTGGGCCGGCAATGGATTTCGGCATCCTGTCGATGCACGTGGCCGGCGCCTCGTCGATCCTCGGTGCCATCAACTTCATCACGACGATCTTCAACATGCGCGCTCCGGGCATGACGCTGCACAAGATGCCGCTGTTCGCCTGGGCGGTGCTGGTGACGGCATTCCTGCTGCTGTTGTCGCTGCCGGTTTTTGCTGGCGCGATCACCATGATGCTGACCGACCGCAACTTCGGCACCACGTTCTTCACCGCTTCGGGTGGTGGTGATCCGATCCTCTATCAGCACCTGTTCTGGTTCTTCGCACACCCGGAGGTCTACATTCTCATCATCCCGGGCTTCGGCATGGTCAGCCATATCGTGTCGACGTTCTCCAAGAAGCCGGTGTTCGGCTATCTGGGCATGGCCTACGCGATGGTGGCGATCGGCGTCGTCGGCTTCGTCGTATGGGCGCACCACATGTATACGTCCGGCATCAACGTCAACACGCAGGCCTACTTCGTGTTCGCGACGATGGTGATCGCGGTGCCGACGGGCGTGAAGATCTTCTCATGGATCGCGACGATGTGGGGCGGCTCGATCGAGTTCCGCCTGCCGATGGTCTGGGCGCTCGGGTTCATCTTCCTGTTCACGGCCGGCGGCGTGACGGGCGTCATGCTGGCAAACGCCGGCGTCGACCGCGCGCTGCACGACACCTATTACGTGGTGGCCCACTTCCACTACGTGCTGTCGCTGGGCGCCGTGTTCTCGATCTTTGCGGGCTACTACTACTGGTTCCCGAAGATGACGGGCTACATGTACTCGAACTTCTGGGGCCAGCTGCACTTCTGGCTCACCTTCATCGGTGCCAACGTGCTGTTCTTCCCGCAGCATTTCCTGGGCCTTGCTGGCATGCCGCGCCGCTATGCGGACTATCCGGATGGCTTTGCCTTCTGGAACAAGATCTCGTCCTACGGCTCCTACATCACGGCGCTCGGCACGGTGTGCTTCTTCATCGGCATCTTCGTCGCGCTCGCCCGCAAGCAACGCGTCGGCGAGAATCCGTGGGGCGTTGGAGCCACGACATTGGAGTGGACGCTGCCGTCTCCGCCGCCATTCCACCAGTACAACACGCTGCCCCGGATCGACGCCACCAAGCATCATTGATGTGGGGCACGCCATCTGGCGTGACGTGAGAAGACCTGCGGCGGGCGAAAGCTGAGCTTCGTCCGCCGCCACAACGACAAGAAGGAGCGACCTGCCCTTGCGCCTGCGCGTGCGATGGAAGGTTAGCAGATCCGACACCTAGTTCCGGCACTGCCGGAACCACTTTGGGGAAACGCGCGCGTGGTGATGGCCGAAACCGGTCAAAGGCTGGGCGACACGTCGCCGGTGGGGCAGGCCCCAGCGGTTTGGCGGCGCATCGGCGACTTCATCGCGCTGACCAAGCCCCGGCCGATGTCGGTCGTCGTGTTCACTGCGCTTGCCGGTCTGGTGGCCCCGCGTTTGGTGCCGCTCGATCCCGTGCAAGGGGCGCTCGCGATGCTGGCGATCGCGCTGGGCGGCGGCGGTTCGGCGGTGCTCAACATGTGGTTCGAGCGAGATCTCGACCGTCGCATGGTGCGCACGGCGGGAAGGCCGATCGCAGCAGGGCGCATTTCTCCCGCACAGGCGTTGGCATTCGCCGTGATGCTGATCTCGGTTGGGCTGGTGTTGATGGCCAAAGTTGCCGGGCCCGTCGCCGCGGCGATGTTGGCGCTGACGATCCTTTTCTACGGCGTCGTCTATACGATGTGGCTGAAGCGGCTCACCGCGCTCAACGTCGTCATCGGTGGTGGCATGGCTTCGCTGCTGACGCCGCTTACCGGATATGCGGCGAGCGAGGGCAGCGTGACACTGGAGGCGCTGGCCTTGTTCGCCTTCCTTGTGCCGTGGACGCCGCCGCACGTGTGGTCGCAGGCGCTGGTGCGGCAGTCCGACTATGCCAATGCGGGCGTGCCGATGATGCCGGTTCTGGTCGGTTCTGAGCGCACGCGCAGCCTCATTGTTGGCTTCACGCTTGCGCACGCGATCCTGGCGCTGCTGCCCTTTGTATTGGGCGCAGTGGGATATGTGTGGCTGGCAGCGGCGGTGTTCGGCGGCGGCTTGCTCTGTGTGGAGGCGCTGAAGCTGCAGCGCATGGCAGATGATGCGGCGATGCGGCGAGCGGCCTGGCAATTCTATCGGCTCAACAGCGTCTACGTGGTGCTGCTGCTTGCGGCACTGATCGCGGAACGCACTATCATGCATTCAATTCACTAGGTCGCCGCGCGGTTGGCGAGGCGGAGTTGAAAGGGATCTGGAACGTGAGCACGACGGGTGTGACAGCGCAGGCAGGGGCCGGCGGCGTGGTGCTTCTCAGGGAGCCCACGGTCGGCGACTATGTCGCGCTGTTGAAGCCGCGCGTCATGTCGCTGGTCGTCTTCACGGCGCTCACCGGCATGGTGGCGGCACCCGGCACGTTGCATCCAGTGCTCGGCTTCATCGCGCTCATCATGATCGCGGTCGGGGCCGGTGCGTCGGGCGCGCTCAACATGTGGTATGACGCCGACATCGACGCGCGCATGGCGCGCACCGCGAGCCGTCCCATTCCGCGCGGCCAGGTCACGGCAGAGGAAGCGCTGACCTTTGGCAGCATCCTCGCGGTCGGTTCGGTGCTGGTCCTCGGGCTGCTCGTCAACTGGGTGGCGGGCGCCCTGCTCGGATTGACGATCGCCTACTACGTGTTCGTCTATACGATGTGGCTGAAGCGGCGGACGCCGCAGAACATCGTTATCGGCGGCGCGGCTGGCGCATTCCCGCCCATGGTCGGCTGGGCGGCGGTGACCGGCTCGGTTTCGGTCGAGAGCTTCGTGCTGTTCTTGATCATCTTCTTCTGGACGCCGCCGCACTTCTGGGCACTGGCGCTCTACCGTTGCCGCGACTACGAGCGCGTCGGCGTGCCGATGCTGCCGGTCACGCACGGACCCGACGCGACCCGCCGGCAGATCGTCATCTATTCGGCATTGCTGGTGCCGCTGGCGGTGACGCCGTTCCTGATCGGGCTTGGCGGCTATGCCTATCTCGCCGCGTCGGTCGCGTTTGGTGCACTGTTCATGGGGCTGGCGATCAAGGTCTACCGTGTGCGCGAGGGGCGCGAAGGCGACCGGGCTGCGCGTCAACTGTTCACGTTTTCGATCTTCTACCTGTTCGCGTTGTTCGCGGTGATCCTCGGCGAACATGCGATGCAACGGATGGTCGGCTGATGGAATCGCGTGACATAAAGCAGAACGCGAGCGAGCCCGCGCCGATGAGCGAGGAGGCGCGTCGGCGGCAGCGCATGCGCTCGTGGGCGATCGCCGGCGTGCTGATGTTCCTGGTCGTCGCGTTTTATGCGGCGACGATCGTGCGTCTGGGCGGCCATGCCCTCAACCGACCGTTATAAGGAGAAGTTTTTCGGTGAGCGATACGCGCGACCATGGTTCTGACACGACGGCAGCTGCGGCTCGGGCGGATGCGCTCGCCGGGCGCCACCGGCGCGTGGCGGTCGTGCTTGCAGGTGTCGCACTAGGCATGGTGGGGATGGCTTACGCGGCGGTTCCGCTCTATCGGATTTTCTGCCAAGCGACCGGGTTCGGCGGCACGCCCATGATCGCAACCAAGGGGCCGGCGACGATTCTCGATCGCACGATCAGCGTGAGGCTGGTCGCCAACGTATCGCCGGGGCTGTCGTGGACCTTCGTTCCCAAGGAGAGCACGGTCGCAGTGCGGCTCGGCGAGACGGTCATTGTCAACTATCAGGCGACAAACACGTCAGATCGCGAGACGCGCGGGACGGCGAGCTACAACGTCTCGCCGGATTCGGCCGGCGCCTACTTCAACAAGATCGAATGCTTCTGCTTCACCGAGCAGAAGCTGAGGCCCGGCCAAACGGTCGACATGCCGGTGCAGTTCTTCGTCGATCCGGCGCTGGTCGACGACCGGGATACGAACAGACTATCCGAGATCACGCTGTCCTACACGTTCCATCCAATGGACAAGCCGGCGGCGGATGCAGCGGCATCGCCGCGCGCGCCGGCGGCGCTCAAGGGGAATGATCGCAATGGGTAGCGCAGCACGGAAGAGTTTGCGGCCGGCCGCGTCGGGCCGCAGGAGTGACGACAAGAGACGTTGAGGAAAAACGCGGGACGCCGGCCGGCGGTACGAGCCTTCCAAACGGAAGGCGTGCTCAGGCGGGCATCCCAAACAGGGATAGGGGAACGGAGAAATCGATGGCCGATTCACACGCGAAAAACCATGACTATCATCTCGTCGATCCGAGCCCGTGGCCGGTGGCGGCGTCGCTGTCGGTGCTGGCGACGGCTGTCGGACTGGTCGTCTGGATGCGCTCGATGGGCGGCGGCGCAGGATTGCTGGGATTGCGCGGCCCCTGGCTGTTTGCATTGGGCTTCGCCAGCGTCGCCTTCGTCGCCTACAAGTGGTGGCGCGATATCGTGATCGAGGCGCACAAGGGCGACCATACGCCTGTTGTCCAGCTGCACCTGCGCTATGGCATGATCATGTTCATCGCCTCGGAGGTGATGTTCTTCATCGCCTGGTTCTGGGCCTACTTCGATGCTTCGCTGTTCCCAGGCCAGATCACGCAGCCGGCCGGCATGACCGAGGCGATCGGCATGTTCGATCGCAACACGCTGACCGGCGGGCACTGGCCGCCCAAGCCTTCCGAGCACTTCAAGTCGACGTTCGATCCGTGGGGGCTTCCGCTCGTCAATACGCTGATCCTGCTGCTTTCGGGCTGCACGGTGACGTGGGCGCATCACGCGCTGCTCAACAATGATCGCAAGGGGCTCATCTGGGGTCTGGCGATCACGGTTCTCCTGGGCATCGCGTTCACGACCTGTCAGGCCTACGAATATGCGCACGCGGGCTTCAACTTCGCCGGCCACATCTACGGCTCGACGTTCTTCATGGCGACCGGGTTCCACGGTGCGCACGTGATCATCGGCACGATCTTCCTGTTCGTGTGCCTGATCCGCGCGTTGAAAGGCCACTTCACGCCCAAGCAGCACTTCGGGTTCGAAGCGGCGGCTTGGTACTGGCACTTCGTCGACGTCGTCTGGCTGTTCCTGTTCGCGTCGATCTATGTGTGGGGCGCAGGCGCCAGCGCAGGGGCGGGCCACTAAGCCTCACGTACGTGCAGTGCGTGGGCACCGCCGAGAAAACCGACTTCCGTGTGGCCGGGGCTCCCGCTCCGGCCACACGTGTTCTGGTAAGAGACAGGCAGATAATGGCTGCGTGGTGCGTAATGTCGTGATGACGTGCGGAAGGCAGGCGCGATGTGGCCATTCCACGCATTGTGACAAGGCCGGCAGTCCAGCAGATTGCAGATGATGACCAACGAGATCCAACAAACCACGCAGTCCCCCATGGAACTGGGCATCAAGGCGCGTTGTCCGCGCTGCGGGAGGGGCGCCTTGTTCGAACAGGTGTTGAACTTGCGTGAGCGATGCGACGTGTGCGGGCTCGACTACAAGTTCATCGATACCGGAGACGGCCCTGCGGTGTTCGCGATCTTCATCCTCGGCTTCGTCGTGCTCGGGGGCGCGCTGTTCGTGCAGGTCAACTATGATACGCCGCTGGGGCCGACCGTGCTGGTGTCGGGAGTGGTGACGTTGCTGCTGGCGCTTGGACTGCTGCGGTTCCTGAAGGCGTTGCTGATCGCGCTTCAGTACAAGAACAAGGCTGAGGAAGGCCGACTGATAAAGAAGTGAGACGGCAGGGGCTCGCCGCTCGCCTGTAACATCCGTGAGGCATCGATCGTGTTCACGCGTCTGCGCCAGGCAGGTCTGTTGTGGCCGACGCTGTTGACGGTGACCGGGCTTGTCATTCTGGTCTCGCTCGGCACATGGCAGATGCGGCGGCTCGCGTGGAAGGAGGCGCTGATAGAGAAGGTCGAGGCTCGCTCCAAAGCGCCGCCTGTCAGTCTCGAATCGGCCATTGGCACCTACACGGCATCTTTTGCCGATGCCGAATCAGGTGACGTGGAGTTCCTCCGCGTCGTCCTAAAAGGACGATTCCTTCATCGTCAGGAGTTCCACGTCTGGGATCCGGGCAAGCAAGGCCCGGCCTGGAGTGTCGTCACGCCTCTCGTGCTGCCGCAGCCGATTGGCGAGGGGCGGCGCTATCCGTTGACGAGCGTGCTGGTAATCCGCGGTGCAGTGCCGCACGCGCGCAAGCTGGCGGCGAGCCGGGCGGCTGGCAATCCTGAGAGCAGTGTCGAACTGGTCGGCCGCGTGCGATTTGGCCACTTGGGCGCGTTCTCCAATCCGGGCAGCGCAGCCAAGAACGAGTGGTACGAGCTAGACCTCCAAGCCATGCGCAGGGCCGTAGCGGCACCGTCCGTAGAAGGTTCCGCGTCGGGTTCGCCGGACGAGGCCATGGTCGCAGTGGCACCGTTCTATATCGAAGCGGAGACGCCAACCGGCGGAGCACAAGGCCCGCAGCCTGAACTCAGCAAGATCAACCTCACCAACCGCCATCTCGAATACGCGCTGACCTGGTACGGGCTCGCGGTGACGCTGTTCGGCGTCTTTGTCGCCTACGTCTGGTCGCGGCGGCGCGCAGCCGGCTGAACCTGGTCTTGGCAACGTGGAGCGAAACCTCGATTGCGGGCTGCGACAGCATTTTCCGCCTTGCTTTGGGGGTTGCGGTTGGCGTTTGGCATTTCGTTGGCCGGGTGCGCCGCGCAGGTCCGGATTGCGGGTGATTGGTGCAAATTATCAGCAAGGGGAGAAGGGCGTTGAACACCGTCAACTCATTTCCAAATGGGGGCAAAGGGCGATAGGGTGCGGGCACGCTTCTCTGCTCAACGCGCGGCACCGGCTGCCATGTCCGCGCGGCCCTGCCACGCCATCCTGCCTGGGGACTGCTCGTGACGTCACTTGCCTACATTTCCACGCGCGGCACCGCGCCCAAGCTCGGGTTCGAGGACGTGCTGCTTGCCGGTCTGGCGCGTGATGGCGGCCTTTACGTGCCCGAAACCTGGCCGCGGCTCTCGCAAGATGAGATTGCGAAGTTTGCGGGCTGGCCATTCGCGGAGGTGGCCGTCTCGATCCTTTCCCCGTTCGCCGGCGCCTCCATCTCGCGCAAGGATCTCGGCCGGATGGCGCACGAAGCATACGCGACGTTCGGACACGCAGCAGTGACACCGCTCGTGCAGCTTGATCCCGAGACGTTTGTGCTGGAGCTGTTCCACGGACCGACGCTGGCCTTCAAGGACGTGGCGATGCAACTCATCGCCCGGCTGATGGATCATGTGTTAGAGAAGAGGAGTCAGCGCGTCACCATCGTCGGGGCGACGTCGGGCGATACGGGTGGTGCGGCGATCGAGGCGTTCCGCGGCTCGAAGCGCTGCGATGTGGTGATCCTTTTCCCGGACGGTCGCGTCTCGGACGTGCAGCGGCGCATGATGACGACGCCGACCGAGGCCAATGTGCACGCCGTCGCGATCGACGGCACATTCGATGATTGCCAGGCGCTGGTGAAGGGCATGTTCAACGACCATGCCTTCCGCGATCGCGTGCATCTGGCGGGCGTCAACTCGATCAACTGGGCGCGTATCGTCGCACAGGTCACCTATTACTTCGTTGCCGCGACGGCGCTGGGTGCGCCTTATCGCAAAGTCGCGTTCTCGGTGCCGACCGGCAACTTCGGCGACATCTTCGCGGGCCACGTGGCGCGGCGCATGGGATTGCCGATTTCGGATCTCGTCATCGCCTCGAACTCCAACGACATCCTGCCGCGGACGGTGGAGACGGGCGTCTACGAGATGCGCGAAGTGGTGGCCACCTCATCGCCGTCGATGGACATCCAGATCTCGTCGAACTTCGAGCGCTACCTGTTCGAGGCCTCGGGCCGTGACGACGCCTACGTGCGCGGCGTCATGGGGTCGCTGTCGCAATCGCGCCGGTTCGAATTGGGTCGCATCGTCATGGAGCACGTGAAGCGCGATTTTTCAGCCGGCTCGGTCAGCGAGGATTCTGTGGCCAAGTCGATCCGTGCGGTCAGGGCGGACAGCGCCTACCTGCTCGATCCGCACTCCGCCTGCGGGTATGCTGCAGGACGGCAGGCGGCGCGGCGCGAGGCTCACTCGGAGCCGTGCGTCGTGCTTGCGACTGCGCATCCGGCCAAGTTCCCCGATGCGATGGAAGAGATCACCGGGGAACGACCGCCGCTGCCCGCGCGACTTGCAAATCTAATGAAGGATGAGGAGCGCTTCGAGCGGCTGCCCAACGATCTGGCAGCTGTCGAAGCGTTCGTCGAGCAGCGCGCCAGGGCTGTCCGGGAGGCCGCGCAATGACGCCTCAGATCACGACTCTCGGCAATGGTCTGCGGATCGTCTCGCACCGCATGGAGCACCTGGAGACATTGTCGCTCGGTG
>JBGANK010000020.1:0-13145 GCA_044222395.1 Hyphomicrobiaceae bacterium | reverse complement strand
GAAGAAGAGGTCGAGCACGGCATTTCGCACTTCCTTGAACATATGGCGTTCAAGGGAACCGCACGCCGGTCCGCGCGGGCAATCGCGGAGGAGATCGAGAGCGTTGGTGGCGATCTCAACGCCGCAACGGGTCTCGAGCACACGGCCTATTTCGCCCGCGTGTTACGCGGCGACGAAGGCATGGCATTGGAAATCCTGGCGGATATCCTGCAGAATTCCCTTTTCGAGAAGCAGGAAGTCGAGCGTGAACGCGAAGTGATACTTCAGGAGATCGCTGCAACTCGCGATAGCCCCGATGATATCAGCTACGATCTTCTTCAGGAGGCGGCATTTCCCGGGCAAGCGGTCGGGCGAACAATCCTGGGGACGACCAAGAGCGTGAAGAGCTTTGACCGTCCGCGCCTCAACGCATTCCTGGCGCGGAATTACGTGCCAGGACAAATGGTCGTGTCGGCTGCTGGAGCTATCGACCACGATAATCTGGTCCGCCACGTTGAAGCCCTATTCGGAGGGCTATCTCAAGGTGGTGAGCGCGAACGGGAGCGAGCGCGCTATAGAGGGGGTGTGCGCGCGTTCGAGCGCCGCTTCGAGCAGAGTCACCTGCTGCTCGGGTTCGAGGGGCCGTCCTATCACGCGGATGACTTCTTCACAGCGCAGGTGTTCTCAGGTCTGTTCGGCGGCGGAATGTCGTCGCGACTGTTCCAGGAAGTGAGGGAACGTCGCGGGTTGTGTTATTCGATTTATTCGTCGGCGTGGGCCCTGGCGGATGTCGGGCTGTTTTCGATTCATGCGGCGACAGGGTCTGACATGCTGGCGGAACTGAGCGAGGTTGTCCTGAACGAACTCGACAAGATCGCGCAGAGCGGTGCGCGGGATGCTGAAGTGGCGCGTGCCAAGGCGCAGCTCAAGGCCGGGCTGTTGATGGGGCTCGAGGGCTCGGGCGCCCGGGCCGAACAGATGGCGCGGCATCTCATCGGACATGACCGGCTGATTCCGACGGAGGAGTTGATCGGCAAGGTCGATCAGGTCAGCCTCGCAGACGTAACGCAATTTGCTGCCCGGATGGTGCGTGGGGTGCCGTCGATCGTTGTGGTCGGCGCAGGCCGGCAATCGCGCGCCCATGCGGAACGACTGGCCGAACGGATCGGCTCCACGTACTAGGAAACCGAATGGCGCTGCTCAAATCCAGCATCGGCTATGATTCGGCTCCCATCATTCGGGGAAGGGGCGTGCAGCTGCGTGCGCCGCAAATGACCGACTATTCGGAATGGGCCGAGCTGCGTGCCGTGAGCCGTGATCATCTCATGCCGTGGGAGCCATTGTGGGCGCGGGACGAACTGACCCGCAGCGCGTTCCGTAGGCGCGTGCGCCACTATCAGCGCGAGGCGCGCGAGGATCTGGGATATGCGTTCCTCATCTTTGCGGCGTCCCAGCCCAGCAATCCGGCGGCAGCGCATGCGTCAACGCAGATGCCATCGCTTGGCGCGCGGTTGTCGCGTCCGCTTGCCGTGGTGACAGCCGACAACAAAGTGCCGACGCTGGTCGGCGGAGTGACGCTGTCGCACATCCGGCGCGGCGTGACGCAGGCGGCAACGCTGGGCTACTGGCTCGGGGCTCCATTTGTCGGCCGCGGCCTGATGACGGATGCGCTTGGTGCGCTGCTGCCGTTCGCCTTCGACGTCTTGCGTCTGCACCGTGTCGAGGCTGCGGTGATGCCGCAGAATGCACCGTCCCTGGAGGTGCTTAAACGGCTGGGCTTCACGCAGGAGGGACTGGCGCGGCGCTATTTGAAGATCCACGGCACTTGGCAGGATCATCTGACCTTCGCGCTGCTCGCCGAAGACATCGGCCGTGCTGACGGGGTGCGGGCATGATGCCGTCGGGGGGAAATAGCGCCAGGCGAGGGGCGTGGCTTGCAGCCGCCGGGTGCGTGCAGCGCGTCGTCGGGATGCTTATGCTCGTCGCTCTTTGTCTCGCCATGGCGACGCCGGCGTCGGCCTTGAAGCCGATCGTTGTGACCGGAGACGCCGACCGCGTCGAGATCACCACGCTGGGCGAGGCCTACGAAGGCCGCGGCGACAGCCTGACGGTGGAGACGGCGGCTGGTGCCGACGGCGTCACCGGTCGCATCTCGGTGAAGGCGACGACACAGGGCACCAATCCCAACTGGATGGTATTCGCGCTGTCCAATCCGACCGACAAGCCGGTCGAGCGTTGGGTCACGGCCGATCGCTACACGCTGTCGGGCTCCGGCGTCGTCTGGCCCGATCTCGATGCTCGGCGCATCGAGGCAGTGACGCCGTCGATTGGCTTCGTTCCGCAGCGCGTCAAATCCGACCGGGCCGACGTTTTCGCACTGACCCTCGAGCCTGGGCAGACGATCACCTACATCGCCGAGCTTTCCTCGGAGCGCTTTGCGCGCCTCTATCTGTGGAAGCCGCTGGAATACGAAGTCAAGGCGCGCGACCGGCAGCTGTTCAACGGCATCATGCTCGGCTTGTCGGTGCTGACGGCGCTGTTCCTAACCGTCGTTTTCGCGGCCAACCACAAACTCATCTTCCCGGCGGCGGCGCTCTTCTCCTGGTGCGTGCTCGCCTACCTGTGCGTCGACTTCGGCTTCTTCCACAAGATCTTCAACATGAAGCCCGAGGACAACGCGGTCTATCGAGCCGCCGCCGAAAGCTCGATGGCGGCAAGCCTGGTGATGTTCCTCTACGCATTCCTGCGGCTGGGGCTGACGAACGGCCTCATTCGCATGCTGTCGGTGCTTTGGATCCTGGCGCAGCTGTCGCTGGTTGCCATCGCGGCGATCGATCCGAGGCTGGCGGCGACGTTCGCGCGTTTCTCCTTCGGGCTGATCGGCATTGTCGGGGGGTTGTCGACGCTCTATCTGGCGGTGCGCGGGCAGGATCGCGCCATGCATCTGCTTCCGCCGTGGATCATGTTCCTGGTCTGGATCTTCCTGGCAGGCGTGACGCTGACCGGTCGCTTGTCGGGCGAGATCTTCGTGTCGGCCCTGATCGGCGGTCTGGTGCTCATCCTGCTGCTGATCGGATTCGTGGTGACGCAGTTCGCGTTCCGGTCGCTGGAGCCGCTGGCGGGTCTTGCGCCGACCGACAGCCAGCTGCGCGCGTTGGCCGTCGACGGTGCACGCTCGGCGGTGTGGGAATGGTCGAGCCGGCGCGACGAGATCAAGACCGGGGCGATCATCGAGCAGCTGCTGGGGCTCAATACCGGCGAGCTCAGCGTGAAGGTCGACGAGTTCCTGCTGCACATCCATCCGGCGGACCGCGAGCGGTTCCGGCTGTCGATGTGGTCGGTGCAGGAACGCGCCGGTGGCACCATCCGCTCCGAATTCAGGATGCGCCACGCCGACAACTCTTACCGCTGGTTCGAGCTGGAGGCGGCTTCGGTCGAAACGAGCGACAGGCGTGCGGTGCGCTGCGTCGGGCTGATGCGCGACGTGACGGAATCGAAGCTCGCGCACGAGCGTCTGCTGCAGGACGCGGTGCACTGCAACCTCACTGGCCTGCCCAACCGGGAGCTGCTGCTCGATCGGTTGGCCAACACGGTGTTGCGCGCGAAGAGCGATGAAAAGCTCCGCCCTGCTGTCTTCTTCATCGACATCGACAAGTTCAAGAGCGTCAACACTTCGCTCGGCTTCGTCGTTGGAGATAGCCTGCTTCTCAACGTCGCCCGCCGTCTGCAGCGTCACCTCGGCCCGCACGATACGCTCTCGAGGATCGGCGGCGACCAGTTCGCAATCCTGTTCGTCAACAAGCAGGACCCTCGTGAGCTTGCGGCCCTCGCCGAGCGCGTGCGGCGCAGCCTCCGGGCGCCGATCCACATCGCCAGCCAGGAAGTCGTGCTGACCGGGTCGCTCGGTATTGCGATCTTCGACGGTGCCGAGGAAACCGCGGGCGACCTGTTGAAGGAAGCCGAGATCGCCATGTACCGGGCCAAGCGTTCGGGCTCCGACCGGATCGAGATCTTCCGGCCGGAGATGCGCGGCGAGCCCAACGACCGCGGCATGATGGAAGCAACCCTGCGCAAGGCGGTGGAGCGCAACCAGTTGAGGGTCCTTTACCAACCGATCGTCTACCTGCCAACGGAGGAACTGGCTGGATTCGAGGCGCTGGTCAGGATGGAGCATCCCAAGCTCGGTCTCATTTCACCAGCCGCCTTCATTCCGATCGCCGAGGAAAGCGACCTCATCCACCGGCTGGGCTCCTTCGTTCTCAATGTGGCGACCGAGAACGCGTCGGTGTGGCAAAGGGAATTGCCGCGGCCGGAAGATCATCTCTTCGTCAGCGTCAACATCTCCAGCCGGCAGGTGCTGCGCACGCAGCTGGTGCAGGAGATCCGCCACGTGCTGGCGAGGGCGGTGCTTGCAAAGGGTTCACTCAAGCTGGAGGTGACCGAATCGCTGGCGATGGAGAATCCCGAACATGCGGTCGAGATCCTTTCGCTGATCAAGGATAGCGGCGCGGAAATCGCGCTCGACGATTTCGGCACCGGCTACTCGTCGCTGGCCTACTTGCAGCGCCTGCCGTGCGATACGATCAAGCTCGATCGCATGCTGGTGCGCTCTGCCGGCGCGGGTGACGAATCGGGAGCAACCATCGTGCGTGCGATCGTCGCGTTGGCGCACGAACTCGGCAAGAAGGTGGTCGCCGAAGGTGTCGAGACAGCCGATGATGTGGCGTTCCTGCGCTCGATCGGTTGCGAATTTGGCCAGGGCTACTTCTACGGCGAGCCGATGGCGGACCGCGATGTGATCGACTTGCTTCGCATCATCCGCAAGTCCGAGCGCAAGCTGCAGACGCACGGCTTCTTCAAGACCAAGCTGCGGCAACGCAAACGCAAGCAGAAGAAGGAAGAAGAGGCCTTGCTGCAGGCATCGACCGCGGCCGGCGCTGCCGCGGATGCGGGCGTGATCGCGGCGCGTGCCGAGCCGCGCAATGGAGCGGCTGGCAATGGCGCTGCTGCCAATGGAGCGATTGCCAACGGTGCCCTTGGCAGGGCGCCCGGCCCCGGCGCACCGGCCGCGCGCGCCCAAGCTCTTCCGCAAAGCACCGTGCGCACGCGCCAGCCGCGACCATTGCCGCAGGCGCCTCGTCCCGCCCCACCCGGCGTACCAGCACCACTCGGATCGGTGGTGCCCCTCGCAGCCGCGCCGCTGACGGCCGCGCCACCTGCAGCCGCGCCACCTGCAGCCGCGCCGGCGGCAACCGCGCCTGCGGATCCTCGCGCGACCAATACCGGCGTGCCAAAGAGTGGGGCTTCGGTACATGCCGCGCCAGCGCCGGCCTCTGGGATCGCCAATATGCGCGAGGGGAAACCTCGCATTGCACAGCCTGCAGGCGCGGTGAAGACGATGCCGCCGACGGCGCCTCCTGGTGCAGCAGGACGCCCGATCGGTGGTTCCAACGGCGCACCACCGGCAGCTGGCGCAGGTCCGGTCGGTTCACGCCCGGCCGCGACGACACCGCCACCGCCACCGTCACCTCCACCGGCGAGTCTACCGGCGAGCCCGGCCGCGTCTGTTGTGCCACCACCCGTGCCGCAAGCGGCTACATCGCAGCCCGCCGCGGCTGGACCAACGGCAGCTGCGGGTGGTGCGAACGGGTCCATGCGGGCCGCTTCCACGTCCACTGCGTCCAATGGCGATGCAAGGACGTCTCACCCGCTGCGCGGCAACGGAGCTCCACCGCCGCAATCGCGCCCCTCAGCGCCACAAAACGCGCCGCAGCCATCGAGCGTTTCGCAACCGGCGGCAGCGAATGGTGAACAGAAAGCCGCGCCAAATGGTGCGACTGTCAGCGCAATCGATTTCTCGACGCTGCCACCAGGGATCGCTGCGTCTTTGGCGCGGCTCGCGGGACTGGAGCCGGTGCCCAATCCGCAGCCTGGTGCGGCCAAGGACGCGCCGACGCCGAAGAAGGGCTCGGCATAGCGTTGGTGCAGTCACTTTCTGTCGGGTGGCGCAGGGGCTGTGGTGCAGGCCTACGCGGCGCCATGTCAGCGCGCACTGCGCACGACGTTTGAGCCTGCGCTCGATTCAATCCCGGCATTCCTCGTTCGCTCAATTCAGGCGTGGCCCGCGTCAGCGACCAAATGCGAGGGATCGATGCCGATCTTTGCCATCGCGCGGGCGTACTTGGCCTCGTCGTCCGCATCGAAGATGAGGTTGAAGTCGGCCGGGCAATGCAGCCAGCCGTTGGCATGGATTTCACTTTCGAGCTGACCGGGCGACCAGCCGGCATAGCCAAGCGCGAGCAAGGAGCGTTCCGGACCTTTGCCACTTGCCATGGCGCGCAGAATGTCGAGCGTCGCCGTGAGGCAGACACCGTCGCGAATCCGCAACGTTGAATCGTTGATGAAATAGTCGGCGCTATGCAGCACGAAACCGCGGCCTGTCTCGACCGGGCCACCCTTGTAGACGGGCATGTTGGCCAGTTCGTCGGGGAGATCCGGCAGATTGACGCCGCCATCCTCGGGCTTGAGCAGGCCGAGGCGCTCCAGCAAATCGGCAAAATCGATGTTGTCGGCATGTTGATTGACGATCAGGCCCATGGCACCTTCTTCGGAATGGGCGCACAGATAGATGACCGAGCGCCGGAAGCGCCGGTCGGTCATGCGGGGCATGGCGATCAGCAACTGGCCCTCTAGATATCCGTCGCCCGCTCCCCTGGGGCCAATTGATCGTCTTTTCATGTGCTTGACACTATCCCCATGGTGGCCCTTCTGTGAAGCTGCGAATATCGCTGTGTCAGAATGGGTGTCTCGATTGCGCGGCGGTGCAGCACAAATTTGCCATTTTCCCGCTCAATCCGGTCGCTCAAGATAGCGCCTTGATCTGGCGATGGTTTGGCAGGGACGTAACAGGTTTGCACAAGGGCAGGGCTGGCATCGTAACTCATGCAATTCCAACCGTAGCTGGCGCGTTCTCGGGCTTTGCGGGCGAGCCGCCGATCATCGGCTTAGGGACCTCTATGAACAAAAGAGCTTTGTCGGATGCCGATCGTCGTCCCGGAATTGGACCAGACGAGTCCCTCTTGCGTGGCTGCGCCATGACAATTGGCCTTCTCGTCGTGCTGCTGGTTCAGGCAGTTGGCACGGCGATGGTCGCGCGGGCCGAAGGTGTGGCGAGCGAGTGGGTCGTCGGCCACAACGTGCGCACCCGCTTGATGATCGGCGTAGGCGACTCCAACTTGGGCGCGGTCAACGCCGACGGCCAGATGCTCGCCGGTGTAGAGATGGAATTGGCGGACGGGTGGAAGACCTATTGGCGCACGCCGGGCGATGCCGGTGGCGTGCCGCCGGAGTTCGATTGGTCGGGCTCGACGAATGTCGCGCAGCCGACCGTCCTTTATCCAGCGCCGCAACGCATGACGGACCGCGCCGGCAGCACCATTGGCTACAAGAAGCACGTGGTTTTTCCGGTGCACATCAAGCCGGAGAAGCCCGGTCAGCCGGTGACGCTGAAGCTGCAACTTGCTTTCGGAGTGTGCCGCGAGATCTGTGTGCCGAGCGAGGCTCGCTACGAGGTTACGGTTCCGGCCGGTGCCAAGCCGCCTCTACCCGCGCAGGTCGCCGTCGCTCTTTCGCGCGTACCGAGCGATGCAGGCGCTCGCGCGGAGGGCCGCGGGATCCAGACCAGTGCGCCCAAGCTCGCCAAGGTCGAGGCATCGCTCGATGGCGCGGCACCCAAGCTCATCATGCACGTGACCTTTCCGAAGGGCGTCGCGGGTGCGGATGTGTTCGTCGAGGGACCGCCCGGTGAATTCGTGCCATTGCCCGTCAAGACAGGTGAGGCCGGCGCGAACACGCTCATCTACGAGATCGACCTGTCGAAAGGTGCGGATGTGGCGGCGCTGAAGGGCAAGGAGCTTGTGGCAACCATCGTCTCCGACGCGGCGCACGGCGAACAACGCTTCATCCTCAAGTGATGGTGCCGATTTTCGCCTGTCGCCATGTGCGAGACGTCGATGGGCGTCGATACCCCTGGCGAGCGGTCGGGATTGCCCTTAACGTGGCCTGATCTCCACCGACGGCCCTGGCTTCTCGTAGCCGCCCACAATGAGAGAGAAGGATAAGCGCATGACGATCAAGGTTGGCGACAAGCTGCCCGATGCCACGTTCACCGTGATGGGGGCCGACGGTCCCAAGCCGGTCAAGATGGCCGAGGTCTTCGCGGGCAAGAAGGTCGCGCTGTTTGCCGTGCCGGGTGCCTATACGCCGACATGCCACCAGAAGCACCTGCCAGGTTTCCTTACCCATATGGAGGAGCTCAAGGCCAAGGGCGTCGACACGATTGCTTGCACCGCGGTCAATGACATCTTCGTTCTCGACTTCTGGGCAAAGGACTCAGGCTCTGCTGGCAAGGTGACGATGCTGGCAGACGGCTCGGCCAAGTTCGCCAAGGCGATCGGGTTGGAGATCGACCTCACGGAGCACGGGCTTGGCGTGCGCTCCAAGCGCTACGCGATGCTGGTCGATGACGGCGTCGTCAAAGTGCTCAACGTCGACGAGGCGCCACCCTCGCACGACAAGTCCAGCGCGGCGACGCTGTGCAGCATGATCGGCGACAGGATCTGAGCACGACAGCAGCGGGTCAAAATACAATCGACCGGAAGCCCGCTTCCGGTCGATCGCAATTCAAACTTCTATTTACCAACCCGGTCCGCCCGGTGGCACTCCCAGCAGCCATATGGCGCGGGAACGCTATGTCGATGCCGGACGGGTGCCGTTGCTTTCAATTTCGCGTCAGGCTGAACGAGCCGCTGCCGCCGCCGTCGCCGTTCAAGCTGACGGACTGCGAGTTGCCACGCAATGTCACGCGGATCGAGCCTGAGACATTATACTGGCTGTTGTGGAAGCTGCCGGCGTACTGGTTCTCGCCAACCCGGTTGAGTGTCGCCGTCTGGTCGACGCGGCCCGACGGGGTGGCGCATGAAGCGGTCATCTTGTAGAGCGTTCCGGAAACGCGCGAATACTGGGCGCGGCAGCGGGCGCGTTCGCGCGTTTGTGAATAGTGAACCGAGCCACCGCCAACCCAGGAGCCGGAAAGGACATCTGCGTTCGCCGAGGAGGTGTCCGCGGCGAACATGGCGGTGGCGAAGACAAGAAAGTAAACGAGTAGCGGCATCGGTCGTGTCTCCAGGTAGGCAGCGGACGTAATCCCGGCCTCGCGTTCCGACCCGCACAGTAAAAGCGGATCATTTCGCGAGGTGGCAAGACGCGCCTGCCAGCACCAATTCTTGCCGGGCCGAAGCAAGCGCGAATCCAATTTATGCATTCAATGCGCATGTTCCAATGGTGGTATAAGCAAAGATCTGTGGTCAGGCTGAGGCGCGCCATCGAATAGCAATCTTGTGGGTCGGTTGTGCCGCTTTTGTGAAATTGGTGAGGCGACGACGAGGCGCATTGGATTTTCGGACCGACCTGGAGGCCTGTCGCATTATCCGAATCGCAGCTTAAGGGTCACGCTCGAGGACGTCCTCGCAGCGCCAGCTTCCCGGCGTCAGGCCCGCTTCAAGCTGGCGATGCCTTCGCGGGCGAGTTCGTCTGCACGCTCATTTTCCGGATGCCCGGCGTGGCCCTTGACCCAGTGCCATTCGATCTCATGGCGCTCGGCCGCCGCGCTGAGGCGCTGCCAAAGCTCGGCGTTCTTGACGGGCTTCTTGTCGGCCGTACGCCAGCCGTTGCGCTTCCAGCCGTGGATCCACTGGGTGATACCGTTACGCAGGTAGGCGCTGTCGGTGTGCAGGTCGACACGGCTTGGCCCCTTCAACTGCTCTAGGGCGGCGATGGCGGCAAACAGCTCCATGCGATTGTTGGTGGTATCAAGTTCGCCGCCGCTCATCTCCTTGCGGTGCGGGCCGGACATGAGAATGGCGCCCCAGCCGCCCGGGCCTGGATTTCCAGAGCAGGCGCCGTCGGTATAGATGACGACTTCCGGCTTCTTCGCACGCCGCATCACGCATCCTCGCCGGTGTAGCTGGAGATCGATTGCACGTTGCGGTGGAAGCGCAGGCGGCGCAGGTAGTCGAGCGGGTCGTGCGGCTTGACGATGGCGCCGGGCGGCGTGTTGAGCCAGTCATGGGTGCGCGTCAGCAGGAAGCGGAGTGCGGCACCGCGCGCGAGCACGGGGATAGCGGCGCGCTCAGCGGGTGAAAGCGGGCGGACGGCTTCATAGGCGCGGATCAGCGCACGGCTCTTGGTGACGTTGAGCTGGAAGTCCTTCTCGAAGCACCAGGCATTGATGCAGATGGCGAGGTCATAAGCCAGCGCATCATTGCAGGCGAAGTAGAAGTCGATCAGCCCGGACAGGTTGTCGCCGATGAAAAAGACGTTGTCGGGGAACAGATCGGCGTGGATGACGCCGGCGGGCAGATTGCGCGGCCAGATCTGTTCCAGCTCCGCCAACTCGCGGTCGATGGTTGCAGCCAATCCAGGCGCGATCTCGTCGGCGCGTCCGGCAAAACGCTGGTAAAGCGGCCGCCAGCCGTCGACACCCAGTGCATTGGGTCGTGTCAGGGCGAAGTCGGCGCCGGCCAGATGCAACCCTGCCAGCGCCTTGCCGACCTGCTCGCAGTGGACGGCGCGCGGGCGCCGCGACCAGAAGCCTTCCAAGAACGTGACCAGGGCGGCGGCCCGTCCGGCAAGCTCGCCCAGCATCTTGCCCTTGTGGTTGGCGACCGGCAGCGGGCACGGCACGCCCTTGGCGGCCAAGTGCTGCATCAGCCCGAGGAAGAACGGCAGGTCGGCGCGGGCGACGCGCTTTTCGTAGAGGGTGAGGATGAACGGGCCGGTGGTGGTGTGGAGGATGTAGTTGGTGTTTTCGACACCCTCGGCGATGCCCTTGTAGGAGAGCAGTTCGCCAACGCCGTAGCCGGCAAGGAATACCTCGAGGTCGTCGTCGCTGACTTCGGTGTAGACGGCCATGGGCTTTTGCGCTCGCTACTTTCAAGGCGGAAGAGGAGTGGAGGCTCGTGGTGGCGGTGGTGATGGGTGGGACTTACGCTGCAGGCGGCCGCAGCTCGCGGGGAATGTTGAAGGCGATGCGCTCATCGGCGGTGCTGATGACTTCCACCGTCACATCGAAGCGGGTGCGCAAGGCGTCGATGACCTCGTCGACCAGTACTTCGGGAGCCGAGGCGCCAGCGGTGACACCGATGGTGCTGGCACCCTCTAGTTCCTCCCAGACGATGTCGCCGGCACGCTGGATGAGGCGCGACTTCGGGCATCCCGCGCGTGCGCCGACCTCCACCAGCCGTAGCGAATTGGAGCTGTTGGGAGCGCCAACCACGAGCAGGCAATCGATTTTTGGTGCAATGGCCTTGACTGCGTGCTGGCGATTGGTGGTGGCGTAACAGATATCCTCCTTGTGAGGGAATTGAATCGTCGGGAAACGCTCTTTCAACACGGCAACGATAGCCGCGGTGTCATCCAGTGACAGCGTCGTCTGGGTGACGAAGGCGAGTTTGTCGGGATCCTTCGGCGTGAAGGCGAGCGCGTCGTTAACCGTTTCGATCAAATGCACGGCGCCTCTTGGCAGCTGTCCCATGGTGCCGTCGACCTCGGGGTGGCCGGCGTGGCCGATCAAGACGATCTCGCGATTCTCGCGATGGTGGCGCTCGGCCTCGAAATGCACCTTGAAAACCAGCGGGCACGTTGCATCAAGCACGAACATATTGCGCGCCTTGGCGGCCGCGGGGACCGCCTTGGCGACGCCATGTGCCGAAAAGATCACGGGTTGGGTGGTGTCGGGAATTTCGTCCAACTCCTCCACAAAAATGGCGCCTTTCGCCTTGAGGGTATCGACAACATAACGGTTGTGGACGATCTCGTGCCGGACGTAGACAGGGGCGCCGAATTTTGCGAGCGCCAGCTCGACGATCTGGATGGCGCGATCGACACCAGCGCAAAAGCCGCGCGGTGCGGCCAGCAGGATGCGCAACTGGGGGAGTTGGGAAGGTTGCGAATCGGCTTGCCGGGACAGCGGCGCGGCTTCTTGCGTCTCATTCGTAGGGGGCCGGGCGGGCATTCTTCGGGCTGCCTTATTCTCGCTTTGGGTGTCTCTCAACAGGTGCTGTCTGTGCCCGTCTTGGCGGGCGGCTTCGGGGGGTGGTAGATTTTGAGTCGGATAACGTTAGCACGCCTCTCGGGGGGGCAGTGCGCCGGTTCGTCCAGTCCTCGTGCGGGGACGAAGGTGTCAGCTTGCTGTGCCACTGCGAGGTGGCTCGATTATGCGAATTGGGGCGTCATGACGCAATCCTTGGCGGAGCTTCGGCGCCGTGCGGTAACGGTCGCGCTTGCGAGCGGTCTTTCCGTTATCGTTGCTGGCTGCGGTATGTCGTCGATCACGTCTGGCATTGGCGGCGGGATCTTCGGCGGCAACAACTCGTCGGCCGGCGACAGGTCGGGCGGTGTCAGCGAGGAGCAGCTGCTTTCCGAAGCGAAGGCAGAGGGCGGGTCCACCGGAACCACGGTTACCGGCGGCACCAATCCGGGCTGTCCGCGGCTGACGTCAAAGTCCGGCAGCGACAACATCACGTTCTACGAGCCCGGCCGCAATGGCGATGGCCTCGCGGTCATGCATCGCGGTGAGATCACCAAGACGGCGCGCGAGTGCCGCCTCGAAGGTGGCCGCGTCACGGTGAAGTACGGGTTCTCCGGCCGCGTGCTGCTGGGACCGCGCGGGCAATCCGGCACGGTCAGCCTGCCGCTCACGATCACCGTGGCCGATGCCAGCAGTGCGAAGATCACCGGCGACAGGCTGAAGATCGACGTTGCCGTCGCGCTCGACAAGCCGATCGGCTACTTCTCCGCCGTGCGCGAGGTGACGTTCCCGATCGCCGAAGGCGCGCGACCGGGCGAGTACGAGATCTTCGTCTCCTTCGACAAGCCGGGCGAGACACCGGCCGTGGGCGCGCCGGCGGCGCCCCGCAAGAAGGGGTAGAGGGCGGCGTATTTGGAGCGAAATTCAACACCACGCTTTACCTCGCCCGCGCGATCGGCCATGACGCGGCCGGCAACGTCAGCGAGAGCATGCCGCTGACCTCGCTGTTCGACATCTTCGGCGACAGCGACGATCCTGCCGCCAAGACCGCGAAGAGCAAGAGCAAGAAGGCGGCAGC
>JBGANK010000001.1:15969-209740 GCA_044222395.1 Hyphomicrobiaceae bacterium | reverse complement strand
CGTTGCGCAAATCGCGCGTGGCGATGGTCCAGTAGCTGCGTTGATTGTCCAAGGCGGTATCCCCCATGTTGGTGGCAGCCGGCACCTTCCGCAAGGTGCCGGCCGTCCGAGTTTTTTCCCGCTTAGGACGGTCAAAGAGTGACTTCGATTCGCGGCGCTGATGCGGCGACAAGCAGGCATCAATGCGCCCGTATCGAATTCTGTCACCGCTGAGGCGCGACGCGCTGCAGTAAGCTCCTTGAGGACAAGCCTTGCGTTTCGCGGAATGCGCCCCCAATATCGAACCGTTCCGAGGGGCGCCGGTCGAACCGGCTGAGATCGCGCGGTGTTATTCCGCAAATGTGCGAGCACCCTTAGAACCTGATCCGGGTCATGCCGGCGAAGGGACGGAGATGCATGGGTCCACAATCCGCATATGCCTCGTTCAAAGTGTTGCTGACGGCAGCATTTGCATCGGGTATGCCCGCGTGCGCGTTTGCTGGCGACAACTGCACGCCTCTCGACCATGCCGGCGCCCGTTATACGATTTGCACGTTCGACGCGCGCAACGATGCCATCTCCCTCTTCTTGGCGGGAAAGGACGGCCAAAAGCTCGCGGACTTCGACCGCCTGTCGGCGACGGTCACAAGCCGAAATGAAAAGCTCGTGTTCGCCATGAACGCGGGCATGTATCACGAGGATCGCAACCCCGTCGGCCTTTACATTGAAGACGGGCGCGAGCTGAACGCGCTCGTTACGCGCGATGGCCCGGGCAACTTTCACTTGAGGCCCAACGGCGTGTTTCATGTTTCCAAAGGCATGGCCGGCGTCACCGAAAGCACCGCTTATGCGGCCGGTGGGTTGAAGCCGCTCTTCGCCACCCAGTCTGGCCCGATGCTGGTCATCGATGGTGTGCTGCATCCCCGCTTTCAAGCTGATGGCACTTCGCGGCACATCAGAAATGGTGTCGGCGTCAACGGGGATCGCGTTGTATTCGCGCTGGCCGAGACGCCCGTCACGCTACATGCTTTCGCTTGCCTTTTCCGAGATCGACTGGCGACACCCAATGCTCTCTATCTGGATGGCTCTGTCTCGCGCCTCTACTCGACCGGCCTCGGTCGCAGCGATTCGGGGGCTCCACTTGGTCCGATGGTCGCCGTGACGGTGCCGATGGAGCGCCGACCATGACCCTCAACGAATACAACCGCTACTGCCGTTCGCTAACCGCCACCACGAGTGTGGTGCAGTGGGGTGGCGCGCATGTGTGGAAGGTCGGCGGCAAAGTCTTTGCCATCGGCGGCTGGAACGACGACGACCAAGAACTGTTCGTCACCTTCAAGTGCTCGCCGATGAGCTACGACATGCTGCGCGAGATGCCTGGATGTCGCCCTGCGCCCTATCTTGCTTCGCGCGGCATGCTGTGGATCCAGCGCACGTCCGATGCAACGCTCGACGACACGGGCCTCAAGGATTACCTGCGCGCCAGCTACGACCTCGTGATCGCGGGCCTTACAAAGCGCGTGCGCCAGGAGATCGGGCTAGTGGTGTCCGACCCGGCGGGTCTGACCCCGGGCTCCGTGAAACAAGGGGTCAGACCCGCGGGGGCTGACCCCGTGAAATCCGACCCCGTGAAATCCGCCGCGCAATTCAGCGCCAAGACCCGAACCGCGCAGGCACGCGCGAAAGCTCGCAAGGGAGCAGCAACATGAACAAGATCACCCGCCCCGACGACCTGATGGTGCCGAAGGTGACCACGGGGCCGATCTCGGGATCATCGAAAATCTATTCATCGCCCGAGGGCCACGCGGATGTCCGCGTGCCATTCCGTGAGATCGGCCTCACAGATCCCGAACAGCCGACGTTCCGCGTCTATGACTCATCGGGGCCCTACACCGATCCCAATGCTGCGATCGATGTCGAAAAGGGCATGCCGCGCATTCGCGAGGCGTGGATCAAGGCGCGTGGTGGCGTCGAAGCCTATCAAGGCCGCGACGTGAAGCCTGAGGACAACGGCAACGTCTCCGGCAAGGCACTGGCGCGCGACTTTCCCAACAAGCCACTGCAGTTGCGCGGAATTGAGGGTTTGGGGTCAGACCCGGCGGGTCTGACCCCAAACACAGCAGCGTTGCATCACGGGGTCAGACCCGCCGGGTCTGATCCCGTGCAACCCGAGCGCGCGCTTGTCACCCAGCTCGAGTTCGCGCGCGCAGGTATCATCACGAAAGAGATGATGTTCGTCGCGCATCGCGAAAACCTCGGCAGAGCCGCTGCATTGGAACGCGCACGCCAAGCGGTCGCCGATGGCGAAAGCTTCGGTGCCGAAATCCCAGAGCACATCACGCCCGAGTTTGTTCGCAGCGAAATCGCGCGAGGGCGCGCCATCATTCCCGCCAACATCAACCACCCGGAACTGGAGCCCGTTATCATCGGCCGCAACTTCCTCGTCAAGATCAACGCCAACATCGGCAACTCGGCCGTCACGTCGTCGGTCGAAGAGGAAGTCGAGAAGATGGTGTGGGCGATCCGCTGGGGCGCCGACACGGTGATGGACCTGTCGACGGGGCGCAATATCCACAACACGCGCGAATGGATCCTGCGCAATTCGCCCGTCCCCATCGGCACCGTGCCGATCTATCAGGCGCTGGAGAAGTGCGGCGGCGATCCGGTGAAACTCACCTGGGAGCTTTACCGTGACACGCTGATCGAGCAGTGCGAGCAGGGCGTCGATTATTTCACCATCCACGCCGGCGTGCGCCTCGCATACGTGCCGCTGACCGCTACACGTGTGACGGGCATCGTGTCGCGCGGCGGCTCGATCATGGCCAAGTGGTGCCTCGCGCATCACAAGGAGAGCTTCCTCTACGAGCGCTTCGACGAGATTTGCGACATCATGCGCCGCTATGACGTGTCGTTCTCGCTGGGTGATGGCCTGCGCCCGGGCTCGATCGCGGATGCCAACGACGCGGCGCAGTTCGCGGAGCTGGAGACTCTGGGCGAACTGACCAAGATCGCCTGGAACAAGGGCTGCCAGGTCATGATCGAAGGGCCCGGCCATGTGCCGATGCACAAGATCAAGATCAACATGGACAAGCAGTTGAAGACCTGCGGCGAGGCGCCGTTCTATACGCTGGGGCCGCTGACGACCGACATCGCGCCCGGCTACGATCACATCACGAGCGGCATCGGCGCTGCCATGATCGGCTGGTTCGGCACCTCAATGCTCTGCTACGTGACGCCAAAGGAGCATTTGGGCCTGCCCAATCGCGACGATGTCAAGACCGGCGTCATCACCTACCGTCTCGCCGCGCATGCCGCCGATCTCGCCAAGGGGCATCCGGCCGCTCAACTGCGCGACGATGCGATGAGCAAGGCGCGCTTCGAGTTCCGCTGGGAGGACCAGTTCAACCTGGGTCTCGACCCCGACACCGCGCGGTCGATGCACGACGAGACGATGCCGAAGGAGGCGCACAAGGTCGCCCACTTCTGCTCGATGTGCGGGCCCAAATTCTGCTCGATGAAGATCACGCAGGACGTGCGCGACTATGCGGCCAAGACCAACGCTGGTCGCTCGGCGATGGTAGAAGCGGAAAAGGGCATGGCGGAGATGAGCGTGAAATTCCGCGAGCTTGGCGGCGAGGTCTACGTCGACGCGACCCGCATGAAACGCGCCAACGATGCGTTGGGGTGAGAGCGCATAATCCACCATCGTCACCCCGTCGAAGGACGGGGCCTAGACAAGCATCAACGCTGGTGCGCAAGCAAGTCACGTCCCGCCCGTTGCAACCTGGCTGGATCCGGACCAAGTCCGGGATGACGGAGATGGGGGTAGCGAGGTATTGATTTGACACGACACGGCGAGGAGCAATTGGCTCATCGCACGCTGCTCTGCTGAATTTGAGAGCAAAATCCCCGCCGATCTCCCGGGTTGGCTAGCAGGCTGTTGAACTTCTCGGCGGCTGACAGGGCGGGGAGAATATGATTCCGTTCGGTCTCCACGTCCATGGGGGCCAGCATGCGCGGATCGGATGCCACGTCGGGATCGCTGTTTTCCTACGTCGACCTCGAGAGCCGGGTACCTTCGAAGCATCCGCTCCGGGTGATCAAGGCGATCGTCGACGACGTGCTGGTCTCGCTCGATGCCGAGTTCGAGCGGCTCTACGAGGGCACCGGACGCCAGTCGATCGCGCCGGAGCGCCTGCTTCGGGCCTCGCTCTTGCAGGCGTTCTACTCGGTCCGCTCCGAGCGGCAGTTGATGGAGCAGATCGACTACAACCTGCTGTTCCGCTGGTTCGTCGGGCTCGGTATCGACGATGCCGTCTGGGACCACTCGACGTTCTCGAAGAACCGCGACCGGCTGCTCGACGCTGATGTTGCCGCGAAGTTCCTCGAAGCCGTGCTGCGCCACCCCAAGGTGAAGCGCTTCCTGTCCGACGATCATTTCTCGGTCGACGGCACGCTGGTCGAGGCGTGGGCGAGCCTGAAGAGCTTCCGCGCCAAGGACGGCAGCGACGAGCCGCCGGGACCAGGGCGCAATGGCGAGCGCGACTTCCACGGCGAGAAGCGCGCCAACGACACGCACGAGAGCACGACCGACCCGGACGCCAAGCTCTTCCGCAAGGGCAACGGCCAGCCGGCCAAACTTTGCTTCATGGGGCACGCGCTGATGGAGAACCGCAACGGCCTTGTCGTGCAGGCGCACCTGGGTCAGGCCAGCGGCACGGCCGAGCGCGACGCCGCGATCCGTATGCTCGATCGCCACTCGCCCGGATCGGCGCGACGCCTCACGCTCGCAGCTGACAAAGGCTACGACGCGGCGAGCTTCGTCGGCGAGTTGCGCCGCATGGCGGTGACGCCGCACATCGCCAGGAACGACACGGTGACGAAGACCGGCAAGCGGCGGCGCTCGGCGGTCGATGGTCGCACGACGCGACACGACGGTTATGCCGTCAGCCAGCGCGTTAGGAAGCGGATCGAGGAAGCGTTCGGCTGGGCGAAGACGGTCGCCGGGCTCGCCAAGACCAAGCTGCGCGGCGCGGCGCGCAACTCATTCAAGTTCACCTTCACAATGGCCGCCTACAATCTGATCCGCATGCCGAGACTGCTGGCGGCTGCGTGAGGCGAAGGCGGGCAGGCCACGGCCGCGATCCCGCCCCCGGCAAAAAAGCCGACCAAATCGCCCCGAAGATCGAGAAAACAGTCTACCCGCGACCGAAGTTCAACAGCCTGCTAGCGTTGACCCGCGTAGATGATGCGCTGCACGCTTTTGCCGTTATGATCACAGCGCCACAGCTTCATGCCGGCAGGCACCTTGACGAGGACGTGGGTGAGGCCCTTGCCCTTCGTGACGTTGACCACTGATCCGCCGGTGACGCCAACCTGTCTGGCGACCGTGGCGAGGCAAGCCGCTTTGGGAGATTGCGGGGCCTGATCGGAGGTCGGCTTGTTGACGACGAAGCGAAGGACCTTGGTGCCGCGCTTGTTGAAGCTGCACTGGAAGGTCACCGTGCGCTTGTTATTCTGCCCGGTGCCGTTGATGGCATGGGTGCCGTCGACGCGCTGCCCTTCATACTTGGTGGAGACGTCTGGCTCTCGCATCTTCAGCACGATGGCGGCGCGGGAGCGGCACTCTGCCGTCATTTGATCGGGGTTTCTGTCGGCTGCCGCCGGTTGGGACGCACCAATCGCGGCAAGCGCGAGGGTGACGAAGGCGAGCGATGTCTGATGGATTGTCATGGTCTTGGTTCCATAATTCATGTTGACTTGCGCGCAGCACCGTTCACCCGGGCGTGGCGCGGCCGGTAATTCCGTTTAGCGACTAATGAGGCGGGTCGGACTGCGCAAGATCAATTCGGGACACCGATTGCGCCCAAGGTCGAAATCCGGATTACGGGTTTGTGACGGGCGGTTGTTGCGCACCGTTGCGCATCTTCTTCAGTTCCATGATGCCGCGATTGAGCTCGGCTCCGAGCAGAATGATGACGGCGGTGACCTGGAAGAAGATCAGGGCGATCATGATCTGCGACAATCCGGCATAGAAACGCGTGTAGTCGGAGAATGCCAGGTAATAGGAGTAGAGCGCGCCGGCCGCGAGCCACAGCAGGGTGGAGAGCGTCACGCCGGGCCAGACATCGGCGAAGCGGCGCTTTCCAGCGGCGATCCACAAGTGCAGCACGAGCAGCTGCGCTACCAGCACCAGGGCGGCAATGGCATAGCGCGTGCCCGAACTCAGCCAGGTCGTCTTGATCCATGCCAGATCGATGAATTCCTTGACCCAGGCCGGCTCGAAGCGCTGCGCAATGGCCGGCCCGACAACCACGGCCCAGGTCAGGACCAGAGTCGAGATGGCGGAGAACAGCACGAACAGCAGCGAGAGGGACAGCGAATGCGGGTAGGAGCGAGTCTCCTGGACGCGATAGGCGCCGTTCAGTGCCGCGCGCAGGGTCTCAACCGCACTGGTGGCGAAGAACAGGGCCATGCCGCCGCCGACGGTGAGCAGGTCGATGCGGGTTGAGCCCATCAACGATTCCACCTGCGGCGCCAGCGACTCGGCGACCGCAGGGGGCATGCTCTTGAAGATGCCGTCGATGGCGTACTGGGCCAGCTCGCGGCCGCCGAACAGGCCAGCGATGGCGCCGAGAAAGATGCAAAACGGGAACAGCGAAACGACGAAGCCGTAGGCGACGGCGCCGGCCATCGAGAATCCCGAGTGCTCATACAGGCGGTAGATGGCTTCGGTCAGCGGTCGTTGCCGGTCCATGCGGGCGTCCGTCCTTGGTTGGCGGAACTGACGAGGTGGTGGGATCGTGTGGTGGAGAGCGAACAATCTGCCGGCCCCGTCGAGGCCCGAGAGGTTCACCAATTGGGCCGCCCGGTCAACCCATCCTTTGCAGGGCGCCCACAAGCAAAAGGCCGGGCGGCCATACGAATTGCGCTTGGCGAGGATGTGGCGCAGAAGTGGCGGCACCCGACGTGGTCGGCTGGCGCTGTCGTTCAGGCCGGTTCTACGGGCTGGGACTGGTCAGGCTCATTATGGATTTTGCAGGCCCATGATGCTGCAACGCGCGGCGCCCTTGCTGTTCGTATTGCTCTGGTCGACGGGCTTCATCGGCTCGAAGATCGCAGGTGAGCACGCCGAACCGTTCACGTTCCTGGCGTTGAGGTTCGCGCTCGCTGCCCTGCTGCTGTCGCCATTGATATTCGTCGGGGCGCGGCCGTCGGGCAGGGCGTCGTGGGATGCGGCGGTGACCGGTGTGCTCATCCATGCGGCCTACATCGGCGGCGTGATGTGGTCGTTGCGACTAGGCATGCATGCCGGCGTGGTCGCAATCATCGTTTGCCTGCAGCCGCTGATGACGTCCCTGCTGGCGGCGCCGATGCTGGGAGAGCGGGTCGGCATGCGACATTGGGTCGGCATCGCGCTTGGCCTTTTCGGGGCCTTGCTCGTGCTGGCGCCGAAACTGACCGCGAGTGGGACGTCGGCGCAAGGCGCGGCGGCGGGGATCTCGGCGGCATCGGCAGGCGCCGCGGTTGCTGCGCTGTTCGGCATCACGCTTGGCACGCTCTATCAGAAGGCGCGCGGCGGCCAAGGGGAACTCGCCAAGCTGGCATTCTTCCAGTACGTGGGTGCCGGTCTTGCCGCTCTTGGAATGGCGGTGGTGTCGGAGACGATGGCGATCGACTGGACCGTGGAGTTCGCGCTCGCCCTTGCCTGGCTGGTGGTGGTGCTGTCGCTGGGCGCGATCGGCCTGCTGCTCATGATGATCCGGGCGAGCGCCGTGTCGCGGGTGACCGGGCTTTTCTATCTGGTGCCGGCGACAACGGCGCTGATGGCCTGGGGGCTGTTCGGGGAGCGCCTTGCCGTAGTGCAGATCGCGGGGATGGTGTGCGTGATGGTGGCGGTGGCCATGATCGGTGCCTGGCGGCGGTCGTGAATGGCTGCGCTTTTGCTATTTCGTTCACAAACCAGGGCTGTGGCGTATCTCTTTTAAATCGGTGTTGTGCCGCGCCACTTCAAGAACCGACGCGTTACCACTATTATTTTCCATTATGATGGATGAACTCAGCGATCAACTGGAGCGCTTGCGGCTAGAGCGCCAGAGGCTCGAGGTGCTGTTGTCGCGGCTGCCGGCTTGGCGGGCGCATGAGCAGCTCGCTGCGGTGCCAACTCCGAAAGATGCCGTGGCGCAATCAAGTCTCGAACGGCGGCGGGCGGAGGTCGAGGCTCAGATTGGCCAGGAACCACTCTACAGCGCGTACAAAAGTGTGCTGGCCGCGATCGGCGTGATCGAGGAGTTGATCCACTCGCAAAAGGCAGATGCGCAGGACCGGGCCAACAAGGCCAATGGCGCGGCGGATCGAAATTCTGCCGACGCGACGCTCAACGACGCAATGCAACCGGTCGAGACGGCAGGTTTCAATGGCAGCGCGGTGGATGGCGGAGCGCGGGCAGGTGGCAATTCGGCAGATGTATCATCGGGCGTGACATTCGCTGCACGACCTTCTGGCCCGCCCGATGATCTCACCCGCATTCGCAGGATCGACAAAGGGCTTGCGGCTGCACTGATCGCGCGCGGCGTGCGCAGGTTCGCGGACATCGCGGCGTTCGGCTCTGCGGATGTGCGTGCGCTGAGTGCGGCGCTGGGGCTGGGCCGGCGGATCTCGCAGGAGAACTGGATCGAGCAGGCGGCGGTGCTGGCGATGAAGGCCGCTGGCAGCGTGAAAAGCGCTGCAGTGGCACCGTTATCGGCTGAAGCTCAGGCATTGAAGTTGGAAGTGCCAGAAGTAACGAACAATGTGCGGACGCTCGGTGGAGACCGGGCGAGCATCACGCCGCAGACCGTCGCAGCAGAACCCGCGGACCCGCTGCGTCCGGAGGTTGCCGCGGTCGTGGCGGAGGTGGTCTCAAAGATCGCCAACCGGCATGGCAGTGGCGCGAGCATCGGAGGGAATGTTGCGAGCACTTCGGCGGTTGTGCCGGAAATCGTGACGCCGCCGGTGGAGGTAATTGCGGTTGAAGCACCAGTGTTCGTCATGGATATGGTGCGTGATGCGGTAACGCGGATTGCGTCCGGTGTGCGCCCGGTCGAGGAAGTATCGCGCAGTGCCGGTTTCGGATCAGAAGTGGTTGGCGCAAGAGTCGATGGGAGAGATCGACGTGTCGAAACTGAGCCAGAGGATGCGAGCGGCTCTGTTGCGCTTGCGGCAATCGCGAAGGCGGAAGCACCGGAAGAAGTGGCGCAGGTAGGCGTCGTGGAGGAGTTGTCCGCTTATGCCGGGCGCGACGACCTGACGCTCATTCTTGGCATCGACCCGGGCCTACGGGAGCAGTTGGCGAACATCGGCGTCACAAAGTTTCAGCAGATCGCAGTCTGGGACGCGGCAACCGTCGCTGCCATGCGCGTTGCACTCGGCAAGGTGGCGGATATTTCCGGCTATGGCTGGATCGAGCAGGCGAGCATCCTGGCACGCGGCGGCATGACGGCGCACGCCTTCAGGGTGATGCGAGGGGACTACGCGGCGCTGGCGCCGTGGCCGAAAACGCTGGCGCGGCGCGATCCACAATTTGCAGTGTGGCTGGCGGCGGAGTCGCGCGGCATCCACAGCCCGCCGGTGATCACGGATGTCGCCGGCGTGTCCTGTGATGTGATCGCGCAGAGGCGATCCATTGCGCCAGCCCAGGCCGCGCGCGTCATCGAAATCGAAGCGGAGATCGATCCGGCTTTCGATGAGCCGGTCGCCGACATCGTGCAGGCGCGGGACGGGCGCCAAGAGTCCAGGAGAGACGGGCATTGGGCGAAAGAGGTGGGTGAACCAGTTCCGCCAGCGCCGGCTCCAGCACCTGCTCCTGCTCCTGTTTCAAATGTTGCACCGGATGTGCGGCCTCGACCCTTGACGATTGCCGATCGGATCACGGCCATCGAGCGTGACGTTGCGCGACTGCCGGTATCGCCGCGCCTGCTCTACGAGCGCGCACAGGCGGCGGCGCGCGAGGCGGCGCAGCGGGCGGACACACAGACACAATCGCGCGGCCAGACGCCGGCGTCCGTTCCTACACCGACGCGGGACATCGGCTTCGATGACCACATTCTGCAGCGCGATGGGGCGGTTGCGGCAGATGTGAGGATCGTGAGCGGTGGAGATCGTTCAACAGCGGCATTCGAGAGCCAGGCTCGGATCGATGATGCGGCTGTTCATCCAGGACCGGATGATTTCGACCGGTTCGACTATGCCGCCTATCGCGACCAGGTCGAGGAAGCCAGTGTCGAAATCGTCCGGCCTGATCTTTCGGGTGCGAACAACGGCGCAGGCCCTGGCGGCCGGGGTGGGACTGGATCGGGCAAGGAGTCGTCAGACGCCGGCCGCGTGCGGCGGTTCCTGAAGGCGCTGACGGGCGAATAGGGGGTTGTGGCGCAGCCGAGAGGTCGGGGAGAGAACTAAGACGTGCACGATGCCGGTCGTCCGTCGCGTCCAGGCCACCGAATGGCAAGGATCGGGCGCGAAACAGGATTGCCTTGGCCGCTTGTCTGTCTATGTTGCGGCACAACGGAGCCCGACCCGGATTGTCTTACTGGTCGGGCCGGCGGGCAGCAATTCCTGGAGGTCAGTCCGATGACGCTTGCGCAGATGAAGTCCCATGCGGATGTGCTTGGCGAGGGCGCCGATCGTCTGATCGAGCGCGTCGGTGGCATCGTCGCCGAAGCGGAGCGCATCGTCGGAGCTGCCAAGGCGGGCGTGCGCGTCAAGATTCAAGAGGCGGGCGGGGTCGACGGCGCGCAGCATCCGGCACATGGTCTCGCTTGGCTGGCGACGACCGTCGAAGGCCTGCGGCAGATGCACCATTGGGCCGGCAAGCTCAAGGAGGAAGGCCGTCTGGGCGAGATGGAGCAGCTGTTGCTGGCTGCTGCCGCCGCGGAATATGCGGCACAGATCGCCGGCGGCATTCCGATGAGCCAGGGTGAGATCATCCGGCCCGATGCGATGGGCGTGTCGCGCGCCGACGTGCGCCGGTTCGAGGATGCGAGCGCGGACATGATCGCGGCGGGCGGCACGGAGAGCGTCAAGTCGCGCATCGCCCAGTTCATCAAGGACATGCAGGGGGCGACGACGTTCGGAGACTCGGGCCTCGACGAGGTGCACGCCGAGATCCACGAGCAGATGCGCAAGTTCTCCGAGGCCGAGGTGGTACCGCACGCGCACGAGTGGCACCTCAAGAACGAGTACATCCCGATGGAGATCGTTCAGCACGTCGCCGAGCTCGGCGTGTTCGGGCTGACGCTGCCGGAGGAGTACGGCGGCATGGCGCTCGGCAAGGAGAGCATGTGTATCGTGTCGGAAGAGCTGTCGCGCGGCTATATCGGTGTGGGCTCTCTAGGCACGCGTTCGGAGATCGCCGGCGAGCTGATCCTCAACAACGGCACGGAAGAGCAGAAGCGGAGGTATCTGCCGAAGATCGCGACCGGCGAGATCCTGCCGACGGCGGTGTTCACCGAGCCCAATACAGGTTCTGACCTCGCCTCGCTGAAGACGCGCGCGGTCAAGGATGGCGATGCCTACAAAGTGACGGGGCAGAAGACCTGGATCACGCATCCGGTGCGCGCCGACCTGATGACGCTGCTCGTGCGTACCAATCCGGGCGAGAAGGGCTACAAGGGCCTGTCGATGTTGCTGGCGGAGAAGCCGCGCGGCGATGACGCCAATCCGTTCCCGGCCGAGGGAATGACGGGTGGCGAGATCGAGGTGCTGGGCTATCGCGGCATGAAGGAGTACGACATCTCCTTCGACGGCTTCAAAGTGCCGGCGGAGAACCTGCTGGGCGGCGAAGAGGGCCAAGGCTTCAAGCAGCTCATGAATACGTTCGAGGCGGCGCGGATCCAGACGGCGGCGCGTGCGGTCGGCGTGGCGCAATGTGCGATGGATCTTGCGCTACGCTATGCGTTAGAGCGCAACCAGTTCGGCAAGCCGATCTATTCGTTTCCGCGCGTTGCGAACAAGATCGTCATGATGGCGGTGGAGATCATGGTGGCGCGCCAGCTCACCTATTTTGCAGCCCGCGAGAAGGACGAGGGCCGGCGCTGCGATCTGGAAGCGGGCATGGCGAAGCTGCTCGGCGCGCGCATCGCCTGGGCGTGCGCGGACAACGCGCTGCAGATCCACGGCGGCAATGGCTTCGCGCTGGAATATCCGGTCAGCCGCGTGCTGTGCGACGCGCGCATCCTCAACATCTTTGAAGGTGCGGCCGAGATCCAGGCGCAGGTGATCGCGCGGCGCCTGCTCGAGGGGGCGAATTGAACACAGAAAGGCCGGGTTGCACCGTGAGCGCGACCCGGCCTTCGCTGCGATCGGTGATCACTGTCCGACGTTGAGGAACTTGTCCTGGGCCTCGGCAACCGGGCCGCCCATCACCTCGGCGATCTTGCCGCCGAACATCATGCCCACCATGCGTGCATTCATGTAGCCGATGTAGGCCTTGCCGTCGGACTTCTGGTAGACCGACACGGTGCAAGGCATCATCACCGACGACCACATGTCGCCGTCGTTCTGCAGCATGGCGCCCGAGTGCATCGGGTTGCAGATCTCGACGAGATAAACCGGACGGACGTCGGGTCCGCCGTGCTTCTTGATAGACTGGTGCAGCGGCTTGACGCCACTGACGGTCCACGGCGCCATCTTCTCGACATTGGCCTTGATGGCCTCGACGGTCGCTTCGGCGGACAGCGGGCTCGGCTTTTCCATGATGAACGGCATCTTGGCGATGCCGGCTGCGGTATCCTGCGCCGAGACCGGACGGATGGCCAGCGTGAGCAGTAGTGCAAATGCAATGAGTACGCGTGAGACGGTCATATTGAACTCCTTGGCGTTTCCTGAACTCGCCACCCAAAGTGAGGTGCTTGTGGATTACTGTTCTTGATCGCTGCCGGGCAGTGGCTTCAAGACAACTGACGATCAGTTGGCCGCGAGATACTATGTTGCGAGCGAAGTCCGTCTATTAACTAGGTTAGTTTATCGGGATTTTCTGCCGCGGCTGCCATGCGCGTGGTTGCAGTGCATCATTCGACCGGAACTTCGGGTGCGGCCGTTTGGAAATTTGCATTGGCAGACTTAAGCGTCAAGGATGCGCAAACGGGTATCGCGGTTCGACAGAGATACAAGGAAGCACGCTGAATGAACTTTACGATAACGAGCAATAAGCGGAGGCCATTGGGTGCAGCTTGCGCTGTTGGCGTTGTGCTGTTCGCGTTGTCTGCCGCCTCGCCAGCGTCGGCGGCGAGCTGCGGCAACTCGGGTGGCGGGTTCGCGGCGTGGCTGGAGGATTTCAAGGGGCGCGCCAGGGCAGCCGGCATCAAACAGTCGACGATCGACAGTGCGCTTGGCGGCGTCACCTATGACTCGGGCGTCATCGGGCGCGACCGATCGCAGAAATCCTTCAAGCTCTCCTTCGATCAGTTCTATTCGCGCCGGGTGGGGTCGCACCTGCTCGGCAAGGCTCGTAGCAAGCTGCAGTCACATGCGGCGCTGCTTGCCGGGATCGAGAAGCGCTACGGTGTGCCGGGCGCGATCCTGGTCTCGATATGGGGCTTGGAAACCAACTTCGGCGCTGATGGGGCCGGCAAGTATTCGATCATCCGCTCGATCGCCACGCTGGCCTATGACTGCCGCCGCTCGGAATTCTTCACGCAGCACCTGATGGCGGCGCTACGGATCGTCCAGAGGGGCGACATGAGCCCGGGGCAGATGCGCGGCGGTTGGGCAGGCGAAATCGGGCAGGTGCAGTTCCTGCCGGGCTCATATGACCGCTACGCGGTGGACTACGACGGCAATGGCAGGCGCGACCTGGTCCACTCGGTGCCTGACATCCTTGCCTCGACCGCCAATTTCATGAAGTCGCACGGATGGCAGCGCGGGCAGCCGTGGGGACCGGGTACGTCGAACTATGGCGTCATCACGGAGTGGAACAAAGCGGACGTCTATGCGCGCACGATCGCCGTGATGGCGGAGCGGCTGAAGTAATACGGAACTCGCGCCGCCCTGGCGACATGCGCAGGACAGCGCGAGTCGACGTCTTTCAGGTTCACTGTGCCGACTGGCTCAAGCCGTAGACGTAGAGCGAGGCCAGACCGACGAGGATCGGGATGCCGACGACGTGCAGGATGTCGAGCGTCCAGATGATCCAATTGCGTGTGGCGACGATCTGATTGACGCGCAGGATCGAGATCGCGATCATCGCTGCAACCAGCATATAGACGAACACGAACATGCGATCGGAAAGCGTCGCGGAGTCGCTCGAAAGCGCCGGCAAAGCGAGATAGAGCGCGACAGCTGACAGCAGGGCCGTCACCTGGATCGTCACGATCGCCTCGAAATTCGATTTCGGGATGAAGATCGAGAGATAGGCGACAATCAGGATGAAGCCCAACGGCACGACCACTCGCAGGATGTAGTCGGTGGTCTGGCGCTTCAGCATCCACGCGAAGCTCGCCTTGTAGAACGGCGCGATGCTCGGTTCGTGCGTGAAGGCGTCGACGACCGGAACAAAATCTTCGTCGGTTCCGACGTACTGCTCGACCTGGTCCCATCCATCCGTAATCACGTTCGGGTCACGCAAGTTGAGTGGCGGCGGCTGGATGATGAACGGCGCGTCTCCGCTCTTGGGCTGGAGGTCGATGGTGAAGAGCTGAGTGTCGAGCGGGTAGTTCTTGAGATTGGGCTGGAACAGGAAGCGGCCAGATACCTTGTAGATCTTCATCGATTCCGGATACGCGTTGGATTTGCCGCCGCCGTGGATGGTCTCGATCGTCAGCTGGCGCTTGGATGAAACGGGGTCGACATAGGCGTTGGCGAACTCGATGCGGTCCAGGGTTGCGCCGTCATTGGCGCGCATGGACAGGTAGAACTCGGCGAAGAACGACTGTTCGTTTTCGTTGACGCTGTATACCTTGATCATGTCGACGTCGACATAGAGCGTGGTGGTTTCGCGGAGGTTGCCGTCACGGGCGCGTGCGAATTGGTGTTGGGCGAGCTGAGTACGGCCGAGGGCCTGCGGCAAGATGATGACGAATGGTGAGCGAGTTGCCGTGCGCGAGGACGCATCGAAGGCCCAGTTGTCGAACCTGCCCTTGAAGGCGCCGCGACCGGCGGCGTAGTCGGTCTTCAGCCGCTCGAGGATTTCGGCTCGCAGGCCCTTGAGGTCGGTGCCACGCGTGGCGCGGCGGGCAGCGGTCGCCACCAGCGCGACCATGTCGGCGTATTGCGCGCCGGAGGAAACGGAACGAAGGTTTTCGGGATCGAGCGGGTTGGCGGGAACATCCGCAGGGCGCGCCTTGCACTCGCCCTTGGCCCATCCCGGGGCCGCAGCGACCTTCTTGCCCTCGAAGACCCAATGCAGTGGGTCATCGGTGGCGATGCGCTTCCTGATGCGGTTGTTGTAGATCTCGGGCAGGTCCTCCCACGCCAGCTGGTACATCGCGTTGGGATAGCTCTTGGTCAATTCCTCTGGGAGCTGGGTGATGCGACCGGTGACGAAGAGGGCCGGTGTGATGTTGGCGGCAACGAAAGCCTTGATGATGGCGGGCGTGCGCTTGCCGCCCGCGGTCAGAAAGATCATGTCGGGATTGGCGGCGCGCAGCGTTTCGATGGCGCCGGACAGAGCTTGCGGGTTGACCTCTTCTTCCGTTGCTTCCAGACGCAAGTCCGCCACGAGGCCACCCTCGCCGAGAAGCTTGGCAAGGCTATCTGCGAGGGCATCGGAGAAGACCGTGCCCTTGATGCCGACGAAGGCTGCGCGCTGATGGCTGGTGCGGCGGGTGAACTCGGCCATTACGGGCGCGCGCACCTCGTCCTGCGAGGCGCGGGTCGTATAGACGTTCAGGTGCTTCTCGAAGAGATTGCTGACCGATAGGTCCGACAGGAAGGGCACGTTGCTGGCGCCGATCTCGGAGCCGAGCGCATCGAACACCGCCTTGCCGCGGCTGGATCCGGACACGCCGATCATGGCGAGCAGAGTGGGATCGGAGAGGGCGGTGCGAACATTGGCAATAGCCCTCTTGTCGTCGCGCGCGTCGTCGAGAATCTTGATGTCGAGCCGGCGGCCGTGGATGCCGCCGGAGGCATTGATGCGTGCCTGTTCCTCATTGACGAGGTGGGTGATGGCCGCCACGACGCCGTTGTCGTAGCACTGGTCGGTTCGCGAGGAGACGAAGATCGCCACCGAGACCGGCGGGCCCTTGGCGGCCTCGGCCTTTTCGACGGCTGAGGCATCGACTGGAGCCACGGCCATTCCGACGATGAGAGCCATGACGGATCGCAACAGGTGGGTTGCGCGCCGTGCGCTGCTCAAAGCGGTTCTCACCTGGATGGGCAACCTCATGCCGATCACTCCTTGGCCAGAAGTCTTCCTCGCAAGCCCGCAAGAGGCGCGGGAGCGCGGCGGCCTTCTATAGATCAGGGATTTGTCGGGAGCCACGCGGCGGCGTGGTCCGTCATTGTTTCAACCGCGGCAGTGCGGCGGAAATGCAAGCGGGCGGCGGGGCAAATCCGCTCAATGCGGGATCTACCAATCTAATACACAATATGATCATAACTGCTGCCGGCTCGCAGCAACCCGCACCGTGACAGCGACTGGCGGACGGAGCGTTGAAAGCCGCGAATCGTGCAGCAGTTCAAGATGCTTGCGCGGGCGAACTCAGGCGGCGGCCTGGGTCGTCTTCTTGGTCTTGGCGATGTCGCGCTTGATCTTGAGGCAGCGATCGGACAGCTCGGCGTCGCTGGACTTGGCCAGGAACGCATCCAGCCCGCCGCGGTGCTCGACCGTCTTCAGCGCGCTGGCGCTGACGCGCAGGCGGAAGCTGCGGCCGAGGGCGTCGGAAATCAGCGTCACGTTGCACAGGTTGGGGCGGAACTTGCGCTTGGTCTTGTTCTCGGCATGGCTGCGGTTGTTGCCAGACAGCGGCAGCTTGCCGGTGAGCTCGCATTTGCGGGTCATGTTCAACACTCCATCATCGCAGCCGCTGCGGCCAGGCCGTGGGCGCGGGAAATCCGTCCAATTCGGAAAAGACGATCGCCCGCAAGCCGAACCGGCGGGCAGGTTGCGGCCTCTATACGGGCTTTGGCCCCCGAGCGTCAAGGGAGCCTGGGACGAGCGCCCTGACGTCGAATCGAGGCCGGGATCGGGGAGATCGGGGCAGCCGCGCGGCAGGGGGCAGAATACGGAGCATATCACCGCCCCACGGATGACGCTGCTGGTCGCTCCAGAGCGTGACGCTGCCTCACCCTTCGTTAACCGTGACAGGCTAGCATTCCAGACTGTGACGCCAGGTGTCTCATCGGACGCCGATGCGTACCCCGAACCTCCACAGTGCGCGCGTGATGCGCTGAGGAATAACGGGCGCTGGCTTATCTTGGCTCCGCAGCAGGCGTCTTTTCGAGAGCGCCGGGTTCGCCGGCCAAACATTCGACCTAAACCCGGCAAAGGTTGTGTTTTGCCTGGGCGTTTGCGTGAGGGAAAGTAAGTGATGTTTTCTGCGTTGTCGTCGCACGCCGCGAGGCTTGCGTTCATGATTGCGAGCGTCTCGACCTTGATTGGACTGGAGGGTTCCAGACATGTTGCCGCTGCCGCCGAGCAGGCATGGCCGAGCCACGTCGCTGCCACCTACAAGATTGCCTTCAACGGCTTCGACATCGGGCGTTTTGCGTTCGAGGCTTCGGTGCGCTCGGGTCGCTACACGCTCAATGGCAATGCGGAAATCTCGGCACTTCTCGGCTTCGTCAAGTGGCAAGGTTTGACGCGGACGTCGGGGCGGGTCGCCGGCAACAAGGCGACGCCAGAAGCCTATTCGTTCGACTATCAGTCGAGCGCGAAGTCAGGCAATGTGCGGCTCGGCTTCCGCGAGGGCAATGTTACTGCGATCACCATGGATCCACCACTGGAGAAGGTGGAAGACGTGGTGCCGCTGGAGCGAGGCCATCTTAACGGCGTGCTCGATCCGTTGACCGCGGTGATGGCGATGACGCGTCCGGCTAGCGACAATCCGTGCCAGCAGAAACTATCGATCTTCGATGGCCAGCAGCGCTTCGACCTGGCGACGACGCCGGTCGGGTCGCGACAAATCGTCGAGCGGCAGCCGTCGGGCCAGCCGGGCGTGGCGCACGTGTGCGAGATGCGCTACCGGCCGATTTCCGGGTACAAGCGCGGCAAGGAAACCGATGACTTGGTGCGTACCCTCAAGATCGAGGTGGCGCTGCGGCCGGTCCCCGACGCGAACCTGTTCGTGCCGCACGAGATCAAGATCCCGACGCTGGTCGGCTCGGCGGTACTGAAGCTGGACAAGATCGACATACTTACTTCGAACCAGGATCAGATCGCGTTCGCCAACTAATCCCGTGTTCCGGCAGCGATGGAAGTCGAGCGCCTGGATTGTCGCAAAATATTGAGCGTCGTGGTGGGTGATCACCGCTGTCCCAATGGGCTGGTGGCTCGTTGGGCGGACGAAACCTTCGCTTCGTCTCGTTGCCACGTAGGCGATAAGGAGAACGATGCGTGCGGTGCTGATGGCGCTCGCCGGCCGCGCTCGACCGGCAGGAATCCGCCCTGCCGCGGCAATGCTACCTTACTAAGGCCTTGATCTCAGCCGAGCCCAATGCAATGCCAAGGGCCAAAGGGATCAGGAGTCCATCGTATGGGCAGCGACTTCGAGGCTCGCATCCGCCATGTCACGGCGGTGCTAGGCCCGACCAATACCGGCAAAACCCATCTCGCGATCGAGCGGATGCTGGGCCATCAGAGCGGCATGATCGGATTGCCACTGCGGCTCCTGGCGCGCGAGGTCTATGACAAGATCGCCGCGCGGATCGGTGCCGACAAGGTGGCGCTGATCACGGGCGAGGAAAAGATCCGGCCGGAGCGCGCACGCTACTGGGTCGCCACGGTGGAGGCGATGCCGCGCGACATCGACGTCGACTTCATGGCGATCGACGAGATCCAGCTTTGCGCCGATCCGGAGCGCGGGCACGTCTTCACCGACCGGCTGCTTCATGCACGCGGCAAGGAGGAGACGCTACTGCTTGGCGCGCAGACGATGCGCGAAGCCATCTCCGACCTCATTCCCGGTGCGAACTTCGTTTCCAGGCCGCGGCTGTCGAAGCTCACCTATGCAGGCGAGAAGAAGATCACGCGGCTGCCGACACGCTCCGCTGTCGTTGCCTTCTCGGCCAACGACGTCTACGCGATCGCGGAGCTGATCCGCCGTCAGCGGGGCGGCGCGGCGGTGGTGCTCGGTGCGCTGAGCCCCAGAACGCGCAACGCGCAGGTGGCGCTCTACCAGTCAGGTGATGTCGATTTCCTTGTCGCAACGGATGCGGTCGGCATGGGGCTCAACCTCGATGTCGATCACGTCGCATTCGCGGCGGTGCGTAAGTTCGACGGGCAGAACCATCGCAATCTTACGCCGGGCGAACTGGGACAGATCGCCGGCCGCGCCGGCCGCCACATGAACGATGGTACGTTCGGCGTGACGGGCGGCGTTCCGTCGCTCGAAGCCGAGTTGATCGACCGGTTGGAGAACCACAACTTCGACAGCGTCAAGGTCCTGCAGTGGCGCAACAACAAGCTCGATTTCGCCAGCCTCGATGCCTTGCGCGAGAGCCTGCGTGACATGCCTGGCGAGCAACGGCTGGTTCGCGCCAGGACGGCCGATGACGTAGAGGTGCTGGAGATCGCCAGCCGCGATGCGGAGGTGGTGACTAAGGCAAGCGGGCGTACGGCGGTGGAGCGGTTGTGGGACGTGTGCCAGGTGCCCGATTACCGCAAGATCTCGATCAACTCGCACGCGGAGCTTGTTTCCACGCTCTACAAGTTCCTGATGGAGCCGGAGGGACGCATTCCGGAGGACTGGTTCGCGCGACATGTGGCGTTCTGCGATCGCACCGATGGCGACATCGACACGCTGGCCAATCGGATTGCCCATATCCGGACGTGGACGTTCGTGTCGAACCGCGCCGACTGGCTCAAGGATCCCGTGCACTGGCAGGGACGCACGCGCGAGATCGAGGACCAGCTTTCGGATGCGCTGCACGAGTGCCTGACGCAGCGTTTTGTCGATCGCAGGACTTCGGCTCTAATGCGCGGCATGCGTGACAAGGAGGAACTCAACGCCGAGATCCGCGAGGATGGCGCGATCGAGGTGGAAAACCACTTCGTCGGCCGGCTCAAGGGTTTCAGGTTCTGGCCCGACACGACGTCGGAGGACGTTCACGGCAAGGCGTCGCGGCATGCGGCCGCGCAGGTGCTGTCGCGCGAATTGGCGATGCGGGCGCGGCGGGTCGTTGCGGCCAAGGCTGATGCCTTCAAGCTGACGCGTGCCGGCCAGGTTCTGTGGCGTGATGAGGAGATCGCGCAGCTGTCGCCGGCCGATGACCCGCTCAAGCCGAACGTGACGCTGCTGGTCGACGAGCACCTGTCCATTCCAGACCGCGAAAAAGTGCAAACGCGCCTCGACGAATGGATTGTCGAGATCGTCGCCGACAAGTTGAAGCCGCTGGTCGAACTCGCCAAGGCCGAGGATCTGTCAGGGCTGGCGCGCGGCATCGCCTTCAGGCTGGTCGAAAATTTCGGCGTGCTGAAACGCGACACCGTGGCGGAGGAGATCCGCACGCTGGACCAGCCGGCGCGTGCGACCATGCGCCGGTATGGCGTGCGGTTCGGTGCGTTCAACATTTTCATTCCAGTACTGCTCAAGCCTGCTGCGGTGGAACTGGCGCTGACGCTGTGGGGTTTGAAGTATGCTGGGGCACTCAAATCCGCGAGTGGCGAAGCGCTGACGCCACCGCGTGCCGGGCTAACCTCGCTCAATGCCGATCCGGCGATACCGGAGGCGTTCTATCGCGCCTGCGGGTTCCATCTATGTGGTCCACGCGCTGTGCGGTTCGATATCCTGGAGCGGCTCTCCGACTTGATCAGGCCGCTGCTGGCGTGGCGGGCGGATAGTCCTGGCGACAAGGCCCCTGCGGGTGCAACCGGAGACGGCGGCTTCACGATCCTCCCGGACATGATGTCGATCCTGGGGTGCTCTCCGGACGAGCTGGGTGCGGTGTTGAAGTCGCTGGGCTTCTGGGTCGAGCGCAAGACGATGCCGCGTGCGCCGGCAGTAGCGGTTGCGGCGACGGCGACGGTGAGTGACGCTGCAGGCGGCGAGGCTGAAGCCACCGCAGAAGTGACAGAGGTTGTGGCTTCGACAGCAACGGACGAGAGTGCACCTGTTGCCGCGCCGGTGGTGGAGGCCGATGCGAATGCGAACGCGCCCGGCGGCGCGTCCGATACAGCGGTCGCTACTGCGGCGGTTGAAGGTGAGGCGGTTGCAGCAGAAGCGGCGGCCGCTGAGGAACCGCACGTGGTCGAGATCTGGCGGCCACGTCGGAATCGGTCCGAGCGCGGCGCGCATTCGCGAGAGCGGCGGCGCGGGCGGCGTGGTACGGGCAAGGCGCCCGCTGCTGCGACAGCGGATGCACGGGCTGCACCCGGTGACGCGGCTGCTGCTCCGACAAGCGAGGCCGCTCCGGCTGGCGGGGCCGCGCCGGCTTGGAAGGGCGGCAAGGAGGGTGGTGAGCGCCAGAGTGATCGCAGACGTGATGACCGGACCAAACATGGCGAGGGCAAGGAGCGATCAGAGGGTCGCGAGCAAGGACGTCCTGGCAGGCGGGATCGGGAAGGTGGCCGTGAGCGTGATCGCGACCGTGATAGGGATCGCGATCGAAGACACGGCAAGCGGCGTGACGAGCCCAGAGCGCCCAGCATCGTTTCGTCGGGTCCGCGACAGCAGAAGAAGGGCGGAGTCGATCCTGATTCCCCATTCGCCGCCCTCGGAGCACTCAAGGAGGCTATGGCCAAGCAGGCCAAGGAGAAAGCCCCCTGATGGCCGATGCTGCCGACGAGGAGACATCGCCGCGCGGACCTGTGGGCGGGCAGCGGCTCGACAAATGGTTGTGGTTCGCAAGGGTGGTGAAGTCGCGAACAATGGCAGCCGGGCTCGTCACGTCCGGCAAGGTGCGCGTCAACCGGCAGAAGGTCGACAAGCCGGCGCAGGGCTTGAGGCTGGGCGATGTCGTGACCGTGTCGGTCGGACGGAAGGTTCGGGTGCTGCGTGTCGTTGCTCCGGGGGTGCGTCGCGGCCCCGCCAAGGAGGCGCAAGAACTATTTGAGGAATTGACTCCCGCCGCGCCGTCTCCGATTGCTGGGGCCGAAAGCCCTGTCCGGGATGCTCATCCGCCGCATCTTGAGGTCTCGGCCGAGCGCGCCGTCGGTGCCGGGCGACCAACGAAACGTGATCGGCGGATGATCGACAGGCTGCGTAACCGCTGAGCGGTGAGTGGGGGCGTGCCTGGGACATGCAGCGCTCAACACAGGTGCGTGAGGTGTGGCGAAGAGCCCGCGGCGCGGGGCTTGCCGCTGCGGCCCTTGCAGCTATATAGGCGTCAAGCCGATTTCGAACGGAACATGAGCCGATGACCTACATCGTCAACGACAAGTGCATTAAGTGCAAATACACCGATTGCGTCGAGGTGTGCCCCGTGGACTGCTTCTACGAGGGCGAGAACATGCTGGTCATCCATCCCGACGAATGCATCGATTGCGGCGTATGCGAGCCGGAGTGTCCGGTGGAGGCGATCAAGCCGGATACCGAGCCCGGCCTGGAGAAGTGGCTCGAGGTCAACCGCGATTACGCGGAGAAGTGGCCCAACATCACCGCCAAGAAGGATGCGCTGCCCGAGGCGGAAGAGTTCAAGGACGTGGCGGGGAAGTTCGAGAAGTATTTCTCCGACAAGCCCGGTACCGGCGATTGAGGAATGCGATAAGCGCGCCGGGCAGTGCAGGTTAATCGGTTCGCGCGAGCGCGGTGTGGCGAGTTTGCAAGAAGAATATGGGAGGCTTTGGGGAGCTACCCGGCCGTAACGATAGCTGCATCCGGAGTAGTTTGAAGGCTTTGGAACAGAAGATATTCAGTCGGGTGCGACATTTTATGTCGCAGATCCTGCACCTGCGTACGCCGATTGATGTGCGTGGGGAATTTCTCATTAAAATCAGCACAAGACTTCGAGCCGGCCGCATATTGCGGCGCCAAAATGACGATTAATTGAGGTCTAGAATTAAGACCTTGATTGCGCTGCAGCGCATCGCCACTTCAATTTCCGTGAAGAATGTGTTACAGTCTTACCGAATGTGGCGTAGCTGACACAGTTCGGGACTCATGCGTTGCTGAATAGCCGCAAGCCCATACAACCAGGAACGGTTGTCTCCGTCAATCACCTTTGTGCGGTGTGGCGGGATTGGATGACTTGAGCAGTTTGCCATTGCGCCCAGGCTGCAACTGTTGCTTCAGGCAACGTGATGTTGTGCGCCTGGGATGCGGACGAACACCAGGGTGGTAGGCCAGCGCCGGCCGCCGTGGTTTTTTCGCGGCTAGCTAGCTGGCCGCATGTTGCCTGATCTGCCGGGTGGGCCGGCAGGCAGGATCGAGTTTAGAGAGTGAGATGCCGATGGCCCAGAAGAACAAGACCCAGTCGAAGGTTCGCAAGCCCAAGTCCGTTGCGACCAACGCAACCAAAAAGGCTTCGGCAAAGACGGTGAAATCGGCAACTGCAAGCAAACCGAAGGCGCCTAAGAAGCCCGCTGCTCCGGCTGCCAAGGCTGCGGCCAAGGTCGCCGCTCCCGCTAAGGCTGTGGCGAAGGCTGCCGCAAAGGCTCCTGCAAAGCCGGTTGCGAGCGTTTCGGCGAAGGCCAAGGCAGCTCCGGCTGCGGCCGTGGCCAAGAAGGTCGTGGCCAAGCCGGCCGCAAAGGCCGATGCGGTGGCGCCAGCCAAGACGATCGCGCCTGCCAAGGCGGCCGCTCCGGTGAAGGCGGCGGCGGTTGCTGCAGCCCATGTCAAGGGGAAGCCGGTCGCGCAGCGGGCGGTCGCTGCTGTCGTCAGCGCACCGGCTACGGCGAAGATCTCGGCTCCCGCGGCGCCGGCCAAGTCTGCAGCCAAGCCGGCGGAGAAGAAGGCTGGGCACCGGCACGGGTTCAAGCCCAACGAGTACGTGGTCTATCCTGCGCACGGTGTCGGCCGCATCATCGGCATCGAGGAGCAGGAGATCGCCGGGCATTCGCTCGAGTTGTTCGTGATCACCTTCGAGAAGGAGAAGCTGACGCTGCGCGTTCCCACCGGCAAGCTGGAGAGCGTCGGCATGCGCAAGCTGTCGGATGGCGATACGGTCCGCAAGGCGATGGATACGCTGAAGGGTCGCGCGCGCATCAAGCGGACGATGTGGAGCCGCCGGGCGCAGGAGTACGTCGCCAAGATCAACTCCGGCAGCCTGATCTCGATCGCCGAGGTGGTGCGCGACCTGTACCGTTCGGAGGCGCAGCCTGAGCAGTCCTACTCGGAGCGTCAGCTCTATGAGGATGCGCTCGACCGCATGGCGCGTGAGATCGCCGCCGTCGACAAGCTCGACGAGCGTGGTGCCGTGCAGCGGATCACCGAGGTGCTTTCAAAGAGCGCTCGCGGTCGCCGCGCTACAGCCGAGGCCGAGGAAGCCGAGGCCGCTTGAAGCGGACACGCCACGACGGCGGACGACCAATGACCAGAAAAGGCGCCCGGGCCGACCAAGCCCGGGCGCCTTGTTGCCGGCGGCCAGCCGTTGTGCTCGCAATCGGGTAATCTCGAATTGAACGTGGGGCCGCGCGGTGCAAGTGGCGCGGTCAAACTCTGCAGTAAATCATACGGCAAAGTTCTGCCGTCGTCGGCTGGTGGAGTGCTGCCAGCTGCGGCAAACTGATCGGATCGCGGGAAGGATATGGGGTCGAAAGCATTTCTTTTCCCAACGCGATCAGCTGCTAAGCAATCCTGATGGTTGCGTGGGGCTGAGCGGTTGTATTGGGTGTCGTGAGATCGCCATCTGGCTGTCGGACAGTTGCTCAATTCGGTGCTATCGTTACGCACTATCTTCCCCAAGACAGAGTCCATGTCATCGCAACCACAGACCTACTCGCCATCGCAATATCTGGATGCAGGCTTTCGCGCCGAGATGTCCGGTGATCGGGAGAAGGCGGCCCAGTACTACCACTACATCGTCGAAGCGTTCGGCGACACCGTGGAAGGCGAGGCCGCGCGCGGCGGTCTGATGCGGCTTGGCTATGGCGGCCGCTCGCAAACGCCCGCAGGTGAGAGCGGATGGGACGACGGCAGCGGCCGGCAGCACAACGCACAGGCTGGCCACGCCTCTACAGGCGGCGCGCAACGGGCTCGGCCCGCAGACCACGCGGCAACTGCGACAGCGGCATCACACAGCGAGAGCAGTTCGCGCATTCGACTTGGTGAAATGTCGCGTCGAGAGATGCCGCAGCGCTCGGCTGAAGGAGTTACCCATCATCGTGTCAGCGAGGAGCATCCGGGAGGATCGCAGTTGCCGGTCGTCGTTTCTCACAGTGATGGCGAACTTGATGAGCAGCTGAGGTCGGTTTCCCAGTTCCGGGGCGGGCGGTTGCTCGCGCATCTGCTGACCGGGCTCGGGTGGCTGGCGTTCCTGGGTGGACTAGTGCTTGGTGTGCTCGGTCTCGCGGGCGTTCCGCTGGTAGCGTTGTCCGGGCCGATTTTCGGATTGCATGGCGGCCTGGTGATCGGTGGCGCCTCGTTGGTGCTTGGTCTGGCGCTGGTGCTGGTCGGCAAGATGGCGCTGGCGAACTTCGAGCAGGCGCAATCCATGCGCGAGATCAGCATTCTACTGCGGTCTCGTGCGGAACGGTGAGCGACGAACGGGCGCCGATGCGAGGGCCCTGGCGGCCGTGATGCCGTTCTCCGCGGGTTAGCAGGCTGCAACGGCCATCGACGGATGTTGCCACTACGCAACCGCTCACGCGCCGCCGCGCCGGTGCTCTTCCAACCGTGGCATGATCTCGACGAAATTGCAGGGGCGGTGGCGGTTGTCGAGCTGGAATTTCAAGATTCCGTGCCAGGCGTCCTTGCAAGCGCCGGGTGAACCGGGCAGGCAGAAAATGTAGGTGCCGTGCGAGACGCCGCCGCATGCGCGCGACTGGATCGTGGAGGTTTCGATCTTCTGGTAGGAGAGCATGTGGAAGATGGCGGAGAAGCCATCGATCTCCTTCTCGAACAGCGGTGCGACCGCTTCCGGCGTGACGTCGCGTCCCGTGAAGCCGGTGCCGCCCGTTGTAATCACGACATCGATTTGCGGATCGTCGATCCAGCCTTTGACGCGGGCGCGGATCGCCTCGACGTCGTCCTTGACGATGGCGCGGTCGGCCAAGGTGTGGCCGGCCTCGGCGATCATCTCGGCGAGCGTGTTGCCGGATTTGTCATCGGCCAATGTTCGCGTGTCCGACATCGTCAGGATGGCGATGCGCACGGGCAGGAAGGGTCGTGTTTCGTCAAGCTTGGCCATATCAGCTGTCGTCGCTCCAGTTCGGGATGCGGACTGTGACGGCAATCGAGCACGGCGTAAAGTGGGGGGATGTATGAGCGTATGGTGGTCTGTCCGGGGTCAAAGTGCGGGCAGAGCCTTGCTGGTATCGCGGTCAGGCAACGGCGCGATCATCGGTGAATGCAACCGGCATGCAGATGTCGGTGCGCAGCCGTTCGGGCGCGGTGAACTTGGGATCATCAAGGTAGATTTCCACAAGGGGGCGGCCGACGGCGAGTGTGATGCCGACCGTGGCAGACCAGTTCTGACGGATTTGGCTGACGAGTTCGCCTAACTGGGTATGCGGGCCGACGTGGCGGCAGCGTGCATATGCACCTCCCGGCAACTGCTGGGGAAGCAGTCCAGCCCACGCCGATGCAGGCAGCAGCTCGGGCAAATCGATGCAGGCGTCGTAGCGGCAGCGATCCGGGGGCGTCATTCGAGGATCGTCATGCGCCATGCCGAAACCGCGTTTGACGGTGCCGCGCAGACAATTCCGATCGAGCCAATCACACATCTGCTGCCAGGCGCTCAGCGACGATACCTCATAGGGTCCGAATGCGCGGAAGCAGATGAGTTGGGTTGACCGCAGATATACGTAGCTCAGTTTCACGACGGGCGTCCAAGCGATTGTATGCCGAGCGACATTGAGGCATCGTCGGCAGGTAGCCTCGAACTTAGCCACATGACTCTTGGGGTATTATTTAATTCCGACAAAGAATTTCGAACTCTTGATAGATTGTTGCTGGCACAGTCGCTGGTTTGTGTCTCAAGCCACTGTTTCGCCAATAAAAACTCGATTTATCAGTTGTTTGCCAAGAACAACTTCAGGCTCAGGAGATCGCGCCAGGCGGTCCTCTTGGCGGCCGGTGTGCGCAACAAATAGGCGGGGTGCAGCGTGGCAATCGTCTTGAGACGTGCGCTGCCGATCGTGATCTCATGCCACTTGCCGCGCAGGCGCATGATGCCGTCCTGGGTGTCGAGCATCGACTTGGCGGCGGCTCCGCCCAAGAGCAGTACGGCCTTGGGGGCAACGAGTTCGACCTGACGCTCGAGGACTGGGCGGCAGATCTGCGTTTCCTGCGGTGTTGGCGTGCGATTGCCCGGCGGACGCCAGTAGACGACGTTGGTGATGTGGACGTGGCTTTCGTCCAGATCGATGGCCGCCAGCATCTGATCGAGCAGCTGGCCGGCGCGGCCGACGAAGGGGCGCCCTTCGAGATCCTCGTCCCGGCCTGGGGCTTCGCCGATGATCATCAGCGGTGCGCGAACCGCGCCTCTGTAGACACAGGTGGATTTTGCGGTCGTCTTGAGTGCGCATCCCTCAAAGCCGGCCAGCGCAGCCTGCAAAGCGGCGATGTCTTTGGCGCTGCGAGCGAGTGTGCGCGCTGCGGTCTCGGCGGCTTCCGGGGCGGCGGTGGCGAAGCGTGCCGGGGGAGCGCGTGCTGCGTCAGGGGGCAGGGTGGCGGGCGGCGCTGACGGGCGAGGTCTTTGGAATGCGGCGGCAGGGGCTGTCGGCCGAGTCTCGGGCGGGCGTGCTGGCGGCGGAGGAGTGGATCCTCTGCCCTCGTTTGATGGAGATGTGCTGGTGCTGGCATCGGGCCAGCGGAATTGCGCGCCCGGCACGCGGCCTGCGTCGCTCATCCAGTCGACTGGCTGATCGCCGAGCGCGCAGTCGACGCCTGCGGTCCGATACCAGTCGAGCAGGGCGATGAGGTCGCTGCGATCAGCGGGGTGGTGGGACGTAGATTCGGCCATACCGCAGCCTAACTCGAAAGGCTGCAGTGTGCACGTTGCGTACGGAATGGGCCGGCATACGGGCCGAACCCCTTGGGTTTTGGGCGAGCGTTGGGTAGAGGTAGCGACGGAGCCGACAAGGCTGGCAGCGCAAACCGAAGGACAACATCGAGATGGCATCGAGTGACGATACCCTGCCGCCCCGCGAGTCCATGGATTTCGACATCGTCATCGTCGGGGCCGGCCCGGCGGGACTGGCGGCGGCGATTCGCTTCAAGCAGCGCGCCAGCGAGGCAGGCGAAGAGCTTTCGGTCGTCGTGGTGGAAAAGGGTTCTGAGGTCGGCGCGCACATCCTGTCGGGTGCGGTGATCGATCCGATCGGTCTCAACCGGCTCATTCCCGACTGGAAGGCGAAGGGCGCGCCGGTCGATACGCCGGTCAAGGAGGATCGCTTCCTCTACATGGGGCCGGCCGGTGAGATAAGGCTACCGAACTTCGTGATGCCGCCACTGATGAGCAACCACGGCAACTACATCGTCAGCCTGGGCGCGCTGTGCCAGTGGCTCGGAGAGCAGGCGACGGAATTGGGCGTGGAGATCTATCCGGGCTTTGCGGCGTCCGAAGTGCTGTTCAACGAAAACGGTTCGGTGGCCGGTATCGCGACAGGCGACATGGGTGTGTCGCGCGAGGGCAAGCCGGGCGACAACTTCGCCCGCGGCATGGAGTTGCGCGGCAAATACACGTTCGTTGCCGAAGGGGCGCGCGGGTCGCTGTCCAAGCAGCTCATCAAACGGTTCAAGCTGTCGGAAGGGCGGATCCAGAAATATGGAATTGGACTCAAAGAGCTGTGGGAGATTCCAGAAGAGAAACATCGGCCAGGGGTGGTGCAGCATTCGTTCGGCTGGCCGCTCGACAATCGCACGGGTGGCGGTTCGTTCCTCTACCACTACGGCCGGAACCTGGTGGCGGTCGGGTTTGTCGTGCATCTCAACTACGAGAACCCCTACATGTCGCCGTTCGAGGAGTTCCAGCGCTTCAAGACGCATCCGGCGATCCAGCCGATCCTCAAGGGCGGCAAGCGCATCGGCTATGGCGCGCGGGCGATCACGGAAGGCGGGTGGCAGTCGATTCCGGATCTGGTTTTCCCAGGTGGGGCGCTTTTAGGCTGTGCGGCAGGCTTCATGAACGTGCCGCGCATCAAGGGCAGTCACAACGCGATCCTGTCGGGGATCGCGGCGGCAGATGCGGCCTTCGATGCGATCAAGGCGGGGCGCCAGCACGACAAGCTCGATGCCTACGAAGAGGAGGTTCGCACCGGCGACATCGCGCGCGACCTGAAGCGTGTCCGCAACGTCAAGCCGCTGTGGTCGAGGCTCGGCACGTTTCTCGGTATTGCGCTGGGCGGCATGGATATGTGGCTCAATACGATCATCCGCGGGGTCGGGCTCGGCTATACGCTGGGACACGGCAAGCCCGACAGCGACACGTTGAAGACTGCCAAGCGCGCTGCGAAAATCGAGTATCCGAAGCCCGACGGCGTGTTGACGTTCGACCGGCTGACGAACGTCTCCTACTCGGCGACCAACCACGAGGAGGACCAGCCGGTTCACCTGAAGCTCGCCGATCCCAACGTGCCCTTGCTCATAAACCTGCCGACCTGGGCGGAACCGGCGCAGCGCTATTGCCCGGCGGGAGTCTACGAGATCGTCGAGGACGAGAAGGGACGGCGGTTCCAGATCAACGCGCAGAACTGCGTCCACTGCAAGACATGCGACATCAAGGATCCGAGCCAGAACATCAATTGGGTATGCCCCGAAGGCGGTGGCGGACCCAACTACGCGGGGATGTGAGGCGGCGGCGACAGCGTTTGCGAGATCGGCTGGCGCGCATTTGATCGAGGCTCGAAGGGCGCATGCGAGAGGGATCGCACGACTTGGCCTGCTGACGGTCTGGATTGGGGCAAGATCGCGGCAGGCGCGACTGCTCCGTCGCCGCAGACCCGCATGAGCAAAACTCTATGCCGGTTTGAGATCAAAGCCGGAAACGGTCGCTGGACCGGGGGGATACCTGATTCTGCAGGGTCTGCAGGAGGCGGGTCACTGCCGTCCAAAATCGTGTAGAGCGGTGCGTGATATGAGGATTCGCCGGTCGCCAAAGGGGACTGTTTGTTGGTAGAAAGTTGGACATTAAGAATCATCTGGCGCGTCGGCCGACGGCCTGACCGGGAGACGAACCGCTTGCTTACACCTTGCACAGCCTGGACGCGATCGCGTGGCTTACGTTGCGCGGCGCTGGGTGCGCTTGTCGCGGTCGGGGCCGCCATCCTCGTATCGGGCATGCCATCAGTCGCCCAGGCTCGGGAGGGGGATGCAGAGGAGGCGAGCAAGGAAGCGAGCAAGTCTCTGATCGGAGGCTACCTCGCCGGCCGGTTCGCGAAGGCACAGCACGATGCCAACCAGGCGGCCAACTTCTACGGCACGGCGCTGATGCATGATCCGGAGAACGACGTGCTGCTTGAGCAGTCGTTCCTGATGGAGCTGTCGACGGCAAGCTACGCCAAGGCCAAAGGCATTGCCGAGCGACTGGTTGCCATGCAACCGCAGCATCGTCTCGGGCAACTGTTCCTGGCGCTCGACGCGTTCAAGCGCAACGACCTGGAGGCAGCAGACCGGCATCTCACCGCGTCCAGCAACGGGCCGATCGGTGAGCTGACGTCGGGATTGCTGCAGGCGTGGCTGAGACGGTCGCAGGACAAGGTGTCGGATGCGCTCGACCTGCTCGACAAGCCGAAGCAGGCGGAATGGGCACAGTTCTACCTTCGCTATCATCGCGGTCTGATCGCCGACAGCGCCGGCCGTCAATCCGATGCGCGCTACGCCTACCAGCGCGTGTTCAAGCAGGATACCAAGACGCTGCGGACGACGATGGCGTATGCCCGACATGCCGCGCATTCTGGCGACAAACAGCTCGCGCTCAGCGTGCTCCGCGAGTACGACCGGCGTTCATCGACCGATCCGCATCCCTTGTCGGCCAGCCTCAAGGACGAGATCGAAGCCGGCAAGCCGGTGGCGCTGCTCATTTCCGAGCCGCATGAGGGAATGGCCGAGGTTCTCTATGGATTGGGCGAGGCACTGACGACCGAGGGCGGCGTCAGCATCGGTATCATCTACCTGCAGCTGTCGCTGTTCCTGGCGCCAGAACAGCCATTGGCGCTGGCGGCGCTAGCGCAGGCCTATGAAACGACGAAGAACCATGCGCAGGCCATTGCGACCTACGACAGAATTCCCAAGGGAACTGTGCTGCAGGACGCCATCGACATTCGCAAGGCGTTTGCGCTCAACGTGCTCGACAAGACCGACGAGTCGAAGGGGTTGCTGGAGAAGGTGGCGGCGCGTTCGCCGGGCGATCTTGCGCCGCTCGACGCGCTCGGCAGCATCATGAGGGCGCGCAAGCGCTACGACGAGGCGATCGTCTACTACACGCGTGCGCTGAAGCTGATCGGCAAGGCGGAAGCGCGGCACTGGCCGTTCTTCTATTCGCGCGGCACGTGCTACGAGCGGACCAAGCAGTGGCCGAAGGCGGAAGAGGATCTCAAGAAGGCGTTGACGCTGGCTCCGGAGCAGCCGCTGGTGCTCAACTACCTGGGCTATTCGTGGATCGACCAGGGACGCAATCTGAGGCAGGGCCTGACCCACATCAAGAAAGCCGTGTCGCTGAAGCCGGATGACGGCTACATCGTCGACAGCCTGGGGTGGGCGTATTATCGGCTTGGGCGCTACAAGGATGCCGTGCAGCAGCTGGAGCGCGCGGTCGAATTGAAGCCCGATGATCCAGTCCTCAACGATCACCTGGGCGATGCGTTGTGGCGGGTGGGCCGCGAGCGCGAAGCGCGCTTCCAGTGGGAGCAGTCGCTGACGCTCAGCCCGGAACCGTCGGATGCAGAAAAGATCAAGAAGAAGCTCGCGGACGGGCTTGCGGCTGCGAGCGTCACGAAGCAGGTGCGCCCGTCACGATCCGCTCATTCCGATCGCACGCGGCGCCTGAAGCGCGTGGAAACCGCACCTGAGGTGGTGCATTAGAGTGTGATCGGCTGAGATGGAACCACATGTGGTTCCAGCGAAGGCGTGATTGAGACTCTAAGACAAGGACTTTGAGCAGGCCGCTGCGGCTGCAGTGGGTCGATCAAGATCGGACCTGCTCTAGAGAGATTCAGGAATTAGCCGAATCTTCACTACATGACCGGACCTGATCCGGCCAACAAGAAAAACGGCGCTGAATGCATAAGTCCTGGATGGCCGTGTCGAGCACGGGCATGACGTGAAGGGACACGGCGCTGCCACCCAACTCTGAAACGCGATAGAGCAGCTGAGTCGTGATACGGCTGATGTGTGAGCCTTCTGAGATAGCTTCAGTGCTGAAGCGATTGGCCTTCAGCGAGCCAAGCTACATTTCCGCGAAAGCTCCGAGATGCCTGTGATCGGCGAGTTGGCGCGGCCCAAGATCAATCTGACGCTCCGGATCCTGGGACGGCGGGCGGATGGCTACCACGATCTGGAGAGCCTGGTGGCGTTTGCCGACGGGATTGGCGACGGTGTCACACTCGACGTTGAGAGACCGCGCGGGGTCACGGTGACGGGACTGTTTGCCGCCGGGATCGTCGGAGCGAACCTGCTCGACAAGGTGCTCGACGAGGTGTCGGGAACAAACGTGGGTGGTGCGCGATTGCAAGTTGGGCATGTGGTGCTCGACAAGGTGCTGCCGGTCGGCGCGGGTATCGGCGGCGGGTCGGCAGATGCGGCGGCGCTGCTGCGTGCGTTAAGGCGCGCCCATCCAGGGCACGCCGAGGCAGTCGATTGGGATGCGATCGCGCTGCGGCTGGGCGCCGACGTGCCGGTCTGTCTCATGAACCGAGCGGCATGGATGACGGGAATTGGCGAGCGGCTGCTGCCGGTGACGGGTCTGGCGCGCGCAGCGGCGCTGCTGGTCAATCCAATGTGTGCGGTGCCCGCCGACAAGACGGCGCGGGTATTTCGTGCACTTGATGCGGCGCCAGCTGGGCGGGTTTCGCGGTCGGAAATAGCGGCTCAGTATTCGGGTGACTTGGGCGAGTTCGTTGACCTCGTCATGCGGGGGAATGACCTGGAAAAGGCGGCTTGCTCGGTGGTGCCGGAGGTTTCGCTCGTGCTCGATGCATTGCGGCGCACGGCCGGGTGTCGCGTTACGGCAATGTCGGGTGCGGGGCCGACGTGCTTTGCGATTTTCGATGATGCAGGGGCGGCCAGCGCTGCACATGACGAGATACGTGCGCGGCATCCAGGCTGGTGGAGCGTAGCCGTTACGTTGGGCTGAGCGTCGTGGCGGCTCGCCGCCAGCGTGTCACTGCAGAGTCTATTCGGCAGCGGCAGGGGCGGGTTTGCGGCCGAGGATCTGATAGGCGTTGCTGATGCGCTCGAACATCTGGATCATGTAGTTCTCGACCTCGGGCGGCAATGCGACGGCGTTGAACTGGTCGGGGTGATAGCGCTTGGCGAGGCGCGCGTAGGCGGAACGCACCGTCTCGTGGTCGGCGCCCGTCGGAACGTCCAGCACGACATAGGGGTTGTCGCTTTCGAGCGCCTTGGAAGGCTCGAGCTTCGGCGGCTTCTTGGCCTTCTGCTCGACCAGTTCGACAATCGCGTCCTTTGCGATGAACTTTGGCGTGCCGTCGACGTCCTCGAACTCGAGGTAGCGGCTGGAGCCATTCAGTTGTTTGAAGAGTTGCGAGCCATAGGGGACCGTCACCTTGCCCAGCAGGCGTCGTCCGTCGCTCATCAGGAGTTCGATGGCGATTGAGCTGTCGTTCTTGCCGTCGTTCTGGAACATGATGTGATTTCCGGATTTCCTCTAGCTGAACAATATTCGATAAACGGCTGAAGAAAGAGTTGAGGCAAATCCTGCCAATTGCAGGAAATTCGGTTCGGAATGAAGCAATTCGGACCGCTGACGCCCGCTTGCGTTGGTATTTGACCAACCGCGGCCCAACTTCGTCAAATATGCGCGGGCTTCAGGTGCTTTCATCAGCAGAAGGATAGTTCTGTAGAGGCAGCAAGGACGTTCACTTGCCGACTTGGCGGTCCTATTTGGCAAACAAAACGTGGAAGGGGCCCTGCCCGTGCGCTAGAACGTGCTCAATCGAACCCGCCTCACGCCCGTCTGGCCCTTCTACACGCCCGGGAGAACTCTCATGATTCCAGCTAACATCGCCGGAGCCCTGGCCCTCGGCATTCCGCTGTTGCTCGTCGCATGGATCGCGCTGCGCCGGCATCGGGCCGTATTCCTGTTTTCGGTAGCGTTGATCGTGGTGGGGCTTGGCTACCTGTCGGCCACTGGTGCGACCACCGATATCGGGCGGACGGTGCTCGGTTTCGCACGTGATCTATCGTTGCGTGGCGACAAGTCGGGAGTGCCCGCCGGTCCCGCGCCGTCCGAATATCCCTCGAAGTGAAATAGCCATGTCCGAACTGCTGCTCGAGATCTTTTCCGAGGAAATCCCTGCGCGCATGCAGGCCCGCGCGGCGGAGGATCTGAAGCGCCTCGTCGTCGATGGCCTCAAGGCGCGCGGGCTGGAGGTTGGCTCGGCGATGAGCTTCGCCACACCGCGGCGGCTGACGCTGGCCGTGGAGAACGTGCCGGCGAAATCGCCCGCCATTTCTGATGAGCGCAAGGGGCCGCGCGTAGGTGCGCCTGAGAAGGCTGTCGAAGGCTTCCTGAAGTCGGCCGGGCTCGCTTCGCTGAAGGATGCGGAGATCGTCAAGGACGACAAGAAGGGCGACTACTACGTCGCGAAGATCGAGAAGCCAGGACGTGCGGCGGCGGAGATCATCGCCGAAACAGTGCCGGAGGTTTGCGCCAAGTTCCCGTGGCCGAAGTCGATGCGGTGGGGATCATCATCCTTCCAATGGGTGCGGCCGATCCATTCCGTGCTGTGCCTGCTGGGTGGGAAGGTTGTGCCATTCGAGATCGCCGGGTTGAAGAGCGGCGATGAAACGCGCGGGCATCGCTTCCATGGGCGCGAGGCGATCCACGCCAAGAGCTTCGAGGACTATGGCCGGAAGCTGATGAGCGCGAAGGTGCTGCTGCCGGCATCGGAGCGGCAGGCGGCGATTGCCGAGCAGGCGCGCGAGATCGCGAAAAAGGCCAAGCTCGAATGGATGGAGGACGAGGCGCTGGTTGCCGAAAACGCCGGCCTCACCGAGTGGCCGACGGTCTACATGGGCGAGTTCGACAAGGCATTCCTCGACGTGCCGGCCGAGTGCCTGATGACCTCGATGAAGCAGCACCAGAAGTGCTTCTCCTTGCGTGATCCCAAGACGGGTAAGCTTGCCAACAAGTTCTTGGCCGTCTCGAATCTCATTGCGACCGACGAGGGCAAGCAGATCATCGCCGGCAACGAGAAGGTGATCGCGGCGCGCCTGTCGGATGCGAAGTTCTTCTGGGAGCAGGACCTGAAGAAGCCGCTCGACGAGATGGAAAACGCGCTCGACGGCATCACGTTCCACGAGAAGCTTGGCACGCAGAAGGAGCGGGTGGAGCGCATCGAGGAGCTGGCACACGAGATCGCGGGTGCGGTCGATGCCGATCCGGTCGATGCGCGGCGGGCGGCGCAGCTGTGCAAGGCTGATCTCGTTTCGGGGATGGTCGGCGAGTTCCCCGAGCTGCAGGGCCTGATGGGCCGCTATTACGCGGAGAAGGCGGGGACGAAGCCGGAGATCGCGCGGGCGATCGAGCTGCATTACAAGCCGAAGGGTGCCGGCGATACGGTGCCCAAGGAAGAGGACGGCGACAGCGTCGCGATTGCGGTGGCGCTAGCCGACAAGCTCGATACGCTGGTGGGGTTCTGGGCGATCGGCGAGAAGCCGACGGGCTCGGGCGATCCCTATCAATTGCGGCGCGCGGCGCTGGGCGTCATTCGCATCTGCATCGAGAATGATTTGCGACTGTCGATGCTGAAGAAGATTGGTATTGGCGAGCGTCTGCTGTCGAAGGATGTACGAGCCCAAGAGTCGATCGGGCCGGACCTCCTCGCCTTCTTCGCCGACCGGCTGAAGGTCTACCTGCGCGACCAGGGCAAGCGGCACGACCTCATCGACGCGGTGTTCGCGTTGCCCGGTCAGGACGACCTCGCCCTCATCGTCAAGCGCGTCGAAGCTCTCGATCAGTTCCTCGAATCCGACGACGGCAAGAACTTGCTCGCCGGCACCAAGCGCGCCGGTAACATCCTTTCGATCGAGGAGAAGAAGGACAAGCGGCGCCATGACGGCGAAGTGTCGGGGCCGCTCTTGACCGAGCCGGCAGAGCGCGATCTCGCCGCGGCAATTGCGAAAGTGAAGTTCGACACCCAGGCGGCGATCAACGTGGAAAACTTCGAGGGCGCGATGCGTGCGCTGTCGGAGTTGCGCGGGCCGATCGATACGTTCTTCGACAAGGTGATCGTCAACGCACCCGACGCAAAGCTGCGCGAGAACCGGCTGAAGCTGTTGAACGAGATTCGCGCGGCGACGCTCACGGTTGCGGATTTCTCGAAGATCGCCGGTTGAGCATTCCGTTCTTGCCACGCTTGCCGTGTTCCCGACGCAGGTCGTGATCCACGCAAGCGTCCTCGAAGAAAACGACGGCGGATCGGGGGGGCATTTGCCACATCGGACCATTCCCGGCGAGCCGCACGGATGACGCGACTGGCGTGGATGCCTTCGCCGGCATGACGGGGGTAAGGTGAGAATTGCCGCCCCCGCGCCAATGCATGAGGCAATGTGCGGGGGTTGTGGCGGGAGGCGCATGTGCTACCCGGGTGCCAGGCGCAAGAAACCGGGGAGATACAAGGCATGGCGGAAGAGACGAAAGAGCGGTCGAACCAGGTCTTGGCGATGATCTTCCTCGATCGCCCGCAGATGCCGGATTTCCAGAAGCTGAAGGAGCGGTTCGGCGAAATGCTGAACATCGGTGAGATCGTGCCGCCTGAAGGCAATGCGCAGGTGGTGCCCTGCGACGGCAGCCTGCTGATCTCGGCGCTCGTCGATGTGCCATTGCCGGAACAGCATTGGCATAGCTGGGTCGAAAGCGCGTGGTGGTGGCCGGAAGCAGCCGACGTGATGCGCACCAACCAGGCGCATCTGATCGTGTCATCGTCGTGGGATCATTCGAGCCGCGTCGACGCGCATGCGAAGCATCTGCTGGTAGTGCGCGAGTTCGTCCACCAGCTGCCGGCAATCGCCGTGTCGTGGGCCAGCGTGCTGGTGTCCGCCGACCAGTTCGCCGGCGAGTTCCATAAATTCCAGACCGAGAACGTGCTGCCGGTGCGGCTGTGGGTGGTGATCCAGATCTCGGGCGACGGCCAGGGAGGCACGATCGTGTCGACGCTCGGCATGGACAAGTTCGGCCTCAAGGAGATCGAGGCCAATTCCGCGCCGATGGAGCCGCAGGACGCGCTCATGTTCGTCAACAATCTGTGCGGCTATCTCATGAACAACGGTCCGGTGATCAAGGACGGCGATACGGTCGGCGGATCGGAGGAGGAGCGCATCCGTGTGCGGTTCGCGCCGTCGTTCCGCGATCATGTCGGCGAGGTCTACCTGCTCGACTTCGAGCGCAAGGAGGGGCCTGATCCGCTCAAGAGCGACGACACGTTTGCAAAGAAATTCTTCGGCAAGACGTTCGGGCGTTTGAATTGATCCACGCGCCGCCACCTGCTGTTCGCCCAAGATTTTGACCGGGCCCCGCTGGTCCTCGGGGAGAAAGGTGCGGAGCCCGGTCGGTGTTGGTGCGCCTACGGGGGGGGGGGCGGGGACGGGTGGCGCACCGAACTTGCTGATGAAACGCAACAGCGAGTAGCTGGTTCCATGCGGACCGATTATTTCGCGAGGACGGCGGGCCAGTTCGCCTCCGCCTTCTTGATCAGCGCCTTGGCGTCCTTCTCCCATTGCTTGCGAACAGAGCGGTCGTAATTCAGGTAAAGCCTGCCGTCGACGATGCTCCAGGCCTGCGGATCGCCCTTGGCGGTGTAGCCCTGGCTGACGGCGTAGGCGCTACCGAATTGGGGCGCGTACCGCTGTGGGTCGTATCCGCCGACGGCGGTGTCGGCGAGAAGACCGGTGTAGATCGCGGAACCGGGCGAACGGTTTGCCGCGACCGGAGGTGACGTCAGCGCCAGGATCAGCGCCATGATGATGGTCGAAGCGAGCGTCACGGCTGCGATATAGCGGATTGCCTTCAGCATGGTGAGGGCCTTCCTTCGGTCGGTGTTGCGTTGGGAAAGACCATGACCGAAAGCGCGCTCACATGCGAACCAAAGGCCGGTGATGGTGGCGTGAGTGGCGCGTGAAAATGCGCGAGAAATTTGTGAAGCCAGATAAGACCGAAAATGGGCCTCGCGGCCGACTATCCGCCGCGATCAGCGTCTGCGCAGGGGAAGCATGAGAAACCAGCACAGCGCCGTGCCGCCGACGAGCAGGATCAGGCGACCGCCGCCGCCCCTGGGAGCAAGGCCCGACTGCATTGCCCAACGGCCGGCAAGCATGGCGATCGCGATGCCACCGGCGACCGACAGCAGGAGATGGACGAAATCGCCGAACACGGTACGGCGTCGCGGCGCGCGCATTTCGCGATCTACTGGCGCGGAGGGTCTTACCAAGACGCCGAGAATCAGGGCAGTGGCCACGCCGCCGACGATGGAAACCAGCAGCTCGGTCAGGATCGGCATGGCGCGCGGGCGTCCTGTGTTCAGGCGGACAACAAAGGCAGATCGCGAAATTCGTCTAAACTTTGTGATAGTTCGGAGCGAATTTCGCGATCCGAAGGGCACGAGCGTTCAAAAAAGAACGTCTCGTGTGATCGAGATCGGGACGTCTGCGAAGCGGCCAAGCCGGCGGCGATGCGGCCGACTTCCCGTTCATCAAACCAGTCTGGCCGATGATCATGGCAATGCCGCGATTGCTTTTTGTCTATGGAACGCTGATGTCGACGGCGCGCGGGGCGTTGGGCCTGGGGCCACGCGGTCGGCTTCACTCGGCCGGCCGGGTTGTGGGTGCGGCGAGCATGGCCGGGCAGCTCTACGATCTGGGCGCCTACCCGGGGTTGGTCGAGGCGGCTATGCCGCGCGCGCAGGGTGGTGATCCTGGGCGTGTCAGCGGGGAGCTACGTGAGCTCGATGATCCAGAGGCCGTATTTCGCTGGCTTGATCGCTACGAAGGCATCCAAGCTGGCAATAGCCTGAACGGCAACTATCAGCGCGTCGTGCGGGAGGCGGTTCTCGACGAAGGCTCGGGGGCGCCGCAGAGGCTCATGGCCTGGGTCTACGTGTACCGGGGATCGCTGGCGGGTGCGCGGCTCATCGGGAGCGGGCGCTGGCGGCCGTGACAGTGCGAAATTTAGGGGAATGCTCTCAACCTATTTCATTGGCCTTTTACCCCGTCGTTTCATCGAATGTTGGTGGGAACGGCGTCATGATTTGGGTCGGCACGGCGCATTGGGCCGAGCCTCGTCGTCAATTGCGTATGAAGGGCCTTGTATTGTCATGGATGACCGGCGCCACGCCCATTTCGCCTCGTTGGGTGAGCTTTCATCGCGCGACCTTTCGCTTGCCGTCGACATCTGGCTGGAGGACGCCATCAAGGCGCCATGGGCGACGAAAGAGACGATGAAGTTGGCCGGCATCTTGTGCCGCTACATGCTCGATCCCAAGGCCGATCGGCTCAAATTCAAATCGATCGAGGACGCCTACCAGCTCAATGCCGATGCGTTGCGGCGCTCACTCGTGCTGTTCCAGCTGTTCGGCCTGGTCGATACCTACAGCGTTGAGGGCAGCGGACTGCGAGCGGCACTCAGGCTGTCGCAAGTTCAGCTGCTGAGGCTGATGGAAGCCAAGCATCGACTTGCCGAACTCGAGCGCGGTGGCGAGCAGGACACCGGCAAGTCCGGCGGAGTCGCCAAAGCGCAGGCGCCATGGTCGCCTCAAGGCGCGCAACAACTTGCGGCATCGGCACCATCTAGCGAGGAGTTCGACTTCGACGCGGGTGCTGGCGAGGAACGCGAGTTGGCTGAATGGGTTCAGCATCACCCGTTCGTGTTGATGTCGCTGGCTGCGGATGCGCCGGAGATGCACGAGGACGCGCTGCCGGCGTTCGGCTGGAGTCCAGAATGCTTCGGCGACCACGGTTCAGCGGACCCGCGGACAATGACAAGCCAGGATGCCCTGGCGCGATCGCTACAGCGGCTCCAGCGACGGAATTGAGGCCCGGGCTTCAGGCAACAGGGGTCGTGGCAGCGTAGGCGGGCACGGCGTTGTCGAACTGATCGAGCCAGTTGACGAGGCGCGGGCGATCCTTGCGCCAGCGGCCGGCGTGCCTGAATTCAAGGTGGCCTAGCGCCGAGGCCAGGCAGATGTGCTCGTAGGCGGGGCTGCCGTTCCAGGCAGGCGGGTTCTTCTCGAAGTGATCGAGGCCGGCGTCGACCTTGGCCTGCTGGCGCTCGAGCCATACCGTGCTGTGCAGCTCGTTCGGTCGGAAGCGGCTTTCGTAAAAGATCAGAATGCCGGCGTCGGCGATGCCGTCAGCCAGCACCGCGCGTGTCAACGTGCGCCAGCGTGCGGGCCCCGATGCCGGGATGAGACGTGGTGCGCCGCTTTCTCCAAGCGTGTCGACGTACTCACAGATGACGCGGCTATCGAACAGGACGGTGCCGTCCTCCAGAACCAATGCAGGGATCTTTCCAAGCGGGTTGTGCTGCAAGAGTTCGGCATTGCCGGGCGGATTGGTGTCGACATGGGTCACTTGAATTTTGTCGGCTATGCCCTTGATGGACGCGGCAAGTAGGATCTTGCGGCCGAACGGCGTGGTGGGAGACGAAAAGAGCTTCATGAAAGGGCTCCGCATGGCTTCGATCCCGTGCGCAGGAACGGTGAGCGGAGCCAAATTGGTGGGGTCGGGTATTGCGCAGCGCAGGGCGACGTTGCCAGTGCAAGCAGGCGATCGCAAGACGCTGGAGTGAGTACAAGGTGCGCAGTTCAAATGGTGCCGCGGTAATGCGAACGCGGCGCGCAATCCTCTAGCAGGCGGCGCAGATATTTGCGGCGGCAGTGTTGGGATTGGAGAGGAGGAGTGGATCGCCGTGTCGGCGGCCCTCTTCCGCCGAACGATCTTCCGCTGATCGTGCTCGCCACCCCTCCCAAGACAAATTGTTAGCCGAACTGAACGGCGCAATCTTCTTCTTATCTGTTAAATGAGTTTATCGGCAACACATCAGAGGAAAATTCGGGGTGCCGCTGGGCCGGCATGGAATAGGCGGTGGGAGCGGCTTCATCGACAGCACTCAGGCGCCCGCGTCCGCCCGGGCTTGCTCATAGACGCTCCCGGCCTCGAGCCATGCCTCCTCAGCCGCCTCCAGTTTCCTTGCCAGCTGGCCGCGTGCGATGGCCGCCTGCTGAGCACGCTCGGGGCTTTGCTCGTAGAAGCCCGGGTCGGCAAGCAAGGTGTCGAGCTTCTCGATTTCCGTGGTGAGCTTGGCGATGGCCTTTTCTGCGGCATCCATCGCGCTTTTCAGGGGAGCGAGTTCGGCACGCCTCTCGGCGGCGGCGCGGCGCTGCTCCGCGCGGGTTGGGGCGGCGGACTTCGATTGAGGGTCAGCCGTCAGCTCGGCGCTGCCGGCACGCGATCGTGTCGAGCGTTCGGACAACAGCTCGGCGCGATAGGAATCGATGTCGCCGTCATAGCTCGTCACGGTGCCGTCCCTGACCAGCCAGAGGCGATCGGCGGTGGCGGCGACCAGATGTCGATCGTGGCTGATGAGGATGACGGCGCCCTCGTATGCTATCAATGCGTGGATCAACGCTTCACGGCTGTCGACGTCGAGATGGTTGGTGGGCTCGTCGAGGATCAGCAAATGGGGCTTATGAAACGCTGTGAGCGTCAGCAACAGGCGCGCTTTCTCGCCGCCTGATAGATTGGCACACTTGGTGTCGGCCTTGTCGATGCCGAAGCCGAACGTACCTAGGCGCGTGCGGCGTTGCGCTTCGGTGGATTCCGGCATCAGCTGCATCATGTAGTCGTAGGGTGTGCGGAGCGGATCGAGTTCGTCGAGCTGGTGCTGCGCGAAATAGCCGACCTCGATCTTATTGGCGCCCAGCACGCGGCCATGCGTGGGGGCAAGCTTTCCCGAGATGAGCTTGGCGAAGGTCGACTTGCCGTTGCCGTTCTGGCCGAGCAGTGCGATGCGGTCATCGTGATCGATGCGCAGATCGAGATTGGTGAGGACGGGCGGGTTATCGCCATAGCCGACCGCAGCGTTCTCCAGGCGGAGGATCGGGCTGGCGATCAACTTTTCGGGGCTCGGCAACAGGAAGGGCGCGACGCGCTCGTCGACCTGTTCTGCGATCGGCTGCATCTTGGCCAGCGCCTTGACGCGGCTTTGCGCCTGACGAGCCTTGGTTGCCTTGGCCTTGAAGCGATCGATGAAGACCTGGATGCGACGGCGCTCGTCATCTTGCTTCTTCTTCAGCTTTAGCTCGAGGCGCTGGCGTTCGCGGCGCGTCTCCTCGAAGGTGTCATAGCCGCCGCTGTACAGCGTGAGCTTGCCGCGCTCCAGATGCAGGATCGAGGACACCGCGCTGTTCAGCAAGTCGCGATCGTGGCTGACGATCAGCACGGTGTGGGGGTAGGTCCTGAGGTAGCTCTCCAGCCACAGCGTGCCTTCCAAATCGAGGTAGTTGGTCGGCTCGTCGAGCAGCAGCAGCTCGGGCTCGAGGAACAGCACGGAGGCTAGAGCGACGCGCATTCGCCAGCCACCGGAGAATGCGCGGCACGGCTGGCGTTGCGCGACCTCGCCGAAGCCGAGGCCGGCAAGAATCTGAGCGGCGCGTGCTGGAGCCGAGTGCGCGCTTATGTCGGTCAACCGCATCTGGATATCGGCAATGCGATGCGGGTCGGTAGCGGTCTCGGCTTCCGCCAGCAGTGCGGCGCGCTCCTGGTCGGTGGAAAGCACCCAGTCGAGCAGGCTCAATTCGCCGCCCGGTGCCTCCTGCGCGACGTATCCGATGCGGTGATTGCGCGGCAGGCCGATGCTGCCGGAGTCGGCGTGAAGCTCGCTGTTGATCAAACGTAGCAGCGTGGTCTTGCCGGCGCCGTTGCGGCCGACCAGACCGACCTTGTGCCCGTCGGGGATGGCCACGGTGGAGCTGTCGAAGATCAACTTGCCGGCCATGCGGAAGACGAGTTCGTTGATGTGAAGCATGGCGGTCCGAATGGATGGGGCAGGGCTTCACACTGAAATGCCGAAGCGCGCAAGGATGCGGACCATGACGAAATAGGCGGCCGCCGTCAAACCCGCGGCGGCGGCGAGGCTCGGCCAGAACGACCAGCCGGCACGCAGAAGCCAGGGCAGGGCGACGAAGAATACGAGCGAGGGCAGGACGAGCCAGAATATGCCTGTCGCCAGGGAGGTGATGCGGACGCTGTCATGGGTATCGTGCCAGAGCCATATGATGGCGAGCAGGGAGGTCAGCGGCAAAGAGGCGAGCAGGGCCGCGAACAGGCTCGAGTGCTTGGAAACTTCGGAAATGGCGACAACCAGCAGCGCGGTGATCAAGACCTTGACGGCGTATTCCAGCATGCGGGTGGGTCTCAGTCGGCAACAACGGGCCGCAGGGTTTCGTAGAGCAGGCGCTCCTGCACTGTTGCGTCGGGAATGGAGACGTGGGCCTTGAACCAATCGCTGACCATCTGGCAAACGCGTGCCGGTGGTGCCTTAGCCAGTGCCTTGGGGTCGGCGAACAACTGCAGGTCGGCCTGACTCCAACCAAGCTTGCCGAGCTGAGCGGCGAGAACGTCGTAGTCTTCCTTTTTGGGCCGCTCATGCTGCGCGGGCTTGGACTTGCCTGCGGCCGCCGCCTCGAAGATCGCCACCGCCTGCGCCTCGAGCGCCGGCGCACTTCTGGGCTGGTGGAACAGGTCGATGCTCTTGGGGCTCACTTCGCCCTGGCTGATGAAGCCATAGCAGGTATCCGGGCCTTTGGCGGATAGTGTCTGGAGGTTGGAGAGGAAGGCGTCGGCGATCGCCTTCAGCCTCGTGGTGTCGGCCTGCATGGCGTCGGCGGCATACTTGCGTCGCAGCGTCACCAGGGCTTCAACCAAATGCTTGGTGGCGTCGCGTGCCGGCTTGTCGCCATCCAGCATGGACGAGGCTTCAGAGATGCGATCGCGGTACCAATCAGGGTATTCGCGCTTCATGAATTGCCACAGATCGCTCTGCTGATAGTAGGCGTCGTGCAATGAATTCTTTTTCTGCGTCTGGGACGGGTCGGCGGATTCGAGGGCGGATTGCGCCGGAGGTACGGCAAGTGCCGCGGTCCTTTCTCGCTTGGTGTCGGGACCGGGTGCCGATGTCGCCATGGCAGGAGTGGCCGTGTCCGAATTGCCGTCGTCTTCCGCGCCGTTCGACGGCAGTGCCGGCGTGGCAACGGCTCGATCCGTTGCTGTCGCAGCGGAACTCAATGCCGCGGTTTCGGTTTGTTGTGCTCTGACGACGGGAACTTCCTTGGATGCCGACTTGACGCCGAACAGCCCGAGAATCGTGTCCTTCTGGGTGATGACGTAGGCCCCGGTGCCGAGCACGATGGCGATCACGAGGCCGGTCAGAACCGTGCGCATGGGACCGCTATTTGCGGTCATGCCGCTGAAGGTTCCATTGCCGCCCGTGTCGTACTGGTCAGATCCGGTCGAAAGTTGGGTCGGTGCAAGCGCACGATCCCGGGCGATCGATGTCGACGGACTGGTTCGGGACGGTGCGGCTGTGGCGGGGTCTGCCGATGCCGGATACGAAGACGACGGGGACCATCCACCCGCGGTTGCCGCAGTGGGTTGTGTGGCGGCGCCGGAAGCTCGTGGAGTATTTGGTTTGTGCGGAGAAGGCTGTTCAATGCCCGCCGAGGGTTTGGGTTCCGGGGCGTTCTCGGCGGAAGGCGAGAACGGGGAAGCCGGATTGGGTGCACCTGCGGCCGGATAAAACTGTTGTGGCGGAGCGGGATCAACCTTTGGCGGCGGAAACACGGTGTGGGCAGGGCGCCAGTCAGGGAAGCCGGGGCGCCACAGCAAGTCTGTCGATTTCAGGTGTCCGTTGTCGACGAACAGGCGCATCTCGGTCTCGGATATCGGACCGTGCTGCTGGCCATCACGTGCGATGTACCACTGATTTTCGGCGTCGATGCCTGTCATAGAGACCCGTCCGTCCCCGATGGATCCGTGTCTGCCGTCCGTTCGGCCCGATTTCCGAACTGACGCTGCTGCGCCAATAAAGCAAGCCTGCACTATTGATTGGACGACTTTTTGGGCCGAACAAGGCCCAGCGTCAATCCAGGGTGGGTGAAATGTCCCGCAACTTCGTGCAGTTCTGCCCACCGGGCCGATCCAGCGCGGCTTGCGGATGCATCCCGTCCGCCCAAGCTCGGGTGCAGCTGCCGCTCGTACCGCCCATTTTGAGGTCCCTGCGCCACCCGCAGCGCAGGTGATCCAGGGACTTCAGATAGAAAGCGGCATTAGAACCAATAGCTTGCTGGTACCCTTTGATTTCCGAAGTTGGCTTAAGAGCGTGCGGCGCTGTCATACGAACTTCGGAAAGCGGGTACTCCGACCCAGTGTTGACCCCAAGAAGCGGGCAATTGCGCGGCGAAAAGGTAGCGGCGGCGGGCAGGAGTGGTTTTCCAGTGCTTGAAGGTGGGGGGTACTCACGGCTATAAGGCGCCCCGAAACACGGCAATTCAAGCAAAGCGAGAGACCGAAAATGGCGATTGAGCGCACCTTCTCCATCATCAAGCCGGACGCCACGCGTCGCAATCTGACCGGGGCCATCAATGCGGTGATCGAGAAGTCGGGTCTGCGGATCGTAGCGCAGAAGCGGGTGCGCTGGACGCGCGCGCAGGCCCAGAAGTTCTATGAGGAGCACGCCGCGCGGCCGTTCTACGGCGAGCTCGTTGATTTCATGACGTCGGGACCGATCGTGCTGCAGGTGCTGGAGGGCGAGGGTGCCATCGCCAAATACCGCGAGGTCATGGGTGCCACCGATCCTGCGCAGGCGGCCGAGGGTACGATCCGCAAGCAGTTCGCGGTGTCGAAGGGCGAAAATTCCACGCACGGTTCCGACAGCCCGGCCTCTGCCGACCGTGAGATTGCACTCAACTTCCGGCTGGACGAGATCGTCGGGTGAATTGACGCTGGTTTGTCTGGACGCCTACGGAGGCCGCGACGCAGAGTGGCGCCGCCACGGCCAGAACGCTACTTGGCAAGACTGCTGCGCTCCGGAAGAAGATCTGATGAAGACATGGCGGATTGCTGGGGTTCTCGGGATCACCGTTCTTATCGCGGTCTTTGCAGCTGAGGCTGCCGAGGACGTGCGGCACCGCGCTACGGACAAGGCCGAGACATCGTCCGAGAGCGAGAGTGGCAGGGGTCTCTACCTGGCGCATTGCGCTGCCTGCCATGGCGCGGAAGCCAAGGGCGATGGTCCCGACGCTGGCAAGACCAAGCCGGCGCCGACGAACCTCACGCGTCTCAGCGCCGGCAATGGGGGCGTCTACCCGGCAGCCAAGGTTGCGGACGTCATCCGCACGGGCGGTGGCGTGCTGGGCCACGGCTCGACCGACATGCCGTCCTGGGCCAAGCCTTTCGGCGTTCTGCATCAGACCGAAGTGGCGCGGACGAGGGTCGGCGCACTGGTCGAATACCTGCGGTCGCTGCAGGGGCCGTAGTCACGTCGCTGGAGCGGTTCAGCATTGAGTGGCAACACCGTCGCTCTTCATGTCATGGCGGTGCTTGACACGGCCATCCGGTTTCACTGCATTCACCGCCGTGTTCTGGATGGCCGGCTCAAGTCCGGCCATGTAGTGGTGATTCCGCGAATTCCTGAATCGCTCTGGTTGGAGCGGCGACAATCCCGTCACGGCGGCAGCTTCGGCTCGGGCGGCGGCTTCTCGTACTTGGCCGCCGCTTCGATAAGCCACGGCGTGAGTTTGCGGATCATTTTTCCGAATGCATCGTTGAGGGCGGCAGAGGCGCTGACGGCGTTGACGGCCTGAAGCGGCGAAGTCTCCCGGAATACATTGGTGGCGATGATCTTGCCACCTTCAGCAATGGCCTTGACTGAAATATCGAGGTTGGCAACCGGCTGCGGTTCCGTGGTGACCGTGAAGTTGCGGATGTCGACGGCCAAGCGAATGTCGGATTGGACGCCGTCAATGTTGCGTGTGACAGAACGGAAGCATCGAGAATTCTCGAGTGCCTCGACGATCTTGGCGTGAACCAGCGCCGGCATGGTGTCGGCAAGTTGGGCCTTGTCGAAGGCGCGCGGATCGGCGAGCACTCCCTGCACGGGAATCTTGTTGGTGCTGAAGCCGATCAAGGCACCGGGCTCCGGAACAACGATTTGCAGGTCGGCGGCCTCGGTGCATGAGGGCGCATCGGCGGGCAGTGTGAAGGAATAGATCGGAACAGCGCCGCCGCTGGCGCCGCCGGTCATGCGTTCCAGGCCGGCGAGGATGCCGTCGATGCGGTTGGAGTTGCGCGACAGGACTTCCGTGAATGTGCTGACATTCTCCATGGTCTTCTGGAGCGGCTTGGCGTTATCGGAGATGATGGCGTCAACGCGGCGCAATGTGCTGGTTGCCGACTGGGTCAGCGTCTGACCGGCATTTGGCCCGGCATCGAGCAGCGGCGGTAGGCCATCGCTGGATTTTGGTGAAGCCGCATCGGGGCTGCCGCCGTTCAGCACCACGACGGGCGCTCCGGTCAAGCCCTGGAAGTCCATGCCGACGGCGGTATCCGTCTTGACGGGCGCCAATGGATCAACCGCGATCGTCGCCATGACGATCCGGGGATTGGCCGGGTCCAATTGCAGAGCGGTGACCTCGCCGATGCGCGTGCCGTTGAACAGGACATTGGAGCCGACGAGAAGTCCGGACACCGACCCCTCGAAGCGGACGCGGTAGTTAGTTCGCTGGCCGAGGCCGCCGGTGTTCTGGATCCAGTAGACGAATGCGAATCCTGCCAGCACGACGGCGATGGTGAACAAGCCAATCAGCGCATAACGAGCCCGTGTTTCCATGATCTGCACTCAACCTGCTGTGTTCAGGACGTTTCTGGCCAATGCGGAGGCGCGCCGACCCTGGAAATATTGCGTGACCCAGGGATGCGGTGACTTCAGGATTTCATCGATAGACCCGGCGGCAACGACTTTGCCATCGGCAAGTACGCCGACGCGATCGCAGACGGTGTGCAGGCTTTCAAGATCGTGCGTGATCATGAAAACCGTCAGCCCCAAGGTCTGCTGGAGCGTTCTGATCAGCGTGTCGAACTCGCCGGCCGAAATCGGATCGAGGCCGGAGGTCGGCTCGTCGAGGAACACCAGCTCGGGGTCCATGGCGAGCGCGCGTGCCAGTGCAGCGCGCTTGACCATTCCTCCCGAAAGCGCCGAAGGCAATTTGTCGTGGTCCTTAGGATTGAGCCCGACCATCTGCAGCTTCATGCGCGCCATGTCGTTCATGAGGCGCGGGGAGAGGTCGAGGAACTCACGCATCGGGAATTCCACGTTCTCGATCACACTCAGGGACGAGAACAGAGCGCCCTGCTGGAAGAGAACGCCCCACCTGCGTTCGATGGCGCGCCGTTGCCGAAGGGTGGCGCCGGTTAGCTGCTGTCCGAGGACCTCGATGGTGCCGCTGCGCGGGCGGATCAAGCCGATGACGGTTCTCAGTAGCACGGACTTGCCGCTGCCTGAGCCGCCGACGAATCCGAAGATCTCGCCGCGCTTGACGTCGACCGTGACGTGATCGAGCACGGTGCGATCACCGAAGCCGACAACCAGGTCCTTGATGCGTATGACGGGCTCGATTGTCATGGCTCACATATCGATGGCGGCGAAGAAGATGGCGAACAGGCCGTCGAGGACGATGACGAGAAAGATGGCCTTGACCACGGAGGCGGTGGTCTGAAGTCCGAGCGACTCGGCGCTGCCTTTGACGCGCATCCCCTGGGTGCAGGCGACGATGCCGATGACGAGCGCCATGAATGGCGCCTTGATCATGCCGACCTTGAAATGCGTAAGCGAGATCGCCTCGTGCAGCCTCGACAGGAATATCTCCGGGCTCATGCCGCCATAGAACCATGCAACAAGCTCGGCGCCGTAGAGTGCTGAGATCGAGCCAAGGAAGGTCAGGATCGGCAGGGCGATGACGAGCGCGACCATGCGCGGCAGCACCAGCACCTCGATGGGATCGAGGCCCATTGTCTGAAGTGCGTCGATCTCTTCGCGCATCTTCATCGAACCCAATTCGGCGGTGTATGAACTGCCGGAGCGGCCAGCCACCATGATGGCGACGATCAGGACGCCGATCTCGCGCAGCACGAGGATGCCGACCATGTCGACCACGTAGGCATCGGCGCCGAACTTGCGAAAATGGAAGAAGCCCTGCTGGGCGATGATGCCGCCGATCAGGAACGTGATGAGCAGGATGATGGGGACGGCCTGCCAGGCGACGCGGTCGAGCTGATGCACGGCGGATGTCAGGCGAAAGCGTGTGGGCTTGAAGACGATCCGCAGGAGGGCCGCGCACAAAGCTCCCAGCATTTCGGCAAAGGCGATGAGGTCGCGCCATAAGTTCACTGTGCCGCGGCCGATCGACTCGAAGTAGTCGACGATGCGGCTTCGTCTGGCTGGCGCTGGGGGTGCAGAGGCTGAGGACTCGTGCACCTCCTGCAGCAGCGGCCGCATGTTCTCGCGCAGCACGAGTTGCGTCTTAGGCTTGCCGGCGTCCTGCGCCGGGCGCGTGAGACGCAGGAGGATGAGCGATCCAAAGGTGTCAAGCGCGCCGACCTCGCTCAAGTCGAGAGCGGCGACGTCGGTCCCCTTGACCGTGGCGGAGACATTCGAGATGAGCTTTTCCATCTCGTCGACGTGCGCAACGATCCAGCTTCCTCCGGCGCGCAGACGCAGCCCGCCGCCGTCGCGTTCGGCGACCAATGTCGGAGCTGTGCTGGCCGGCGGGGTTGCCGTCATCTGCTGCAATCCAAATCGAGTTTGAGCCTCATGGCAGATCGCCCGCTGCGTGGCTGCGTGTGCCGGAGTTCAGCGTGCTGCAATCGAGATCCGTATCAATTCGCGGTATGATCACGGTAGGCCATTTCATGTGGGTTGTGTGGCTGTCGCGATCCTATCAGCCGACAATATTCCTGAGCAAATGTGGCCGGGCATCGGCAAATGCGAATCATGAAAATCGCCGGAACAGATCTCGGGGGGCTGCTTGTGTTGTGAGGGTACGGTTTCGAAACGGCCGCGAACGTAGAGCGACCGCTGGCGGACCAGCTTTTCTCCCACACCATGGCCACGCCGGCTGCAATGCTCAGCAAAGCTTTGCGCTACAGTTCACGCGATCAGCCGAGCTCGTGCATTCGGAACATGAGGCCGCCCTTGGGGGTCAGCGTCACGGTTGCATTGATGCCAGCTGGATTAGGTCCGACGTATTCGGGTTTGAAGCGGCGCAGCAATAGGGCAAGTGCCAGCGTGTTCTCGACCTGGCTCATTGCGCCGCCGATGCACGACCTCTTGCCGGCGCCGAAGGGGATGTAGGAGTACTTCACCTGGCGCTTGGCCGACTTGTCCATCCAGCGCTCGGGACGGAACTCTTCTGGCTCGTCCCAGAAGCGCGCGTTGTGATGGGCGGAATAGCCGAACAGCACGATGCGGTCGCCGGCCTTGATCTCCTTGCCGCCGATGACATCATCCTTTGCGGCAACGCGAATGAGGCCCCACACCGGCGGATATAGGCGCATCGTCTCCTGGATCACCGAGCGCGTGTAGACAAGGCTCGTGTAGTCTGCCGCGGTCGGCTCGCGGTCGCCCAGAACCTCCTCGCTCTCCTTGATGACGCGCTCAGCGGCTTCCGGGTGGATCGACAAGAGATAGAGGGCCCAGGCGAGGGTGAGCGCGGTCGTCTCGGTGCCGGCCCACAGGTACTGCTTGATCTCGTCGATCGCCTGCTGCTGGTCGAATTCGGGGATCTTGGGATCGGCGACGCAGGCCTCGATGATCTTGAGCAACGTCTTCTCGCGGTGATCGCGAGGATCTGCAGCGATTACGGCGGGTGGCACGGCAGCCCACGCCTGCACCGCCTTTGCGGCATCGAACTCGGTTGGCTCGTAGGCGTCACCCGACTTCTTCTTCTCGCGGATACCCTTGTGTTCCTGCACGTCGGTGTAGGTCTTCACGTATTTGAAGACGACGTGCGGATTGAACGGCATGTCGCGATCGAATAGTGCCTTGCAGATCATGTCGGCGGCGAGCGTCCAAGTCTGCTCGACCATCTCGAAGGTCTCGCCCGACTTCGCATACTCGCCCCACTGCTCCATCTTCTGTTTGATGGCGGCAGTGAAGTAGGGGATGTAGTCGGCAAAGGCGTCGGGGTGGAAAGCGGGCTGCTGCGGCATGCGGATCTTCTGCCAGAGCGCGCCGTCGTTGGTGATCATCGACTTGCCGAAGATCGGCTTTAGGCCGTCGAAATACTTGATGTAGTTGTCGGCCTTGGAGACCAGCACGTGCTTGAACAGCTCCGGCTCGGTGATGAGCACGACGCGCTCGGAGCCCATGTTGACCGGGATGACGGGGCCGTAGCGCTCCGCCATCAGCAGCATGATCTTCATGGGATTGTCGGTGTTGCCCTTGAGCAGCGGCGTCAGCTTGAACCAGACGCTCTGTTCTTCACCAAGCTGCTGGGCATGTGCTGCAACGGCGTTCATGTGCCTTAGCCTCCAAGTCGCGCGCGGCGTGCAACGGCCGCAGCGCCAATGCGGACGAATTCACCTTCTGCGTGGCCTGCTCGATCAAGTCCACCGACCGAACCGGCCGCCCCTTGGATGCCCTGCCATCATCGACCGCTCTTTGTGGCGACTTCAAACGTGCCTCTGGCGCGCAGGTCGTGGTGCGGAGGTGCCGGAGGTATATCGATGACAACGGTCACGTATCACCCGCGATCGCGAGGTGTCCATCCAATCGGTCAAGCTGACGCAGCATTTCAAGTGGAGCCGGGCGATTTGGCCACGGCGCCTTCGTTAACTGTGCGGCTTCGGGTAGGCGATGGCAACTATGGGGTCTGGTTAATTCGACGGAATACGTCGTGCTACTTGCCGCACCGGATTTAATCCCAAGCAACCGCCTCAGATATTGTTGGCGGGCAAAGTCTTCAAACTGGAAATTCAGAGGCGCACAGTCGCGATTCAGGGGCGAAGCGGCGGACTGTAGAGCGGTGCGGGCGTGTCTGTCGGCGGGGCAAAGCGCAGTTCGTCGTCGCTGACACGCACGGCTCCTGACGCCACCAGCCGCAGCGCATGCGGATAGAGCTTGTGCTCGGCCTGGAGCACGCGAGCGGCCAGAGTGTCCGGCGTGTCGCCGGGCTCCACGACGACAGCGGCCTGGGCGATGATCGGCCCGGTATCCATTTCCAATCGAACGAAATGCACGGTGCAGCCGTGGATTCGGACGCCGTCGCGCAAGGCGCGCTCATGTGTGTCGAGTCCCGGGAAGGCCGGCAGCAGCGAGGGATGAATGTTGAGCTGGCGGTTCTTCCAGCGATCGACGAAGCCGCCGGTCAGCATTCGCATGAAGCCGGCGTTGCAGACGAGATCGACATGAGCGTCCATCAGCGCCTGATGCAGCTTGGCCTCGAATGCCATGCGCGTCGCATAGTCCTTGTGGTCGATGACGACGGTGGGGATGCCGGCCCGCTGTGCCAGGGCGAGGCCGCCCGCGTTGGGGCGGTTGGAAACGACGACGGCGATCTCGGCGGGATAGTCGACAGCGCGGGCAGCGTCGATCAACGCGACCATGTTGGAGCCGCGGCCCGAAATGAGAATGCCGACGCGTATTTTCCGGTTCATGAGTCGTGATTACGGCGTTTCATGGCGGCTGCAAAGAGTTTCGTCTTCTGCTGCTTCACAAGCCTGTGCACGGAAGCGTGCCCGGCTTCAATCGGGCGGGCCCGACTTGAACATGCGGCTTGGTCCCTCGGTGGCAATGACGGTAGCAAGTGCGGCGAGTGCGCTCACCAAGAAGCCGAGCGCAAACGGGAAAAGCGATCCGTCGAACATCTGGCCGATGAACCAGCCGATCGCGGTGGCCGAGGCGGTCGTGTAGAAACCGATCAGCGATGAACCGGCGCCCGAATCGGTAGTGAGCGGCTCCATGGCCAGGGCATTGAAGTTGGGCGCGATCAGTCCGAAACAGAAAAATGCGCACGCAAGCAGGATGCAGAACGGCCAAATCGGCGGCTGATCGAGAAGTGCCATCGCGCACATTCCGGCCGATGCGGCGGTAAAGCCCAAAAGTGCGGTGTGCGACAGGCGATGCATGCCGAGGCGCCGGACGAGCTGCGAGTTCGTGAAGGTCGAGGGGATCATCACCGAGGCGATCGCGCCAAACGCAATCGGAAAGAGATCGCCCAGCTTGAATACGTCGACGAAGATCTGCTGTGCGCTTGAGATGTAGGACATCAGGCAGCCGAACATGAACCCGGCGGCGATCATGTAGCCGACGGTGGTGCGATTGGACATCACGCTCCTGAAACTTGCGAGGACGGATTCCTTGCGCGCCTGATCCTGCGCTTCACGCAGCCGCGTCTCGGGCAAACGGGTGCCTGCCCAGGCGAAGCCGGCAAGGCCGAATGCGGCCAGCGCATAGAATGTCGAACGCCAGCCGCCTTGATGCGCGAGTGTCTGGCCCAGCAGCGGCGCGAAGATGGGAATGATCAGGAACACCATCATCACGAACGACATGATGCGCGCCATCTCGCGTCCGCTGAAGCTGTCGCGGACGATGGCGAGGCTGATGACGCGCGGTGCGGATGCGCCCAGTCCCTGCAATGCGCGCGTGGCGAGCAGGGCGGTAAAGGAATCGACCGTCAGGGCGCCGGCGGCGCCGATGAGAAAGATCGCCAGGCCGAACAGCAGCACCGGACGCCGGCCAAGCCGGTCTGATGCAGGACCCCACATCAGCTGGCCAATGGCAAAGCCGCCCAGGTAGCTGGTTACGATTAGCTGTGGCGCGTTCGGATCGGCGAGGGAGAAGCTGCGCGCGATCGCGGGCAGGGTCGGCAGCATGATGTCGATGCTGAGTGCGACGATGGCCATCAACAGGCCGATCAGCGACACGAATTCGATGAGCGGGAGCTGTCCCGGGGACTGGTGTGGGGATGTGCGGGTCGGCATTTTGCTCATCGCAGTACCGCCCCGCCAAGCTGAAGCAATCGATCGATCCGCATCGAAGACTGAGGCTTCAAGACAGAGCGAGTGCGCCCGTGTAGCTCACAGCCCAAGCTTCACCCTTGCCCTTGGCGTCGGATCTGATGCCGGTTGGCGGTATCGTTTCGCCCAGCACCATCGGCGTCTCGCCCGCCTCGGCCAGCGCATCCATGACCTCACCCGCCCGGGCGCGATCGGCAACGACGATCATGCCGACGCCGCAGTTGAAGGTGCGCAGCATTTCCGCAGCGTCGAGGCGGCCGGTCCTTGCCAGCCAGCCGAATACCGGCGGCACGACGAGCTTGTCGAGATCGACACGCGCGGCGACCGATTCAGGCAGCACGCGTGGCAGGTTCTCCGACAGCCCGCCGCCCGTGATGTGGGAGAGGGCCTTGATGGCGCCGTCGGGACCGCCGCCCTCGGTGGCGCGCAGGGCTTCCAGGATCGGTTTGACGTAGATGCGGGTCGGGGTCAGCAGGGCGGTCGCCAATGTCTCGCTGGTGGCGAAGGGGGCCGGGTCGCGCCAATCAAGCTGCGCCTCTCTGACGAGACGACGGACGAGCGAGTAACCATTGGAATGCACGCCGGAGGACGGCAGGCCGATCAGCACATCGCCGAGCGCGATATCGTTTCGCGGCAGCAACTCGCCACGCTCGGCGGCGCCGACCGCAAAGCCGGCAAGATCATAGTCGCCCAGCTGATACATGCCGGGCATTTCGGCCGTCTCGCCACCGATCAAGGCAGCGCCGGCTTGCCGACAACCGTCGGCGATGCCCTTGATGACCGCCTTGGCGACACCGAGATCGAGCTTGCCGCAGGCGAAATAATCCAGAAAGAACAAGGGCTCGGCGCCTTGGACGACGAGGTCGTTGACGCACATGGCGACGAGGTCGATGCCGATCGTGTCATGCTGGCCGGTTTCGATCGCGATCTTGAGCTTGGTGCCGACGCCATCGTTTGCGGCGACCAGGATCGGGTCTGAGAAACCTGCGCGCTTCAAGTCGAAGAGTCCGCCGAAGCCGCCCAGGTCGGCGTCGGCGCCAGGTCGCCGCGTGGCCTTGACCAACGGTTTGATGGCTTGGACCAGGGCGTTGCCCGTGTCGATGTCGACGCCGGAATCGCGGTATGTGATGGGTGGCGCCGATGGTTTTGGTTTCTCGGCCATGGAGCCTCGGTAAGATGGGCCTTGCTGAACGGGTCGGGGAGGTGAGCGTTGGTGGCTTGCAGCAGCTCTGCCGGCATGTGGCCGTCGCGGTATCGACCCTTACTTTCGCCTGATTGAGGCGGGAGATGCGGCGTCGTAGCAGGTCGCAAACCCTGCCGCAACTCGCCAACAATGGACCAGGGCGCGCCATACATGGACAGGCGGTGCGGCCGGAATGGGATTTTATATTCGAATTGTGCATAAGGCGGGGTGGTATGTTGCGGGCGCGGCGCGGGCGGTCGGGGGCGGAAGGATGTCGGGGATGACGGCGAAGCGACAGCCGGGGTGGCGGCCCCTTCCTTTGCGGCGGAGCGTGCTTGTCGCCTTGCTGGTGACTACGGTGCTGCTTGCGGCGCCGGCGGCGTCGTTTGCCGCAAAGCGCGGTGACCAGGTATTCACGGTCGGCAACTATCCGGTACGCGCCGCGGCCGCCAATGCTGTTGCCGCCAAAGAGCAGGCGATAGCCGACGGACAGAAAGCGGCTTTCCGCTCGCTGCTGAAGCGCCTCGTGCCGGTAACCGCCTACCAGCGCATCAAGGCAATCAAGCAAACCGATCCGCAGCGGCTGATCGACGGGTTCGTGGTGCGCTCGGAGCGCAACTCGACAACCGAATACATCGCCAGCCTGGATTTCACATTCCGCGCTGACGCAGTGCGCAGCCTGCTGCGGCAGGACAGCGTGCCGTTCGTGGAGGAGCAGGCGCCCGAAGTCGTGTTGATGGCTGGCGTGCGCGAAGGCGGCAAGCTTGCGCGCTCCGGCAGCACGACCACGGCCTGGCTCGATATCTGGAAAGACCTCGACACCAAGAACGCGCTGACGCCGCTCAAGCTGGAAGGCGTGAAGCCCGTCATCCACGACGATACGCTGAACATGCTGGTTTCAGGAGACGATAGCGCCAATCGCGTGCTCGCCAACGAATACGGCGGCGACAAGGTGATCGCGGCGATTGCCGAGGTGGATAAGCCGGGCGGGCGTGTTCATGTGACGCTTGCCGGTCGCGATTCTGTCGGTTCCTTCAATTTGAAGCGCACCTACCGGCTTTATGACGGCGACGTCGGCTACAGCCTGGAACTGGCCGCGGTCGTTTCGATCGGGATCATCGAGGGGCGCTGGAAGGCGATCAAGTCGCGGTCCTCTGGCGGCGGTTTGGCATCACCATCGCCGGGCGGCGGCGGTGCGGTTTCTGGATCGGGGGCGGGCGGTGAGCCGGTGCGCATGCAGGTCGAGTTCCAGGGGCTTTCCGAATGGAATTCAATGCGAGCAAAAGTGCTCGATACGCCCGGCGTGGAGGACGTGCAGATCGATGCGGTTTCGGCGCGCGGGGCGGACATGCAGGTGACCTATCCAGGCGGCGGGTCGGCGCTCGCTGACGCATTCTCGGCGCGCGGGCTTTCGCTCCTCAACATCGGCGGCAGCTGGTTCCTCAGGTCGGGCTTCTGAAGGCGGCCGGGGGATCGGGCGGGCGGGTCGCCAAGCGGCAATCGGCCCACGACGTTTACCCAGTGCGAGGGACGCGTTTGGGGCGCGCGGGGCTTTCGAACACTATGAAAAAGGATGATGCGGGCTAAGTCGGCTTGCATGGCCGGGCATCATTTGCGAGCTTCTGCCGCGATCTGAGGCTGGCGTCCAAGGCGGTTGTGGACGCAGTCGTTTTGTGGCGTCGACTCCGGGTCGCGGAATGCGGCGAGCGTGATCCTCTTTCGAACGGGACGGGTGTGCAGAATCTGCCGAACTTCATCACGCTTGGCCGAGTCATTCTCGTACCGATCGTGTTCTGGCTGCTGATCACGGGTGAGATGCGGCTGGCATTCTACCTGTTCGTGATCGCAGGCATCTCCGATGGTGTCGACGGCTATCTTGCCAAGCGCTTCGGGTGGACGACGGAACTGGGCGCCTATCTCGATCCGCTCGCCGACAAGCTCTTGCTGGTTTGCATCTATATCGCGCTGGGAGTGGCGGGCCAGCTGCCGTCGTGGCTGGTCATCGCGGTTGTGACGCGCGACGTTCTGATCGTCATTGGCGTGGTGCTGTCGTGGCTGCTCGACAACCCCGTCAACATTCATCCGCTTGTCGTCTCCAAGTTCAATACGCTTGCACAGATCGTTCTTGCAGCCACGGTGATGGCTGACGAGGCATTCCATTTCGGGTTGGGGCCGGTGCGCGTCGTCCTCGTCGGGGTGACTGCAGCCCTCATCCTTGCATCGCTGGCGGCCTATGCGCGGACATGGCTGCTGCACATGGGAGGCTATGATTCCGGGGTGTCTCCGCGGTAGGCTGCGTGCCCGACACGGGGGAATGCAAAGGAGGGGGCCATGCGAGCAGAACGTCAGGTCTTGTTCTGGATGGGTGCGGCACTCGCGCTTGTGCTGCTGATCGGGCTTCTCAAGGAAATCCTGTTGCCGTTCGTTGCGGGCATGGTGATCGCCTACTTCCTCAATCCGCTGGCGGGCGCATTGCAGCGTATCGGTCTATCGCGTGCGTTGGCGTCGCTCATCATCCTGCTGGTGGCCATCGCCGCGTTTGCAGCAGTGCTGATTTTCCTGGTGCCGCTGCTCGCCAACCAGGCGCAGCAGCTCGCCATCGCGCTGCCCGACGAAATGGTGCGGCTCAGGGGACTCGCGGATGCCTGGGCACGCGAGCGGCTGGGGGGCCGCTATGCCGACTTCGAGGTCGGACTGACGCGCGCGATCAACAGTCTGAGCGAGAACTGGGCGAGCATTGCGGGATGGATCGCTTCGTCGCTGTGGGACCAGAGCCGGGCAGTGGTGAACTTCTTCTCGCTCATCCTGGTGACGCCGCTGGTCGTCTTCTACATGCTGCTCGACTGGGATCCGATGCTGGAGAAGATTAACGGCTGGCTGCCGCGCGAACACGCGCCGGCGATCCGGCAGCTTGCCAGCGACGTCAACGATGCGGTGTCCGCCTTCATTCGCGGGCAGGGCACGGTCTGCATGATCCTGGGGCTGTTCTACGCGGCGGGGCTCACCGCAGTCGGTCTCAAATACGGTCTACTGATTGGTATCGCGACGGGTGTTCTCACCTTCATTCCGTTCGTGGGCTGGGCGCTGGGACTGATCACTGCAACAGGGCTGGCGCTCATCCAGTTCTGGCCTGATCTCGTTCCGGTGGCGATGGTGGCCGGCGTGTTTCTCGCCGGGCAGGCGTTCGATGCGGGGTTCCTCAGCCCCAACATCGTCGGCTCGAAGATCGGGCTGCATCCGGTGTGGCTGATCTTCGCCCTGTTCGTGTTCTCCTATCTGTTCGGGTTTGTCGGCGTGCTGGTCGCAGTGCCGGTGGCGGCGGCGATCGGCGTGCTGGTACGCTTTTCGCTCAAGGTCTACTTGGACAGCCCATTCTACAAAGGTGCCGCAGAGGAGACCGGCGGAAAGAGCCCACCGGCATGACGACGTCGCCGCGACAGTTGGTGCTCGATCTGCCTTTGCGCGCGGCGCGGGGCATGGAGGACTTCTTCGTCTCCGGGTCGAATGCGGCAGCCGTGGAACTCGTCGATCGATGGCCGGACTGGCCGCATTGGGCGGCGGTGGTCGTTGGTCCTGAAGGGGCCGGCAAGTCGCATCTGGGGCACGTGTGGCAGACCATATCCGGGTCCGCGACGGTTGCCGCTTCGGATATCGACGAAAGCGCGGTGGCGGCTTTCGAGCGCACGGGGACGCTCCTGGTGGAGGATATTGATCGCGGCATTGGCGACGACCGCATCCTGTTCCATCTGTTGAATCTCGCTCGCGAGCATCGGCGGACGATAATGTTGACGTCGCGGCGACCGCCCGGCGAGATGGCGATCGCGCTGCCGGACTTGAGATCGCGGCTGCGTGCATTGCCGATGATCGCGATCGCGCCGCCCGACGAGGCGCTGATCAAGGCCGTGCTCGTCAAGCTGTTTGCCGATCGTCAACTCTTCGTTGAGCCGCATGTGGTGAATTTCATTGCACTCAGGGTCGAGCGGTCGATGGCAGCGGTCAACTCTGTCGTCGAGCGGCTGGACAGGGAAGCGCTGGCGACCAAGCGGCGCGTCACGAGGGCGTTGGCCGCGAATGTGCTCGGTAAATCAGGCGCGGACGGCGCGGCGGACGACGCATAGTCCCGGCCAGCAGGGAGTTGAAGACGATGTGCGCCAAGCCGAGGCAGCTGCAATCACCGCACGGTGCACATGTGCGCGTGAGGAAACTCGATGGCGCGGTGCCGCCGCAAGGTACGGATCGCTACTACAACCGGGAACTGTCGTGGTTGCAGTTCAACAAGCGCGTACTGGAGGAGGCCGCCAACAAGAATCACCCGCTGCTGGAGCGGCTGAGATTCCTGGCGATATCAGCGAGCAACCTCGACGAATTCTACATGGTGCGCGCCGCCGGCATCTTCGGCCAGCTCGCTGCCGGTGTGACGACGACGTCGCAAGATGGTCTTACCCCGGCACAGCAGCTGTCGGCGATCAATCGTTTCGTGTCTGGTCTCGTCAGCTACAAGCAGGAGATCTGGGATGCCCTGATGCAAGATCTCGGCGACGCCGGCATCGCACTCGTCAACGAGAAGCAGCTGACGCTTGCCGAGCGCCGGTGGCTCGAAGACCTGTTCATGCAGCAGATCTTTCCGATCCTGACGCCGATCGCGGTTGATCCCGCGCACCCCTTCCCGTTCATTCTCAATCTGGGGCTGACGCTGGCCGTGGAGATGGAGAACTCGGTCCGGGCGATGAACGGGCTCATTCCGATACCGAGCCAGATCCAACGGTTCATCCGCCTGCCTGATGGACCGGACGCGTCTGCGAGCATCCGCTTCATCCAGATGGAAACCATCATCGGCATGTTCCTGGGGGCGCTGTTCCCCGGGTTCGAGATCAAGGCGCGCGGTGCTTTCCGCCTCATTCGCGACAGCGACATCGAGCTGCAGGAAGAGGCCGAGGATCTGGTGCGGTCATTCGAGACGGCACTGAAGCGGCGCCGGCGCGGCCACGTCATCCGGCTGGAGCTAGAATCGTGCATGCCGGAGAACTTGCGCAAGTTCGTGATCGAGGAGCTGGAGGTCGGCGACGAGTCGATCTTCGTCAAGGAAGGCGTGCTGGGGCTCGCCGATGCTACGCAGATGATCGTCGCGGACCGGCCCGATCTGCTGTTCCGACCGTTCGCGATCCGCTTTCCCGAACGAATCCGCGAATTCAATGGTGACTGCTTTGCCGCCATCCGGCAGAAGGACATCATCGTCCACCATCCCTACGAGAGCTTCGATGTCGTGGTGCAATACCTGCGGCAGGCGGTGGCGGACCCCAACGTGATGGCGATCAAGTGGACGCTCTACCGCACGTCGCGGGATTCACCGATCGTGCGTGCCTTGAAGGAGGCAGTGGAGGCGGGCAAGTCGGTGACGGCGGTGGTCGAGCTCAAGGCGCGGTTCGACGAGGCGGCCAATATCCGCTGGGCGCGCGATCTGGAAAGCGCCGGCGTGCACGTCGTCTATGGTTTCATTGAATTGAAGACGCACGCCAAGCTCGGGCTGGTGGTGCGCCGCGAAGGCCATGAGCTTGCCACCTATTGTCACATCGGCACCGGCAACTACCACCCGCAGACGGCTCGGGTCTATACGGACCTGTCGCTGTTCACGATCGACCCGGCGATCGGCCGCGACGTGACACGCATCTTCAATTTCGTGACGGGCTACGGGGAGCCCGGCGTGTTCGAGCGCATGGCGGCCTCGCCGCGCGGAATTCGCGAGCGCATCCTTGCGCACATCCGTGAGGAGATCGAGCATGCGAGATCAGGCCGGCCGGCAGCGATCTGGATGAAGATGAACTCACTGGTCGACAAGCAGATCATCGATGCGCTCTACGAGGCCTCCGGCAACGGGGTGGAGATCGATCTCATCGTGCGCGGCATCTGTTGCCTCAAGCCGGGCGTTCCAGGGCTGTCGAGCAACATTCGCGTCAAGAGCATCATCGGGCGCTTCTTGGAGCACGCGCGGATCTTCTGCTTCGGCGGCGGTCACGGTTTGCCATCGCCCAACGCGGCGGTGTACATCAGCTCCGCCGACATGATGCCGCGCAATCTCGACCGGCGCGTGGAGGCGATGGTGCAGATCCTGAATGCCACGGTGCATGAGCAGGTCCTCGATCAGATCATGGTGGCCAACATGATGGACAATCAGCAGACCTGGCTCATCAATCCGGACGGCTCATCGACCCGGGTGGAGCCGGCAAGCGGCGAACCGGCGTTCAACGCGCACAAGTACTTCATGACGAATCCATCGCTTTCAGGTCGGGGCACCACGCTTGCCGCGAGCCGACCACCCGCCTTCGCGCTCAAGAAGCGCAGGTCCGCGAAACAGGAGCGCGCGTGACGGGCCTCAGACATCACCTGGCGGGCAGCGATCGCAGCAGCCACCTGGAGCCGATCGGCGTCGTCGACATTGGCTCGAACTCGGTGCGGTTCGTCATCTACGACGGACTGACGCGAGCGCCGACGCCGGTGTTCAACGAGAAGGTACTGTGCGGGCTCGGCCGGTCGGTCGCCTCCACCCAGCATCTGGGCGAGAAAAGCGTCGAGTGTGCGATCCAGGCGCTGCGGCGCTTTCATGCCATCGCACGAAACCTCGGCGTGAAGACGGTGCGGGCGATCGCCACGGCGGCGGTTCGCGAGGCCGTCGACGGCGGTGACTTCATAAGTCGCGGCCAACAGGCGCTTGGTGCGCGGATCGAAGTGCTGTCGGGGGAGAAGGAAGCACGGCTCGCCGCGTTTGGTATCATGATGGGCTTTGTCAACGCCGACGGCGTCGCCGGCGACCTTGGCGGCGGCAGCCTGGAGCTGATCGACATCTCGGGGGACCGGCTCAACGAGGCGACGACATTGCCACTCGGCGGGCTGCGCCTCATCGACACGACCAAGGGCAAGCCCGACAAGGCCGAATCGCTCGCAGGACAAACTATTGGCGAGGTCGAATGGCTGGCGCGCGGCAAGGGCCGGCCTTTCTACGCGGTGGGCGGCACATGGCGCGCTCTGGCGAAGATGTACATGGAGCAGAGCGGTTATCCGCTGCGCGTGATGCACGGATTTGTGTTGCCGACGCGGACGGTGATGGATTTCTGCGAGTCGATCCTGAAGGCAAAGAAGGTGTCGTCGCTGCCGGGGGCCGGCGGCATATCGAAGGCGCGGCGCGACGTGCTGCCATATGGCGCCGCAGTCATGCTGCAGGTGCTGAAGAAGCTGGCGCCGTCGGAGGTGATCTTCTCGGTGTTTGGCGTGCGAGAGGGGCTGCTCTACTCCCTTCTGCCTGCCGAAGAGCGTCGCAAGGACCCGCTGCTGACGTCTTGCGCCGCGTTCGCGCAATTGCGCTCGCGCTCGGTGGAGCATGCGTTGGAGCTGTGCGCTTGGACGGATACCCTGTTCGGTCCGGGAGGTATCGAGGAGACGGTGGAGGAGCGACGGATGCGGCATGCGGCCTGCCTTCTCTCCGATATCGGCTGGCGCGCCCATCCTGATTATCGCGGCGAACAGAGCCTCAACGTGATCGCCCATGCCAGCCTGGGCGGGATCGATCATCCCGGGCGCATGTTCCTGGCGCTGTCGGTCTATTTCCGTCATGCCGGCTCGGGCGACGCCAAAGGCGATCAGGTCTCGGAGCGCATGAAGCGGGCAGTGAGCAAGCGAGCGCTGCTCAGAGCGCGAATCATCGGCGCTGCCGTCAGGGCAGCACACATGCTGTCGATCGGCATGCCCGGCGTCATCGACGTAACGCCACTTTCGATCGAGAACGACAAGCTGGTGCTGACCATACCCGGCGCCTTTGCGGATCTGGACGGCGAACGGCTGCAGCGCCGATTCGGCGTGCTCGCAACACTTCTCGACAAGACGCCGGAAATCAGATTCCTCGTCTGAAAAATCCTCACACACGCCACAGTTGCCATAATTCTGGCGCGTGTTCATTGTGTTCATGCAAGGCGGGGAGTGCCGAATAAGTTTATGGCGCATACGTTCATAACGCGACACTATCGAGTGGCGATTCGGTGACGAGAGCAGGTTCAATCTCGATTGAATCACATTGGCCGCAGTGGGCTGCTCTAATGCTTTGTTTGAAAGACTGATTCACGCCTTCGCTGGAACCGCAAGCGGTTTCAGCTCAGGCGATCAGGCTCTAGGATCGGACGCCGCGACGAGGGCGTTCAGGGGCGTTCGGGGTGGCACGACATTTGGAACACGACACGATGGCGGGTGATCCATATTCCGTGTTGGGGGTCTTGCGCGGCGCCTCCGACGACGACATTCGCGGTGCCTTCCGCCGCCTAGCCAAGTCATGCCATCCGGACTTGCATCCCGGCGACAAGGCCGCGGCCGATCGTTTCAAGTCGTTATCGGCGGCCTATGACATCATCGGCGACCCGGAGCGCCGGCGGCAGTTCGACGCCGGTCTGATCGACGCAAAAGGCGAGCCGGTGCGACATCCGCATCCCAGTCCCGCTGGAGCCTATTCGGGCAGCGGCAGCTTTACCGACGTCTTCAATGATTTCTTCCGCGACGGCTTTAACGGTGTCCGTCAGAACGGACGGCCGGGATTCCATGTGCGCGGGCAGGACGTGCGCTACACGCTCGATGTCGGCTTCATCGAGGCGATCACGGGCACCAAGAAGCGCGTCACGATGCCTGAAGGCGGCGTGCTCGACCTGACAGTGCCGATGGGTGTCAGCGACGGCCAGGTGCTGCGACTGAAGGGCAGGGGCAAGGCGGGATTCGGTGGTGGCGAGGCCGGCGACGCGCTGGTGGAAATCCACGTCAAGCCGCATCCCGATTTCCAGCGGATCGGGGACGACCTGCACATGTCGCTCGCCATCTCGCTCGATGAAGCAGTGCTAGGTGGCAAGATCGAGGTATCGACGCCGACCGGGCGCGTGCAGCTGGCGCTGCCCAAGGGCACGAGTTCGGGTCGCGTCTTCCGGCTCAAGGGCAAGGGTGTCGTGTCAGCAGGCGGCCAAGCCGGTGCGCTGCTGATCACGGTGCGAATCGTGATGCCAGAAACGATCGACGAAGGCCTCGCCTACTTCATATCGGAGTGGCGCAAGAAGCATCCCTACAATCCGCGCGGGTGAGTGGCCTCAGTCAGCGCTGCACCGAAGGTGGACCGGGCGCTCGCATTGGCGATGGGCAAGGAGGGGACACCTTTTCTGCCGACAATCTCTTCATGAATCGAAGAGTTTACGACTCCGTTTCCCATTCGCACCATTGAAGTTAGCGCGGTTTTGGGCGCCTCTCTTGCGGAATCCCTTTGTAGTCCCAGATTATCGACCCGGCTTTCTTCAGGCATCGTCGAAGCATCTTGGGATCGATCTCCGAAACCTGCTTGAACTCAATTTGCGCCGCTTTGAATTTGCCAGTGGCCGCAAGACCAGGCTCTTCGAACGACTGACCATTCCAGAACAGCAGTTTCACTGCCTTCTTCGAGGTGACGCTATACCCGACAATGGGATGTTGTGCGATAAACCAGACGGGGCCCCCGTGCCAAATCCGGGACGATGCCTTGGGTAGCGTTGCCTCGATCAATTCGCGCAAGGCGGTGCAAACATCTGCAAGTTCCCGTGCAAACTTTGCAGTGTAGTTGGCAACGGCGTCCGTCGTGTCGTCTGGCTGTTGGGCCGGTCTTGTAGGGGATCTAATCGCCATGATTGCTTCCGTGTGATCGATTAAGCCTCATACCATCATCGTATCCAGTCGGACGTAGCTGGCCTCCATGCCGTGCTCCATGCCGGTCGCGAGCATGGCCGCGCGCGTCTGTGCATCGGGCAGTGTCATGCGCATCGTCATCAGCGTGCCGGCGCGATCGGGCTCGAACGTCGTCACGATGTGGTTGTCGGGCGTGGGATCTGGCAGATGCATGCGCTCGACGTGGACGATGCGGCTGAACGGCGTCAGCTCGAGGAATTCGCCGGTCAGGTAGAAGCCGCCACCTTTGCCGTCGCTCCACTCATAGCGGATCTTGCCGCCGGGCCGGGCGTCGTTGATGCACACGGGCATGGTCCAGCCCTCGGGACCGAGCATCCATCTCTGGATCAGCTCCGGCTCGATGTGTGCGCGATAAACGGCCTCGGGCGATGCTGCGAAACGACGGGTGACGACGACATGCGTGTCACCTTCGGTCTTCAGGACCAGGTTGCTCATCGACGGGCCTTTCGTGGTTTGGGGTTCATGGTGGCGAGCACGTCGTCCAGCCGGTCGTAGTTCTTGGCCAATGCATCGCGCAAAAGTCCGAGCCACTGGTCGATCTCGGTGACTGCCGATGGCGCCAGCCGGCACGGGCGCTTTGTGCCTTCGACGCGTCGGATAATCAGGCCAGCGCCTTCGAGCACCTTGAGGTGTCGGCTAATGGCGGGTTGCGTCATGTCAAACGGCTCGGCGAGTTCCATGACAGTAGCCTCGCCCAGGGCGAGCCGGGCCAGCAGGGCCCTGCGCGTTGGGTCGGCGAGCGCGGAGAAGGCAGCATCGAGGTTGGGCATAATTAGCATCTCGTTATATAATCTATGCATTATATAACTAGACAGGCACTGTCAAGTATGCTGACCGCAATCGGAGTTCATGTTGGCGAGGGCGCGGGGCTCGACAAAGTCTGCACTGAGTTAGCCACGACCGCCGGCAAAACCGACCTTTGTGGATTGGCCTGATGGTGTCAGGGCTCAGAATCGGGCTGTGTCGCGCGCTATTGCCTGCCCACGCGATGCACGGATACCTCGCCGTTCTTCAGCGACAGCGCCAACTCGCCGCGCTTCAGCGCCAGCGCATCGTCACCAAACAGCTGGCGGCGCCACCCGTGCATGGCGGCGACATCGGGTGAATCGCTGGCGGCGATGCGCTCCAGGTCCGCCGTGTCGGCGAGCAGGCGCGGGGCGACACCATTGCGGGCAGCGGCCGACTTCAAAAGCACTTTCAGCAATTCGACCGTCGCGCCAGCTTCGGCGGAAAGCGGCTCGCCCTGGCGCAGCGGGGGAACCTCGCTCATGTCACGCTCGAGCCCATGCTTGACCGCCTCGATGATCTCTCGCGCCTTGGAGGAGCGGTGGAAGCCGTCGGACAAGCTGCGCAGGCGGGCAAGCTGCTCGGGTGTGGTGGGTGCGTGGTTGGCTATGTCGTAGAGCGCGTCGTCCTTCATGATGCGCCCGCGCGGCACGTCCTGCGACTGCGCCTGACGTTCGCGCCACGCCGCAAGCCCCATCAGCACGGATAGCGCCTTGCGGTTCTTGACTCTCAGCTTCAATCGCTTCCAGGCGTCCTCGGGGTGGGTCTCGTAGGTCGACGGCGCGGTCAGGATCGCCATCTCCTCGTCGACCCAGGCGTGGCGGCCGGACTTGTCGAGCTGCTGCTCGAGGTAGGTGTAGACCTGGCGCAAGTAGGTGACGTCGCCCAGGGCATAGGTGAGCTGCTTGTCGCTGAGCGGTCGGTGGCTCCAGTCGGTGAAGCGCGAGGACTTGTCGATGTCCTTGCCGGCGACCTTCTTGACGAGATTGCCGTAGCTCACCGAGTCGCCGAAGCCGCAGACCATCGCGGCCACTTGAGTATCGAAGATGGGCTTGGGGATGAGGCCGGCCTGGCACCATACGATTTCGATGTCCTGGCGGGCGGCGTGGAAGACCTTGACCGTGGTCTCATCGCGCATCAGGTCCCAGAGCGGATCGAGTGCGAGGCCGGGCACCATTGGATCGACGATCGCCTCGATGCCGGGTCCGGCGAGCTGGATCAGGCAGAGCTTCGGCCAGTAGGTCTGCTCGCGCATGAATTCAGTATCCACCGCCACGTAGCCGTGGGTGGCCAAATCCCGGCAGAGCTTTGCGAGTTCGTCGGTCGTGGTGACAACATGCATTTCGGGGACGGGATATAGCGCACATGGCGGGTCTTGTCGCGGCCCGTGCCGCTCGACTTTGGCCGAGGGCGCACCAAGGGGCCGCCGGCCTTGACTTTCCGGGGTCGCCATGCGCTTTTCCCGGCCTTGAGAGGCAGGATTCCTGACGATTTCGAGAGGCGATGCGCCATGGCTAAGGCGAAGGCGGGGACGACGGCTGCGACGGGCGGCGCGGGCATGGGAGCGGCGGTGGGCGCGCGCTACCGCTCGCACACGTGCGGTGCACTCACCTCGGCCAATATCGGTACCACTGCGCGGCTTTCGGGCTGGGTGCATCGTGTGCGCGACCACGGCGGCGTGCTGTTCATCGACCTGCGCGACCACTACGGCCTCACCCAGGTGGTGGCCGACCCCGACAGTCCGGCCTTCAAGACGGCGGAAAGAGTGCGCTCGGAGTGGGTGATCCGCGTCGACGGCAAGGTGCGAGCGCGGCCGGAGGGGACGGCCAACCCGGAGCTGCCGACCGGCGAGATCGAGATCTATGCGACCGAGATCGAGGTGCTGTCGGAGGCGAAGGAGCTGCCCGTTCCGGTGTTCGGCGAGCCCGACTATCCGGAGGACCTGCGCCTCACGTACCGGTTCTTGGACCTGCGCCGCGAGAGCCTGCACGGCATCATCATGAAGCGGCTCCAGATCACGCGCTTCATCCGCGATGCCATGCACGACGCGGGCTTCAACGAGTTCCCGACGCCGATCCTGACCGCGTCCTCGCCGGAGGGGGCGCGCGACTTCCTGGTGCCGAGCCGCATCCACGCCGGCAAATTCTACGCGCTGCCGCAGGCGCCGCAGCAGTACAAGCAGCTCCTCATGGTGTCGGGCTTCGACCGTTATTTCCAGATCGCGCCGTGCTTTCGCGACGAGGACCCGCGCGCCGACCGCCTGCCGGGCGAATTCTACCAGCTCGACGTCGAGATGAGCTTCGTCGAGCAGGACGACATCTTCGCGACCATGGAGCCGATCCTGACGTCGGTGTTCGAGAAGTTCGCCGAGGGCCGCCCGGTGACGAGGGGCTGGCCGCGGATTCCATATGACGAGGCGATCGCCAAGTACGGCTCGGACAAGCCGGACCTGCGCAATCCGATCGAGATGGCCGACGTGACGGAGCATTTCCGTGACAGCGGCTTCAAGGTGTTCGCCGGCATGATCGCGAAAGACCCGGCCGTGCGCGTGTGGGCGGTTCCGGCGCCGACGGGCGGCTCCAGAGCGTTCTGCGACCGCATGAACTCATGGGCGCAGGGCGAGGGCCAGCCGGGGTTGGGGTATATCTTCTATCGCAAGCCCGATGGTGGCGGGAGCACGCTCGAAGCGGCGGGGCCGATCGGCAAGAACATCGGCCCGGAGCGCGGCGATGCAATTCGCAAGCAGCTGGGGTTGAAGGACGGCGACGCGGTGTTCTTCGCCGCGGGCACGCCGGCCAAGTTCTACAAGTTCGCGGGCGCGGCGCGCGATCGCGTCGGCACCGAGTTGAAGCTGGTCAAGGAGGACCAGTTCGCACTCGCCTGGATCGTCGATTTCCCGTTCTACGAGTGGAACGAGGAAGACAAGAAGATCGACTTCTCGCATAACCCGTTCTCGATGCCCAAGGGTGGCAGGGAGGCGCTGGAAGCCGCCGAGAAGGCCGGCCGCGAGGCGCTGCTGGCGCTGAAGGCGAACCAGTACGACATCGTCTGCAACGGCTATGAGATCGCGTCGGGCTCGGTGCGCAACCACGTTCCCGAGACGATGGTGAAGGCGTTCGAGTTGACCGGGCTGACGCGCCAGGATGTCGAGGATCGGTTTGGCGGCCTCTACCGCGCCTTCCAGTACGGCGCGCCCCCGCACGGCGGCATGGCGGCCGGCATCGAGCGCATGGTGATGCTGCTGACCGGCTGCAAGGCGGTGCGCGACGTGGCGCTGTTCCCGATGAACCAGCAGGCGCAGGACCTGTTGATGGGTGCGCCGTCCGAGGCCAGCGCAAAGCAACTGCGCGAGCTTTCCATTCGCGTGGTGAAAGACGCGAAGGCTGGGTAATCGCCCTGGCCTTGTCGTGCGGCCGAGCGAGGGGGCTGATGACGACCGAAGCGCTTGATGACGTCACGGCAATCGTCGTTACGCACGACAGCGCGGGCGTACTGGAGGAGTGCCTTGCGGCTCTCCGGTCCGAAGGCGTCCGCGTCATCGTCGTCGACAATGCCTCCGAGGATGACACCGTCGCGATCGCCGAACGCCATGGCGCGCGCGTTGTCCGAGCGCCGTTCAACGAGGGCTATGGTCGTGCTAACAATCGTGGGATCACGGCTGCCGAAGGTGCGCGCTGGTGCCTGATCGTCAACCCTGACGTGATCATGGACGCCGATGCCGTTCGACGGTTGCGCGAAATCGGTGACAGCGACGCGCGGATCGGCATGGTGGTGCCACAGATCATCGAGCCGGATGGTGGCATCTTCAGGCATGAAACGTCGCTGCTGTCGCCGGTGGCTCCGCTTCTGCCGGCGGTTCCTACCGTTGCGGCAGGCACGTCAATGGCGCACGAAATCGCCTTCGCGTCGGGAGCTTGCATGTTGGTCCGCCGTGATGCCTTCGTGCAGCTGGGCGGCTTTGATTCCAATATCTTTTTGTTCTACGAGGATGACGATCTGTGCCTGCGACTGCGGCGGGCGGGATGGGCGATCGTGAAAGCAGCCAAGGTCAGCGTTCGGCACGGGCGCGGCAAATCTTCGGTGTACAAACCCGGCCGCGTCTACGCGATGCGCTACCACCAGGCTTGGTCGAGGTGTTTTGTCGCCAAGAAGCACGGAGTGCGACCGCGAACGGCTAGATTCGCGGCCATCCAGTCGCTGAAGCTGGCTGCGGCACTCCTGACCCTCAACAGGTCTCGGGTCGAGCGCTATCGAGGCTCTCTCGGCGGTGTCATCGCCGCGGTACGCGGCAGGCGCGCATTCCAGGATGCTTATGCGGGTGGGCCGGCTACGCTCAGAACCAACGTGTAGCGCGGCATTATAGAGACTAGTCAGGACGCAGGTGATTGCGAGTCAGAATGCGGCAGCAATTTTCAGCTTTGATGAGCCGTTGGCAAAGGAGTGCAGTGAAGCGGCGCGGATACGCGGTTGTGCGTGGCGTGAAGATCGCCGTCGACGCAGAGGTCATGTCCAAGCCCGTCATCAAGCAATTGTGCAGCGCTGAATATGAGGTTCCCGAAGCCAGCGCCCTAGAGGCCATCGTTCAAGCTGACGATCGAGTGCTCGAGCTTGGCGGCGGCGTCGGGTTCCTGTCGGCACTAGCTGCGCGCCGTGTCGACCCAGCCAAAGGGCGGGTTCTCGTGTTCGAGGCGAACCCTTTGATGATCCCTATCATCGAGAAAACGCACGGCCTCAATCGCACGCGTGCGGACGTCACCAATGCAGTTCTGCTGAGGGGCGACGCATCAGGCTCTGCACGGTTCTATCGGCGCTCCAACTTTCCCGAAAGCTCGCTGAGCGGTGAGGCTCCGGGGGTTGTCGAAGTCATCGAAGTGCCGGTGCAATCGTTCGAGCAAGTCATGAAATCGCTTCAGCCGACAATTCTGGTTGTCGATATCGAAGGCGGCGAAATCGAACTGCTAAGACAGGCGAACCTTGAGGGTGTGCGTGCAGCAATCGTCGAATTTCATCCAATTGTGACCGGAGAAGAGTCGATCGACGAGACGATTTCTGGATTGCGTCAGTGTGACTTGCGCGTGGATTCGCGACTTTCCAGCGGCAACACTCGTGTGTTCGTGCGTGGCAATCAGACCATCCAGAGCAGGTCCGACCTTGATTGAATCACTTCAGGCGCCGTGGCCTGCACTAAGTCTTTGACTTGGTGTCTTATTCACACCTTCGCTGGAACCGGAAGTGGTTCCATCTCAGCCGATCAGGCTCTAGGATCTCATATATTCCTGCCAAAGGTATGCGGGATTGAGCGGCGCCCTGGTGATTTTCTCTATCTTGCTTTGAAGTTTGATCATTTCGCTGTCAGGTGGCGCAATTTCCTTGAGTTGCCGAGAAATGTTCCGAGCAACTCTGCCGTTTTCCAGCTTAGCAATTGATCTTTTCCGCTCATGCTCGGAAAGTAGATCGTGTATGACTTTGAATTGGTGAGATCGCTCTGTTCCCAGCGATGCGTTTGACGCCAAGTGCTCGACAATTTCGAGCAGGTCGGCAGCACGTTTGGCCCGCTTGCGGCGATGTCGAGCAAGTCTAAACTCTGCAAGACGATTGGTTTGATTGTTCGCGTGCATTCGATGCAGCGTGACTGCGTCCTCGACGAACGCAATTCCTCGAGCAAAGGTCGCCGCGACTGCAATTTTCCAGTCATAGAGGCCACCCGCAGCGAATGTCGAATCGACAATCAATTCGCGACGGGCAAGCATGGCATGGCCGGACACCCTGTTGCTTATCAAGAGGGAGAACTTATTCAGGCCGGAGATCGGTGGCCCGACATGATCGAAAATGGTTTCCCCAAGTTCGTTGCCGTTGGCATCTATCAATATCGAGGGGCCATAGGCGAGCGAATTGCTGCCTAGTGCCCGAAGGAGCAGCTCGACCTTCTTCTCTGTCCAGATATCGTCCTGGTCGCAAAACATGATGAACTCGGACGTCGACATGAGAAAGAGGTCGCGCAAAACCGCCAGCTGACCCCTATTTGGTCCATATCGAAAAGCTTTGAATCGTGGATCACGATCTGCGAATTCTGTCGCGATCAACCACGACTCGTCCGTCGATCCGTCGTCCATCATCAGCACTTCAAAATCGGCATATGATTGCCGCTGCAACGACTCCAGTTGGTCGCGCAGATATAGACTTCCATTGTATATAGGAAGTAGAATAGAAATGCCCGCCCGGTTCATTTCGAAGCCCCACCTTCAAAATTTCGGAATAGCTACTTCTCGCAAAGTCAAAGTCTTTCGACTTTGCCCTCCCTTTGCTTGTGCGCAATTAGAATACAAAGGAGATGTGACGCCTGCTGTCAATGTGAAATAACTGGTGCAGATCAGTTTTTCTTTTGGGTGTTCGGGTGCGGACACAGGGCGTCAATGGATTTGGGCGGGAATTCACTCGCGTTTGCGCTCCAGATAAAAGGGGGTGTGGTTCAACCCCTGTAAGATGCCGCAGCGTCGAGGAAATCTCTGATATTGGACAAATGCTTGGACGATGTTCAAGCCTGCTTTTGTTTGGAATAGGACGTTGCGATCGAAATGCTGACCGAGGTCAACGTGAGCCAGGGTTGGGGCGAATCTTCTGTGCACAAACCCGGCGGCACCTACCTGACGAGCTACCATCTGGCGTGGTGGTGATGTTATGTGGCTCGTAAGCACAAGGTTCGGGTGGGCATCCGGCCATTGGTGCTCCTGCCAACTGATGGCAGCCATAGCGGGACTACTTAACCTTCAGCCGCAGATGCATTGCGCGTCATGTCGGATCGGCGGCGGGCATCTATGCGGTGCTGCGCGGGAGTTCCGCGTTCGCGAGCGAGGTGGAGTGATGACGGAGCGCTACTACGGAACCCCACGCTTGGAGATCTTGCCGTATCTGCCTCAGCGGGTGTCGCGCCTGCTCGATGTTGGCTGCGGTGCCGGCGCGACCGTGGCTGCGATCAAGGAACGGTTTGCGGTCGAATGGGCGGGCGGCGTGGAAATTGTCGGCGGCGAGGCGGAGCGCGCCAAGGCCGTGTGCGATAGGGTCTGGTCGACCAACATCGAGCAGGACCGCATTGAAGAGAGCATTGCGCCAGGCTCGCTCGACCTGATCTTGTGCCTCGACGTGCTCGAGCATCTCGTCAATCCCTGGAGCGTCGTCGATCGGCTGACGACACGATTATCGCCACAAGGCCGGCTGATCGTATCGGTGCCAAATGTCCGCAACTGGAAGTTCATCAAGAATTTGCTGTTCAAGGGTGATTTCCGCTATCGCGATGCCGGTTTGCTCGATCGCACGCACTTGCGTTTTTTCGTCCGCGATACGGCGCGCGAACTTGCCGAGCATGGCGGGCTGAAGGCTCGCCACGTCGGTAATGCGCATCCGTGGAACGGAGCCGACATGAGGCGCATCCTGTCGGCGGCCACGTTTGGCGCCCTCAACGACGTTCTGGTCAAGCAGTGGCTGATCGTCGCCGAGCCGAAGGCTGCCTAGAGCTTTTTCCCTCTCGATGGAATGGCGAGCGCACCTTGCGGTCGTCTTGCCTTGAGCAAGACTTTCCTGCTGAACCGCTGACACTTCAGCTCAACATGCTCAGGTGTGGGAAGATTCGAGTTGTGCCGATCTCGATGAAGTCTCTTTGCCTCAAGTGGCCCGCTCTGAGAGTTGGTTGCGGGACTGATTCACGCCTTCGCTGGAACTCGAAGTGCTCCGATGTCAGGCGAACAAGTTCCAAGGTGCGAACCAACTGTCCTGGCTCGTCGCCGGTCGAACACACACAGCTCGTACGCCTGCACGCCATCATGGGGCCATCGGTGACACGCTGGCGGCGTGGCCCGTCTTTTCCCTGACGGCACCGATGTTGCCAGTTGTGCGATCCTCGCTCATAAGGGCGCGTGTGCGGACGTGGTGGAACAGGTAGACACACGGGACTTAAAATCCCGAGAGCTTAGCCTCGTGAGGGTTCGAGTCCCTCCGTCCGCACCAATGATTTCAACAGGTTATTCAGCTCGTGGTGATCTTGGGTGCGCAACTGTTGCTGCGAACGGTTAGCAGCGCGTGGGGAGCGCAGTTTCGGTCAACGCAGTGTCGTTGGTGCCGGTCAGCCAGAGATGGAACCGCTATCGCCTAAACGACGGTGATCAATCCCTAGCCGGGCATCGGCGATGCACTCGCGCGTTCCAATTGATTGGGAAGTGCCGTGCGAAACCGGGAAATCCTTTTCAGGGCCTCGCGCAGATCTGTCTTCTCGGACCGGCTCATGGAATCGTGAGCAATGCGAATGGACGAGCCAAGGCTCGACTGGCGCTTTGCAATCTGGTGGCGCAACAGACGCGATGCCAGTGTTTCGTAAGCGTCGATGAGGCCGTTCATCGCTTCCTCGTCGATGATGCGCGCGGCGCCCAGTCGTTTCAGCCGCCCGACCGTCGATGTCTCAGTGATGCCCGCGCTCACTGCCAACAGTCTCGCCCCCTCGAGCAGCGGCAGAGTGCCTCTCAGCTTGACATTCACCTCCGGCACCGTGCCGAAATCATCCTTCTCGCGCGACAGCCTGCCCAGCCAGTCGAGCGCGACGCCGTGATCCTCCTCGATGCTGTAGAGGGCGCGCAGGAATCCGGGCTCGTGGCGGACGAAATCAAACAACGTCTGGCGCAGTCCTGTGGCAAGGGAGATATCGCCGGCGACGTGGGCGAAATCCAACAGCGTGTCGCAGTTCATGAGCAGGGTCGGATGCTTTCTTCGCACCCATGACAGCAATTGGGCGCGCCATTCGCTTGCCGTCTTGCGCCAGACCGGGCTGGTCGCCATCATGTTGCCTTTGCAGTAGGGGAACCCGGCGGCCGCGAGGCCATCGCAAACGCGCTCCGCGAGCGTGATGAAATAGGTTTCCGCGGCCTGCCGCTCGACGCCTTCCAGATCGCCGATGACAAGGGCGTTGTCCTGATCTGGGTCGAGGTAATTTTCGTGCCTGCCGCTCGATCCCATGACGAGGAAGGCAAATTGTGCGGGCGGCGAACCCCAGCCATCACTCTCGAGTGCGTTTATGGCGTCTGCGACGATGCAGCGATGCACCTCGTTGTTGATCTCGGTGATTGTCGAAAGAATGGACCAGACCGGCAGTCCGGCATCGAGCAGGTCGCCAGCAATGTCGACCTGGCACTGCCGCATCGCGTTGTATCCCGTCGGTTGGCGGGCGCCGGACGCGCTGGAGATGCCGCCCGAACCGGCAGCGCGCACGACGTCATGCACGAACCCGGCCGCGCTGCTCAGGATCGCATCGCGGGTGACGAAGCCGGCAAAGCGATTTCCCGGGGCGACAACGGCAAGGGCAGCAGTGTTCATCTCATGCATTTTGAGGAGTGCAGCGAAGGCGCTTCGAGTCGCGGGGATAGCTTGCGCCGCCGGAGTGGTGAGGGAGGGCAGCCTCTCGTTCGGGTTCACGCCCCGCATGAGCAGATCGACGATGGTGGTGGCGTCGACGATCGCTACCAGGGCGCCATCGGGAGAGCACACGGCCACCGGACGGTCGGAGCCGCGCACAGCACGCGCGACATCGCCAATGAGTGCGTCCTGAGCAAACAGTGAGCCCGGCATCGTGGCGAACTCCGCCACAGCGGTGCTGAATACCCAGTTGGGCGGATATGATCTTGCCGCCATGGCTTGATCCGTCGATGCAGCTTCGGGTCATGCTCACCCCGAGGGGCGATGCATGTACGATAGTCCAGAGCTTGTCCGCTTTTGTTAGAATCGCGAACGCGCTCTAGGCTCCTATTTTGAGCATGTTTTTCACGCTGAACCGCTCAACACTTCAGCTAAACATGCTCTAGAGGACGATGGCGATTGCCACGTTGACCAGCAACAGCCCAAGCGCACCATGCGCGAAATATGAGGCAAAGCGAAGGTAGGCGGTCCGCAGCGCACGTCCGACGATAACCTGGGCGATCGCTTGCGGCGGACGCTCGCGCGGGTCGAGCAGCAGCCATAGCTCAGTTGCGTCGTAGCGCCTGATATGAGCTCGTGACGCCATGCCGATCAGCACAAGTGCGGTCAACAGGGACAGCACCGCGCCGACCTGCAGACATTGCCGCGGGTCGAAGGACAGCCCGATCATCGTCGTGCCGATGGCAAGCATGGCAAAGCCGGAGCCTCGTGCGACGGTGAAGAACGCAAGCTGGTCGATCTGACTGAGCATGGCGTACAATGCCCTTTGAACACCTTGGCGGGCTCTAGTGCATCATCCGACCGGACGAAATCGCTTCGCGATTCACTGGTCGGATTAAGATGCTCTAGTGTTCCGACTCTGACACTTGGTTCCCTTTCGGGCACCGGCGTGTCAGCCCGGAACCCTAGTGATCATCATATTTGTGTTCTGGATTCACAAACATTTGCCGACCTTCTTCCGGGGATCAAATGTTTGATCCAGAACACTAGAGTCAAAGTCTAGAGCAGTTCCATCCCATCAGCCGATCGCCTTGGGCGACCGCGTCTGATCGGATACTGCTCTAGTCTTCTCCGCCTTCATGCTCTTGGCAAGTCATCCGAGATGCGCATGGACCTGCACGCGGGTCACCGGCCGGCTGCCGCCAAGAGCACGGGAATGCTGAGGAGGAGGGTCGCACCAAACCAGATATACAGTGATGTGGACGAGGTTTCCGTCTCGCCTTTCAACCGCTCGTAGAGGGCGGCCGGGATGCCGCCGATGAGGAGCGTCATCACGGAAATGAAAAAAGACGCCAGATAGAGTGAGACGAGCGGCGTGCCGAGGAATGTGCCGGCCACGAATGGTCGCAAAAGGATGGCGACCGGATCGAACCACGGCGAGAAATGCATGCCGTTGAGCAGCGACAGTGCGGCGGTTGCAACGAGCATCACGTCGCGCTGGAGCAGATTCTGGCGATCGTTCTGGTTGATCACGGTCAACTCACCAATATCATGTCAGCCGCAGTCCTAGCGTAACAGCCGTCAGGAACCAGAAGAGTCGCGCGGCCATGAGCCAGACTACGGCAGCGACAATGACGAGGCCGTCTGGAACGATGCGGGGCGTCACGAACCTGATAAGACCGATCACAGGATCGGTCACCGTTCTGAAGACCTTCAGTATTACGGCGTCCTGGTTCTTCGCAAACAGGATTTCGAGCAGATAGCGGCCGATCAACGTGTAGATCAGTGCCGCCAGGATCAGGTTGGGTATGTGATACCACCAATAGGCGGCGAAGCTCTCGCTGGCCGTCATGTGCGCTCCTGTATGGCGGCACCGTCTACTTGGCATATGAAGAGAGCGGGGCGCAAGCCGCCCCGCTCTGTCGATTTTTTGGCTCAAATGGTCGGGGCTAGTGGCCGCCGACCATCGCACCCTTCTCCTGCATCAGCGTGCCACCGGCCGGACGACGTGTCGCGTCGACCAGATCCTGCACCTCCTTGGAGGGGGCAGGCGTCAGCAGTGAGACGAGGAAGATCGTCAGGAAGCCAATCGGCAATCCGAACAGTGCCGCAGAGATGTTCTTCACACCCCACCAGCTGGCCACCGATTGAGCGTGCTTGTCGAAAGCCACGCACTTGGTGGCATCGGCTGCGCACGCTGCCTTCAGCTCGGCATACTTAGCCATTGCTTCGGGCTTGGCGGTGCCGAGCCAGCTCCACATGTCGACGAAGGCAGGCGCAAAGTAGCGGGTGCCGACAAGGTAGTAGAGGCACGCGCCGAAGCCGAGGATCATGCCCAGCACAGCACCCGGTGTGTTGGCGCGTTTCCACCAAACACCAAGGACGAGTGCCGGGAAGATGCCGGCTGCCGCCAGTGAGAATGCCCACGCCACCATCGACAAGATGTCTGCTGGCTTAGTCGAGGCCACGTAGGCGGCAACGACGGCGACCACCAGAAGCAGGACGCGCGATATGACCAGACGCCGCTTCGTTGGCGCGTTGGGATCGATCATCTTGTAGTAGATGTCGTGCGACAGCGCGTTGGCGATGGCGAGCAGGAGACCGTCGGCCGTCGACATGGCGGCTGCCAGACCACCGGCGGCGACAAGACCCGCGATCACGTACGGCATGCCCGCGATCTCAGGTGTCGAGAGCACGATCACGTCCGTATTGATGGCGAGATCCTGATAGCGAAGGATGCCGGGATGATTGGCGATCTTCTGGCAGGCGGCGATAACGTCCTGAGCAACTTTGACGTCGACGCCGCAGACCTTCACAAGGCCGATCTTGCCATACGTGTACATCCACTGCGGCAGTTCACTGAGCTGCGTTCCCTTGTTGATGAGGCTGAAGACCTCGAGCTTGGAGAACGCCGCATAGGCCGGCGCCGTGAAGTACAACAGGAAGATGAAGAACAGCGACCATGCCACCGACGAGCGAGCCTCACGCACCGACGGGGTGGTGAAGTAGCGCATCAGGATGTGTGGTAGCGACGCCGTGCCGACCATCAAGCAGAAGATCAGTGCGAAGAAGTTCAACGGGTCGTAGTCGGTGAACGGCTTGATGTGCGGCTTGGCGAACACGGCGTTGCCAGCGGCATCCTTGACCGTTGCGGCTAGACCCTTGGCCGCCATCTGGTTCTCGAGGTTGGTAATCTCCTGGAGAGCCTGGCCGTAGGTCAGCTGGGGAACCGGGATGCCGTACTTCTTGGCCGACAGGATCACGACCGGTGTCAGGTAGGCGACGATCAGCACGATGTACTGGGCCACCTGCGTCCACGTCACGGCCTTCATGCCGCCCAACATCGAGCACAGCAGAATGCCCGCCAATCCGGCATAGACGGCGACCGTGAAATCCATGTCGAGGAAGCGCGAGGCGATGAGACCCGTCGCGTAAATCTGTGCGACGACATAAGTGAACGAGCAGGCGATGAGCACGATCACGGCGAGGAAACGTGCAAAGCTGCCACCGTACCGGGCCGCGAAGAAGTCCGGGACAGTATAGGCGCCGAACTTGCGCAGGAACGGTGCGATCAACACTGCGACCAGGACGTAGCCGCCGGTCCAGCCGAGCACGAAGGCGAGGCCGTCGTAGCCCAACAGGAAGAGCGTTCCCGCCATGCCGACGAACGAAGCGCCGGACATCCAGTCGGCACCCGTTGCCATGCCATTGTAGATGGAGGGAACAGAGCGACCCGCGACGTAATACTCACCAACGTCGGTGGTGCGGGAGAGAATGCCGATGACCGCATAGACGGCGATGGTCAGGAAAACGAAGCCGTAGCCGATGAACTTGTTGGGGACACCCAACTGCTCCAAGACCGCGAGCACCGCGACGAAGGCGAAGAAACCGCCAGTGTAGAAGGCGTAGATCTTGCCGAGGTTGGCGAGAAAGCTACCGCCGCCTACCGTGTATTCCTTAGTCTGTGCCATTGGTTCCCCCTACTCACCCACGCCTTCTTGACGATCGATGGTGTCCTGCCGTTTCGCGAATATGAACAGCATGATCACAAATGCGATCAGCGATCCCTGGGCGGCCATGTAGAAGCCGACCGGGAAGCCCAAGAATTTGAAGTTGTTGAGGTCGTTGACGAACCAATGGATGCCGAAGCTGAAGATGGCCCACAAAAAGAGCATGAGCCACATCAGTCGGCTGGTGCGCGCCCAATGGCGCTCAGGATTTACCGGTTGCATATTGTATTCCTCCTTGGCAACGCAGGAGCGCCCCCCCTGAAAATGATGGCTTTGCCACTCTTTTTGATCCCGAAGTATGCCCCCGGAACTATTCGGGCGGTTCCTGCACGTTGGGAATGCTAATTGGAGTCAGTTGTGCGGAGTAGTGGAATTTTGCTGCTATGAGCCAAAAAGGTAACTGCTCAAGAATTTTGATGTCAATGCATCTGGGGGCGGATCGGCTTTGGCGATCGAGTTCAGCCCGGAACGAGCAGACAGCAGGTCAATTGATCGTTGTTCATCTCGAATTTCCGCCATTGTGCGCCCTGTGTGGTGAACAGACCGAAGAGCGCGGCCGAGCGGACACTGCGCTAGGTGCGCTTCATTCCTGAGGGATTTGTGCCCGGTCTGCGGGGCCTGTGCGGGCTTTCCGGACCCTATAAGAAAGTATGGGTTGGAGCGCGAGTGGCCTTTCTTTTTCGGCAGTGGCACTCATGATAGGAGTCGATCGCCTTCAGAGATTGTGGAGGCATGGCCTGCTTCGCCTTGACGCTGATTTCTCCCCTGATGCAACGCTGAGCATGTCGGTGGGCTGCACCTCCTGGTTGTTGTCGAAATCGCCCGCAGGCCGGGTCACGGCAAGCGCCGTCGGGTCTGGTGCACGGCATCAGTCATCGCGACTTCAGCGACGGACAGGCCCATGAAGCTTCGTGTCGCCGTTCCACTCATGATTGCGGCATGCGTCTTGCCAGGTTTGGCCATGACGACGCTGATCGGAATCAAGGTGGTCCAAGGTGTTCCTGCCGATACGCCAATCATGCAGACCATCAATCCGCTGCTGAGCATCACCTTCGTGATTGCCATCGTGACCGGCGTGTTGTCCTGGTATCTGGCACACCGCTATCTGCTCAGCCCCCTTGCCGCAATTGCGCGCGAGGCACAGCGCCTCACGTTGACGCCGACTGATCGCGGTGTGGTGGTGGTCAACGACGGCGCGATGCCGGAAATCGTCGCTGCAGTTGCAGGTCTCGGCAAGGCGTTTACAAATCAGCACGCTTCCACCAATGCGCGCGTGCAGGAAGCGGCCAGCCTCGCCGAATCCCAAAAGCGGCGCCTCGAGGCGATCCTTCTGGACCTCACCGAAGGCGTCATCGTCTGCAATCGCGATCATCGCATCATTCTCTACAACGAGGCAGCGCGCCGCATTCTGGGCCTGCGCGAGATGACGGGTCTCGGGCGACCGCTGTTTGGCGTGCTGGCCAAGGATCCGGTGATCCACACGCTCGACATCCTGCTGCGAAGTGAAGGCGGTCAGGGCGATGTCGCGCGGCGTTTCATGGTAGCAACGGCCGATCTGGGCACGCTGGTCGAGACGCGCATGAGCCTCGTGCGGGAGGCCTCCGGCGAGCACGCCGGCTATGTGCTGTCGTTCCAGGATATCGGCCCGCAGATGGAGAGCCTCGGCCAGCGCGACAACCTGTTGCGCGAGGTGATGGTGGAATGGCGACGGCCGATCGCCAACTTGAGCGCGGCAATCGAGACGTTCACCGATGCCGGGGATCTCACAGCGGCAGAGCGCACTGCTTTCGAGGAGATCCTTCGCAAGGAGATTGCGCAGCTTTCGTCACGCTTCATGGAGGCGGCAAAGCGGTTCGATCGCCTTGACCTTGGTCATTGGGGAACCGCGGACGTTCATTCCGTCGACCTGTTCCGTGCGGTGGAGAAGCTCATCTCGGCCGATTCAGGCGTCAGCATCCGGCTGGTCGGACTGCCGATGTGGATCCATGCCGACAGCCATTCCCTGTCTCTGACGCTGGCGCATCTGATCGGACATCTGGCGCTCGACAAAGGTGTGCGCTCTATCGATCTTGGAATGTCGCGCTCGGGTGCGCGTGCCTATGTCGAGATCGGCTGGATCGGCGAGCCCGTACTCTCCGACACGCTCGATCACTGGCTCGACGATCCCATCAAGGGCGCAATCGCGAGCCGCACCGCGCGCCAGATCATCGAGCGACACGGAGGCGAAGTCTGGAGCACGCAAGCCGGTGATGGATCGGCGGTGCTGCGCGTGCCGTTGCGCCCTTCGGACCGGCCGCAGGAGCCGGCGGAAGTCGAGCAGAGTGCCGCCGGCAATGCGCCACGGCCCGAGTACTACGATTTCGATCTGTTCCGCGCTTCGCCCACCTCCATTTCCGACGCGCGGCTGAAGGAGCTGCGCTATGTCGTCTTCGATACCGAGACAACGGGATTGCAGCCGAGCCAGGGCGACGAACTGCTTTCGATCGGTGCGGTGCATGTGGTGAACGGGCGCATTCTCACCGGGGAGACGTTTGAACGCCTGATCAATCCGGAACGCGATATTCCACCACTCAGCACGCGCTTCCACGGAATCACAGCGGGCGTGGTTGCTGGAAAGCCGCCGGCGCGGATCGTGCTGCCGCAGTTCAGGGCGTTCGCGGGCGATGCTGTGCTGATCGCCTACAACATCGCATTCGACATGGCCTTCCTGACAAAGCGGCAGGACGAGGCGGGCGTCGTGTTCGACAATCCGGTGCTCGATGCGCTGTTGCTGGCCATCCATGTGTTTCCCGACCTGCCTGATCCCTCGCTGTCGTCGATGGCCAGTTTTCTCGAAATCCAAGTCGAGGGACGCCACACGGCGCTCGGCGATGCGTTGATGACCGCGGCAGTATGGGTCCGTCTGATCGAGGGGCTGGAGAAGAAGGGTGTCACGACGTTCGGTGAAGCGGTGGCCATCTCCGACCGCATGCTGCAGGAGCGCCGTCTCAAGGAGAAATTCTGAGGAGCGAGCCGAAGGATGCTTGCGCGTGGAGAGCCACAATTGCTGCTCAATGCGGTCGGCTTTGTGCGCACCCTGCCAATGTGGCATCGACCTCGATTGATGAACGTCAAAGGCGAAGCCAAGCAACCGGCTCTAGCAAGCTGGCGCGTTGCCGCAACGCGATGGAGTAATGATGATGAAGCCGCCGTTTCCCGCGACACCGCTGTTTTCGCTCGATGCCGTCGCGCTCGATCTGGAGACGACCGCACTCGATGGGGTGAGCGCGCGGGTGGTCCAGATCGGGGCCGTCGCATTGACGACTGGGAAGCCTGATCGCAGCGTCGCATTCACGCAGCTCGTCAACCCTGGCATTCCGGTGCCCGATTCGGCGGTGCTGATCCACGGCGTGACTGCGGCCGACGCGGCGAAGGCACCGCCGCTGGAAGCGGTTGCGGCAAACTTCGAGGCGTTCATCGGACGTCGCGTCGTGCTTGGCCACAACATCGCCTACGATCTGGATGTCCTGAGGAACGAGTATGAGCGGATCGGGCGCAAGTTGCCGCCTCTGATTACGCTCGATATCAAGGTGCTGGCGCGACTCGTCACGCCGACGCTGGCGCACGATGGCCTGCCACAACTATGCGAGTGGCTGAAGCTCGGATGTCAGGCGCTGCGATCGGCTCCGGGCGATGCCTTGGCAACGGCCAACATCTACGCGGCGCTGGTGCCACGGCTCAAGGAGCGCGGTATACGCACGATCGCAGAGGCGATCAGGGCCTGCGCGGCGCTAGACCCGGCGGCCCTCAGTCTCCGGCTGACAGAGGAGGACGGCACGGTACGCACGGACATCGTGCAGCAAAGCGTCACGCAGATCGACAGCTATCCCTACCGGCTCCGGGTCGACGAGTTGATGTCATCACCACCGCTGATCGTGGAAGGCGGCGACAGTGTGCATGCAACGATGCAGACGATCGTGCTGGCGGGCACAAGCTCGACATTCGTGCACGATAGCGCGTCGGGCATGGGCATCGTGACCGAGCGGGACATGCTGCGCGCCATTGCCGAGAACGGTGCTGCTGCGCTCAACATGCCTGTCTCGCAGATTGCAAGCCGGCCACTCTACACAGTCGACAGCGACGAGTTCCTGTACCGGGCGCTGGCGCGTATCACGCGGCTGGGCGTCCGACACCTGGCCGTCGTCGACGATCGCGGCGAGTTGGTTGGCGCTTTGACGCCGCGCAGTTTGTTGCGGCAGCGTGCCAGTGCCGCCTTGGTGCTCGGCGAGGATATCGATAGCGCCATGAACAGCGCGGAGCTGGGCGCCGCATTCGGCCGGCTGTCGACGGTGGCCGATGCGCTGCTGGCCGAAGACGTCGATCCACGCCGGATAGCTGCCGTCGTCAGTGCGGAGATTGCCGCGGCCACGCGGCGGGCGAGCGAGCTTGCGCAGGAAAGCATGGCTGCCGATGGCTGGGGCGCGCCGCCGGTGCCGTTTGCGGTTTTCGTCATGGGCTCGGTGGGGCGTGGTGAAAGCCTGCTGGCGGCCGACCAGGACAATGCCATCGTATTTGCATCCGGCGAGCCGGGAGGTCGCGAGGATCTGTGGTTCGAGGAGTTGGGCAAACGTCTCGCGCAGACGCTCGACGATGCCGGCATCCCGTTCTGCAAGGGCGGCGTGATGGCGAAGAATGCGCAGTGGCGCAAGTCAATCGCCGGATGGAAGACAGTCATCAATGGCTGGGTGCGCAAGCAGACACCGCAGGATCTGCTCAATGTCGATATCTTCTTTGACGGCCTGCCGGTTCACGGCGAGAAGCGACTCGCAGACGAGATTCGCACGTACGCGCTGCAGACAGCAAAGCAGTCGCGCGATTTCATTGCGCTGCTGACGGAGCTCGCTCGCCAGTGGCATTCTCCGATAAATCTCCTGGGCGGGATTCGCACGGACGAGGCGGGGCGCGTCGATCTGAAGAAGGGTGGCATCATGCCGATCTTCACGGCGGCGCGTGTAATAGCGATCCGCAACGGTTCGCCGGTTCGAGCTACGCCTGAACGACTTGGAATCCTCGAGCAAATCGGCAAGGGCTCTGTTGCCGACATCGAGCGTGTGATCGACGCGCATCAGGTTCTGCTCGGCGCCATTCTAAGGCAGCAGCTCGCTGATACGGATGGCGGTGTGGCGCTTTCAACGCGTGTGGACGTCGACCGGCTGTCGGCGCACGAGCGGGCCGAGCTGAAGAAGGCGATCGGCGAGGTGAGAACTGCGATCGATCTCGTCTCGGAGGGGCGCTTCTAGAGCATAACGATGCTGTTGGCGCCATTTCACAGTTATGCGTTGCAGCAATTCACAGCAGTTTGTGTGATCCAAATCAGACAAGTCATTCTCAAATGGTCGCAGCATCGTTGATTTGACGACGCTATTCCGAGGAATGCAGTCGGAATCTATGTTGCAGCGCATCACGAGTTTGGGGCGAAAAGCCGTTGGTTACGTCGCGCTGCACATTGCGTGCAGTAGTCGTGCGCCGTTTAGTTGGCGACACACTATTCTGAATCAACAAGTTGTGCTGTGCGGGATGTTGATTTTCATCACTCGACGCGACTCGAAATTCGCGTATCTTGATATGACGTGGTTTTGAAACTTGACCTGCGTCGCGGTTGTTTGGGATCGAGACTCGGGATGCAACGCGAGGGGGCGCTGCGGGTGAGACAGGCAGTTTACACGGTGGTGGCAAACACAGGGGCCATTTGTCTTGGCCTCGGTGCGGTATTGCTGATCCCCGCTTTTGCTACGGATGCCCACTTCTGGCTGCCGGCTGCTGCAGCGGTTCAGCTGTGGATGTGCTGCGTGCGCCGCGTCGGCCGCTGATCGGCTCCGTCGAACTCTCGATAAAACACGATCCAGATTGTCTGAGCGCACAGGCGCCCAATCAGGCTTTCCTCATTCAACAGCACGGCTTTCGGGGCGCGACGGTGACAGATGCCGTCGCGTTTTTTTGTTGCGCGGGTTCAGAAGGCTACCGCGGAACTTCCCTCGTCAGTGGAAGCACATGATACGTGATGAAGTGTCAGCAAGCGGCAGTTTCGCGCTTGGCAGCAGAGTTTCGCGATTGGAGCTACCAGCTCATTTCACGTTCTGGCACGTTCTGCACAACCGACGCTTCTTTGAGGCAGAGGACGATGCGACCTCGCCCTTCTTCAACGGCGAGTCGAGGTCCTTCAAGTTGAAACCTTGCATCTTTTCGGGCTTGTGCGCCTTCTTCTTGTGAGCAGGAGCTTTGTATGTGGAGCGAACTTCGGCGACGCCATGCCGAGGCCCGGCCGCTACCGCAAACGCTACAGCAAGCCCCGCCAGAACAAACTTCAGTACTGACTTCGACATGAGTGCTCCAAATTCGAGAGCATCGACGAGTTCCCGCTACAGCAACGCCTCGCGCATGGCGGCGCCGACACGGCTGGCGTCGGGCGCGATGAGGACGCCGGCGTGCTCGAGCGCTTTGATCTTGTCGGCGGCGCTGCCCGCTCCGCGCGTGGCGAGCGCTCCAGCGTGTCCCATGCGACGCTCGGGCGGAGCGTGACGGCCGGCAATCAAAGCGACGATTGGCTTGGTCGGCTTGCGCGCGGCGATCAGCGCGGCGACATCTTCCTCGTCGGTGCCGCCGATCTCGCCAATGACGATGATGCCATTGGTGTCATTGTCGTCGAGGAACATCTCGACGGTATCCTTCAGACTGAGGCCGTGCACGGGGTCGCCACCGACGCCGACGGTCGTCGATTGGCCGAGGCCGGCGCGGGTCGTCTGCAGGACCACCTCGCTGGTAAGCGAGGCAGAGCGGGAAGCAATGCCGATATTGCCGCGGCGGGCGTCAACCGTCGTCATGACGCCGAGCTGGCCAATCCCAGGTGCGAGGACGCCCTGGCTGTTGGGGCCGACGAGGCGTGTCTTCGATCCAGTCAGCGCCTGGCGGACGCGGACCATGTCGAGAACCGGAATGCGCTCGGTGACGCAGACCAGCAGGTCGAGCTCGGCCTCGATGCCCTCGATCATCGCCGCGGCGGCGCTCTGGGGCGGCACGAACACGAGGCTCGCAGATGCACCCGTTGCGTCCTTGGCTGCGCGGACGTTGTCGTAGATCGGAAGATCGAGGTGCGTGCGGCCGCCCTTGCCAGGGACGACGCCGGCGACGAGCTTGGTGCCGTAGGAGAGCATGCGTCCGCAGTGGAAGGTGGCGGCGCGCCCGGTGAGACCCTGGCACATGACCTTCGTATCGGGGTTGATGAGAATAGCCATTATGCAGCCTCCTTGCGTGCGGCGGCGACGGCAAGCTTGGCGCCCTCGGCCATGTCTTCGGCGTTGGTGTAGGCAACGCCATTGTTCTTCAGAACCGTGGCGGCAAACGATGCGTTGTTGCCGGCCATGCGGATGACAATGGGAATCTTGCGACCGGAGCGGCGCATGGCTATGCCGATGCCTTCCGCGATCGTGTCGCAGCGCTGCATGCCGCCGCCATGGACGTTGACGTAGATCGACTTGGCGGCGGGGTTTCTCAAGATGAGCCCGAAGGCGTGGGCGATGTCGAGACTGGTGGCGGTGGTGCGAATGTCCATGAAGTTCGCCGGGCGTCCGCCGGCGTCGACGATCAGATCGTGGGTGACGAGTGCCAAGCCGGCGCCGTTCACGACGCAGCCGACGCTACCATCGAGCTTCATATAATTGGTCTGGTGCTTCTGCGCCTCGATCTCGGCGGGATCGAGGGGGGACTTGCTCGCCGCGCGCAACTTCGCCAGTTCGGGACGGCGGAAGACTGCGTTGTCGTCCACCGTCATCTTGGCGTCGATGGCGATCAGTCGGCCGTCCTGCGTGACGGCGAGCGGGTTGATCTCGAGCTGGGTTGCGTCCGATCCGACGAATGCCGCGGCCAGATTGCGCATGACGACCTCGAGCCCGGTCCGCAACTGGCCGTCGGTAAGGATGCGGCCAGCGAGAGCGGCGAAATCGCCGTCGAGCTTGTTGCCATCGAAGTGCAAGGGCAATCGCTCGACGATTTCGGTGCTCTTCTCAGCGCGTGCTTCGATGTCCTCGCCACCGCGATCGGACGCCAGCATGACCATCGTACCAGCGCGCCTGTCGATGGTGATGGCGAGATAGAGGTTCTGTGCGACGCGCACCATTTCCTCGATCTGCACAGCTTCGATCGGGTAGGCGACGCCGCCGGTCTGCGACGTGACCAGTTTTGCGCCGATCATCTTGGCGGCTGTTGTCTCGACCTCAGCAGGGGAGGAGGCGAAGCGGATGCCGCCCGACTTCTTGCGGTCGCCCGCGAGAATCTGCGCCTTGATGACGTAGGTCTCGGCGCCGAGCCGGCGCGCGGCCTGGCCAGCCTGATCGACGGTACGTGCGGTCTCGCCTATCGGAATGGAAATGCCGTAGTTGGCGAGCAGCCGTTTGGCCTGATGCTCGTAGAGATCCATGGGCCCCTCCCAGGGTCATTGGGCCGGCGTGCGGCCGGCGGATCGGCGGTTCTCTTTTGCGAGCAACAGTGCCTGGCGCTGGCGCTGTTGTCGCTTGGAGCCGTTGTAGTCGATCTTGCGAGGAGTGGGACTTTCGAGGCGAACGGTTAGGCCGGTTGTTTCGATCTCGCCCGTGCGGCTGCCGCAAGGGGTCGGTCGGTGTGGCCTTTCGGTGAAACAGTCCACGCAGTGCCCAGGCCCCGGGCAAGCAACCAGAATTTGCCCGAGCGATTGGATGTGTGTGGTGACTATCCGCCGAAAGCCGTTGCTCTTTGTCGTCTCCCACCTGTTTGTGGTATACAATATGCCAACTTAGGGTCGGTGTCGAGTGACCTCCCTCGAGGGGGCTGCGCGATGGTGAGCGCGAGCCAACTGAAGAGGCCGCTTCGGAGGCAGTCAGATTACCTGGGACTGGCGGCGGGTTCCAGGGCGACGACGTTGTGCTTCGCGTGGGCTGATCATGGAGTGGCTTGGGCGCGCGACTGGGCCCGGGCAGATGTCGATCGCCGATCGCGCAGGGGGCGACGTCATTTACGCAAACGGGGTTTGGTGGGCGGGGTCTGTCAGCTGAAAGCCGCGCGCGACAGCGCTCATATCGGCGCGGCTATTTGCGGTCGCGGAACACGCTGAACCGCATGCCGAGATAACTGAAAGACATCGCGACGGCCGTCGCCCCCACCAGCGCGATCAGCGGGGAGAGTGCGGGGCGCACGATCAGGATCATCGCATAGACCGCATAGTTGAGCGCGGCTGCCGTCCAGGCGAGGGCGGCGAAGTGCAGAAACTCTCGTAACGACGGGGGAGCCGTCACCCGGAACGTCAAGCGCCGGTGGGCGAGCCAGGCGACGACCATCGCTATGGCGATAGCAAAGAGACGCGCTGTGAAGGGGTCGAAACCGGCCCAGCGGGTCAAGAGCCATAGAACGAGCGCGTCAACGGCGAACGCCATCAGCCCCGAAACCAGAAAGCCACCACCGTGACGCACGAGTTCTGCCGTGGTCTTGCCGGCGGTGTCCTTTGGTGGCGTGGTGGTGGGCGATGGATCGGTGTTGCTCATCGCGCCAACCCCGCGTATTGCCGCCAATCAATGGTCGTGCTCATCTTGCCGCGCCTGGGATGAATGAGGCGCGGGGTCAGGACATTGTCTTGCGCCAGCAGCGCCAGCTCGACAGCGCGACGGGTGGTGATGGGATCGCGCTCGGCCAGCTCTGCGCTGGGTACGCCGGGATGGCACATGACGAGATGCAGGCCACCTTCGACCTTCGCGGCGGCGGCGAGGTCGTGCCGGACGTCATCGTCGGTGTCGGCAAAGCGCGTGACGCCAGCGAACGTCGTGTTGGCAGGAAAGTCCGCGTCGCGCACGGCCTTTTCGAAACCGACTGACAATGCCGCGAGCAGCAAAGCCTTGGCGCCAGTGCCGGTCGCGGTCGCTGCGCCTTGCAGCCTAGGGCGGGGAATGCGAATGAGCGGCTTCATGCGTCGACCGGCGAAATGGCGCGTGAGTGCGGTGACGAGCGCGTGACGGACGCCGGGCAAAGCGTGCACGTGCTGGTGACCGTCTATGAGGTCGGGGGCGTGGCCCGTCATCTGTTCGTAGCGCACCAACTGGCGGGTGATCTCGCGCGCCACCTCGTCGGCATCGATGCGGCCCGTCAGAGCCCGATTGATGAGGTGCGGCAGTGGCGGCAATATGCCTTGCGGCGCAAGCTTCGGCATGTCGCCAAGGGGTGCGCCGAGCGTCAGGTTGACGTGAAGTCCGATAGCGATGTCGGGACGCAGATCGGCAAGGCGGGGAGCATCCGTGCTCCAGCGGTCGAGCGTGACGATGGCGCTGGTCGCTGAAATTCGACCCGCAGCGGCGAGGGTCGAAATGCCGTCAGTGACGCCTGCGGAGATCGCGAAGTCGTCGGCCACGAGCAGAATGTCGCGCGTTTCGGGCATCAGGCTCAATTGCTGCCGTGCGGCTCGGATACGGCCGATCTTGGTGCTTCGGAATGGTCGGGCGGAAGGCCGATGGTTTCGCCGACGATGAACAGGGGTCGTGCCTTCACCTCCTCGTAGACGCGGCCCAGGTATTCGCCGATGACGCCAAGCGAGATGAGCTGGATGCCGCCGAAGAACAAAATCGAGACGATGAGCGTCGGGTAGCCGCGAACCGGATTGCCGTAAAGCAGGGTGTCAACGAGGATCAAGAGCATCGCGATGAAGGCGATGAGCGAGATGACGACGCCGATGTAGGACCAGATGCGGAGCGGGATGGTGGTGAAGGAAAGCAGGCCGTCGAGGGCGAAATGCCATAGCTGACGCGGGCGCCAGCGGGATGGCGTTTGGTCCTCGCGATCGGGGACTTCGAAATCGATGCCCAGTGACTTGAAGCCGATCCAGGCGAACAGGCCCTTGTTGAAGCGGGCGCGTTCGTTCAAGCGATTGAGGGCAGCGACGGCGCGGCGGCTCAACAAGCGGAAGTCGCCGGCGTCATCAGGAAGCCTGGTGCCCGACAGGACGCGGAACGTGCGGTAGAACGTCTTGGCAAAGAGGCGGCGAAACGGACCATCGGCCTCGCGACTGGTGCGCCTGCCGTAGACGATGTCGTAGCCCGATCGCCAACCGGCCACCAGCTCCGGGATCAGCTCGGGGGGATGCTGCAGGTCCGAATCCATGATGATGACGGCGTCGCCCGACGCGTGCTTCAAGCCGGCGGCAACGGCGATCTCCTTACCGAAGTTGCGCGACAGCGACAGGCACTTGATGCGCGGGTCCTGCTGATGCAACGAGCGGGCGATGGCAAGCGTGCCATCGGTCGAGCCGTCATCGACGAAGATGATCTCGAAGGCGCGCTGGACGCTGTCGAGGACGGGCAGAAGGCGCGCAGTGAACCGTTCCAGCCCGCGTTCCTCGTTGAGTACGGGAACGATCACCGACAGCGTGGCGGTGCTGGATTGGTCGTTCGGACGTGGGCTTTGGGTGGTGGCGGTTTCGGTCACGGATGTCTGCTGCGTTGAGGTGCGGCCGCGCCAGAGGACAATGCGCCGGAAATGGGTGCGCGCACCAGGATGCCTACTCTTTATGCTTGCCCGACGTCCAGGGCAGAAATACGGGTTGGCGGCGCGGGCGGCAGTGGAGCGGCGATCTAGCGCTGGGCAGGTCGGGGTACGGCGCTTTCCACAGGCTAACTTTCGGGCAAGAGGCTTGGTGCTAAAAGGACGTAAATCGGTTTCGTGCCAAGATCGGGCGGGATCTGGCGGGCGGCTGGAAGGCGGATTTGGTTCAGGGGGATCATCGTGAATATCTGCATGATTGGTGCGGGGTACGTCGGGCTTGTGTCGGCGGCGTGCTTCTCCGAGTTCGGATGGAACGTCACCTGCGTCGACAAGGATCAGGAACGCCTGTCGATGCTCAAGGCCGGACGGTCGCCGATCTATGAACCCGGGCTCGACGACCTGATGGCGCGCAACATGCGGTCGGGCCGTTTGTCTTTCAGCTCCGACCTGGCGCAGGCGGTGAAGTCCGCCGACATCGTGTTTCTTGCGGTCGGCACGCCGATGCGGCGCGGCGATGGCTACGCGGACCTGTCGTATGTCTATGCGGCTGTCGAGGAGACGGCGCCGCACCTCAATGGCTTTACGGTCATCACCACCAAGTCGACGGTTCCGGTTGGCACCAGCCGCGAGATCGAGCGGCGGCTGAAGGCGGTGCGCCCCGACGCCGACTACGCGATCTGCTCCAACCCGGAGTTCCTGCGCGAGGGCTCGGCGATCCAGGACTTCACGCATCCCGATCGCGTCCTGGTCGGAACCGATAGTGCAAAGGCGCGTGAGGTTATGGAAAGGCTCTACAAGCCGCTGTCGTTGCGCAATGCGCCGGTGGTGTTCGTGTCGCGGGAATCGGCCGAGCTGGCCAAGTATGCGGCGAACGCATTCCTGGCGCTCAAGATCAGCTTCATCAATGAGGTCGCAGACCTTTGTGAGGAAGTGGGTGCCGACGTGCAGGAAGTGGCGAACGCGATCGGACGCGACCGGCGCATCGGCGACAAGTTCCTGCATCCGGGTCCGGGCTACGGCGGCTCGTGCTTCCCCAAGGACGTTTCGGCCTTGATACGGACGGGGCGCGAAATGCGGGCGCCGCTGTCGATCATCGAGCAGGTGCAGCGGGTCAATGACGAGCGCAAGATCGCCATGGCGGGGCGGATCGAGAGAGCGGCGGACGGGAAACTTCGGGGCAAGACCGTCGCGGTGCTGGGCGTGACGTTCAAGCCCAATACCGACGACATGCGCGATGCGCCGAGCCTGGTGGTCGTGCCGATGCTGTTGGAGCGTGGCGCCAGCGTGCGCGTCGCCGATCCCGAAGGTCGCAAACAGGCCGAGCCGCTGCTGCCTGGGGTGACGTGGTGCGCAAACGCGATGGAGGCGGCGGACGGTGCCGATGTTCTCGTCGTGCTGACCGAGTGGAACGAGTTCCGCGCGCTGGACCTGAAGGCGGTGCGCAAGCGGATGGCGGGCGACGTGCTCGTCGACCTGCGGAATATCTTCCAGGGTGCAGCGGCGCGGGAGGCAGGCTTCCGCTATGCGGGCGTCGGCCGCGGCGCGGGGTAGGATGCGGGCAAGGTAGTGCTGCGCGCAGTGCGACGTGTCAGCGCTCGCGGAAGGCGCGCGCGAACTGATCCTCGATCGGTTTCAGGAAATAGGAGAGCGCAGTGCGGTCCTGGGTGCGGATCTGCACCTCGGCGGGCAGGCCCGGCACGATCTTGAGCCCGGCAAGCTTGGACAGCTCCTGCTCGCCTATCGCGATGCGAACCGAGTAGTAAGGTTGGCCGGTCCGTTGGTCCTCGCTCAAGTCGGCGGCGACCATTTTCACCACGCCACTGAGTTCAGGCGTCGTCCGCTGGTTGAAGGCGGCAAAGCGGATCTTTGCCTGCGTGCCGGCGACAACCTGCTCGCGATCGCGAGGTGCGACGCGCGCGTCAATCGTCAATAGGTCGTTGTCGGGCACGATCAGCATGATGGGCTCGCCAGGCGCGACAACACCGCCGATGGTGTGGACGGCAAGCTGGTGAACGTAGCCGCTGACGGGTGCGACGATGTCTACGCGCTTCAACTGATCCTCGGCTGCGACGCGCCGCTCGTTCAGCTCGGCAAGGCGCGCTTCGGCGTCGCGCATGTCACCGGCAACCTCCTTCTTGAATTCCTGGAGACGCTGCAAGATGGCGATTTCGACTTCGGCGATGCGTCCCTTGGCCTGGGCGATTGCGGCATCGATCTGCGCATGCTCGCCGTCGAGGCGGGCGGCCTCGCGGCGCAAGGCGATCATTTTCGAGGCCGTGACCAGCTTCTGCTGCTCGAGATCCGACAGGCTGGCGAGTTCATTGCCGATGAGTTTAATCTCCTTGGCCTTGGCGTCACGCTGGGCGGCGAGACCCTCGATCTCCTTTTCGAGCTGGACGATGCGCTCGCGCAGTTGGCCCTGCTGACTCAGGAGCGAGGCGCGCCGGCTATCAAAGAGGAGATCTTGACCGTCAAGGATCTGGCGAACGGGCGGATCATCACCGCGACGGGCGAGGCTGTCGGGAAATGTGATTTCTGCGGCATCGGTTTGCTCGGCGGCTAGTCGGGCGCGTCGCGACGCTATCTCATCGATCTGGTTGATGATGATCTGCAAGTTGGCGCGCGTCTGGGTGTCGTCGAGGTGGATCAGCAGCTCGCCGGCTGCAACACGATCGCCATTTCGCGCGCGGATTCCGCCGACGATGCCGCCGCTGGGGTGCTGCACCTTCTTGACGCTGGAATCGACGACGACGGTGGCGGGGGCGATCACCGCACCGGCGATCTCGGTGCTGGCGGCCCAATGGCCAATCCCGGCAATCATGAGTGCCACTACGGCAAGGCCGGCGGCAACGTAGTGGGCGACGCCGGTGCGTGGCGGCGCAACCTCGATTGTTGCAGGCGCGCCTGCGGGAGCGGTGAGCCGGTGTGTCGCATGCCCGGCCGCACGAGCCCTCGTTGCCGCTTCAAGCATTGCTGGGCTCCGGAACAGGCGTTGGCTGACTGGCCGGCTTCGAGCTTGCAAGGATACGGCGCAGAACTTCGTCTCTCGGCCCGATGTCCTTGGTCTGGCCATTGGCAATGACGAGCAGCTTGTTGAGGGCTTGCAGGGCTGACGGGCGGTGCGCGACGACGACGGCGATGCCGCCACGGCGACGCACGTCGACGATGGCCGCGGCAAGGGCCTGCTCGCCCGGCTGGTCGAGGTTGGCGTTGGGCTCGTCGAGGACGATCAGGAACGGCTGGCGGAAGAGCGCGCGGGCGAGCGCGATGCGCTGGCGCTGTCCGCCGGAAAGACTGGTGCCGCCCTCGCCGATCTCGGTCTGGTAGCCGCGCTCGAACTGGACGATCATGTCGTGACAGCCGGCCGACTTGGCCGCGGCGATGATCTCTTCGTCGCGTGCGGCAGGGTCGAAGCGGGCAATGTTTTCCGCAATCGTGCCGTCGAACAGCTCGATCTCCTGCGGCAGGTAGCCGATGTGGCGGCCTAGCGCGTCGCTTGACCACTGGCCGAGGGCGGCACCGTCGAGCCTTATCGCGGAGCGTGGATGAGATGTCTGCCAGACGCCGACGAGTGCACGGGCAAGCGTCGATTTGCCCGAGGCCGTCGGTCCGATGATGCCGAGGCCGTCGCCGGCCAACAGCGCGAAGTCGACGCCGCGAATCGTCGGCTGACGGGCACCGGGCGGCGTTACCACGAGTTCGGTGGCCCTGAGCGACGTGACAGGGGGCGGCAGTTCGGTGGCGTCCTCGGGGAGTGTGCGTTGGTCCTGCTCGGCGAACGCGGCGACGAGGCGGTGATAGCCCTGGCGGGCCGCAACAAAGCCGCGCCAGTGAGCAATCAAGCTATCGATTGGCGCCAAGGCTCGCGACAGCGTGATGGATCCGGCGATGATGGCGCCGGGGGAAACCTCGCCGGCGATGGCCAGATAGGCTCCGAGGCCCAGCACGCCCGATTGCAGCAGCAGGCGCACGAGTTTCGAGATGGAGCTGATCGCCGTCGATACTTCACCAGACCTGGCATTCGATGAGAGATAGCGGTCATTGATCGTGTGCCAGCGTCGTGTCAGCGGGGCTGCCATGCCCATCGATTGGACGACTTCGCCGTTGCGGCGGGCGGCATCGGCCAATGCGAGCCGTTGGCGCTGGATGGCGGCGGCTTTGGCGAGCGGAGCACGATTGAGAAGCTCTGCAAGCAGCGTGAGAATCAGAAGCAGCGCCGTGCCGGCGATCGCGAATAGGCCAAGCATTGGATGCAGCAAGTAGATGACTGCGAGGTAGAGCGGCATCCACGGCACATCGAACAGGGCCACTGGGCCGGATCCCGAAAGGAAGCCCCGCAACTGATCGAGGTCGCGAATGGGCTGCAACGACGGGTCGGAGCTTTGCCGGCGGACGGTGCGGTGGTGGAGAAGCGCGAAGATTCTTGCGGAAACCAATCGGTCGAAGCGCATGCCAATCCGGCTCAACAGCCGGGCGCGGATGAAATCGAGAAGACCATAGGCGAAATACAGCCCCGCCATAAGGATCGAGAGGCCGATGAGTGTGGGCAAGCTGCCGGATGGCAGCACGCGATCATAGACCTGCAGCATGTAGAAGGCGCCGGTGAGCGCCAGCACATTGAGCACACCGGAGAAGAGGCCGACAGCAATGAAGATCGATCGCTGCCGAAGGAGTGCAGCCGGAACCGCGTTGGAGATCTCATGCGCGCGGCTAGGCATGAAGCGTTGCCTCGCGCCCGGGTTTCAATCCGGGCAGCGGTGTTGGCGTCAGCCGGCAATGGCTTGCGTTGAAGCGTCCCATCAAGCTCCGACGATCAGATCCTTTGGGGGTGCTATGCGGCAGGGCCCCGGGCGGACGTGTTGACGTGGCCGACCTTGGCCTTGCCGTCCTTGTCGCGAACCCGCATCTTGGGCGGGGTCTTTGGAAATCGCTGCTTGATGACCTGGTCCATCAAGGCAGACAGCGCACGCTTGTCGCCGATCGCGGCAATTATCCACGGAATGTCACCGCTGCGCCAATCCTTGGGCTCCAAGCGTGGCGTCGCATCGGCTGTGTTGGAAAGACGCTGGTCGACCGCAGGCGAGACAGTGGCCCACAACAGGGCAGCGACGGGGGCGACGACCCCGATCTTGGGATCGCGGGCCTCGGCAATGGCAACCTGATCGGCACTCAAGGCCGGACCGACAATCCACTCGATGTCGGCGAGCTTGGTGTTCCGATATTCCTTGGAGCGCATCATGATCGAGACGATGGCGCCGAGGCTGGCGGCGATGGCACGCGAGCGGCCGATGGCGACGCGCGCTTCGGCGTCGACCTGCTGGGCTGATGAACCGCTCTTTGCAGCGGGCTTGGTGGCGGTCGACGCGGATTGGGTCATATGTTTGATCGCTTTATCTGAGCCAACGAGAAGTCGAGTCATGGCCGCGGAGATCCGCCCATCACGTTCGCGAAGTCCCGGGCCATTGTGAAATTCGTATGTTTGACAACAATAAAGCAAAAGCGGCGCCTGGTCAGCCGGAATACAACTGCAAAGTGTAAAGTATATGGGATATGGTCTACATAGTGTGGACGGTTGAACGTGGCGATGTGAGGTGCGTTGGTTCGCTTCAAATTTTTCCAGCATTCTATGAATTGACGCGGCTACGACAGTGACTGCGGCCGCTTTAGTAGATGTGCCAAGCCAACAATGCCATGCCGCCGATATTGAATGAATCTGGGGGGACTTGCCTCAGCGTGCTCATCAGGTGGGCGCGATGACGTGGGGTGATCCGCTGCCGATCGATGTGGTGCTGGCGCAACTTGTCGAAACTCTCGGCCGTGTTGCAAATGCCGTTCTCATCGCTCCTCCTGGAGCAGGCAAGACGACGCGCGTGCCCTTGGCGCTCCTCGATGCGGCCTGGAGCGGCGACAGACGCGTTCTTGTGCTGGAACCGCGACGGATCGCGGCGCGGGCGGCGGCACAGCGGATGGCGCGGACGCTGGGCGAGGTCGTGGGCCAGCGCGTCGGTCTACGGGCGCGGCTCAATTCCAAGGTCGGCCCGCGAAGCAGGGTCGAAGTCATCACCGAAGGCGTGTTCACCCGGATGATCCTCGATGATCCGGAACTCAAGGGTGTGGCCGCGGTGTTGTTCGACGAGTTCCACGAGCGTTCGCTCGACGCCGACTTCGGGCTTGCGCTCGCGCTCGATGCACAAGCGGGCCTGAGACCTGATCTGCGCATCCTCGTCATGTCGGCAACATTGGAAGGTGCGAGGGTTGCCACGCTGATGGGTGGCGCTCCTGTCATCGAGAGCCACGGCAAGAGCTTCGATGTCGAGACGCGGTATCTCGGTCGGGATCAGTCGCAGCGCATCGAGGATCAGATGACGGCGGCGATCCGAAAGGCGCTGGCGTCAGAGAGCGGCTCGATCCTCGCGTTTCTGCCAGGGCAGGGCGAGATCCGACGCGTTGCCGAGCGGCTTGCCGAACAGATTTCGGACGACAAGGTGATTGTTGCGGCGCTCTTTGGCGCAATGGATGCGGCCGCGCAGGACCGTGCTATTTCGCCAGCGCCGGAGGGCCAACGAAAAGTGGTGCTGGCGACATCGATCGCGGAGACGTCGCTGACGATCGAGGGCGTGCGGGTGGTGATCGACAGCGGCCTCTCGCGCGTGCCTCGGTTCGAGCCCGACATCGGCGTGACGCGGCTGGAGACATTGAGGGCATCGCGGGCGGCGGCCGATCAGCGACGCGGGCGTGCGGGACGGACGGAGCCGGGCGTGTGCTACCGCTTGTGGGATGAACCGCAAACGCAAAGCCTTCCGGCCTTCGCACCACCCGAAATCCGTTCTGCCGATCTCGCAGGGCTGCTGCTCGACTGTGCGGCGTGGGGGGCGACGGACCCGATGGCTCTCAGTTGGCTCGATGCGCCGCCGAAAGCCGCACTCAATGCCGCGCGCGAGGAATTGCGCGCACTGAGGGCGATCGACAGCGACGGGCGGATCAGTGCGCATGGGCGGTTGCTGAGGGCGTTGCCACTGCCGCCGCGCATTGCGGCGATGCTGGTTGCTTCGGCCAACTGGGGGGAGGAGATGATTACCGTTGCGGCAGAGAGTGCTGCGATTCTGGTGGAGCGCGGGCTGGGCGGCAACGATACCGATATAGCGCGGCGGCTGGAGGCGTTCCGCAGGGATCGCTCGCGCAAGGCGGGTGACATGCGGCGGCTGGCGCAGGGATGGGCGCGGCTTGTCGCACGGCATTCGGCTGTTGATGGCGAAGTGCCGGCCAGCGCGCCACCGGCGGAGGTGCTGTGCCTTGCGGCGGCCTATCCGGAGCGGATCGCAAAGGCGCGGGGCGCACCTGGGCAATTCCTGCTCGCCAATGGTCGGGCCGCGTATGTCGATGCAACCGATGCGCTGGCGCGTGCGCCCTACCTCGTCGTCGCCGAAATGCAGGGCAAGGCGGCGCAAACCCGAATTCTGCTTGCCGCCTCGGCCAGCGAGCGTGACATCGTTGCGTTGGCCGGGGATCGCATTACGCAGCGTGACGAGTGCATTTTCGATGACGAGGCAGGTGCGGTGCGGGTGCGGCGATCGCGACGCCTCGATGCGATCGTGCTGTCATCGGAAGCGCGCGCGGTTGGTCCAGATGACGACGTTTCCTTGGCGCTTGCGGAAGGTGCGGCGCGGACCGGCATCGAACGGCTGGCGTGGAGCAAGGCGCAACTCCAGTTGCGCGACCGCGTTGCTTTTCTGCGCGCAGCGGATGGCGAGGTATGGCCCGACCTATCCGATGCGGCGCTTGATGCAACGGCGGCGCAGTGGCTTGCTCCATACCTGGGGACGAGGACGCGGCTCACGGAAATCACGGCCGACGTGCTTGGTGCGGCGCTGGAGGCGCTGCTGCCATATGAGCTGAAGCGGCGTCTGGATACCGAAGCGCCGACACATTTTGTTGCGCCGACCGGCAATCGCCATCCGATCGACTACGATGGTGCGGGTGCGCCGCGGCTTGCCATTCGCGTGCAGGAGATGTTTGGACTCAAGCAGCATCCGGCGATTGCCGGGGGGCGGCTGCCGCTGACACTGGAGCTGTTGTCGCCGGCGCAGAGGCCGATCCAGGTAACGCGCGATCTGCCAGGCTTCTGGGCGGGATCGTGGGCCGACGTGCGGGCGGACATGCGCGGGCGCTATCCCAAACACGTCTGGCCGGAGGATCCGGCGGCCGCACAGCCGACTGCGCGGGCCAAGCCGAGGGGTACGTGAGAGGCGCGGGGAGTAGGGAGGGAGTAGGGAAGTGGGAAGTGGGAAGTGGGAAGTGGGAAGTGGGAAGTGGGAAGTGGGAAGTGGGAAGTGGGAAGTGGGAAGTGGGGATTCGGGCGTTGCAATGCAGATCGATGCTTGCGGTCTGCGGACGACCCGAATTTCTGGTTCCTTATTTTGGTTGTGACTGCGCGCCGAGCGTCACGGGCCCGGCCTCGACGGGGACAAGCTTGCGATCGAAGTCGCGCCAGCCGTCGGTGCCTTCGGGGAACCAGTAGAGGCGCGTGTAGCCAAGACTTGCCGCGCGTTTCATCGCGTTCCACGACATCCAGCAATCGGCCTGGCAGAAGATGACGAGCGGGCGGGCGAGGTTGCCCGAGGTGAGACGCGCCAGCTCGGACTTGAAAAAGCGCGAAACATTGTCGTCGATGTTGCCGCGGCCGACCTCGGGCAGCCAGACGGCGCCGGGCAGGCTTGTGTGCGGCTTGGTACTGCGCCATTGGCCGGTTGCAGGATCGTAGCCGACGCCGGTGATAGGAGAGACATCGACCAACACGGCCCGTTCGTCACGGATGAGGCGGTCGATGTCGTCGATCCACACGCGCTGGCCTGCCGGCGGTGTATCGGGAACCGCCGCCTGATAGCGCTCGGTTCGATAGCCGGTCTTGGGGTCGATGTGGTCGTAGGGCGGTTCCTCGGCGTGTGCGGCAATGCCGAGGGCGAGCGTACAAGCGACGAGAGCGCTGAGCACGCGCCGCATCCACAGTGTCGGGATTTGACGATGACCACTCATGGCTTGGGTCTGATGGCAATGCCCCAGGGATAGCGGCCTACCGTTATGGACTTGGTTGCCTGGAGCCGGGCGACATCGATGAAGGTGACATCGTTGGAAACGCCGTTGGTGGTCAAAAGCTGATCCTCCTCCGGGGTCAGCGCGAGGTGCCATACCCGCTGTCCGACGAGGATGTATTTGACCACCTCCAGCGTCGCGGTGTCGATGACGGCAACGCGGTTGGCGGGACCGAGGGCGACGAACGCGCGCTTGTCATCGCGGGAGAGTTTCAATCCGACCGGCTGGACCAAGTCGGACCGGACTCCGGGGATCGTGAAAGAGATGGCTTTGCGGATCTTGCGGGTCGCCATGTCGATCACCGCCACGGTGCCGCCGATCTCGGAGGAGACCCAAAGCTGCTTGCCGTCGTGGCTGAACTGGGCATAGCGCGGGCGCTGATCGACCAGGATGTTGTCGATGACGGCGAACGTGGACGTGTCGATCAGATGCGCCATGTTGGTGGTCTCGGAGGTCGTCACGACGATGGCGTTGTCGGGCGAGACGGCCATGCCCTCAGGCTCGACGCCAACGTCGACCTGCTTGACGACCTTGCGCGTTTCGAGATCGAGGATGGTGGTGACGGCGTTGTCCTCGTTGGCAATGTAGAGACGCTTGTTGTCGTGGGAGACGTCGAACTGCTCCGGGTCGTCGCCGGAGGGTAGATCGTAGAGATGCTTGTCGGTTGCTGCGTCGAACACCTGGACGGCGTCGCTGTCGCTGGCGCAGACGAAAAACTGCTTGAAGTCGCGGGAGAAGATGATGCCGCGCGGGCGCTGACCGACGGCAATGGTGCGGACGACCTTCTGGGTCGGGATGTCGATGACCGAGACGGTGTTGTCCTTCTCGTTGGTGACGTAGGCTTCGTGAGCGGCGAGCGGGAGCGGTGTGCCGGACAGCACGGCGAGCAGCAACAGCCTGATCGGGGCCTGCATCTTCGAAAGCGTTCCTCGTCTTGCGCTTTGGGCAGGTCGCACTTCGGCCCGGCCGATCGTTGACCGAACGGTTGGCTGAGCCTTGAGTTGGGCCGATGCGCCCGAATGCTAGCCAGCTGCCCACATGCTCCCAAGTGTACTATGGTACAATGTTTCAGGACGAGAAGCGATCGGCAGGCCTGCGGCCGCAACAGGTCGCGCTTCGGTTAAGTTGGCGGTTGGCCGGTGCCTATGCACTATTTGGCAATGTGAGCAGGCGACATCGCTCGACTATCTTGAAAACCGAAAAAGAAGAAGAAAATTTCAACACCCCTGATGGAAACGCGGAGTGCTTTGATGGTCTCCTTTCGCAATCTCATGGTTGCTTGCGTGATCAGTGCCTGCTGCGCGGCCAGTGTCGCAGACGTTTGGGCGCACGGCGACGTTGCCCCGCAGCCGGTGGATACGACCGGATTGCAGCCGATTGGCGAGAACTGGCTGGACAAGAACCCCTACAGTGGCAACGAACTGGCCATCAGGATCGGCTCGTCGGGCTATAACCAGAATTGCGCGCGCTGCCATGGGTTGGAGGTGATCTCGGGTGGATTGGCGCCCGACCTTCGTTACCTGGAGAAAGGACAGCCTGGCGACGAGTGGTTCATGGAGCGCATCCGCAAGGGCGCGACCATCAACGGGGTGACGAAGATGCCGGCATTCGAGGGCGTAATTTCGCAGGAGGCCATGTGGGCGATTCGCGCCTTCGTCGAGTCCAAGCACGACGGCTGAGCACGGCGTCGCGGGCCGACCATGCATAAGCTTGGATCCCCCGGTACGCGACACCTGCGGGCGAGGCCCTTCTGGGGCCTCGCTTCATTTGTTGTCGGGCTCACGCTGTTTTTCGCGTCCAACTTGAGTGGCGTGCCAGCAGCGCTTGCGCGGCCGCTCGACGACGTGATCGCGAGCGGGGTGCTTCGCGTTGTCGTCTACGAATTCAATCCGCCCTACTCGTGGACTGACGAGACCTCCAACGTCAGGGGCATCGATGCGGACATTGCGCGGGCGATCGCCGACAAGATGGGGCTCAAGGCAGAGATCATCGCGCGCATTGCCGGCGAGGAGGTCGATGACGACCTGCGGTCTAACATCTGGCAGGGGCCGCGAACGGGTGGGCTCGTCGGCGACGTCATGATGCATGTGCCGATGGAAAAGGCGTTCATCGCGCGCAACACGCAGGTCGGCATCTCCAACGCATATCATCACGAGAAAGTGGTACTGGCCGTGCATCCCGACATGGTCGACGTGCGGGCGGGCCTTGGGGCCTTCCGCAACGCCAAGATCGCTGTGCAGTTTGCCACCGCGGCGCACTACTACGTGATGTTCGCCGATGAGGGGGCCTACAAGGCTAACGTCAATCCCTACCGGAAGTTCAGCGGCGCGGTGACAAGCTTCCTGGCGCGCGAGAATGCCGGCTTGCTGGGGCCGCGGTCGGAAGTCGAGGCGGCGCTCAAGGACGAAGAGTCAGAGGTGCAGATCATCGCGCCGCAGTACGACACCGAGCTGCGCATGGCCTGGACAATTGGGATGGCGGTCAGGGAGGACAGCCGCGATACCGGCTATGCGGTGGGCAAGGCGCTCCGAGAGATCGAGGCAAGCGGCGAGCTCGATGCAATTTTCGTTAAGTACGGCGTGACTCGGGTGCCGCCGCCAGTGCCGTGATTGGGCAGTCCTGGCGACGGTGTGATATACTGCCAGAAACGCGGATGGTGGCGCGAATGGCTATGGCCAAGCAAAGCAGGGACAATCTGAGGTCCGTCTCGGTGGTGGCGATGTCAACGCCGTGGCGGAGAATTGCTGTCCATACCCTTCGGCCGGTGCTTGTGGTCTTTGCTTTTGCTTTGGGGTTCGCGTCGCAGGCATTCGCTGCGGCCGCGGACGATCCGCTCAATTCCGTCATGTGGACGGAAATGAAGGCGCAATTCTTCGGCGAGGCTCAGGTCGTGTTCGACGAGCGAGTAAAGGTCCTCGTGCCGCAGATCGTCGAAAACCAGGCGCAGGTGCCGGTAACGGCCGATGCGAGGGCGCTCGATGGCGTGAAGAAGCTCGTCGTATTCGCCGACCTCAATCCGATCCAGCACGTGCTGACGTTAGGTGTGGCGAAAGCCGATGCGTTCATCGGATTCCGAATGAAGGTCGAGCAGGGCACACCGGTGCGTGCGGCAGCATTGACCAGCGACGGCGTGTGGCACGTCGGCGGCGTGTTTCTCGATGCTGCGGGCGGAGGCTGCTCGGCGCCGGCGATGGCGCGCAAGGATGCTGACTGGACCGAGACCGTCGGTCATGCGCAGGGCAAGCTCTATCGCGAGGTTGACGGCAAGGTGCGGGTGCGCTTCCGTGTCCGACATCCGATGGACACGGGCCTCGCGCGCGACAACACGCCGGCTTATTTCATCGAGCAACTCGACTTGCGCTCCGAAGCCGGCGAGCAACTCGCCACGCTGGAGATCCGCGAGCCGATGAGCGAGGATCCGACGTTGACGATGCTCGTGCGTCTGCCGCAGTCCGATTCCGCTTTGACGATTCTGGGGCGCGACAACCAGGGCGAGGTCTACCGCTCGGCGATTCCGGCGCCGTGGCGTCAGAGTGCGATTGCGCCAGGCAGCGCGTCCGCCGGGCGATGAGGCGAATGGTTCAGAAATCCTCAGATGGGTTGCCGGCTAAGGGCGGATGCGCAATTCGGCAGGACGCCGCGACCGAAGCTGGCGTGTCGCGGCGGGCGGCGCTGCAGCGGCTTGCCGGGATTGCGGCTTTGCCGATGATCGCGGGAGCCTTCAATGAGGCGCTTGCGGCGCCCCTCGCATATACGCTGAAGCCGGTGTCGATCGCCGATGGCGTGTGGGTGCTCTATGGCGCGCAGGAGGCGATTGATCGCAACAACGGCGGGGCGATTGCCAACGTGACCATCTTCGATACGCGCGATGGCGCGGTGATCGTCGATACGGGTCCGTCGAAGCGCTATGGCGCGGCGTTGGAGCAATGTGTGCGCGAGCTCACTGGCAAGCCCGTTGTTCGGGCCTATCTCACGCATTTCCATCCCGACCATGTGTTCGGCAACCAGGCGTTCGGCGGCGACGTGCTGCGTGCACCGCAGGGCGTGATCGACGGATTGACGGCGCTGGGCGAGGATTTCGCGTCCGCCATGTATCATGCCGCCGGCGACTGGATGCGGGGGACTGAACTGAAGGTGCCGGGCAAGGCACTCGGTGACGGGGTCGAGGAGATCGGCGGGCGGCGGTTTCAGCTCAGCGTGCTGGCCGGGCATACGGCGTGCGATCTCATCGTGGGTGAAACGAGTTCGGGCATTGTGGTGGCCGGCGACCTCGTGTTTCTCGATCGCGCGCCGACGACACCACATGCGGACCTCAACAAGTGGCGCTCAAGTCTCGATGCGATTGGCGGGATGGATTGCCGCCAGTTGATTCCAGGGCATGGGCCCGTCGAAACCGGGATGCGCGGTGTGCAACAGACGCACGAATGGCTCAACGTCCTGGAAGAGGCGATACGCGGTGCCTTCGAGCGCGGCTTGTCGATGAACGAGGCGATGGCCGTCACCCTGCCGGAGTGGACGCAGAAGATGGCGCTCGTTCGCTACGAGTTCGAGCGCTCGATCATGCATTTTTATCCGAAGCTGGAAGCCGGCGAATGGCCGCGAGTCGATAAGCGGACGTAAGTCCGACGATTATCTCGTATGAGCACCTGGACCGTTGGGGCATGGGCTTCGGGCACCTTCGCTTGGTGAGTGCGGGTCATCGTAAACGCACTTCGTGGGTACGGCTGCGCGTGGTGATTGCAATGCAGCAGAGTGCACCGGCGAGCGATGCGCATTCGGCAACTCGAATGCTGCCTGCGTCAGTATGTACTATTTGGCAATAAGAGCATTGGGACCCCTGCGATAACGTCGCACCCGGCAAGACTTCCATTGAGCCGCTGAGAGCCCGCCAAAGGGGAAGCAGCCAGGAAACCAATCAAGAGGAACGCCCAATGAAAACCTGGAAATGGCTTGCTACCGCCAGCGCGGTGGCACTGTCGGTTGCTAGCGCACAGCCGTCGCTGGCCGACGTTTCGATCGACGACATCGTCAAGGACGCCGAGACCACGGCTGACGTCGTCTCCAACGGTCTTGGGCCGCAGGGCCAGCGATACAGCTCGCTCGCCAAGATCAACAAGGACAACATCGGTGGCCTCGTGCCGGCGTGGGCGATGTCGCTCGGCGGCGAGAAGATGCGCGGCCAGGAGACGCAGCCTCTGGTCAAAGACGGCGTGATGTACATCACCGGCTCCTACAGCCGCGCCTGGGCGATTGATACCAAGACCGGACGTGAGATCTGGCAATACGATGCCCGCCTGCCTGAAGGAATCTTGCCGTGCTGCGACGTGATCAATCGCGGTGGTGCGCTGATCGATGACAAGTTCATCTTCGGCACGCTCGACGCCAAGCTGGTGGCGCTCGATGCCAAGACCGGTAAGGCCGTCTGGTCGAAAAAGATCGACGAGTTCAAGGACGGATACTCCTATACCGCCGCGCCGCTGGTGGTGCCGTCGAAGGCCTTCGGTGCGATCGTCGTGACCGGCGTTTCTGGCGGCGAGTTCGGCGTCGTCGGCCGCGTCGAGGCGCGCAAGGTGTCGGACGGCGAGGTTGTCTGGTCGCGCCCGACCATCGAGGGCCATATGGGCACGCTCAATGGCAAGGAATCGACCATGACCGGCAAGAAGGGGGCGACCTGGCCGGGCGACCTGTGGCAAACGGGCGGTGGCGCGACGTGGCTCGGCGGCACCTACGATCCGGAGACCAAGCTGATCTTCATGGGTACCGGCAACCCGGCGCCGTGGAACAGCCACATGCGCCCGGGCGACAACCTGTATTCGTGCTCGCGCCTGGCGCTCGATCCGGAGACGGGTGAGATCAAGTGGCACTTCCAGACGACTCCCAACGACGGCTGGGATTTCGACGGCGTCAACGAGGTGGTGTCGTTCGATCTCAACGGCACCAAGGCAGCGGCAACAGCGGATCGCAACGGGTTCTTCTACGTTCTCAATCGCGAGAACGGCAAGTTCATCGGCGGCTATCCGTTCGTGAAGAAGATCTCGTGGGCCAAGGGCCTCGATAAGGATGGCCGCCCGATCTACATCCCCGAGAACCGCCCCGGCGATCCGACTAAGTCGCAGGATGGCAAGAAGGGCAGCTCGATCTTTGCAGTGCCGAGCTTCCTCGGCGGCAAGAACTGGATGCCGATTGCCTACTCGAAGGACACCAAGCTGTTCTACATCCCCTCCAACGAGTGGGGCATGGACCTGTGGAACGAGCCGGTGACCTACAAGAAGGGCGCTGCCTACCTCGGCGCAGGCTTCACCATCAAGCCGGTGTTCGACGATTACATCGGCTCGCTCAAGGCGATGGATCCTGCCACGGGCGAAGTGAAGTGGGAGTACAAGAACAAGGCGCCGCTCTGGGGTGGCGTTCTGACGACGGCCGGCGGGTTGGTGTTCTTCGGCACGCCTGAGGGTGACCTCAAGGCCATGGACGCGGCGTCCGGCAAGGAGTTGTGGGCATTCAATACCGGCTCGGGCATCGTCGGCTCTCCCATCACCTGGGAAGAGAATGGCGAGCAGTACGTCTCGGTCGTATCGGGCTGGGGCGGCGCGGTACCGCTGTGGGGTGGTGAGGTTGCCAAGACCGTCGCCAACCTGAACCAAGGCGGCATGGTCTGGACGTTCAAGATGGCCAAGCAGACCGCGCAGAAGAACTGACCAGCGGGCGCCAAGCGGGGGCTGCTCACGCGGGTGCAGGGCGAGCGGGTCAGTCCGCTCGCCCCTTTTTTGTGGCAAGCAATGTCCAATTGGATATAGCCGTAACCGCGCCCTTGCCAGTGCGACCGAGGTTTGGAAAAGTGTGAGGAAACAATGGAAGTGGGTGATCAGGACCACTTTATCGTCTGGGAGGCGAACGCGGTGTCGGCCAGTTTCCTCGTCGTTGACGATCACCCGTTGTTTCTGGAAGCGTTGCGATTGTCGCTGAACTCGGCTTTCCCCAGTGCGACGATCACGGAGGCGAGTTCACTGGCGGACGCGCGACATGCGCTGACCAAAGCAGGCTCCTTCGATCTGGTTCTGCTCGACCTGTCGATGCCAGGGACGGCTGGGTTCGAGGGGCTGCTCGAGCTCAGGACCATGTACCCAAAGCTGCCAGTGGTGATCTGCTCGGCGCTGGAGGATCCGCGGATCATTCACGAGGCGATTCGATATGGAGCTTCAGGGTTCATCTCGAAATCGGTGAGGCGCGCGGAACTGGCGGCGGCGATCGAAGAAGTCATGAACGGCAATATCTACCTGCCGGCGAGCTATCAGCCGCCGCAAGCGGCGACGACGGCATCAGACCTGGCGCAGCGGCTTGGATCGCTGACGCCACAGCAGTTGCGGGTGTTGAAGATGCTGCGGCAGGGCATGCTCAACAAGCAGATCGCCTACGAGCTCTCCGTCGGCGAGACGACGGTCAAGGCGCACGTCTCGGAAATCCTGCGCAAGCTCAGCGTGGCATCGCGAACGCAGGCGGTGATCGAGGTCTCCAAGATCGACTTCGATGCGATCCTGTCGGAAGCCGAGGGCGGCGACGCGCAGCCCTGAAGGCATGAATTTCGGGAATGCCGAGATTCTTACGCGGTTGCTGCCGCCGGGTACGACGCCATCAGCAGGAGGCAAACCGCAATGCGGCAGGTTTCAGCGGGAGGGCCTTTGCGTCGAAAGCGTCAGTTGGCCTTCTGCGCGACGGCGACCTGTGCCGCCCAAGATCCGGATGCCGGCGTGGGCTGTGAGGTCGGGCGCAGGGCGGCGACGGTCGCGGTCGGCTTCGTCTTCGCAGAGGCAACGGCGACGGGGGGCGATGACTGGGCCGGCTGGTAGGGCTTGGGATCGAGCTGCACCATCTGGCGGACAAGCGACGTATCGGAGGCCGCGGTAGAAGGCGACATGACGTTGGTGCCGACAGCCTTGGCCTCGTCGTACTTGCCCTGCAAGCTGAGTACGAGCGCCAGATTCTTCTGGACCTTTTCAGACTGGCCCTTGGCCGCCGCGTCGCGCAACAGGCGTTCGCTTTCGGCGGGCTGACCATCGAGTGCGTAGGCCATTGCCAGGTTGTTCAAGACAGACACGTTGCCGTTCGACAGCGTCAGCGCGCGCTGGAACATCGGGATGGCATCCTTGTGGTTACCTTCCTTGGCGAGAACGGTGCCGCGCGCTGAGACGACGCGCCAATCGGGCTTGGTCGGGTCATCGGCGAAGGCGAGGACGGACTTGGCGGTCTGGACCTGGTCCAGCTCGAGGGCGAGGCGGCCATACTCGCTGGCCAGCTCCCGGTTCTGGGCATGGTAGGTCGAGGCGTGCTGGAGCGCGGCGAGGGCTTCGCGTTTGCGGTCCATAGCTTTCAGGTTGCGTGCGTAGTTCAGCGCATACTCCAGCGTGTTGGGGGACTTGGAGAACTTCTCGCCCCAATAGGCGGTGGCCTTCTGAAGATCGTTCTGCGGAACCTCGGCGATGGCCTGGTCGGAAGGTCTTGCGGGTTCGTCGCCCAGGAGTTGGGCGGAGAGGTCCGAGCCTGCGTCGGCACAGCCGCCGAGGCTAAGAGTCGCGGCGCACAGTGCGCCCATTGCAAGAGCTCGGATCATCGGCAACTTCGACGGAATGGCGGCGCTCATCGGCATGGACCACTTTCCATTTGGTGGCGTTCGCTTGCTGCGAATCGCGAGTTGAGTGGCCGTCAGTTTCTGGGACAGGGGTCAATAAAGGTTTAAGCTCTGAAAATGACCATGTTGATGCAACTCGGCAGGAATTGCGGTTCGGCCGACCGCTGCCAACACGGTGCACGGCTCTGGTGCAGGTGCTAAGCAGTGCAGGACTACGAGTTGGCACGATAGGGATGGAAGGCATGCTGCAGGCAGGGGCGGGGCAGGGTCGTGTGCAGGTCGCGGACGTTTTTGCGCGCGAAGACGACAAGGGCGCTCGGGGCATTCATTTGATCGGAGCCGACAAGGGGCACGCGACGGTTTCGGGCCTGACCGTTGCGCAGCGGCGCTGGCTGGATGCCAACGGTTTCGCGGCGGGTGTCGCGCGGAAGCAAGCCCTGGTGCCGGATGCCGATGGCGGCATCAGCAGTGTGGTGCTCGGCATCGGCAACGGCAACTGTGGTCTGCCGTGCGGACCGTCGGAGCTGCTCGTCGGACAGCTCGCTAGCTCACTGCCACAAGGCACCTATGCGCTTGCCGATGGTGGTATCGATGCGACGCTGGCGGCAATCGCGTGGGGGCTCGGCGCCTATCGCTTTCGACGCTACAAGACCAGCGCGGCCGATCCAAATGCCGGTGCGGCGCGCCTCGTCATGCCAGCGCAGGCTAACCGCCAGTCCGTGCTCGATATCGTCGATGCGGTGTGGTTTGCGCGCGATCTCATCAACACGCCGGCGTCCGATCTAGGCCCGGCCGAGTTGGAGCTGGCGGCGCGTGCACTCGCCGACCGGTTCGGTGCGGCGGTGACTGCGATCGTCGGCGATGACCTGCTCGGTGCCAATCTGCCGATGATCCACGCCGTCGGCCGCGCCAGCAGGCGTGCACCGCGACTCATCGACATCATGTGGTCGAAGCCAGGAGGGCGCGCGGACGCGCCCCGCGTGACGCTAGTCGGCAAGGGCATCTGCTTTGATACCGGAGGTCTCGACATCAAGCCGCCGAGCAACATGGTGCTGATGAAGAAGGACATGGGCGGCGCGGCGACGGCGCTGGCGCTCGGCCAGATGATCATGGCGCATGGGCTCGACGTGCGGCTCAGGATTCTCATTCCTGCGGCGGAAAATTCGATCGGGGGCGATGCGTTCCGGCCGAGCGACGTCCTCAAGAGCCGTGCGGGCCTGACGGTGGAGGTCGGCAACACGGATGCGGAGGGGCGGCTGGTGCTTGCCGACGCCCTGTCGCTGGCCGACGAAGAGGAGCCAGAGGTACTGCTTTGTCTCGCGACGCTGACCGGGGCGTGTCGCGTCGCGCTCGGCGTCGATTTGCCAGGGCTCTTCACCACCGATGATGCGCTTGCCTCGGAGATCGCCGTGGCGGGGCTCGCGGTCGGCGATCCGGTGTGGCGGCTGCCACTGTGGCCAGGATATGATCGCAATCTCGACAGCGAAGTTGCCGATCTCAACAATGTCTCGGATGGGCCGTTCGCCGGCGCGATCACGGCCGCGTTGTTTCTCAACCGCTTCGTCAAACGCGCCGCCCATTTTGCGCATATCGATCTATATGGCTGGTCCGGATCTGCGAGACCGCTCGGACCCAAGGGTGGCGAGCCGCAGTCGGCGCGGGCGGTTTTCCGAGTTCTCAGTAGCTGGTATGGAGCCTGACGCATGGTGGCAAGGAAGCCATCGGAGAGTAAGACAAGCGCCGAGAGCGGCGCGCGTGAAATCCTCGATCCGCGCCGACACGCCTACAGGCCCGATCTGGCTGCGGAGGAGCTGAAGGGCCGTGTCGACTCGATGCGCTTCGTGGCCGGCACCGAGCATCTGCTGGTGCGCTCGGCCGTGCCGCTCAGACGTGTTCCCGATCCGGCGGCGCCATTCGACACCGAGTTGCTGTTCGGCGAGAGCGTCAAGGTCTATGCCAAGCAATCGGGGTGGGCGTGGGTGCAATCGCTGCGCGACCGCTATGTCGGTTATCTGCCTGCCACAGCGTTGACGAGAGTGGTCGTGCCGCCGACGCACAAGGTGAGATCGCTCGGAACCTTTGTATATCCGCTTGCCGACATCAAGAGCCCACCGGTGATGCACCTGTCGATCGGGGCGCAGTTCGCCGTCGCGGAAATCGGCGAGGTATTCTGCCAACTGGCGCAAGGTGGCTTCGTTTGCACGCGACACATCGCTGAAATTGATAGGTATCATCGCGATTTCGTGGATGTGGCGGAAAGTTTCATCGGCACGCCCTACCTATGGGGCGGACGCACGCGGATCGGCATCGATTGCTCGGGGCTGGTGCAGGTTTCGCTCGAGGCGGCGGGGATCGCAACACCGCGCGACAGCGACATGCAGCAAGCGGAAGTGGGCGTGGCAATCAATGTGCCTGCGGATCTCGAAGGGCTGCAGCGAGGTGATCTCGTGTTCTGGAATGGGCATGTCGGTATCATGGTGGATGGATTGATGCTGCTGCATGCCAATGCGCATCACATGGCGGTGACGCTGGAGACGCTGCCGGAAGCCGTGGAGCGGATTGCCGCCAGTGGAAGCGAGATCCAGGCGGTGCGGCGTCTCGAACATCTGGGATCGTGAGGAGGAACGACGTGGCGGAAACGAAGAGCGGTGGGGCGAAAGATCCGCTCACCAGTGCCGAGATTGCCGGATTGTGGCAACAGGAGCGGCGTGCCATCAGGCTTTATGTGACAGCGTTGTCGATCCTGGCGGCGGGGTTTGGCCTGATCGCGTTTGCCGGAGTGGCGATCGAAATGCGCTATTTGGTGCTGCTCGTGGCGCTGCTGCTGGCGGCGGCGGCGTTGTACGTGCAGCTGGCGATCCGCTGTCCGCGCTGCTCATCGCGGCTGGCGGTGCAGTCGCCGCTGCTGCTGCCGGATCGATGCAAGACATGTGGCGTGGACATCGCGCGGCCGGCGGGTCTCGACGCGGAGCTCGACGTGTGAGCGAGGTGGCATTCGCCAATCGAATTCTGACGCTCTCCATGCGCAACGCGAGGCCACTGCTTGTGCAGTCTACTGGGAGCGTTGGTACGGCAGGAAGTGGCGGTCCGATGCAATGCCCTGTCCACTTATGCCGACGTCATCCGAGGTTCGGCGATAGCCGCGCCACTCGCGATCCTTGCCGAGCGCGACGATCGTCTCCACGGCGAACGGCGCTCCTGTCGCAGCAGAAACACGAAGGCGGCGAGTGACGTTGCCGGCGGCGATGGCGGAGGCCAACGGCAGGAAGAGATCGAGGTCGTCGGTCTGAAGGTCCTCGTAGGCTTCTCCGGCGATCATCAGGTCGTGCCGGCCGTCGGTCCTTATCACCAGCTCGAAGGGACAGGCGCCCTTCACGTGGGGCTCGCAATCGATGCCCCAGTAATCTTCGCTGTTGGTCTGTGTGATGCGGGCGGCATCACTGATGGTGGTCGTCCAATATTCGAGCGCGGCTATCGCCGCCTGGACCTTGGTGCGGTAGCGATCATCGATGATCATCAATCAAAACCTGATGGGTGTGTGATACGTCGCGCGAGAGCGATCAGCGTGTCGAGGTTGCGAATGCGTGCCTTCGCGTGGGTCGGCCATCAAGCGTCAAGGGCCATCTGGCGTTGCAGGGCTGGCCGCTCGGCCAGGCGGTGGGCATAAGCCTCGATCGCGGGGTGCTTTGGTATGGTGCCGAACATGAGGCCCCAGCGGATTTGTGCGCCGATGGCGACATCGGCGGCCGTGAATTGCTGCCCCAGAAGCCAAGGCGTGGCGTTGATGACAGCGTCGGCGAGTACCTGCATGGTGGCGTCATAGCTAGCCCAGCCGAGCGTGGCGCGTGGTCCGTCAGGCCATTTCATCGCCTTGTGGATGACAGCAGGCTCGATGCAGCCGGGGGCGAAGAAGAGCCATTTGAGATAGGGGCCGCGGCGCGGGTCGTCGATCGCAGGCGCGAGCTTAGCCTCGGGGAAGCGGTCGGCGAGATAGCAACAGATGGCGGAGACTTCGCTGATGACGGTGTCGCCGTGCTTGAGGACGGGAACCTTGCCCATCGGGTTGAGAGTGAGGAACTCGGGCGTGGGGTGAGTGCTCGCGGTGATATCGACCAGCCTGATGTGATACGGGCGGCCTACTTCTTCGAGCATCCAGCGGGCGATGGTCGATCTCGATTTGGGCCAGTGGTAGAGTTCGATGGGTGCGTAGGCGCTGCTCATGATAACTCCTTGCGCGTTGCAATCGATCGTTTCGATGCGTTGTGGCGGCAAGCCGCAAAGTGGCGCGGCGCCTGGACTGCGCGTCAGGCGCCGGCTGCTCGCTTTTGGTCGACAGAGAGATTGAGTGCAGCGGCCAGCAATGCGCGCGTGTAATCCTGTTTCGGTGCGCTAAAGATCTGCTCCGCCGGGCCCTCCTCGACGACGCGACCCTTGCGCATGACGATCACATAATTGCAGAGCGCGCGAACCACCTTGAGATCGTGACTGATGAAGAGATAGGCGAGATCGTGCTTTCGCTGCAGATCGCGCAACAGATCGACGATCTGCGCCTGCACACTCATGTCGAGGGCGCTGGTCGGCTCGTCGAGCATGACGAAGCGGGGCTCCAGCACCATGGCGCGGGCTACGGCGATGCGCTGGCGCTGGCCGCCGGAGAACTCGTGCGGATAGCGGTCCTGTGAATTCGGGTCTAGGCCGACTTCGCGCAATGCGCTACCGACGCGCTGGCGGCGCTCGTCGTAGGAGAGTTGCGGCTGCTGGATCAGCAGCCCTTCCTCGATGATCTGGCCAATGGAGAGGCGCGGCGACAGCGAGCCATAGGGATCCTGAAAGACGATCTGCATCTCCTTTCGCAGGGGCCGCATGGCTTTTTGCGAAAGGCCGTCGATGCGCTTGCCGACATAGGCGATCTGGCCCTTGGAGGAGATCAGGCGCAGGAGTGCGAGGCCGAGGGTGGTCTTGCCGGAGCCCGATTCGCCGACGACGCCGAGCGTCTGGCCGGCGCGCAGCTTGAGCGAGAGACCATCTACGGCCTTGACGTGATCGACAGTGCGCTTGAGCAATCCCGCCTTGATCGGGAACCAGACTTTCAGGTCGTCCGCCTCGACGACGACCGGGCGGGTGTCGTCGGCTTTGGGAGGGTCGCCTTTCGGCTCGGCGCTGATGAGGTGGCGGGTGTAGGGATGGCGCGGGTTTGCAAAGACCCCGTCCATCCTGCCTTCCTCGACGATCTTGCCCTCCTTCATTACGTAGACGCGCTCGGCCATCTTGCGGACGATGCCAAGGTCATGGGTGATGAGCAGCATTGCCATGCCCATCTCGTCGCGGAGCTTGGCGAGTAGTTCGAGGATCTGCGCCTGGATGGTGACGTCGAGTGCGGTGGTCGGCTCGTCGGCGATCAATAGCTCGGGCTCGTTGGCGAGTGCCATGGCGATCATGACGCGCTGGCGCTGGCCGCCGGAAAGCTCATGCGGGTAGGCGCCCAGACGCTTCTCGGGCTCCTGGATGCCGACCTTGTGCAAGAGTTCGAGGACGCGGGCGCGGGCGTTCTCGTCATTCATGCCGCGGTGGAGTTTCAGGATCTCGCCCACCTGCCGCTCGATCGTGTGCAGGGGATTGAGCGATGTCATCGGCTCCTGGAAGATGATGGATATGCGGTCGCCGCGGATCAGACGCATGTCATCGTCGGGAATTTTCAGAAGATCCTTGCCCTCGAAGAAGATCTCTCCGGCGGGGTGAGACGCGAGCGGGTAGGGCAGCAGTCGCAGGATCGAGAGCGCGGAGACAGTCTTGCCGGAACCCGATTCGCCGACGAGGGCGACAGTCTCGCCGCGGCCGATGCGGAACGAAACGCGGTCGACGGCGGTGGAGCGGCGCTCGCCCCTGCCAAAGGCGACGGACAAGTTGCGGACCTGGACCAGCGTTTCGGATGTGCTCATGGCCCGTCTCCCTGGAATGTCTTGCGCGGGTCGAGAGCGTCACGCACGGCCTCGCCGATGAAGACCAGGAGCGACAACATGATCGCCAGCGTGAAGAAGCCGGTAAGGCCGAGCCAAGGTGCTTCGGTGTGCTTCTTGCCCTGCAACAGCAGCTCGCCCAACGAGGCCGATCCGGGTGGCAGGCCAAGTCCGAGGAAGTCGAGCGCGGTCAGCGCGGAGATGGAGCCCGACAACAAGAACGGCACGAACGTGAGCGTGGCGACCATGGCATTGGGCAACAGGTGCTTCCACATGATTTTGGCGTCGGACAGGCCGAGCGCGCGTGCGGCCTTGATGTATTCGAAGTTGCGGCCGCGCAGAAACTCGGCGCGCACGACGCCGACGAGCGCGGTCCAGGAGAAGATCATGAGGACGCCGAGCAGTGTCCAGAAGCCCGGCACCAGCACGGACGAGATGATGAGCAGTACATATAGCGAGGGTATTGCCGACCAGATCTCCAGGACGCGCTGGAAGACGAGGTCGGTGCGTCCGCCGAAATAGCCCTGCACGGCGCCGGCCGTGACGCCGAGGATCGAGGAGAAGAAGGTCAGCAGGAGGCCGAACAGGACCGAGATGCGGAAGCCGTGGATCACTCGTGCGACGACGTCGCGACCCTGGTTGTCGGTGCCGAGCCAGTTGGTGTTGCCCAGTGCCCGATAGCGGGCGATCTGCTCGGGAGAAGCGTCACACAGAGGAGCATCGGATGCCCAGGGTGGCGGCGACGGGAAGCCCAAGCAAAGGCCGGCTGGGGACTTGCGTGTGGGATAGTCCTTGTTGACGGTGTCGTAGGAGTAGCGGATCGGCGGCCAGAGAAGCCACCCGTTCGCCTTGATCTCGTCGAGGATCACGGGATCCTTATAGTCTGTGGTGGCGAGAAAGCCGCCGAACTTTGATTCAGGATAGTCGAAAACGACCGGTGCGAGCAGTTCGCCCTTGTAGCGGCCGAGGATCGGCCGGTCATTGGCAATGAAGTCGGCAAGCAGCGACATGACGAAGAGGGTGAGGAAGATCCACAGGCTCCAGTAGCCGCGCCCGTTGGATTTGAAGTTGTTCCAGCGGCGCCGGTTGATCGGCGAAAGGTGGAACCATTCGCCTCGTCTCGACAGCGCTTTCGCCGCGTGCGCTTGCGGCTCCGTGGCGCGGTGGTCGGGCGCGGCCGATTCGATCTTCGCATCCATGGCCTCAGACCTCGCGGCTCTCGAAGTCGATCCTGGGATCGACGATCGTGTAGAGGAAGTCAGACACGATGTTTATGACGAGGCCGAGCAGGGCGAAGATGTAGAGGTTGGCGAAGACCACCGGATAGTCGCGATTGATGATCGATTCGAAGCTCAACAGACCCAGACCGTCGAGAGAGAAGACCTGCTCGATCAAGAGACTTCCGGAAAAGAAGGCGTGAATGAATGCGCCGGGAAAGCCGGCGATGATCAACAGCATGGCGTTGCGGAAAACGTGACCGTAAAGGACCTGACGCTCGGACAGGCCCTTGGCGCGTGCGGTGATCACGTACTGCTTGCGGATCTCATCGAGGAACGAGTTCTTGGTCAGGAAGGTCATCGTCGTGAAGGCGCCAAGCGCGATGGCGAAGAGTGGCAGGGCGAGATGCCAGAAGTAGTCGACGATCTTGCCCCAGGTCGAGAGCTGCGCCCAGTTGTCGGAAGTCAGCCCGCGCGAGGGAAACCACTGGAAGAAGGCGGAGCCGGCGAACACTATGAGCAGCAGGACGGCGATGAGAAAACCGGGAATGGCATAGCCGACGACGAGGGCGCCGCTGGTCCAGGTGTCGAACTTCTCGCCGTCCCTGACGGCTTTGCGGATGCCAAGGGGGATCGATATGAAGTAGGTGAGCAGCGTCATCCAAAGACCGAGCGATATGGAGACCGGCAGCTTCTCCTTGATCAGCTGGAGCACGGAGACATCGCGGAAGTAGCTCTTGCCGAAATCGAAGGTGAGATAGTTCTTGAGCATGATGAAGAAGCGCTCGTGCGCCGGCTTGTCGAAGCCGAACTGCTTCTCCAGGCTCTTGATGAATTCCGGGTCAAGGCCCTGGGCGCCGCGGTACTTTGAGTTGACGGGATCGGCGGCACCGCCCTGGCCCGGTCCGTCGCGCTGGGACTGTCCGGACAGCGAGTCGCTGTTGCCGCCGGAGAAGCGATCGGTGGCGTTGACGCCGGTTCCCGTCAGCTGGGCGATGACGCGCTCGACAGGACCGCCCGGTGCGAACTGGATGATGATGAAGCTGATCGCCATGATACCGAACATGGTCGGGATCATCAGCAGGAGACGCTTGAGCAGGTAATGGGCCATGATCCCCGGTTTGTCCGTTGCTTGCGCGGCAGGCCGCCCGCCTACCCCTAATTCAGTCGCTGTGCTTTGTCGGCGTCATACCACCATGTGTCAATGACGCCTCGCGCGTATTTCGGCTTGGTGCCGGGACGCGAGAACTTGTTCCAGAAGGCGAGATGATGAGACGCCTTGTACCAATGCGGCACCCAATAGTGGCCGGCGCGAAGCACGCGGTCGGCGGCTCTGGCGGCGATCTCCAGTTCAGGACGCGATTTGGCCGCCATGATCTTCTCGATCATGGCGTCAACGACGGGATCAGCGATCCCGGCGAGATTGAAGCTGCCGTCGGTCTTGGCCGATTCGGAGCCCCAATACGTCTTCAGCTCAATGCCCGGCGTCAGGCGCATGGAGTAGCGTTTGGTGGTGAGATCGAAGTCGAATGACTTGACGCGGCGCTCATATTGCGCGGGATCGACCCGGCGCAGCGTTGCATCGATGCCGATTGCCTTGAGGTTCTTCAAATAGGGCAGGACGATGCGCTCGAAGGAGGGCGAGAAGTCAAGGATCTCAAGCGTCAGCGTCTCGCCCTTGGCATTGGTGCGGACGGCGCCGTTCTGGGCCCAGCCCGCCTCTGTCAGCAGACGCGAAGCGTCGCGCAAGAGCTTGCGGTCCGAGCCAGAGCCGTCGCTGATGGGCGCGGACACCGGTTCGCCCAAGACGTCCGGCGAGAGCTTCTCGCGATAGGGTTCGAGCAGCGCCAGCTCTTCAGGAGAAGGCTTGGCTTCTGCCTTCATCGGCGAATTCTCGAAGAAGCTCGATGTGCGCTGGTAGAGGGCGTAGAAGAGGTTCTTGTTGGTCCATTCGAAATCAAAGGCGAGGCCGAGCGCCTGCCTGACGCGGACGTCCTTGAACTTGTCGCGGCGCATATTGATGAAGAAGCCCTGCGCGCCAGATGGTGTTTCGTCGGGCAAACTCTCCTTGATCATGCGGCCTTCGTGGACGGCGGGAATGTCGTAGGCGGTGGCCCAGTCGACGGAAGTGAATTCCTCGCGGAAATCGAAGGCGCCGGACTTCAGGCTGGTGAGCTCGGCGGTGCGGTCCCGGAAGTACTCGTACTTCAGCTCATCGAAATTGTAGCGGCCGCGATTTACGGGCAGGTCCTTGGCCCAATAGTCGGGCCGCCGCTTGTAGAGAACGAACGCGCCGGGCTTGGAATCGGCGATGGTGTAGGGGCCGGAACCGAGCGGCGGAGTGAGCGAGGATTCCTCGAATTTGTGTGCGGTGTAGAAGGCCTTCGACAACACCGGCAAGGTCGAAACGGCAGTTGGAAGGTCACGCACGAGGTTGCCCTTGAAGGTGTAGCGTACGGTGTGCGGTCCAAGCGCCTCGGCTTTTTCGACATCGCGCAATGACATGCGATAGCTGGGGTGGCCTTTTCCCTTCAGTGTCTCGAACGAGAAGACGACATCATCGGCTGTAACAGGTGAGCCGTCGGCAAAGCGCGCCTCGGGGCGCATCGTGAACGTGACCGACATGCCGTCATCGGCAACTTCGGCAGTACGGGCAATGAGACCGTAGACGGCGTCGGGCTCATCCTCGGCGCGCACCATCAGGCTGTCGAACAACGCATCGAGGCCCTGAGCGGGGTCTCCTTTCAGGATGAATGTATTGAAGCTGTCGAAGGTGATGACGCCAGCGGATCCCACCAGAGACATGCGTCCGCCCTTGGGCGCATTGGGATTGACGTAGCCGAAGTGCTGGAAGTCGACCGCATAACCGAGCGGGCCGAAGATCGAGAGGCCGTGGCGTGCCTCACTGGCTTTCGTCGGTGTGGCGAGGGAGACGATCAGCACGAGTGCGAGCGCCATGCAGGATGCAGGCAGACAACGCTGCCGTACAGTGTGCCGCTGAGGCCACTTCGTGCGCGTCGCGGGCGTCATCATTTGCCCATGCCCGCACGGATGGCCTCGTCCTTCTTGGCGTCGTACCACCAAGCCGCCGTTGTGCTCGGGCTTTGCGACGGCAGCTTTTCGGGGCGGCCGAAGCGGTCCCACGTGGCGAGCCGGTCGAACGGGAAGTGCCATTGCGGGACGACGAAATGGTTCCACAGCAGGACGCGATCGAGGGCCCGGGTGGCGGCAACGAGATCGGTGCGGTCCTTGGCCGTGATGATATGTTCGATCAACTTGTCGATGGCAGGGCTGGCGATACCAATCAAATTGCGGCTGCCGTCGCGCTTGGCAGCTTCCGAGCCCCAGTAGTCGCGCTGCTCGTTGCCGGGCGAGTGGGATTGACCGAACGAGCCGACAATGATGTCGAAATCGAAATTGTCAGTGCGGCGCTTGTATTGAGAAGTGTCGACGATGCGCGCGGAAGCAGCGACGCCGATGCGCTTCAAGTCCTCTATGTAGGGAAGCACGACACGCTCGAAATCGGGCTGCACGAGCAGGAATTCGGCTTTCAGCGTCTCACCCTTGTCGTTGGTGAGCTGGCCGTTCTTGATGTTCCATCCGGCCTGGGCGAGAAGCTGGATCGCCTCGCGCATGTTGTTGCGATGATCGTTGACCGTGGCGGCGGTCGGATTCTTCCACTCCTGGGTGAAGACCTCAGGCGGTATCTGGTCTTTCAATCCTTCCAGGATTTCCTTCTCGCGACCTTGCGGCAGTCCGGTTGCGGCCAGCTCCGAATTGGCAAAATAGCTGCCCGACCTGATGTACTGGCCATAGAACAGGTTCTTGTTGAGGGTGTCGAAGTCGAGCGCGAGGTTGAAGGCGTGGCGCACGCGCGGGTCGGCGAATTGCGGCCGGCGGGTGTTGAGGACAAAGGCCTGCATGCCGGCGACGCGGCCGTTCTTCAGTTCCTCCTTCCTGACGTGCTTCTTCTTCACGGCGTCGAATTCGAACTGCGCCGCCCAGCGGGTCGCGCTCGACTCCTGCCAATAATCGACGTCGCCGGTCTTGAACGCTTCGAAAGCGGGAGTTGTGTCGCGATAGTATGTGTAGCTCAACTCATCGAAGTTATTCATGCCTTTGCGTACCGGCAGATCCTTGGCCCAGTAGTCGGCGACGCGCTGGTAGACAATGGAGCGTCCTGAATCGACGGACTTGATCTTGTAGGGTCCGGAACCCAAGGGAACGTCGAGCGACGACTTGGTGATGTCGCGCTTGGCGCCGTCGGTGCTGGTTCCCTCCCAATGATGTTTCGGCAATACCGGCAGTTCGCCAACGATATGCGGCAGCTCACGGTTGCCCTTCATATCGAAACGGAACGTCACCTCGTTGTCGCCCGTCTTTTCCGCGCCGATGACGTTCTTGTAGTAGAAGGCGTATTGCGGATGGGCCGACTTCAATGCCGAAAGTGAGAAGATGACGTCGTCGACGGTGACCGGCTTACCGTCATGCCACCGCGCTTCGGGCCTCAATCCGAAGGTGACCGACGAATAGTCGGCGGGAAAGGACACCCAGGCGGCGATGAGACCGTACTCCGTGGCTGGCTCATCGGGTGAGACCGACATCAGCGTGTCGTAGATCCTTCCCAGACCCTCGGCGGGAACCCCCTTGATGGAAAACGGGTTAAGTGAATCGAACGAGCCCATTTCCCATTCGCGCAGGACGCCGCCCTTAGGGGCATCCGGGTTGACCCAGTCGAAATGCTTGTAGTCGGGGCCCATCTTGGGTTTTGCGACTAGGGATAGGGCGTGATGACGGACGGGTGCGCCGGTGGATTCCTGGGCATGGGCGGGGTGGGATGCTGTCGCGGCAAGGGAAAATGCCAGAGCGCACCAAAATGCTGCGAAAGGTGCGCGTGGTTTGCGCTGAGCCATCGTTTTCCTGCCCTTTGCTGTCGGTTGGTGTTTGGTTGCGTAGGCGGTGCTCGACGATTACGGGGTAAATGAGGTTTTGGGCGAGCTGAAGTTAAGTTTTGGCAAGATTGCTGGGCCTCACCCTGATTTTCCTGCGATCCACCCAGAATACATAAAAGCCCCGCCAGGACGCTGGCGGGGCTCGAATTTTCAACACCGCACACGGACCGCGCCGGGCTTGGTGGGTGCGGGCCTATTTCAGCGTGGACAGATAGGCCAGCAGGTTGGCAAGGTCGCCAGTGTCGGCAATGCCGCCAAATGCCATCTTGGTCTTGGGCACGTAGTCCTTGGGCTTGTTGAGGAAGGTGGCGAGGTCAGCCAGCTCCCATTTGCCGCCCTTGGCCTTCATGTCATCGGAATAGCCGAATCCTGCGGCCGCGGCCTTTGCGCGGCCGACGATGCCGAACAGGTTCGGTCCAGCCTTGGCGGCGCCGCCGTTCTCGGTGGTGTGGCAGGCTGAGCATTTCTTGAAGACCTTGGCGGCGTCGAAGCCACCGGCGGCCGGGGCGGCCGGTGCGCCGCCAGATTTGGCGGCCGGTGCGGCCGCAGCCAGCACATAGCCCGAGTGGTTCTCCGCATGCCCGCCGCCGTGCGCGCCGGAGTTGATTGCGATCGTGGTCTTCACGCCGAAGACCACAAGCAGCGCGGTGAGCACGCCCGCGGCGATCTTGCTCAGCTCAAATGAGTCCATCATGTCGTCCGTGTCTCGGCAATTCGGTTGGTCGGTCAGCGGCCGCAGCTTGCGACCGAAATTCCGCGGCCGACTATAGGAATTTGTGCCCGGCTTGCAACCCGACTTGTGTTCGTTCTACAGACTGCTGGCGAGGCGAATTGTCACTTTGGCGGCTCAAATCAGGCGCCGCGCCTCCCGGAAGGTCGGCGGAGCCCCCCTCATGTTGCCCCCAAGCCAAAAGGTGATGACGATCATTCCTGCCCGATTGCAGGCGACGCGCCTGCCGGGCAAGCCGATGGCCGACATTTGGGGTCAACCGATGATCGTTCATGTCTGGCGGCGGGCGATGGCGGCCGGGATCGGGAGGGTCGTCGTTGCAACCGATGCACGCGAGATCCTCGAGGCGGTGCGTGCCGCTGGAGGCGAGGCGGTGCTGACCCGCGCGGAACACGGCAGCGGTTCGGACCGGGTCTATGAGGCCTTGAACATCGTCGATCCGGACGGCGCGTGCGAGGTGGTCGTCAATCTGCAAGGTGATCTGCCGACGCTGGAGCCGAGGCTGATCGGGGCATGTCTCGGCCCGCTCGGCGATCCGGCGGTTGATATCGCGACGCTTGCGGTGGAGATCGTCGAGGAGGACGAGAAGGACAATCCGAACGTCGTCAAGATCGTGGGCAGTGCGGTGGGGCAGCCCAATCGGCTGCGCGCGCTCTACTTCACGCGTGCGACGGCGCCCTACGGCGACGGGCCGCTCTACCATCACATCGGCATTTATGCTTATCGGCGCGGCGCGCTCGACCGGTTCGTCGGCCTGCCACCATCGACGCTGGAAAAGCGCGAAAAGCTGGAACAGCTGAGGGCGCTCGAGGACGGCATGCGCATCGACGTGACGGTCGTTGACACTGTTCCGCTCGGTGTCGATACTCCTGCCGATCTGGAGCGTGCGCGTGCCCTGCTCAATGCGGCGGGTGCGTGATGATCACAGCTCTCAGCCCTCTCGCCCGAGCCTCTTTTCGCAACAAAGAATCATGGAAGGTGGTGGACCGGCGGATGGTCGGCACCAGGACTGCGATCTAGATGACGAACCTCGACAACAAATCGGAGGCGACGGAGCGCATTGCCTACCAGGGCGAGCCCGGCGCCAATTCGCACATCGCCTGTCGCGAGGCCCATGCGGGAATGGAACCGGTGGCCTATCCGACCTTCGAGGACGCGCTGGCGGCCGTGAAGCAGGGCGAAGTGCGCTATGCGATGATCCCGATCGAGAACTCGGTTGCGGGGCGGGTCGCGGATATTCATCACCTGTTGCCGGGGGCGGAACTCTACATCGTCGGCGAACACTTCTTGCGTGTGAGGCACCAGCTGATGGCGCTGCCGAAAGCTTCGCTGCAGACCGTCAAGCGCGTGATGAGCCATACGCAGGCGCTTGGCCAGTGCCGCAATACGCTGCGCAATCACGGGCTGAAGCCGGTGCCGGAAGCCGATACGGCGGGCTCGGCGCGCATGGTGAGCGAAAGCGGCGACTTGACGCTGGCGGCGATCGCGTCGTCATTGGCGGCTGAGATCTACGGATTGAAAATCCTACAGAACGACGTTGAGGACGAGGAGCACAACACGACTCGATTCGTCATTCTGGCCAACGAGCCGGACGATGCGGAGCCCAATGACGGGCCGATCGTGACGACATTCCTGTTCCGCGTGCGCAACGTGCCGGCGGCGCTCTACAAGGCGCTGGGCGGGTTCGCGACCAACGGCGTCAACATGACCAAGCTGGAGAGCTACCAGACAGGCGGCACGTTCAATGCCACGATGTTCTTCGCCGACATCGAGGGACACCCCGCGCAGCGGCCGGTACAACTGGCGCTGGAGGAACTGTCGTTCTTCTCTAGCGAGGTGAAGCTCCTGGGCAGCTATGTCGCGAGCCCCTATCGGCGCGAGGTCGCGGAGCGCGCGGCTGGCATGATGGCGTCGCACAACTTCATCTGACCGCGCGGGCAGGGTACAAGGAATTCGCCATGCGTCTTCAAGGAAAAGTGGCGATCGTAACAGGCGGCGCGTCGGGATTCGGTCGCGGCATTGCCGAGACCTTTGCGCGTGAGGGTGCGCGCGTGATCATTGCGGATATCAACGGCAGCGCGGCTTCGGACGTTGCGCAGACGCTTGGCCACGGCGCGATGGCGGTCGAGGGCGACATCACGCGCAAGGCCGACGTCGCGCAGATGATCGCCACTGCGGACGAGGTGTTCGGCGGGCTCGATATCCTCGTCAATAACGCCGGCTACACGCACAGCAACCAGTCGCTGCTGACGGTGAGGGAAGACGAGTTCGATCGCATCTATGCGGTCAATGTTAAGTCCATCTATCTGACTACGCTTGCCGCCGTGCCGGTGATGGAAAAGCGGGGTGGCGGTGTGATCATCAATACGGCTTCGACAGCGGGGGTGCGGCTGCGGCCGGGGCTGACCTGGTACAACGGCTCGAAGGGCGCGGTGATCACGCTGACGAAATCGATGGCGGCGGAACTGGCGCCGAAGAAGATCCGCGTAAACGCGATCAACCCGGTGATCGGCGAGACGGGAATGCTGGAGCGGTTCATGGGAATGCCGGACACGCCGGAGAACCGCGCGAAGTTCCTGGCGACGATCCCCCTGGGGCGGATGTCGAAGCCGCAGGACATCGCCAACGCGGCGCTGTTCCTGGCCGAGTCGTCGTCGAACTTCATCACGGGCGTGGCCATCGAGGTCGACGGCGGGCGCTGCATTTGAATGCGTCGCATTCGCCGATCAAGTGCGATTCAGGAATTCACGGAATCATCACTCCATGGCCGTGCTTGACACGGCCATCCTGGAGTAATGCATTAAGCGCTGTCTTCTGGATGGCCGGATCAAGTCCGGCCATGACGTGAAAGGGTGCGGTGCTGCCACCTAATTCTGAAAAGCTCTACAGCGGGGCCTTGAAGACGAAGAAGGCACCGAACGCGATCAAAGTGAAGCCGACGACGTGATTGATCGTGATCGGCTCTTTCAGAATCCAGACCGAGAACACGGCAAAGACGATGAAGGTGATGATTTCCTGCATCGTCTTCAGCTCGGCTGTGGAATAGACGTCGTGGCCGATGCGGTTGGCAGGAACGGCGAAGCAATACTCGATGAAGGCGATTGCCCAGCTCACCACGACGACGATCGCCAGCGGCTTGGTGGTGAACTTCAGGTGCCCGTACCAGGCAAACGTCATGAAGATGTTGGACAGGAACAGCAGTACGATCGGCGTGAGGTAGGGCGACAGTGAAATGGGCATGGGCGGGCTCGAAGGTGACGCCCCGAGGCGCCGGGGCGGCGGACGATATCGCTGCGCTGGTGATAACTCAATTGGTGCGAACAGGGGGCAGTGCCAATTTGCGCAGAAATCTTGTCATCGCAGCAAACGGACATAGTCGAGCCCGCAGCTGCCGCAATACGGGACGTGCGAGTGCCTACCTGGCAAGGAGATTCTCGAGCTTCTTCTGGCGGGAGTCCTGCGGTTCCTGAAATGACAGGGTGGAAACGAGGTTGCCGGTCTTGTCCATCAGGTAGACCGAGGCGGTGTGATTCATGGTGTAGTCTGAGCCGTCCTTGGAAGGCACCTTCTCGTAGTAGATGCGGTAGGACTTGGCGACGGCGGTGATCTCATCGAGCGTGCCGGTGAGGCCGATGATGCGCTGGTCGAAGGCCGACAGGTAGAGCTTCAGGTGCTCGGGCGTGTCGCGCTCGGGATCGACCGAAACGAACAGCACGTTGAGGCCCGCAGCCTTGTCGCCCAGGGCCTGCAGGTGCTCGGTCATCTCCAAAAGGGTCGTCGGGCAGATGTCCGGGCAATGGGTGAAGCCGAAGAAGGCGGCATAGGGTTTGCCGGCAAGCGCCTCGCTGGAGAAGCGCGTGCCGTCGGTTCGGGTGAGTACAAAGGGTGCGCCGATTCTGATCGCACCGGGAAGCTTGAGGCCGGCCTGCTGTGCCCTGTGCGCCTCGCCCAGCATGTACATGCCGACGCCGATGGCGAGGGCGGCAACGGCTGCCCACACCATCAGGCGCAATCTGCTCATGCCACGAGTATCAGTGCTTCTTGTCATGCTGTCCGTGATCCATTGAGCCGCTGTCCGACTTGGCGCCCAGAGGCGCCACATCATAGGCGATCTTGGCATCGCCTGCCTTTTCGAACTTCAAGGTGCCGCTGACGGGCTTGCCTTCGACGGGGCTCGATTTCAAGTTCATGAACATGACATGGTATCCGCCGGGCTTCAGCTCAACGGTGGCGCCGGGCTTAATCTCGATGCCGCCAGCGACCTCACGCATTTTCATGACACCGGCGTCCATCGTCATCTCGTGCACTTCCATGCGGCCGGCGATCTCAGCCGTGCCACCGAGCAGACGGTCGGGGTTCTTGCCCTTGTTGGTGATAGACAAGAAGCCGCCGGCGACCTTGGCGCCGGGCGGGGTGACGCGGGTCCAGGCCTTGGAGATGACAAGATCGCCAACCGTGACCTCGCCGGCGAGGGCCGGGGTTGCGAGAGTGGCGAGGAGAAATGAAACGGCAAATACACTCAATTTGGGCATTGGGGGTGTCCTTTCGGTTCACGTGTTGAGAGAGGTGCGCGGTAGGCTCGTTGCCAGGCGTACCGCGCGGCGGCTACGTCTTCAGAAATGGATTCCTGCGGTGAAGGCCAAGGACCAGTCGCGCTCGAGCTGCGGTCCATTGAGGTTCTGGTAGAGCGGCACGCCAGCTTCGAAGCCGACGCGGGCAACGGTTCCGTTGCCAAGTTTCATGAGCCCATTGAGGCCGAGGAAGGCCTCGATGCGCTCGCCACCGTAGAACTCGGGATAGGTGCCCTGGAACATCCCGCCGATGTGCGGGTCGGCGCCATGGATCTCTTCCTGTGTGCTTGCAGCCAGTCGCGCGGTGCCGGAGAGACCATCGGTGAGCTTGTAGCTGAGCCAGGCGGTCGCCTCGTAGAGATTGCCCCAACGGTAACCCTCGTCGTTCTCATCTTGCAACGCAATGCGGGCCTTCCCCTGCGCACCCCAGCCGAGGCGTCCAGAACCGCCGACATAGGTGAGCGAGGGAACGAGATCATAGGTGCCGGTCCCAAGCTGCATGCCGTAAGCGGAGCGCATCGACATCATCATGCCGCTCGGCATCATCATGCGGCCTTCCTCGTCGATGGATCCGGTAGGGATCGAAACACCAATGGACCCGTGCAACTTCTGGCCGTGGCCCTGCCAGAGCTTGAAGGCAAGCGCGACCGTGGTGTCGCCGATGCCTTCGGTGCTGCCCTCGGTGAGGCCGAGCCGGGTGGCACCGGACATGCCCTGGAAGGTGATCATGGTCATGCGCTTTTCGACGTAGGACGACATGATCATCAGGTTGATCGTGTCGGTGATGCCGTACATGGCCGAGAGCATGTGCATCTCCATGCTCATCTCCTGCGGCGCAATGCGCAGGGTTGGAGGCTGCACGCCGGGCATCGCAGGCATCATGTCGAAGCGATTGGGAATCGTCGTCACGATCTCCTCGGGCGAGATGCGATGGGTGCCGATGCGACTGCCGTTCATCTTCATGAACATGGGCGTGTACATGACCATGACCTGGCCACGGTTCATCATGTGGGCGCCCATGACGCCGGCGGGCGGTGGGTTCATGTGGGTGTGGCCGGACATCTCTTCATCGCCGGACATCTGATGGTTGGACGCATGCTGGCCGCCGTGGCTCATGTGCTGGGCGCGGGCGGTGGTCGCCGTGAAGACGGCGGCGGTGGTGAGCGCAAGGGCGAGCGCAAGCTGGCACCTGCAGCGCTTCAATCGATGGAATCTCATTTTAGTAGACCTTGGACTTGACGGGTCGACCCGTTCGGCCGGCTCTACGACCGGCGCGCGCCTGCCTTTGAAGGAGGACGCGGAACGGGGGGCGGCTGATGTCTTCAGGTCAGGCGAGGTGGGGCGCGGCTTCGCTTGCGCTCTGTCTCGTGGCGCGGCGTTTCAATGGCCGGCGTCACCGCGACGACGATCGGCACTTCGAGCGCGACATAGGCTGGGAGTGGCGGGCCTTCGGGCGGAACCAGCGCCAACGCCGCGGCGCCGATGCAGACCGGGCAGAAGGTGGCAGCGGTGTTCTGGCCGCTGCTCTTGCCATTGGGCTGCGCCGGATTGGACGCGACATCATTCGGTGTGACGTGCTGCAGCTCGCAGATGACGAAGCCCAGACGTGACTGGCTGGCGCTCGCGCCACCAGACAACGCAAGTGCGACCGTCATCGCCACGTGCAGGGACAGGAATGCGACGTGCAACATCGTCGCGGCAAAGGCTATCCCCGCCGCGATTCGCCTGGTTCGTGCTCGTCGCAACCACTGCATGCGGATCACACTAGCCGGAAACTTCCGGGCCGCAAGCCGATGTATCAACTTGGTGACACAATGTCTCTGGCGTGCGATTTGAGTGACACCGTACGGCGCTACGGATTGCCTATTGCAAAGTGCGCGATGAGCCAGCGGGCGATGGCATGAGGTCCAGGCACCCAGAGGCCGTCAGGATGATTGCCTGACAGGAGCTGTCGGACTTCGGCGCGCGTGAACCAGCGGGCGGTTTCAAGCTCATCGGGGTCTGGGCACAGCGGCGCTTCGGTCGCCTCTGCAACGCAGCCGATCATCAGGGAATGCGGAAACGGCCAAGGCTGGGAGGCGTGATAGTGGACAGCGGCGGTCCTAATGCCGATCTCCTCGAAAGTTTCACGCTCTACGGCCGTCTCGATGGTTTCGCCGGGCTCCAGGAAGCCCGCCAGCGTCGACATCATGCCCTCGGGGAAAGCCGGCTGGCGGGCCAGGACGCAGCGGTCGCCTGCCGTCACCAGCATGATGACGACGGGGTCGGTGCGTGGAAACTGCCGCGACTGACAGACAGGGCAGTGGCGCGACCAGCCGCCTTCGCGAGGCAGCGTGGGATTGCCGCAGCGGCCGCAATAACGGGTCTCCCCGTGCCAGTTGACGAGAGCGGCAGCGGTTGCCGCGGTTGCCAGTTCTTCCGGCTTGAGCACGCCCTGCATTGCCAGCGAGCGCAGGTCGACGGCCGGGGCGAGCGTCGTTCCACCAGGATCGAGCTGGGTGGCTTCCTCAGCTGGGATCATGCGGGCAAAGTGAGCCGCTCCGGTGTCGTGGCGAAGCCCCAAGAATAGGACATCATCGAGGTGCGGCGGGCCGCCTGGAAGCTCGTGGTGGGTAAACGTTGCAAGCGAGGCTGCGGTGCGGTCGGCGCTCGAACGGATCACGGGCTTTGCATCGACGAGGACGATGAAGCGCGAGGCCGGGTCCGAGAGCTGCTGGTCGAGGTAGGCGTCATCGACGCGCTTCGCGCTCTGGCGGTCGAGTGCCAGCATGGCGGTGAGTGTCGGCGGGGCTGGCGTGGCACTTCTGTCAGTGCGTGCGGTTGACACAGAAGGTGATGACCTCGCGCATCGCTTCGCGCTCGGACGAGGCTGGGAACACGCCCAATGCATCGCGAGCAATGGTGCCGTAGGTGCGGGCGCGCTCGAGTGTCGCCTCGATCGCCTTGTGCTTCTTCATCAGGTGGATGGCCTGCTCCAGATCGCCGTCCTCGATGGTGCCCTCGGCAATCGTGCGATTCCAGAAGGCACGCTCCTCGGCCGAGCCGCGGCGATAGGAAAGGATGACGGGAAGCGTGATCTTGCCTTCGCGGAAGTCGTCGCCGACCGATTTGCCGAGGCGCTGGGCATCGCCCGAATAGTCGAGGGCATCGTCGACGAGCTGGAAGGCGATGCCGAGGTTCTTGCCATAGGAACGCAGCGCGCTCAGCTCCTCGGTCGGGCGGTTGGCGATGGCTGCGCCGGATTCGGCGGCACCGGCAAACAGCGCGGCGGTCTTGGCGTCGATGATGGCGAGGTAGGCGTCCTCGGTGGTGGCGGTGTTCTTGGCGGCGGCGAGCTGCATGACCTCGCCTTCCGCGATGATGGCGGCGGCGTTGGACAAGATCCTGAGGACCGGCAGGGAGCCGACTTCGACCAGCATGCGAAAGGCCTGACCGAGCAGGAAGTCACCGACCAGCACGCTGGCCTGGTTGCCCCAGATCATGCGTGCGGCCTTCCTGCCGCGGCGCACGTCGCTCTCGTCGACGACATCGTCGTGAAGCAGGGTGGCGGTGTGCATGAACTCGACGGCGGCCGCGACACGAATATGGGCGCTCTCGCGATAGCCAACCAGCTTGGCCGCGGCGATGGTCATCATCGGGCGCAGGCGCTTGCCGCCCGAAATGATCAGGTGGTGGGCCAGCTCCGGGATCATGTCGACGTCGGAAATCGCCTTGTCGAGGATGATCCTATTGATACCCTCCATGTCCCCGGTGACGAGGTCGAGGAGCGGTCGCAGGCTGTCCGCGGGATCGCGGGCGTCTTCGAGCGGAACAACTAAACCCAAGGGCAATTCCCCGTTCGCTTGCAATTCGATTTCATACGGCTTCCAATACGGTGCTCGGGCGCACCATAGTGGCAAGTTTGCATCCGCGCATCAGAAACTTGAAGCCCGAAGGATATTTGGTGCGAGAGCTGATCAGAACCAACGACCGGGTGCTCATTTCTTTCGTCGAAGCCCTGCTGCGCGAGGCCGGTATAGCTGTCGTTGTCGCAGATACCAATATGAGCGTGCTGGAGGGCTCGATCGGGATTCTGCCACAGCGGGTCCTGGTCGATGAGGGCCGGTATGACGAAGCCTGCCGGATCTTGCATGACGCCGAACTCGGGCACTGGGTGAAGGGCCGTGACTGAAGTCAAGGATGATGACCTGACGCGGGACGCCTTCCTGGACGGGCGGCTGATGCTGTTGCAACCGGTGCGCGGCTACCGGGCCGGGATCGACGCTGTCCTGCTGGCAGCGACGGCGCAACCGCAAGACGGGCGCGCCACGCTGAAGATCCTGGATGCGGGCGCTGGCGTGGGCACAGTGGGACTGCTGGTGGCGTTCCGGCTGAGCAAGCTCGTCGATGTGCACGTGACGATGGTCGAGCGCGCGCCGGAGCTTGCCGAACTGGCCGCGCGGAACGTGCGCGAGAATGGACTGACGGATGCCGCCAAGGTCGTGTGCGCGGACCTGCTCGGTGCGGCGGCCGACCTGGAGGCTTTGGGGCTCCAGCGCGAAAGCTTCGACCTCGTGATGTGCAATCCGCCCTACCACGTCGATGCACGCGGCACGCCGTCACGCAACGTGGTGAAAGCCGGTGCACATGCGATGGGCGAGGGCGAACTGGAGCATTGGGCGCGGGCATTGGCGCATTTTGCGCGGCCGGGCGGCCAGGTGATCTTCGTGCACAAGGCGGAAGCGCTGGGCGAGTTGCTGGCAGCGCTGCGACCACGGTTCGGTGCGCTCGTCATCCTGCCTTTGCATCCCCGCGAGGGCCTGCCTGCCAGCCGCCTGCTGGTGTCGGGCATGAAGGGCAGCCGGGCGCCGTTAACCGTGTTGCCCGGTGTTCCGTTGCATCTGGACGGCCATGCATTTCATCCCATAGCGAGCCAAATTCTTCGCGAGGGAATGGGTTTGCCTTTGCGGATGCCAGCCACCACATCTCGAGGGAAACCTTCGGAGAAAGATTAGCATGAGACTTTTCAATCGCGGCCCGCGCGTCCCTGTGCTGCGTCTCACGGGTCCGATCGGCATGGCAACGCCGCTTCGACCCGGCCTCAGCGGCGCAACCGTGGCTGCCGCGATCGGCAAGGCGTTCCGCATGTCGAAGACGCCGGCCGTTGCCATTGCGATCAACTCGCCGGGCGGGTCGCCGGTGCAGTCGAGCCTGATTTTCAAGTTGATCCGGCAGCACGCCGACGAGCAGAAGAAGAAGGTCTACGTATTCTGCGAGGACGTGGCGGCTTCGGGCGGCTACTACCTGGCGGTGGCGGGCGACGAGATCTACGCGGATACGAGTTCGATCGTCGGTTCGATCGGTGTCATTTCGGCAAGCTTCGGTCTCGACAAGGCGATCGGGAGGCTGGGGATCGAGCGGCGCGTCTACACAGCGGGCCACAACAAGGGCTCCCTCGACATGTTCCAGCCGGAGAATGCCGATGATGTGGAGCGGCTGAAGGACGTGCAGCGTGACGTGCACAATGCCTTCATCGGTGTCGTCAAGGATCGGCGCGCGGGCAGGCTCAAGGGGCCCGATTCGGAACTCTTCTCGGGCGCCTTTTGGTCGGCGCCGAAGGCCCTCGAATATGGCCTGATCGACGGCATTTCAGACGTGCGTTCCAAGATGCGGGCGATCTACGGCGACAAGGTGCGCCTGGACGTAGTGCCACTGGCACGTGGTGGACTGCTGGGGCGGTTTCGCAGGTTACCTTCGCTCCTGCTTGGACGTCAGAGCGAGTTGGGGCATGACGGATCAATTCATTCGCACGGCCTTGCTTTGGCCGACGAACTGGTGTCGGCTATCGAGGCCCGGGCGCTGTGGTCGCGGTTCGGGCTATAAGCTTGCCCGAAGTGGGGGCAGCTTTGAACGTCGTGAGGTGGACACATGCCTCAATTCCTGGTCGTGCTGCTTGCGGGCGCCGGCGTCATTGCTGGAGCGCGGTGGGCGGGCAAGCAATTCGAAAAGCTGGCTGCGGAAGCGCGCCGGATGGCCGATGAAGCGGAACGCCAGGCCGAGGCCGCACGGTCGGCCCAGGCGCGCGATCTGGGCAAGCTCGAATACGATGCGGCAACCGGCCAGTACCGGCCGAAGTCCTCCTGAAGGGGCGAAATCAGCGGCTTAAAGCTTTCGGATTGAAGTAGCCGCTAGGGATGCCTGCCTGTGGCCAAGGCGCGCAGGACGGTGAAGTGTGGCGCATAGAGCATTGACTTGTGCGCCGCAGCATGAGAGATAGGCGCGTCGCCTAGAAGCGGCTTCGGCGCTACAGCCGCGTGAAGGGTGCGCCCCGGCCCTCGTTTGTTTGGCCGTTGGACAGCAGCACCCGCCAGTTGAGCTTCCCGATCGATCCATAAGACAGCCCCGGACACGCAGGGCGTCACTGAAATGAAAAGCCCGTCCGCCTCGCGGACCGGCGCCGCGCGCTGTCGCGTGCGCGGATCAGACAGAAAAGAAAGACTTCGAACTTGACTAAATTCTTAGAATTGGGCCTCGCAGAGCCGATGTTGAAGGCGCTCGCCGAAGAAGGCTACGAGACGCCGACACCGATCCAGGCGCAGGCCATTCCCGCTGTTCTGAAGGGGGCCGATCTGCTCGGCATCGCGCAGACCGGCACGGGTAAGACGGCAGCCTTTGCGCTGCCATTGCTCCATCGGCTTGCGGTAGATCCCAAGCCGGCGCCGCGCCACAGCGCGCGCATTCTCGTGCTGTCGCCAACGCGTGAGCTTGCCGCGCAGATCGGCGAAAGCTTCCGCACCTATGGCCGGCACCTGGGTATCAGAGTTGCCATCGTGTTCGGTGGCGTTGCGCACAAGCCGCAGATCGATGCCCTGTCGAAGGGTGTCGACGTGCTCGTTGCGACACCCGGCCGGTTGCTCGACCATCTCGACTCGCGCGTGCTGACGCTGGAGGCGGTCGAAGCACTCGTGCTCGATGAAGCCGACCAGATGCTCGACCTCGGCTTCGTGCGGCCGATCCGCCGCATTGTCTCTAAGCTGCGTGCGCGCCGGCAGAACCTGTTCTTTTCGGCGACCATGCCGCAGGAGATCGCGGCGCTGGCGGCCGAGCTGCTGAAGGATCCCGTCCGGGTCCAGGTGGCGCCGGTGGCGACGACGGCAGAGCGCGTTACGCAGCGCGTAATCCACATCGAGGCCAACAAGAAGCGGCCGCTGCTGGTCGATCTGTTCGGCAATCCGGAAATGCAGCGGACGCTGGTTTTCACTCGTACAAAGCGTGGTGCGGACCGGGTTGCGCGGCATCTGGAAGGGGCCGGGATCGCCGCCGTGGCGATCCACGGCAACAAGAGCCAGCGTCAGCGCGAAGTGGCGCTCGATGCCTTCCGCCGGGCGAAAACCGGCGTGCTGGTGGCGACCGATATCGCCGCGCGCGGCATTGACATCGACGGCGTGACGCATGTCGTCAATTTCGAGCTGCCCGAGGTTCCCGAGGCCTACGTGCACCGTATCGGCCGCACGGCCAGGGCAGGTGCGGAAGGTCAGGCCATTTCGCTGTGCGATGTCGAGGAACGCGATTTGTTGCGTGCGATCGAGCGGCTGACGCGGCAGCAGATTCCGGCCGAGGATCGGCGCAATGACGCCTCGATTGTCGCTGAGGTCAGCGCACATCGGAGCGCTGCAGGTCGTCGCCAGGGCGGGCGCGCGATGCGCGGCCGTGGTGATGGCGGTGGCGGCAAGGGACGCGGAGAGCTTGCCAAGAATGGACGCCGTGACGGGCGGCGCGATGACGAGCGCCGCGGCGAAAAGCCGACTGGTGAACGCCGCCACGACGAGCGTAGCCCCGAAAGGCCGACTGGTGAGCGTCGCAGTGATGAGCGGCGAAATGAGGTGCGTCGCCAAGATGAGCGACATCACGAAAGGGACCGTTCTGCGACGGCGGCGAAGTCGGGTGCTGCCCACAGGCGTCATGGTGCCGAACTTGGACATGGACGCGGCGCCGATCGTCGCGCGACACAGGCGATCGGTGCGGGATCACACCGCGTTGAGGTAGCGTCAGACGGGCGTTCGCGCACCGGCAGGGACGGAGCGGCCGTCGCGCACGTGTTTGCGACGATCGACAAGCACAGAACAGGCAGCAGCGGGGTGCATTCGAAGGGATCGCATTCAGAGGGAGCGCGTCCGAAAGGAGCGCATTCCAAGAGTGCACATCCAAAGAGCGCGCATTCGAAGGGCGGCAGGCCGGATGGGTCACGGCAGAGTTCACATCGCGCAGGCAATGGCGGTGGAGGCCGGCGACGTCATCGTGGTGGCGGAGCGAACTTGAAGACCGGGTAAGTCAGCAGGCGTTGAAGAGATATCCGCTGTGCGCGGGTCGGGATCAATATTCCTTGCCAGGGGCTCGATGGTTGACCGGTCGAGCGTCGCCGGACTTGCGCACTAGCCAAGCAGTCGCGTGAAGAGCAACACAACCGAGTGAGGATGATCATGGCACGCAAGAAACCGACGGCGAAGGCCGAGTTCGTTCTGTTCAACGTGCTCTACGAGGACGGAACGATGACATCCAACCGACGCGTTCCTGGTGACGTGCTCGGTGGGCTCGAGGGTGATGCGCCGGCGCTCACCGTCATCGAGGAGCAGGACCGTGAGATCGCCGAGCGGTCGGGCAAGCCGCGCGGGGCGATCAAGTCGATCGAGCGCGTCGGCGGCAAGAAGTCGAAGGCTGCCTGATGTGGATCGAGTTCGTTTGCGTTCGATGGAAATGCAAACGCGGTCGATCTCCTTCAGTTGAGCATGTTTTTTATGCTGAACCTTCTACACTTCAGCTCAACATGCTAGATGCGCCGATCGTGGTGGCGGCGGAGAAATCACAAAACCCGATTCACATACGAACGGCCGGATCGTCGATCCGGCCGTTTCCTATTTCAGCTGCGTGCGGACGCCGGCTCAAGCGGGCTGGAACTCCTGCGCCAGCTGGCGGAAGGAGATGAGACGCTTGCGGTCGGTGTCCCAGAGCTTCAGCTTGATGAGGCTGAAGCTTCTGAGCAACGTGATGCGGCGCACGTCGCGCAGCTCGGGATAATCGCGGATCAGCTCCGGCAGCCGATAGTAGGGAACGCGGCTGTAGAGGTGGTGGATGTGATGCACACCGATGTTGGCAGTCACCCACGACAGCGCCTTCGGGAGATCCAGGTAAGAGCTGCCGTAAAGCGCAGCGTCCTGGTGGTTCCACTTGTCGGATTCCTCCCAGAACGTATCCTCGAACTGATGCTGCACATAAAATAGGAAGACGCCGATCGTCGCGGCGATAGCAACGATGGGCAGGTGCACCATGAGGAATTCCACCACGCCGATGAGCCACATCATCACGCCGAACAGCACGGCAATGGCGAGATTGTTGGTCATGGCGCTGATCCACGGCCGCCAGCCGCTTTTCATCTGTCCGACGGGAAGGCGCTGCTGCAACATGAAGACGAACGACGGGCCAATACCGAACATCACCAGCGGGCTGCGGTAGACCCGATACATGAATCGGCGCCACTTCGGCTTGGCGAGGTATTCCTTGACGGTCCAGGTTTCGATGTCGCCGACGCCGCGCTCATCGAGATTGCCCGAGTTGGCGTGGTGTGTCGCGTGGTTGCGTCGCCAGACTTCGTAGGGCGTCATCGTGAACACGCCGATGACGCGGCCGATCCAGTCGTTGGTCTTGCGCGTCTTGAAGAAGGCGTAGTGGCCGCAATCGTGCTGGATGAGGAACAGCCGCACCAGCATTGCTGCAGCCGGTATGGCGATTGCAAGCGTGAGCCAGTAGCTCACCGAGAGCGCGGCCCAGGCTGCGACCCATAACGCAACGAACGGGATCGCGGTTATGATGATCTCAATGATTGAGCGGCGGATACTCGGTTCGCGGTAGCGTGCGACGATCGCCATCCAGTCGCGGCCCTTCACGGGGGACGCGCCCGTTGCAGTTGCTGACTGTGTCAATGTCTTCCCCTCATAGTCGGCGCCCGAACTGCCACTGCTGACGCGCACACGCCATGCTCCCCATGCGGTGCCGCATTCAAACCGGCCAGACGCTTCTACTCCGGTTACATGAAATGAAGTGATTTGGCCACGGGCGTCGTAGCTGTAAAAGCTGTTTATCCGGTGACCAATAGGGAAGGTTCGCAGTCGCGAGATGGCGGAACGCGCGAGGGCAGCGGCGGTCGATCCGAGAGAGGCGCCTGAGCGCGCGAACAGTGCTCGCGGCCGAGCCCGGACGTCGTTCTGATTCCCGCCATGTCCTGGCACCGCAATCGGATATTATCCGGACAATGAGCGCTTCGAATTTGTCTCAGTGCAATCGAACCAAATCTCCCGGCAGTGACAACGCAGTGACTGCCTGGAGGAGCATTCGGCTCGTGAAATGGCACTCGACGTTAGGATGATGCGAGTCCGGCACCTGACGACGGCGCCGGTGCGATGGGTCCGGCGCCGGTGGCACAAGATGGATTCCGGGTTGTGCGCGTCAGACTTTGCGCGTCAGAGGTCCGACGCCCGCGTCGTCAGCCCTTGCCGCCCATCACCTCGAACGTCACCTTGGCCGTGATGCGGTAGGTCTTGAGCTTGCCCTTCGAATCAACTGTCGCCGAGAAATCCTGGATCCAGATCGACCTGATGCCCTTGACCGATCTGGAGGCCTCCTTGATCGCCTTCTCGGCGGCATCCTCCCAGCTCTTGTCGCTTTCGGCCATGAGTTCGATGACCTTGTTGACGCTCATCGGGGCACTCCTTTGACTTTGCATTGCAAGGGGCGGCTTGCCTGTAGCCGTGCCCCGATCCTAGCCCGCCACATGAGCAAATGCCAATTGTGGGTTGTTGTGGGACCGATAAAGCGGCGGGGTCGTTGGTGAGGACAGAGGCTGGTGGTGGCGATCAGACCGCCATCGCCAGGAGCACAAGGCCTGCCAACATCGAGACGTTCATGAGGCTCGACAGGTTGACGTCGCCGAACTCCTTGATGCGGATCTCGCGGACCACCTCGACCTCGCGCACCCGCTCGCGCTCGGCAGCTCGGGTGGCGGCCTCGATGCCACGCAGCCAGTTCCAGCCCCATCGGGCGATGGCGCGCGTGCCGCGCCAGGCTTCCTGAGGGGCGCGTCGCCAGCCGTAGCGGTAGGCGAAATAGGCGAGCACCAGGACGATGATCTGCAGGGCGGTCGACACCCAACCGCCGATGAGCAGCCAAACGATGCTCCATAGCATCGAGATGATCCACCAGAGGATGCTCAGCAGGGTTTCCATGCGTCAGCTCCAGGTTTCGCGCAGAACCGCAATGCAATGTGCCACGCGACAGGTCGTATTACCTTCGGGGACGCGGCCACGACACGTTTTTCTCGGGTGACGGGATGGCGATTTTGCGTATAGTGCGCGGCCGAAAAGACGTTTGCTGTACAGAGACTTTGGACATGCCCGCCGATAAGACCGCCGCCAAGGGCGCCGCGCGAGATTTGGTGAATCCAGCCGGGAATGCCGCTGGAGCACTCAACCCGCGCGTCAGCTTCCAGGACCTGATTCTCACGCTACAACAGTTCTGGGGCCGGCAGGGGTGCGTCGTGCTGCAACCCTACGATATGGAGGTGGGGGCTGGCACGTTCCACCCGGCGACGACGTTACGGGCGCTGGGCCCGAAGCCATGGAACGCGTGCTACGTGCAGCCCTCGCGACGGCCCAAGGACGGGCGCTACGGCGAGAATCCCAACCGGCTGCAGCACTACTACCAGTTCCAGGTGATCATGAAGCCGTCGCCGGCCGATATCCTAGATCTCTATCTGCAGAGCCTCGACGCCATCGGGATCGATACTCGGGTCAATGACATCCGCTTCGTGGAAGACGACTGGGAGAGCCCGACGCTGGGCGCGTGGGGGCTCGGCTGGGAGGTGTGGTGTAACGGCATGGAGGTGACGCAGTTCACCTATTTCCAGCAGGTCGGCGGCTATGACTGTGCGCCGGTGGCCGGTGAGATCACCTATGGCATGGAGCGGCTGGCCATGTACGTGCAGGGCGTCGACCGCGTGTTCGATCTCAATTTCAACGGCCGCAACGACGAGCGGAAGCTGACCTACGGCGATGTGTTCCTGCAGGCCGAGCAGGAGTATTCGCGCTACAACTTCGAGCACGCCGATACCGAGATGCTTCTGGCCCATTTCCGCGATGCGGAGAGGGAGTGCAAGGCGCTCTTGGGTGCGGGATGGACGGGGTCAGACCCGCGGGGTCTGCCCCCAGGCACGAACGGTCAGAGCAAGGGGTCAGACCCGCGGGGTCTGACCCCGGCTCATCTCCTCGCCCTGCCAGCCTATGACCAAACGATCAAGGCCTCGCACATCTTCAACCTGCTGGATGCGCGCGGCGTCATCTCGGTGACCGAGCGGCAGAGCTACATCCTGCGGGTGCGCGAGTTGGCCAAGGCGTGCTGCGGGGCATGGCTGGCAACGACCGGTGGTGGTGCAGTGTAGGTTTCATGGGTAAGAACTGCTGGACTCTTGTGCTGGTTGCGGGAAGTGGCAGTTGCGGCAACGGGCAGGGGAAGAGCGGTCAAGAAGTGGCATTACCCTCGGAAAATCCCGGAACGTCGCGAAAACCGAATCCTTCCAGAATGATCAAGAGTTGCGGCTCAAGGTGCTGGACGAGCTGGTCGGGGTCATAAGTGTCGAACACTGCGCGGCGCAGGGTTTGGTAGTAGGCCGCCAAAATGAGATGCGATGCGGCATGAAAGTCACCATGCCGAATTTGGCCCTTGGTTGCCGCTTCGTTGAATATTGATATGACTAGTTCGTGGTATTCGAAGAATTGAAGCGCATTTTCGCGTTCCTGCCCAGGATCCCACTGCCACGAATATGCAACGAATGCAGACTTGAGTTTGATGTTCGTAAGATCATTTACATAGAATATTCTGAGAAGATACTTGATGCGCGCGGCGATAGAGCCATAGCGGGGCGGTGAGCGGCGGATCTCCGCAAACGCCTGCGCATTGAATTTGCGGATCACGTCCTGAAGCAGCCGATCGCGGGTGCCGAACGCCGCCTCAAACTGGGCGCGGGTTACATCGGCGGTGGCGCAGATGATCTCGATGGTCGTATCGGCCACCCCAAGTCGATCGAAAAGGCGCTCGGCGACGGCCAGAATTTTGTCGCGAACCTGGGGAGTTGGCGCAACGATTTCATCTATGGGTACGCGCAGCGCCTTGGCCACCTTGGCGAGCCTGCGGCTCGAGGGCTGGGTCTCCCCTGATTCCCATTGGGAGACGGCATTGCGCGAGACGCCGGTCAGCTGGGCGAGCTTGGTCTGGGACAAGCCGGCCGCCTCGCGAAGCTCCCTCAGTCGTCCGCCCGATGCCATGGCTCAATCACTCAATGCTTGAGAATTACTAGTCAATGGTGGGCACTATACCTTCCTGCTCAATTGTTGACAAAGGGAGTAAGTAGCGCTTACCTAATCGTGTGCATGGAGGGACGTCGTTTCTACTTGAGATGGCGCTATTGGCGGGAGGCTCGGGTGTCGCTGCAAATTGGCTTCAGTGGTCCACTCTACCAACAGGTGCATGAAAGTCTGAAAAGCAAGATCACCAACGGCGAGTGGCGGGGAGGGATGATCATCCCGGGCGATCAGGAATTGTCGCGGCAACTCGGGGTCAGCATCGGCACCGTCCGCAAGGCACTCGACGAATTGGCCCGGCAACGGCTTGTGGTGCGGGAGCGCGGGCGCGGTACCTACATCAAGGATCCCTCGCAGTGGAGCGGGGAACTGGAGACGTGGCTGTGTGGGCGCGATGGTCGGCCGCTGGTGGCGGGGATCAATGTCATGGAGGCGGAGACGGTCGCGGCCAGCGCCAGCGATCGCAAGGCGCTGCAGATGGAGGGATACCGCGGCGTCACGCCTCGCGTTCACCGCATCATCCGGGTCTGGCACCACGACGAGCGTCTTATCTGCGCGGAGCGACTGCTCGTCAATGCGATGCGGCTGCCGGCTCTTTTGGAAGAGCCCGACCTCAACGCTCCCGTGTTGTCCGGCATCTACGAGCGTTCATTGCGCAAGTGTGTCGGGCGTACGGTGTGGTCTTTCATGGCGCATTCCACCGACGCAGGGTTGATGGAGCGGTTTGGCGAGCGCAGCGATGACCTCAATCTCGTGGCCTGCCGCAGGGTGGTCTACGATGCTTCGGACGCGCTGGTCGAGGTGAGCGAGCAATTGGTCGATCTTGCGGACGGCGCCTACCGGATCAGCAGATAGCGACTGAGGACGGCGCAAGCGAGGTTCGGGCCAAGACGTATGTCTTCATACCTGATTTCACGAGTGGTGAATTCCCGGATGGGGAGTTCGCCGTCGCCGAGACGGGATGAACTCGAAGTACGGCGGCGTCGAAGTGCGGTGTCGAAGATTGCCTGCGCGCAGTAGATCAGGCGGCAAGACCAGCCGTTGCGGACGGTTGCTCGCCATGGGATTCTGTGTGTTGCGGTAGAGGTTCCTCGTCGTGCAACGCGGCTTCCATCTCGTGCACGTCGTGCTGGGCGCTCGGCACTTTGCCTTGCGCTACAGGCAAGATCTCCTCAATCCGCTTGGGGCGGCTCAACAGGAAGCCCTGCGCTTCGGCACAGCCGATATTGCGGAGCATCTCCAACTGCATTTCTGTCTCGACGCCTTCGGCGACAGTCGTCATGCCCATGGCGCGGGCGAGGCGAGCGATGGCCTCGACGATGGCGGTGGAATTGGGCACCTGGCCGAGGCCGCTGACGAAGGAGCGGTCGATTTTGATGTAGTCGATCGGATAAGACTGGAGGTAGCTCAGCGAGGAGTATCCGGTTCCGAAATCGTCCATCGAGATGCGTACGCCCAGTTCGCGGATACGATCGAGCTGGTCGAGCGTGGAACGATCCTTGTTCATGAGCAGAGATTCGGTGATCTCGACCTTGAGACGCTTGGGGTCGATGCCCGACACCTCGATGGCGCGACGAACGCTCGATGAAACGTCTCCGTCACTGAACTCCACTGCAGACACGTTGACGGCAACCTGCAAGGTCGACGAGCGAGCAGCGATCTCGGTGCAGGCGCGTTCCATGACCCAGGAGCCGATCTGGACGATCAGACCGGACTGCTCGGCAACAGGAATGAAAGCACCGGGCGGTATCAGGCCCTTGACTGGGTGGCGCCAGCGGATCAATGCCTCGACGCTGTTCATTTTCAGGCCATCGATGCTGAAGATGGGCTGGTAGTGGACTTCGAGCTGGCCTTCTGCAATGGCGTCGCGCAGACCCTCCTCGATCTGGCGGCGCTCGCGCGCCTCGTCGTTCATGCGCTCGCTGTAGAAGCGATAGGTGCGCCCGCCGGAATTCTTGGCGGCATAGAGTGCCAAGTCCGCGGAGATCATCAGCTCGTCCTCGTCGGCAAACGGGTGCTCGCTCGAGACCAGTCCAATACTTACGCCGATCTCTATGCGCCGGCCCGATATCGAATATGGCGCGGAGAGCGCGCTGCAGAGTGTTTCGGAAAAATCGGTTGCTTCATCGAGAGAAGCGGCATTTCTCTGAATGACCGCAAACTCATCACCGCCGAGCCGCGCGACAGTGTCGACCATGCGTACGGAGCTGCGCAGGCGTTTGCCGACTGCGACGAGAAGTTCGTCGCCAACCGGGTGTCCATAGGTGTCGTTGACCCGCTTGAAGCCGTCGAGATCGAGTACGTGCACGTAGAAGGGTTGCTTGTGTTCGGTGGTGCGTATGAGTTCGCTCAGGCAGGCGGCGAACTCGCGGCGGTTGAGGAGGTCGGTCAGCGAATCATAGCGGACAAGCTTGGTGAGCTGCTTTTCGTACCGGCAGCGGCGGAAATGGCTGCGCAGCATGGCGAATATGATGGCGAGGGTGAGCAGGCCAGCGCCGAGCGTATATTTCTTGACATTGGAGTTCCAGCTTTCGAAGCCAGGCTCGTCGGACCGCGTGACGATGGCGGTCAGCGGGAAGTCCTTGAGTTTGCGTGCGGCTGTGGCACGCGGGACTGTCGCATCCTCCTCGAGCCTGCTGACGGCGGCAGGATGCGCGTGCAAGGGGGGAGGCGTAAGTTTCGTAGCCGGGAACGTCTGGTCGAACAGCTCGTAGTAGGTGCCCGCGCCGGCGCGTACGACATTGTCCTCGCCGACAATGGCGAGACCGCCGTCGGTACCAAGATTGAGACCGGCAAAGTTAAGGGTGAGGAACTCCGGATCCAGCGACACGACGATGACGCCGGCGAAGCCGCCTTCCGCGTCGCGGTAAGGACGCGTGAACTGAACCGACCACTTCCTGGAGGCTCGACCCATCACGGGCTTGCTGATGAACAGGCGGTCGAGATAGGACTTGGCGTCGGCATGTACGCGGAAGTGTTCACGATCAGACAGATCAACGGGCTTAGCAGGATGCAGCATCTTGGAAGACGTGATCATCATGCCCTTGGCGTCCATGATGGCAATCTGCACGGTCCGGTGATTGGCCGTGAACTCCTCCATCACAAGTGCCGGCCAATCGGCGCGATGGCCCTGGCGTTCGTAGGTCGATCTCAGGTAGCGGATGATGCGGTCGATTTCGCCCGAGGTTCGTTCGATGTCCTGCTCGAAGACGAGAGCGAGATTGTCGGTCTCTTGTATGAGGGACTGGGTCATCGCCCGGCGTTCCGAGCTGATCTGCATCCATAGCGCGGCCCAGATGGTCACGATCAATGCGAAGCCGAGCGCAAGGACCGGCAACATCCACGAGATGGAGCTTCTGTTCTTGAGTGATGTCGATGTCAGCGGCATTGCAAGAACACTTCGTTGGCGTGGATCAGCGTGGCGACACTGGTAGGCGGCCGGCTCCCTTGTGCATCATGCTTTGACAAGGCCACTTTCGTGGATCGAGCTGCCGACTTAAGGCAGGTTCGATGCGGATCAATCCGCGCCCATGTCACTTCAAAGGTTCGGTAATCATCCGCGAAAAGCGTTTCGAAACCGTGGAAAAACAACCGCCGCGCGAAGATATTCTCGGAATTGTCCGAATATTCATACGATTACAGTTTGAAGCTAAGACGTATTAAGATTGAGGCAAATTGCTGTGCGTTCGTTAACCACCAAGTTATACTGCGAACACCTTGTCGGAAGCTGCAAGCGACGTCGAATACCAGCATGGAGATTGCGCGCGCATGAGAGTGTCTTCAGCGGTTATGCCGCCAGCTGCGCTGCCAACACACGAACAGATGACGAGGCTGGTGGCGGTGGGGGACCGCGGGCTTCTTGTCGAGCTTGGTCAGAAGATCGATGCAGAAACGCAAGAGCGCGTCCTGCGCCTGGATGCAGCGCTGACTGCGGAGCCGATCGCGGGCGTCGACGAGGTAATCGTCGGCTATGCCTCGCTGTTGATCGTGTTCGATCCCGTGAGCGTGGACTACGACGCACTGGTTACCACAGTGAAAGGACTGATGCGCAAGCCGCGTACCGTGCGGCGCTCCGGCCGTTGCTGGCGGGTCCCAGTTTGCTACAGCAGGTCGTTCGGCATTGACCTTGATATGGTCGCCGGGCACTGCGGGATCGGAGTGCAAGAGCTGGTCGCGGCCCACAGCGACGCGCGGTACACGATTGCAATGTTCGGGTTCCTGCCGGGATTTGCCTATCTTTCAGGTCTGCCGGCGCACCTTGCCATTCCCCGCCGATCCTCGCCACGTCGCAGTGTTCCTGGCGGCAGCATTGCCATCGGCGGTGCGCAAACGGCGATCGGTTCCATCGAAGGTCCGTGCGGATGGCATGTGATCGGTCGAACGCCGATACGGACGTTCGATGCAGCGCGATATCCCGCAACAGTGTTCGAGCCGGGTGACGAGATCCTGTTCGAGCGAATCGACGAGGCGCAATTTTGCGAACTCGAGGGACGGGCGTTGCGGGGCGAAATGTTGGCGGAGAAGGTTGCGTGACGACATTGGAAGTCGTCGCGTGCGGGCCGGCTACGACGATTCAAGACGAGGGAAGACGCGGCTGGTCGCGCTTTGGATTGCCAACTTCGGGGGCAATGGATGTGCGCGCGCTTCGGGCGGCGAACATGCTGGTCGGGAATGCCAGTGACGAGGCGGCGATCGAAATGGCGCTGGCCGGGCTTGCCGTTCGCGTCCGGGGAGGACCGGTCGGGCTGGCGGTGGCCGGTGCGCCTGCTCGCATCGACGTCGACGGGCGGCGCATCGAGATGGACACCGCCTTCGTCGTCGAGGACGGCCAAACCGTCAGGATCAGCGCGATAATCGCAGGCGTCTACGCCATGCTCGCGGTGCACGGCGGATTCGATATTGCGCTTGCGTTGGGCAGCCGATCACTCGACGCGCGTGCAGCCATCGGCGGCTTCAACGGCCGCGCGCTCAGGCCTGGCGACCGGGTTCCTCTGCGCGGTGTAACCCAACCGCAGGAATTCACGCGGCGGGGCAATCCCGTGTCGCTTGATCGCGAGGCGCCGATCCGGGTGGTGATGGGACCGCAGGAAGCTGCCTTCACCGATCGCGGCCTGCAGACCTTCATCGATCGCAGCTTTACCGTCTCGCACAGCATCAGCCGCATGGCCTATCTGCTCAATGGGCCTTCGATCGAACGTGTGCCTGGTATGGAAATGATATCGGATGGGACGCTGCGGGGGTCGGTCCAGGTGCCGCCGGATGGGCAGCCTCTCGTCTTGATGGCCGATCGGCAGACGGTGGGCGGTTACCCGAAGATTGCCACCGTGATCGGCGCAGACCTCGGCCGGTTGGCGCAGCGCCGACCCGGAGAAGAATTGCGATTTGCGCCGGTCACTGCCGTGGAAGCCCGCGAGATAGCAAGGCAAGCGCATGCCTTGGAGCAAGCGGTTCTGGCGACTCGCCTGGCCGAGCCCTGGGCGATGGAAGCGGGGGCATGGCGCGTGGACGGCATTGCTGATGCGGTTGTCGATGCGGTCGATGCAGATACATGGGATGCGCGCGGGCAATAGCGCCCTCAAGTCGAGTGGTGATGCCATTCGTTACGATCGATCGCGCGCGGTTGGCCGCTCGTTGGCGGCCGTTTGCGAAACATGTGCCAATTGCGCGAGGTGATCTGGTGGCTTGAGCAACTCATCGACCATGTGCGAGCGGGTACAGCGCTCGGCCAAATGCATGGTGCATGACCTTGGGGTCTGCCGGCGTCAGGCGGGCAGCTTTGCCGAGGCGGGCCGGCATTGGGCGGTCAGGTCCACACAAGCAATGAAACGTAGCGTTGCCGGCAGCGTCGAAACACTCTGCCTGAGCGAAAATGACGATCATCCTTGGCCTCGTCGTCACCCTTGCCTGCATGCTTGGCGGGTTTGCCGCCATGGGTGGCCACATCGATGTGATCTGGCAGCCGTTTGAATACGTCATCATACTTGGTGCGTCGTTCGGCACCTTCATCGTTGCCAATCCAGTCAAGGTCATCAAGGACGTCGGCGTTGCCCTGAAAGAGGCGGCGACCAATGCGGCACCCTCGAAGGACGATTTCCTCGCAACGCTTGGGTGCCTGTTCGTGCTGATGCGCGAGCTCAAGAGCAAGTCGCGGGCCGAGATCGAAGCGCATATCGACGATCCCGCGAACTCGCAGATCTTTGGTGCCTTCCCAAAGGTGCTTAAGAACGACAAGCTCGTCATGTTCATCTGCGACTATTTCCGTCTGATCCTGATGGGCAATGCGCGGACGCATGAAATCGAATCGCTGATGGATGAGGAGATCCACACGCTTCGCTCCGACAAGCTCAAGGCCTACAATTCGATCGTGGCGGTATCGGAGGGGCTTCCTGCATTGGGCATCGTCGCGGCGGTGCTTGGTGTGATCAAGGCGATGGGCGCACTGGACCAGTCGCCGGAGGTGCTCGGCCACCTGATCGGCGCGGCGCTGGTGGGAACATTCGCTGGGATCTTCTTTTCATACGCGGTGTTCTCGCCGATCGCGACGCAGGTCAAGATCGTTCGCGAGAAAAAGATGCGCCAGTTCGTTGTCGTCAAGCAGACGCTGCTGGCGCTGATGAATGGAGCGATGCCGCAGATCGCGGTGGAACATGGACGCAAGGCCATCTCCACATCCGATCGTCCCTCGGTCGATGAGCTGGAGCAGCAGACGCTTTCTCCGGGAGGCGGAGCGGTGGCGCCGAAGAAGGCGGCTTGACGGGTTCAAGAGGCATGGAGCGGCAATGACGATTTCGGAAACGCAGCGAACGCTCGAGGAAGAGGTCGCGCAGGTGATGGAGAGCCGGCGCGAAAGTCTGCCGGGCATGGGCGCGTTGCCGCAAGCCCGAAGGTTGGGCGGGGACGAGTGGGGTGCCAAAGGTCACGATGCGGTGATGCGCATTCCGGTGATGGTGCGTATCGTTCTGGGTGCGACGTCGATGCCGCTGCAGAAGCTGCTGTCGATGGGTCGCGGTTCGATCGTTCCGCTCGACCGGAAGGTGGGTGATCTGGTCGACATTGTCGTCAACGACCGCACCATTGCCCGCGGTGAAGTCGTTGTTCTCGACGAAGCGGCGTCGCGTTTCGCGGTGTCCATACGAGAGGTGGTCGCGGCCTGTGAAGAATAGCCATCCGACGTGCGCCACCGTGCCGCCATCGTTGAAAGAATGCAAGGACCCTTCAGGCGAACCTCAATGCCAAAGTCACGAGCTGATTTGAGCGGGCGGCTTTTGGTGATCACCCGTTTGCGGGTGCATCTCGATGTCTGAAGAGCCTGACAAGGAGTCAAAGACCGAGGAGGCGACGCCGAGGCACCTTGATGAAGCGATCAAGAAGGGCAATACGCCCGTGTCGCGCGAGGTGGGAGCGCTTGCTTCGATCATCGGTATCGCTTTGGCAGCGCAAGTGCTCGTGTACACGTTCTCGGATAGTACCGCTAGTGCGCTCGTCGCGCTGATCGATCGGCCGTTCGAAATCTCCCTGGCGACCGGCGAGGATGCGGTGATGCTCTTCATCACGATGGGGATCGAGGCAGCCAAGATGATGCTGCCTGCGCTGGCGGTGCTGATCGGTGTGGGTCTTGCCGCAGCGTTCCTGCAGAATCCTCCTCGAATTGCCTATGACCGGATCAAGCCCGATTTCTCGCGCATATCGATCTCCAAGGGTGTGCAGCGCATCTTCGGCATGCACGGGCGTATCGAGGTTCTAAAGGCGATCGTGAAGTTCACGCTGCTCGCGACGGTGTCCGCGGTTTTCTTTGCGAACTTCAAGTACGGCGTTCTCAATGCCGTTCTCGTTAATCCAGCCGATCTCGTCGATCTGCTGGTCGGCAAGGTGACGGAGCTCCTGATCATTGTCGCCGCATTCATGTCGGGGCTGGTTGCGGCCGATCTCTTATGGAGCAGGATGAAGTGGCGCCATGACCTGAGAATGAGCAAGCAGGAGGTCAAGGACGAGATGAAGCAGGCGGAAGGCGATCCGCTTGTGCGTGCGCGGCAGCGCTCATTGGCGCGAGACAGGGCGCGACGGCGAATGTATGCGGCGGTTCCGCGGGCAACGCTGGTGATTGCCAATCCAACTCACTATGCGATCGCGCTGCGCTACGTGAAGGGTGAGCAAGCGGCCCCCGTCGTGGTCGCCAAGGGAGTCGATCACATCGCGCTGAAGATCCGCGAGATCGCCGATGCAAATGAGATTCCGGTTGTCGAGGATCGCGAGCTGGCGCGATCGCTTTATGACGTGGTTGTGCCCGACAAGCCGATACCGCCTGAGTTCTACAAGGCGGTTGCCGAGATCATCATGTATCTGATGCGCCGATCGAACATCGCGCGTGCCGCCGCCTACGGACCCAATTGAGTCACGGTCGTTGTCCAGTTCGCATCTCGTTGGAAGGCCAGGCAAGTCTCGGGCAAGACTGTTGCGCTACGACTTATGCGGGGAGGCGATGAGATGCAGGACCTGGCGATATTCACGATTGCATCGCAGCGTAACCGCTGGTTGGCGGCGCGATCCGCGGCGATCTCGGCCAATATCGCGAATGCGGACACACCCGGTTTCAGGGCACAGGATGTTGCGCCTTTCGAGGCGGCGTTGGAGTCCGCAGCGATTGGGCCGACGCGGACGAATGTCGGCCACATGGCTCCAAGCGGGCCGGGCGCCAATCGCTTCGACGTTATCGCGCGTGAGGATTCGGTACATAAGCACTCCGGCAATACCGTCAACATTGAGGCTGAGATGATGCAGCTGGGAGACGTGCGTTCGCAACACTCGATGCTTGCGGGTGTGGTTTCGATCTTCCATCGCATGCTGCTTCAAGTGAGCAAGGGGTAGGCGATGAGCGATGACCTCAGAGCGGCTCTGGTATCGGCGGGCTCCGGGCTACATGCCCAGTCGGTGCGAATGCGCATCGTTTCGGAAAACCTCGCGAATGCTCAATCGACAGCGGCCGTGCGGGGTGGAGATCCCTACCGACGCAAGACGGTGAGCTTTGGCGAGGAGTTGGACAGGGTGACGGGCGCGGCGCAGGTGCGCATCAGCAGCATCGCGCGCGACGAGACGGCGTTCCCGACGGAGCATGATCCCTCGCATCCCGCAGCCGACGAGGCCGGCTACGTGAAGTTGCCCAATGTCAATCCGCTGGTCGAGATGTCGGACATGCGAGAAACCAATCGGTCCTACGAGGCCAATCTGCAAGTCGTGCGGCAGACGCGCGAGATGATCGCCGACCTTATCGATCTGATGCGAGGCAAGTGATGCTCGATACGCTTCAAGGAATTGGCATGCGGCAGTCCGATGTCGGGGCTGCCGGTACGACTGCGGCGACACGCATCACCGGCGCCCGTGGCTCGCAAGCCGTTGCCACCGAGAACGAGGTGGACTTCGCCAGCCTAATCGGCGAGGCGGTTGCCGGACTCGCCCAGAGCTTGCGATCTGCGGAAGCAGTTTCGGTCGCCGGAATCAAGGGCCAAGCTTCGCTGCAGGACGTGGTCGAGACGGTGATGACGGCAGAGCAGACGCTGCAGGCGGCTGTCGCCGTGCGCGACAAGGTCGTGTCGGCCTATCTCGAAATCAGCAGAATGTCGATCTAGGCGCGGGAAGGGAGAGCAGAGATGCGGGCACTTGCCATTGCCGCCACCGGGATGAATGCGCAGCAGCTCAACGTCGAGGTGATTGCGAACAACGTTGCCAACATCAATACGACTTCCTTCAAGAGGGCCCGCGCGGAGTTCGTCGATCTGCTCTATCAGGTCGAACGCGAAGCCGGCGTGGCCGCGGCGGCCGGGGCAGAGATCGTTCCGGAAGGCGCGCGGCTCGGGCTCGGAGTGCGTGCGGCGGCGATCCGCAATCTGCACGCGCAGGGAAGCCTGGCGCAGACCGGCAATGCACTTGATGTGGCGCTGACCGGGCGTGGCTTCTTCAGGGTTGCGGGCGCCGACGGCGAGACGCTCTATACTCGCGCAGGTGCCTTCAACAAGAATGCCAATGGCCAGATCGTGACGACAGATGGCTATCTCGTGCAGCCGGCGATCGTGGTTCCGCCCGAAGTCATTCTGGTGACGGTAAACGAGACGGGACAGGTCTATGGCACGGTGAAGGGAGAGCCGGCACCGCGTCTGCTCGGGCAATTCTCGCTCGCCAACTTCGTCAACGAGGTTGGTCTCGATCCGCTGGGCGGCAACCTCTACCGCGAGACGACCGCGTCTGGTCCGCCAAATGTCGGGCTCGCCGGTGATGTCGGTTTCGGCACGATCAAGCAGGGCTACCTGGAAGCGTCCAACGTCGATCCCGTGAAGGAGATCACCGAGCTGATTTCGGCGCAGAGGGCTTATGAGATGAACTCAAAGATCATCCAAGCGAGCGATGAGATGATGGCGATCGTCAGCAAGGGACTGAGGTAGCTGTTCCTAATCCTTGCGATGGTACTTCGTGGGCAATGCGCCAAGGGGGCAGCTGATGCGAGCATGGGTTGGGATGGCGACGTTGCTTGCGATGACGCCGGTGCAGCAGGCATTAGCGCAGGTGCTGCAGGTGACGGTGCCGCTAGCGGCGGTGACGATATATCCAGGTGACGTGGTGAGGAGAGAGTTGCTGCAGGAGCGGACGATTTCTGTGCGCAGCAGCCTGGCCAAGTCCTACTTCACTTCGCACGAGGAACTGGTCGGCAAAGTTGCTGTACGCGTGCTTCCGACGGGCAAGGCCATTCCACTCAACGCCGTGCGTGACCCGCACGTCTTCAAAGAAGGTCAGCGCGTGACGCTGAACTATGGCGAAGGCGGACTTGCAATCACCGGAGCCGGGCAGGCGCTGCAGCCGGGCGTGGTCGGCAGAACAGTCAACGTGAAGAACCTCGATACCGGTATCGTCGTGCGCGGCGAGGTCTTGGCAGACGGAACGGTCAGTGTCGGGGGGGCGAACCCGTGACGCGAGTTCTCGTCCTTCTTTGCGGGTATACTCTGTGGCTGGCATTTGCCTCGACGGCGCTTGCCGAGGTCCGCATCAAGGACGTCACGAGTGTGCGCGGGATGCGGCCGAACCAACTCATCGGCTATGGTCTGGTGACCGGCCTCAAGGGAACTGGTGATGGTTTGCGTAATGCACCATTCACGGAGCAGTCGGTCAATTCGATGCTGGACCGGCTCGGCGTCAATATCCGTGGACTGGGCGCGCGCACGCGCAATATCGCAGCAGTAATGGTGACGGCGGAGCTGCCGGCGTTCGCTGTCGGTGGCAATCGCATCGACGTCAACGTGACGTCGCTTGGCGATGCCTCTTCGCTTGCCGGAGGCACGCTGCTGATGACGCCGCTGCAGGGACCTGATGGTGAGACGTATGCTGCGGCCCAGGGTTCGATCACGATCTCGGGCTTCGAGGCCAAGGGGCAGAACGAGATACTGACGCATGGCGTGCCGACCGCGGGACGAATCCCCGGGGGAGGGTTGGTGGAACGCAACGCGCCCGGTCTGCCAGGCGGTTCGCGCGATCTTCACCTGGAGCTGAAGAACCCGGACTTTGCCACCGCCATGTCGATCGTCGATGCGGTGAACGAGTACGGTGAGAAGAAGGCCGGCAGGCGACTTGCGCGGGAGAATGGGCCGAGTTCGGTAGCGATCGAGGTGCCAGCGCGCATGGATGCAACGCGGTTCCTTGCAGAGATAGGGGCGATCATCATATCGCCCGATGCGCCGGCGCGAGTCATCATCGATGAGCGGACAGGAACGATCGTGATCAGCAAGCACGTCAAAGTGAGCAAGGTCGCCGTTACGCACGGAAACCTGACGGTGCGCGTCGCGGAAATTCCGAGCGTCTCTCAGCCGCAGCCACTGTCGAAGGGCAAGACGGTTGTCACCAACGAGACGAATGTCAGCGCGGCGCAGGAAAAGGGCAACTTTGCCGTCGTCGACGGTGTCGATCTGCAAACGCTGGTCGCCGGGCTCAACAAGATGGGCCTGAAGCCGCCCGGTATCATCGCAATTCTCCAGGCGATCAAGTCAGCAGGTGCGCTGCAGGCGGACTTGGTCGTGCAGTAACTGCATGAGGATTGATGATGGATTGGCCGAAACCGAGCGGTAGACCCAGCGATACATGCAGGCACGTGCTGCTGGTTGCGATGCTTGCTGCGATGGCAAGTGCTGTATCAGGTGGGTCGTTGGCGGGAGAGAAGCCCGCGGCAGCAGGTTCTGGGGCGTCTGCGGAAAAGGTCGCGGGTCGGGGAGTGGGTGCTCCGACACCTTCGGTCGCCGAGGGCACGCTTGCGGAGCAGTACTGTCGTGCGGCGCGTGAGCCAGCGCGGGAGGCGCGCCATTCTGTTCAAGTCAAGCAGCTGGAGTCGCTTCAAAGGGAACTCGATGAGCGGCTCGCCAAGATCGATGCAAGGGTCGATGAGCTCAAGGAGTGGCTGAAGCGTCGAGACGATTTCGCAAGCAAGGCGTCATCTCAACTTGTTGGAATCTTTGCGGCGATGCGACCGGAATCGGCCTCGCAGCAGTTGATAAAGATGGACGAGACGACGGCGGCGGCGATCATCGGCCAGCTCGATTCGAGAGCGGCGAGTGCCATACTCAATGACATGCCGCCGGACAAGGCCGCGCGACTTGCGACTATCCTTTCGGCTCTGTCGCAGCGTAGCGACGGAGGCGGCAAGTCATGAAATTTACGCGGCTTGTGCGACGGTGGGAATGCGCGAGACGGAAGCCGTCGAAGCTTCGACTTTCGAGCGTTGCAGCGTTCGCGAGCGCGTTGGCATCGTGTGGCGTCGCGGGCTGCGTGTCGCTGCCCAAGGATATCGGTACGGAGCCGAAGCTCAGTCCGATCGGCGCAGGGATCAACCAGGTTGCTTCGCGAGCAGAGGTGGCGAGTCAGAAGGATGGTGCAACTGCAGCCTACGGCAATGCGCAGCAGGCCAGGGAGACGGGCTCGCTGTGGCGGGATCGCGGGGCGGATCTCTTCCGCGATGCGCGGGCTCGGCGTCGGGGGGACCTTCTGACCGTGACCATATCGATCAAGGACAAAGCGTCGCTCGACAACAGTTCGAAGCGATCGCGCGATTCGGCCGTGGGGATGGGATTCGATGTCAGTCATGCTATTGCCCTACCTGGACTGGCGAGCGAAGGCAGCGCGACGGCGAATGGGACGGTCAACTCGAATACGTCGACGGATGGCAAAGGAGCCGTGGCGAGATCTGAAAGCATCGATCTCAGGGTCGCTGCGGTCGTCACCGGCACGCTAGGCAACGGCAATCTGGTGATCGAGGGATCGCAGGAAATCCGCGTCAACTACGAGCTGCGCGTGCTTACGGTTTCGGGCATCGTCAACATCGCCGATATCCGTGCCGACAACACGATTGCATACGACCGCATTGCAGAGGCGCGCATGTCCTACGGTGGACGCGGGCGGGTGATGGAGGTGCAACAGCCGGGTTGGTTGCACCAGATCACCGATGCCGTTGCTCCATTCTAGGCAGCCGGCGGGAGAGAGGGGCTTGGCGGCCGTGGCTGGGGCAGACAACAAACCGAGCGGGGCCAAGGGGTTCATTGTTGCGCTGGCACTCGTCGTGCTGATTGGCGGCGGCGCTGGTGCCGGATTCGCGATGCTCGTGCTCAATCAACCTGACGGTTCCGGGGTGGCGCCTGCGGCGGGTGTGGCCCAGTCCACTCCGACGCGCGACGCTGGCACCGGCAAGGATCACGCAAGCAAATCATCGCAGCCTGTGCAGGCCGAAGTGGTGCACGCGCTCGAGCCCATTCACGTTTCTCTTGCTGGTGCCAAGGAGAACTGGTTGAGGCTCGATGCCTCGGTGATTTTCTCAGGCGCTGACGATGGCGATCGTAGTGTGATGGCGAAGCAGATTGCCCAGGACATTCTGGGGTTCCTGCGAACGGTACGACTTTCGCAGATCGACAACGCCGTGGGGCTCGAATTCCTGCGCGAGGATCTCACCGAAATCGCTCGAGTCCGCTCCAAAGGCAAGACGCGTGGATTGCTGCTCAGGGCCTTGATGATCGAATGAAGCTCGTCCCCATCTTGCTTGTCACCATTTCAGCTGCGCTGGCAGGTGCGTCTGCTGCCGACGCGCAGACGATCAATCTGCGCGAGTTGCTGCCGGAGGGTCAGGGTTCGGCGAGCGGACGGATGATCCAGCTACTGGCCCTGATGACGGTGCTTTCGATCGCGCCGGGCATTCTCGTGACTGTGACCTGCTTCACGCGCTTCGTCATTGCGTTGTCGTTCCTGCGCTCGGGGCTCGGCCTGCCGTCGACGCCATCCAATCTGGTGCTGGTGTCGCTCGCACTCTTCATGACGTTCTTCGTGATGGCGCCGACATTCGACCGCATGTGGGGGGAAGGCATTCAGCCGCTGGTCGAGAACAAGATCGACGAGCAGGAGGCCTACAAGCGGATCACGACGCCGATCCGCGAGTTCATGCAGGGAAACGTGCGCGACAAGGATATCCAGGTGTTCACGGAGGCGCTGCGCAAGAAGGGTGCCGAGGAGGCGGCGGATGCGGGCGCAATCGATATGAGAGTGCTGGTTCCTGCCTTCATGGTCTCGGAACTCAGGCGCGGATTCGAGATCGGGTTTCTCATCGTGCTGCCGTTCCTGGTGATCGACCTCATCGTCGCAACGGTTGTCATGTCGATGGGAATGATGATGTTGCCGCCGACCGCGATCTCGCTGCCGTTCAAGATTCTGTTCTTCGTCCTCATTGATGGCTGGAACCTGATGGTTGGCGGTCTGATCCGGTCTTTCGGATAGCCGAATTGCGCGCACCTCGGTGGTTCTGCAACCCGTATGGCGGGTGCGTTTACCATAGCGATGGGAAGGGTGGTCGATTAACAGCTGGTTAGAAGTTGCAACCTATAGTGGCCCGTGCATGGCGAACTTGGGGCGCACCCCGAGGGCATGAGGCCGATTCGCCATACCGGCCGATCCGGTATGTCCCGACAAGTATTCAGTCGCTTCCTGAGGGGCATACACATGAATAGCATCAACACCAATTTCGCAGCATTGACGGCTCTTGAGAGTCTCAACCAGACAAACAAGAGCATGTTGGAAACGCAAAAGCGGATTTCGACAGGTTTCCGCGTCGCCACATCCGAGGACAACGCTGCATATTGGTCGATGGCGACCACCATGCGTTCCGACAACAAGTCGTTGTCCGCGGTTTCGGACGCGCTGGGTCTTGGCGCTGCCACGATCGACGTTGCCTACACGGCAATGAACAGCTCGATCGATGTCGTCACGGAAATCAAGGCGAAGCTCGTCGCCGCGCGCGAGCCTGGAGTCGACCGGGCCAAGGTGCAGACCGAGATCGACGAACTTCAGAATCAGCTGCGCTCTATCGCCTCTTCAGCATCGTTCGCCGGCGAGAACTGGCTGTCAGTCGATACCGGCGGCACGTCGTACAGCGCCAGCGAAACCGTTGTTTCGTCGTTCAGCCGGAGTTCTGGTGTGAACGGCAGCGAAGTGTCGATTGGTTCGATCTCGATCGATATCTCCGCATCGTTCCTGTTCAACGCTGACACCGACGGTGCTGGTGGCGCAGTCTACAGTGGCGGTTCGACGACTGATGCGCTGGGCATCCTGGGATCCACCCGCCTGACGATCGCTGATGCAGATGCCGCCAGCGCTGCTCGCGGTTCGATCGACGGCGCCGGCACGATTACAGTGGCAAGTGTGGATGGCAACGCCGAGATCGACATTGCGACTGCGACGGACGCCGATGTCGAGGACTACATCCAGGCGGTTGATGCAGCTCTGTCGGAAATGACAACGGCTGCGACCGGTCTTGGTTCGGCGAAGAAGCGCATCGACATCCAGAAGGAGTTCGTGACGAACCTGATGGGTGCCATCGATCGCGGTATCTCCACGCTGGTCGATGCCGACATGAACGCGGAGTCGACGCGGCTGCAGGCGCTGCAGGTACAGCAGCAGCTCGGCATCCAGGCGCTGTCGATCGCCAACTCGTCGAGCCAGAACATCCTGGCGCTGTTCCGCTAGCCCAGCAAAAATCAAGGCAGGATTGCTTCAACTGCTGTGACCTGCTCTGCGCCTTCGTTTGAGAGACTGAGGCGGGCCTTCGCTGGAACCACAAGTGGTTCCAACTCAGTCGATCGGGATCTGGGCCTCATGACAGTGAAGTGAAGCAGCCCGGGCGCAAGCTCGGGCTGCTTCGATTCAGCGTGCGTGGTGACGCTGGTGTGTTTGATGCGACGTGCGCAAGCGTGTGTCTTCGACGCACCTTTTGCGCAGCGGGTTCGCCGGACCCGCTTTCGCAGCATGTAAGAATTGCTCAAATCAGTTATTGCTAGTCGAGAGTGATTCGAGCGGGAAGCTGCGCTCATATCGCGGCACGCGAGGCTGATGGTCAATCGGCTTTAGCGTGCACTTCGATCGCTTCGAAGACTACGGTGGATCGGACCTGGCACACAGGAATGCAGGTCCGACGGCATGAGGCCAAGCCCACTGTGCCGGCCGATCCGGTATGTCCCTCACTGATACGAAGCTATGCTTGCGGGGCATACAACATGAACAGCATCAATACCAATTTTGCGGCACTGACGGCTCTTGAGAGCCTCAACCAGACCAACAAGAGCATGCTGGAAACGCAGAAGCGGATTTCGACAGGCTTCCGCGTCGCGACGGCAGAAGACAATGCCGCGTACTGGTCGATGGCCACCACCATGCGTTCCGACAACAAGTCGTTGTCTGCGGTCTCGGACGCGTTGGGTCTGGGCGCCGCCACGATCGACGTTGCCTACACGGCAATGAACAGCTCGATCGATGTCGTCACCGAAATCAAGGCAAAACTCGTTGCCGCACGCGAACCCGGGGTCGATCGGACAAAGATACAGACAGAGCTTGACGAGTTGCAGGAACAGCTTCGAGCGATCGCCTCCTCCGCGTCCTTCGTCGGGGAGAATTGGCTGGCGGTCGACACAGGTAGCACCAGCTACGCCGCGACAGAGACGGTTGTGTCATCCTTCAGCCGCTCGTCGGGCGTCAATGGAATGCAGGTCTCGATCAGCACGATCGCGATTGACGTATCGGCGTCGTTCCTGTTCAACGCGAATACCAACGGTACGGGCGGAGTTGCCGACAGCGGCGCGGCGACTGCCGATGCGCTTGGCATCCTGGGCTCTGCGCGGCTGACGATCGCGGATTCCGACACAGGAGGCGTGGCCCGCGGCTCGATAGCTGCCGCCGGGACCATCGTGATCGCAAACTTCGACGTCAACAACGCAACGGTGGCTCCGGCCGAAATCGACGTGTCGGCAGCGACCGACGCTGATATCGACGACTACGTACAGGCCGTCGACGCGGCGATCCAGGAAATGACTTCGGCGGCAACGAACCTGGGATCGGCGAAGAAGCGCATCGACATTCAGCATGATTTCGTCACGAGCCTCATGGATGCCATCGATCGGGGCATCTCGACGCTCGTCGATGCAGACATGAACGCGGAATCGACACGGCTGCAGGCGCTACAGGTTCAGCAGCAACTTGGCATCCAGGCACTGTCGATTGCCAACTCGTCCAGCCAGAACATCCTGGCGCTGTTCCGCGGTTAGACCGCTCCAGCTAAGCAATCGCAGTAGGGGCATGGGAGGCGGCCGGTACGCCTCCCATGCCCTTTTGCTGTTCGCATGCCGTGTCGGCAATGCAGCTTGGCCGTGACGGAGGGTGAGGCATACGTGCCAATCCTCATGCGATAGACATGCTTGGGGTCGCCGACTTCATCTTCACGCAAGGCAACGCGCCGAAAGTTGATCCACCTTGTAATCCTCTTGCGCGCGAAACACCTTAGATGCCGACAAGCCAGCAGCTATCCGGACTGATCCAGAACATCATAGCGCTTGGTCCGCGCAAGATCTCGGCGCTTGCAATCGCAGGGCTGGCGGTGATGGCCGTGGTTGCGGCTGCAGCCTATTATCTCGGCCGGCCAGCGATGCAGCCGATCTATACCGGATTGAGCGCGCAGGATGTCAATCTCATCACCGCCGCACTTTCGGAAGCTGGAATCTCCTTCGACGTGAACGAGCAGAGATCAGCTGTGCTGGTTCCGTTTGGGCAGACGACGAAATCCAGATCGCTGCTGGCGCGCAAGGGACTGCCCGCGAGTTCCCGTGCGGGCTATGAGCTGTTCGATCAGCTCGGCTCGATCGGTCTGACGTCCTTCATGCAGGAGGTGACCAGAGTGCGGGCGCTCGAAGGCGAGATCGCGCGCACCATCCAGGCAGTCGATGGCGTTGCTGCGGCGCGCGTCCACCTCGTGCTTCAGGATCAAGGCACTTTCAGGCGGCAGAAGAGAGACCCTTCTGGCTCGGTGCTGCTGCGATTGAACGAGCAGTGGGCATCTGCGTCGGTGCAGGCCGTCAGGCATATCGTTGCGGCGGCGGTGCCCGGCATGAAGCTCGAGCAGGTCAGCGTCGCCAGTACGGACGGGCGCGTACTTGCCGCCGGCGGAGATGAGCGCAATCTCAGCAATCTCAAGGTTGCCGAGATGGAGCGCACGATGGCTGCGGAACTGGAGCAGCGGGCGAGCCGAACGCTGTCGACGGCTGTTGGCGAAGGAAACTACCAGATCTCCGTCACAGTCCGCCTCGATGTTGACCGCGAGCAGCTGAACGAGACGGTGTTCGATCCCAAGTCGCGTGTGGAGCGGTCCGTCAAGATCGTCAAGCAATCTGGATCGACCGAGGATGGTGGCAGCAAGCCGACTGTCGGCGTCGAGGCCAATCTGCCGGCGACCGAGACGAACCAAGCCGAAGGAGATAAGCGGCGCCAGCGTGAAGACCGGCGCGAAGAGCTGATCAACTACGAACTCAACAGCAAGACGCGGCAGGTGGTACGCGAAGGCTATCGCGTGCAGCAGCTCGCCATTGCCACGGTCGTCAATCGCAAGTCGCTGTCGGAAAAGCTTGGTGCAACTGCAACGAAGGCAGACGTCGATGGAAAACTGGAGGAATTGAAGCGGCTGATCGCGGCCGCGACGGGTGCGAAGCTTGATCAATCGGATCGCCTGGAAGTGTCTGCCGTCGACTTCTCGGAAGGACAGAATGCCCTGTCACCGGTCGGTTCGCCGACGCTCATGGACTACGTGATGCTGAATATCGGCAATGCGCTCCATGCATTCGCATTGCTTGCCGTCGTTTTCATCGTGGTTTGGTTTGGAATGCGGCCGATGACGCGCGTGCTAGCGGAGCGTCCCGCGGCGCTTGCCAGCGAGGATATCACTGCCGCTGCCATTGGTGAGGGCCCCGCGAGGCCGGGTCTGCCAGCGCCAGGTGCCAATGGAATAGGACGGTCGGAAAACGCAGGTCGCGCTGCTGAAGATGGCGCCGGCATCGAAACGGTTGGACAACGCCAACTGCTGTCGGCCGGCAAGGCGCAAGCAGCAGCTATAAGGTCGCGGCTGTCGTCGCTCGTGGAAGAGGACGACGCGCAGGTGACGCAGGTTCTCAAGTCGTGGATGGCGCAGAGCAAGGAGGCGTGATGGGCCAACCTGCAAGTGTAGTGCTCGAGGAATTCGATTCGGACGAGACCACCCGGCCTCCGAACACGCTCGAGTTCAGGCTGAAGCGGATCGAGCAACAGAAGCGACCGGATGTCGTGGCAGCCAGGCTGCAGGAAGCGTATGCGCGAGGCTATGCCGAAGGCGAGGCGTATGAACGGCGCGTTGCCGACCAGCGCATTGCGGAGCTCACTGTCGACAGCGAGCGGCGGATGGAAGCGATGAGACGGGAGTTGGCCGTCAATTTGATAGAGCGGCTGGTCGCAGCGTGCGATGCGGGCGTCGCGCAAGCACGGCATCTGCTTGCCTCACAGATCTCCGACATACTGCTGCCGGTGCTCAAGCAGTCGATTACCGAAAGGGCGATACTCGAGCTAGCGGACAGGCTTGCAGGTATTTTGGAGGCAGACGGAGCGGTGATGGTCCACATTCGCGGACCTGAGAGCTTGGTCGATCTCGTGCTCGAGGCGCTGAGTGCGCGTGCGCTCGCCGGGAATTCCCTGGCAAGTCGCATGCGGTCAAGCGTTGCCGATACAGCCGAAGTTTCCGTCGAAGTCGGCGAGGCCGTGATCGAAACGCGGCTTTGGGACTGGCTTCGACGTCTGGAAGAGGCGCGCAGAAGGTGAGCGGCGATCTCGTCAAGCCCGCAGAGGAGATCCTGATCGTTCGCCGCAAATCCGGTGGCGAGGAGGAAGGTCATCATGGCGGCGTATGGAAGATCGCCTATGCCGACTTCATGACAGCGATGATGGCCTTTTTTCTGGTGATGTGGCTGATCAACGCGGCGAATACGGAAGTGAAGGCGCATGTCGCCAGCTATTTCAATCCGCTGCGATTGACCGACAGCTCGGCGCGACGGAAGGGGTTGCACGATCTGAAGGAGAAGACCAAGTCGCTGGAGAAATCCGAAGCCGATGAGACGCCGAAAGGTCCCTCTCCGGTGCGCACCGGCGAAGCAACACAGGCCGACAAGTCGAGAGGCGGTGACAAGGCCATCGACAAGTATGCAGATGAGCAGCAACGACTGTCTCTAAAGTTCGACGATGCCGTTCCACCGGAGAAGAACGTGAAGCAGGGGGATAGGGCGACCCCAGCCCAGGAACCAGGACGCGCCTTCCGCGATCCGTTCAATCCGTTGTCTCCGAGCCAAGTTGGTGACAAGGAGTCGGTCCAATTGGAGAACGCAGATGCGGCGCACGTAGCGAGCAAGAAGCTCGAAGTGCGTCCCGGCGCAGGGCAAAGCCAGGAGGAGCAGGATGGCATGTCGCCAGATGCGGGTTCGAGCCGCGCTTGGTCAACGTCGCTGAAGCTGAAGACGGAACGAATGACCAAAGACGCTCTGCTGGCCGCGGCGCGCAGGCAAAGCTCGTTGTCCGATGGCGAACGCAAGCAGCAATCGAGCAACAAATCGGAGTCGCAGGCGGAGGTGGCGAAGTCGGAAGCAGAGAACAGCGAGGTTGGGGCCACCCAGTCCGACCGCAAGGCGAAGGAGCTCAGAAATGCGGCCGCAAAGCTTCAAAGCAATGTTGCCGAGGCGATCAGCAAGATCGGCAATACCGGTGGTCCCGGCATGGATGTGACGATCGAGGGCGATAGCGTCGTATTGAGCCTCACCGATACCAGTACGTTTGGAATGTTTGCGATCGGTTCTTCCGATCCGCGCGAGGAACTCCTGGGCCTCATGAAGTCGATCGCGCCGATCCTCAAGTCGAATGGTCAGCAGATTGTGGTGCGCGGGCATACCGATGCAAGACCGTTTCGCGGCGATCTGGTCAACAACAATTGGCGCCTGTCAATGCTTCGCGCGGAGGCGGCTTATGAGCTCTTGCTGAAAGCAGGGATCGAGGAAGGGCGTTTCCAGCGCATTGAGGGCTATGCGGATCGCAAGCTTAAGGACGGCCGCGATCCTGAAGCTGCGGTGAACCGGCGCATTGAAATCCTGCTGCGACAGTCCGGGCCATGATGGCGATCTTGCGAACCAGGGCCGCATCGATGTTCATCGCCATGATTGCCGCGGTGCTCTTCGCCCGGCCTGCCTATTGCGGCGCGACGAACCATCCGTCGAAGGGGTCGGAGATCGACGATGCAGCTTCGACGATCGTCGATGCCGAGCCACTGAAACTGCGCATGCCTCCTGGTCCGGTGTTCGCCCTCAGACGCATCGCTCTCATGAGGGAGAGGATCGCGAACGGGAGTGCCGAGACGGCAACACAGGAAGCGGCGCTGCTCGAGGTTGCGAAGGAGCTTGCCGGATTGCCTGCCGAGGACTGGAAGGACGAACGCAACCGCCTTGCGCTTGTCGGCTTCGTTCTTGGTGGGGGCAATCCCACTCTGCTCAGGAACCTGGCGGAGCTGCGCGTTTTCGCCGAAAGCGAAACGTTGCTGGCTCACGGGTCTCTTGCTTATGCAGAGGGACACCGGGCTGCTGCGGCAAAGCTTCTCGCGAATGTCAATGTGCATGATCTGCCACCATCCATCGGCGGCCAGGTGGCTCTGGTGAAGGCCTCGCTCATTGCTGACGGTGACGTTGCGCAAGCCATTGCGTTGTGCGCGGAGGCCCGTCTCATTTCGCCAGGAACGCTTGTCGAGGAAGCGGCAATGCGTCTGGAGATCGAGCTTGCGACGATTGGTGAAGATCGAGGAAGCTTCATGCGGCTTGTCACGCGCTATGCGCGCCGCTTTCCACGGTCGGTCTACCTCCGGGCGATTTCGGGGCGCATCATTGCATTTGCGATCGTGCAAGAACTCCTCGGGAGCGAGGCCGGTGTTGCTTGGGCTGGCCAAGTCGCGGAATTGCTGCCGCAACAGGTAGGATTGGATCTGTTGCGGAAACTCAGCGAAACGGGTCTGCGGCTCGGCAAGCTCAAGGATGCTGTGGTCGCGACACGCCTGGCGGCGAAGATGTCGACGGGTGGCACTGTGCCCAGTTGGGTAGCGCCGTTCGAGGGCGCGGCGCAGTCAGTGTCGATCGAACCGCATTTTGGTTTGAACCTTCTGGCCAAGGTCGAGACTTTCGAGGTCGATCGCGAGATCGGGTCGCTAATCGGTGCTGCACGCATACTGGCGCAGATGATCGGTGCTGCGCCGCAGTTGCCGGAGGAAGTGCTGGCGGCAGAGCCAACCTCCCAATCAGTTGTGGACGCACAGCCATCAGATTTGACCCAATCGAATGGCGGGAGGGTCATGGCGGGCGTTGATGTCGATGGAATTGCGAAGCGCGTTTCGGGAAAGCTCAAGGATGTGGATCAGCTGTTGCAGGAGCCTGCTCAATGACCGTGCCGAGCCCGCTTGCATCCGTGGATTGGCCTGTCACCACGGGCGGACCGAAATCGGAACGGAAGTCGCATGACGGGTTGGCTGCTGCATTCGAGGAGATGATTGCGATTGGTGGAGGGTCTGGTGAGGCCGCGCACGTTTCCGAGCGAAGTGAGAAGGGTGCCAGGACCGGCTCTCCGGTCGATGGATCCCTTGAAGAACTTCCAATATCGACGAATGGGGATCCGAAAGAGCGGAGTCGTGCGTGGCGTCCTGCGGTCAAAGCCGATGCGAATGCCAACGATTGGATACACCGCGCTGCCAATCGAGTTGTGGAAACGTTGCCCTCAGGCGATCTTGACGCTGCTGCCATGCTGCAGATGCAATCTGGCATCATGAGATTGGCGGAGGACGCAGCTGAGGCGACCACGGGCGGTCAATCGGGACGGGCCGAGGACACGCATATGGATGTACAATGCTGCACCGATGAATTGGAGATGGCGCTGACGCGATCCATGCGGGTACCGACAAGCCATCGGGACCTGGAGACAGCGCGCCAGACGGTGGAGGCCGCGGCGAATGAGCCAATGACGCGTGTGCGTGCCACGGTTGTCAGTCAGGAAACACATTTTGGTCCGGTCATGGTGCCGGCTCGTGCGCGAGCCAATGGGCCAGACAGCTCGTCGATACGCCCAACTTCGCTCGAAGAGAGATCGCAAGGCATGATGCGTGCGAGCCGACTTGTTTTCGATGGCGCGTTGATGTCCTCAGAGGGGGCCGGGAGGGCATCACTGCAATCGGGAGATTCTTCAGGCGTTGACGCAGTAGACCTCGGGCGGTCTTCGCACGACACGCCGGCTTTCTGCGTGTCAGCCCAGATCGGCGAAGCAATCGTCGACAGCGTCCTGGAGGGGTCGGGCACCATTGCGGCAGAGCACGGATTTGAAGGGCTTGTCGAGGGGGGACGCTCCTGGTCGGCGGCTGCGGCTCCGGCGCGCGTACTCAAGCTTACGCTTGCTCCCGATGAACTTGGTGTCGTTACCATTACGCTGCGAGGCGAAGGAAAACTGCTTCGTATTGAAGTGGAGACGGAGCGGAATGAGACGGCGCAACGCATCGAGAAAGAGCGTGAGCTTCTGATCGATCGACTGTTCGGCGCTGGTTGCCGTGTCGAGGAGCTGTCCGTTGTGAAGAGCGCGACCGGATCTGGTGGCGCGGCGGATTCGCATTCACGCGACAGGACCGATGACATGCAATCGCACGGCAGCCTTACTGGCATGGACAAACCTGATGGGCGAGAGGACGGCCAGAGACGTGGATCGCACCATGCTGGCGTGAAAGGCGAACCAGTAGCACGCAGCAGCACTGAGGCGGTTGGCAAAGCAATGGCGGAGCCGCGGAATCGGCAGCCGGTCATGTTCTCATCGCGCCGTGTCTGATCGAGAGACGGTGCGCGTGACGTAAGAGGGCGGTCATAGGCGCGACGCCGGTCGGCGATGCTCCGTGCAATTCAGCCAGACGCAAGGTCCAAGGGGCATGTTGCGACAGGTTCCCGTCGCATGAGCCATGGCCGATGATCGCCCGGCTGGAAGAGGACCACTCTTGGCATGAGCAAGCGCATTGAGGGTCAGGCTGGTCGCGAAGGAGTCGATCTTGCGGGAGCGCAGAAGGTTGCGGCTCTGCTGCTGGCGTTAGGGAAGCCGCTCGCCGATCGCATCATCCGCAACTTCGACGACTCCGAGATCCGCGTGCTTGCCAAGACAGCTTCGAATCTGCCGGCTGTCACGCCGGGCCGACTGGAAGGCCTGCTCGAGGAACTCGAGAAGTGCCTTGGTGACCCCGGCCACCTGGTTGGATCCTCTGTCGAGGCTCAGCAGCTGTTGGCAGGCGTCGTCAGTGACGATCGGGTGTCGCAGATCATGGCCGAAATCGAAGGCACGGCGCACGATCGCGTGTGGACGAAACTGGCAGGTGTCGCCGACGACAAGATTGCGGAGGTCGTCTGTCGCGAGCAACCGCAGGTGGCCGCGTTCATCCTTTCCAAGCTCGATGTCGGCAAGGCTTCGGCGGTTCTGGAGAAGATCGACGTTGCGATAGGCAGTGACATCAGTCGCCGCCTCTTGACGCTCAAGCCCATCCATGAGGAGGCTCAGCGCCTGGTAGCCGAGCGCCTTGAAAGCGAACTGTTCAATGATGCCGCTGGTGCGACGTCGATCAATCGGCACGCCCAGCTCGGAGCGATTCTGAACCAGCTCAAGCGCGATCAGGTAACCGAGATCCTTTGGGCGATTGAACAACAACTGCCGGACGATGCGCGGCGCGTGAAGGAGCACGTATTCAATTTCGAAGACATCGTCGCAATGCCAAGCGTGCACCGGGTGCGCTTGATGGAGGAAGTGCCGACCGAACGTCTGGTGCTGGCGCTGCGCAATTGCGAGGAGGGATTGCGCGACTGCATCCTGGCCGCACTGTCTCCGCGAGCGCGGCGTCTCGTTGAAACGGAGCTGTCAAGTGGCGCCCAGCTCGTGCAGAGAAACGTCGAGGAGGCGCGGCGCCAGATCGCCGCGCTGGCGCTCAGCATGGCCGAGCGGCAGATGATCGTGCTGCGGCCACCCGTGGAGACCGATGCGCCCAGTTCGTAACTCGTCAGCGTTCTCTATCCGATGCGTGATTGCCAAGCGTCTTGGTTGGAACTCCAGCCTTGTGCTTGGTTCGTGTTCCGGGTTCACGATCGCTTGCGGAACTTCGCCAGGACCCAGGCGCTCGATTCAGAGCAGAGGATGATGCAACTGCAAGGGACGCACTATGAACGCGAATGGCGACAGCGCGACCGGGAGCAGGCCAGCCGTCGAACGCTTGTTCGATCACACGCAAGAGCCAATCGCACGGCTGCAGGCGTTGCGCGACCGGATGGCCGCCGCAGCGGTCGGCTGCGGTGAAAAGCTGGCCGAACTGACCTCACTCGAACTGGCAGGAGAGCTGATGGCCATCGAGCAGTTCCCGCTCGGCGCGGCTCTGGCGAAGTTTCGCGGCAACGTAGGGGTGGAATTCGATGTTCATGCATGGCGATCGAAGATCGTCATAGGATTCCCGCCAGCATTGCTGTTTCGGGCACTTGATGCGCTGTTTGGCGGCGAGGTCAATTCAAGGCCTGTCATGGCGGCTCGTGAGCTGACGCAGATCGAGCATCAAGTCGCGTTGAGGATCACGAATGCCATTCTGGAGACCTTCCAGTCGAATCTCAGTGACATCGTTGCATTTTCGGCGGCGTTCTCGCGCATGATCTGGAGCGCCGAAGAGGATCAGCAGGATCCCACCGAGGAAGAGGTCGTCCTTGCAAGCTTGCGCATTCTTGAATTCGGAGATCAGGTGCTCATAGCTGTACCAAAGAGCATGCTGGAAAGCGGACGAAAGACGCTCTCGAAGAAGGATGAACCCGACACGCTTGTGCCAGACCCGGCGTGGAGCCGCATCTTTGAACGCAATGTACTTGATACGCGGGTCGATGTCGTTGCAACGGCACCTGGACCTGCGATGCTGCTGGGCCAGATCGCCGCTCTTGATGTCGGGTCCGTGATCGAGCTCAATCCTGATGCGCTGCAATGCGTGCGGCTGATGTGTGCGGGCGAGCCGCTGTTCGAGGGACGGCTTGGCCAGTCGCGCGGACATTTCACCGTCTGTCTGCAGGATCCGGTGAGGCGGCCGCAAGGTGCATCGGCGGAGCCATCTCTTCTAGGCGAGCCGTAACCTGGCTTGCGGGCTCGGATCTCGAGCCACGAAATGTTGCAGCGGAGGTATTACGCAATCCAATCCGCTCGTTCAGCGATCTGCGTGGAACCGATTCCATTGGAGGCAAGGCTCAGGCAAGACGATTGCGCTTTCCTATCTGGCAATTTTGAAGCGGCCGTCGGCCTATTCGCGGAGGCGAGCGTGAACGACATCCTGCTGGTCTTTGTTCTTGGTACGGTGCTGAGCTTCGTGCCGACCTACTACCTGGTAGGACGCGCAAGCGGGTTGATGCAGCGTCGTCTTCGAGGAGCTTTCGTGTCGCAGACTGAGCGGCGGAAAAGCGAGTTCTTCGATCTGCTGTCGCGGGAGGCGATCACGAGATCGCAGCAATCCTTAGCGCTGGCGGTGGCCGAGATCGAAGACATGCCGTGCTGTTACGCTTCTCTGGAAGAAGGCTTTTCTCCAGCGGTTCGGGCGCGGCTCGACGGTGCTGAACAGATGCTGGCTGCGCTGTTCGAGCCGGACAAAGCCGCTCGGTTCTCCGAAACACTGCGCGCGGTACGGAGCTGCTCGCCCGGACTGAAGCGAGAAATTGCTCGAATGATCGGAGAGTTGAGTCTTCTGCTGAGGTGGCCTCTTGCATCGGAGTCAAATTCGGTAGCTGCCGGGCTCGATCAGCGACGGGCATTGATCTGTTCGGGTCCGTGAACGGGCAATGACATGAGCGTTGGGTGAAGGTTCGCCCGTGAGACGAGAATTGGATTTGGAAATGCGCAACAAGAAGAGCAACGATGGTGCTCCCATCTCTGGTCAGGCCGAATCCTTTCCTGAAACCCTTGAGTTGATGCAGGGTAGGACTATTCGCGAGCGCCGGGAGAGCCAACGATTTGCCACGGACTACAATGCGGCGTGCGTGCTTGGGACCGTCAGCTACAATGTTGAGATCTGCGATATATCGACGACGGGCGCGCGGGTGCGGATTAGGCGTGGCGTGGTCCCTCGACAGGATCAGCATATTTCGCTGAGGCTAATGAATGGAAAGGTTGTCGACGGGGTCGTCGTTTGGAGCGGAGAAAGCGAAATCCGGGTTCAATTCAAAGTACCAGAGCCGAGCCTTTCGGAGGAAATGAATTTTGATGAGCTCGGTTCAGAATTCTTTTCAAGCGTGTTGCGATTCCAGATCGTCCGGGAGTGAATTGTCGACATTGAGGCGTGCTCAGCTGCTCGTTGTTATCGTGAAGTCGATCGCAAATTTCAGCTTGGCTCTCAGAGGAGCATTCTTTCGCGAAATAGTGGTTTGATCGCCACGTAATCTCTGAAGAACATAGTTTCAAACATCAAACTCCAATGTTTTGGTGACTCGCAAGTCACGCGCAGGGTTATATGCGGCGTGGATATATCTGTGGGGATTCCTCTCGTGTATCGAAAACAGTGTGTTTTGAGACAATTCGATTCGCGGAGGGGACCGATGATTGTGGTCGTGGACGATCGAGAGCTCGTGACCAATGCCTTCTTGTCGTCTTTCGGCAGGGAAGGCATCGCGGCCGTTGGATTTGGCGCCGATGAGTTCGAGGGATGGGTGTCTTGTGCGACTGAAGACGATGTGCGCGCGATAGATGCGGTGTTGATCGGAGAGCTGGAAAAGCCGGCCAGCCTCGCATACCTGATCAAGCGCCGGTCGGCCGCAGCAATCATTGCGATGAAGGAGCAGAAGACGCTTTCGTCGACGTTGGAGCTGTTTGCCGACGGTGTCGATGATGTTGTGGGCAAGCCCTGCCATGTGCGCGAGATCCTGGCGCGCATCGAGGCGATCTCGCGACGGACACGCACTGAGGCGGACGCCCGGCAGGACGCCTTCGCAATCCGGATATTCCGCGATGGGCGTGAGCCTCTTGTGAATGGTGAGCCGCTGCTGTTGCCGCGGCGCGAACTGCGCATCCTGGAGTTCCTTGTGGCGAGCCAGGGACGACGCGTGACCAAGTCGCAGATCTACAGCTCGGTCTATGGCCTGTTCGATCAGGAGATCGGCGAGAACGTGATCGAAAGCCACATCAGCAAGCTGCGAAAGCGGTTGCGGGAGAAGCTGGGCAGGGATCCGATCGAGTCCAAGCGGCATCTGGGCTATCGGCTGGCAGTTGCGTCGAGCACCGTGTGAGGCGCGTGTCGTCCGTTGCCAGTGCGAGTCAACTTGTCGGTGTGGCGAGGTCCACGCAAGCCACCGCGCCTAGGCTCATCGGAATCTGGGCGGGCTTGAGGAGATCGGGATGAGCATTTACGGGATGATGCGAACAGGCGCGTCGGGCATGGACGCGCAATCGAACCGTCTCGGCACGCTGGCTGAGAACATCGCCAACGCTAACACGACCGGATACAAGGCGGCGTCAACCGAGTTCTCGTCGCTACTGGTCAATACGACACCATCGGGGTATTCGTCCGGCGGTGTGGAAACCGATGTTCGTCACCACATCACAGCGCAAGGTACGCTGGCCTTTTCTACCTCACCGTTCGATCTGGCCATCGTCGGTGACGGCTTTTTCGTCGTGAGCGACGACAACGGGCGTGCTCTGCTGACGCGGGCCGGGGCTTTTGTACCTGACGACGAGGGTCGACTTGTCAACGCAGCGGGCTTTACACTTCTGGGCGTGCCGCTCGACCCCGGCGGTGCGGACGTTGCCGTAGTGAATTCGACGGCGGGCCTCGAGCCGGTGATCGTTCGCTCAAACCGGCTGGAGGCGCTACCGACGAACGCAGGCAATTTCACCGCCAATTTGCCGGCGTTTTCGGCGCCGGTGCCGGCTGCGGATCTGCCGTCAGCGAATTCGGCGACGGCGACCTCCACTGCGCGCTCATCGATTCTCGTTTTCGGCGAACTCGGGCAGGAGATCTTGCTCGATGTCCACTTCACGCAGTCGGCGACGACCGGAGAGTGGGATGTTGCCGTCTTCGATGCGGCGGGCCGGCCTGCAACAGGTACATTTCCTTACGGCTCTGGGCCGCTGGTCGCGGATACGCTGATCTTCGGTGCCGATGGCAGAATTGATCCTTCCGGACCGACAATGTTGAGCATCCCGATTCCTGGTGGCGTGACGATGGAGCTTGATGTCTCCAAGATGACGCAGCTGGCCACGGACTACACCGTGCTGGAGGTCAACGCGAACGGCAATGCACCGAGTGATGTGGCGGCGATCGAGATTGCGGAAGACGGGACTGTCTACGAGACCTATGCGAACGGTACACGAAGATCCATCTATCGCATCTCGATGGCCGACGTCGTGAGTGCGGATCGCTTGATCCCAATCAGCGGCAACGTCTTCGAGCCGTCGAACATGTCGGGAGATCTGCGCATCGGTTTCGCTGGCACGGATGGCCTGGGCGAGATCGTGTCAGGAGCGCTCGAGAATTCGACGGTCGACCTTGCAAACGAGCTGACTGACATGATCGAGGCGCAGCGCAACTATACCGCCAACTCGCGCGTGTTTCAGACTGGTGCTGAACTGCTCGAAGTGCTTGTCAACCTGAAGCGCTAGTGTGGCGCTGTCCGTGGAAGGCTGGTGGTCATGTCGCTATCCCTGGCATATGACGTTGCGAGAAGTGCTCTTTCGGCGACGGGTACGGCGACGTCCGTTGTCTCGCGCAACGTGCAGAATGTCGGAGATCCAAACAGTGCACGAAAATCCGCGGACCTCGCAACGACCGCGATGGGCAGTGTCTACGTCGCCGGAATTTCCAACTCCATCAATCAGGCGCTCTTTGACAGCGTGCTCGACAACGCCGCGGCATTCGAGGAGGTGCGGGCGGTCACGGCCGGACTGGAGCAACTCGACAAGGTGGTGGGCGATCCGCAGTTGGGGCTCAGTCCGGCGGCGACGATAGCCGAACTGCAGACAGCACTGCAGACAGCTGCCGGTTCGCCGCATGATGAGCTGGCGCTCCAGGTTGCCGTCGAACGTTCAAGAGACGTGGCAGTGGGCCTCAATGATGCCGCGAAGCTGGTGGCCGATGTTCGCGCCAATGCCGACGCAGGGATCGCCGATGCCGTCGTGCAACTTCGGGAGCTGCTGCAGCGCTTCGAGAAGGTCAACGGCGAGATCGTCAATGGAACGTATGCAGGCCGGGATGTCACCGATCAGGTAGACGCCCGCAACAGTCTGTTGCGCACGATTTCCGAACTCATCGGCGTGCGAGCCGTGATACGCGATGGCAATGACATGGTGCTGTTCGCCGGCAATGGAGCAACGCTGTTCGAAACCGTGCCACGCGAAATCGATTTCGTGCCGAGCCAGCCGTTGGTTCCGGGCGTGGCCGGCGGCCAGATCAGCATTGATGGCGTACCGTTCGGAGTGGAGGGTGCATCGCGGCTTGGCGGCCGGGTCGCGGGACTGCTGCGGCTGCGCGATGACATCGCCGTCACGTTCAACCGTCAGCTGGATGAAATCGCCAGGGGTCTGGTTTGGGCATTTGCGGAGCACGACCAGGGAGTGCCGGCGACGCTGCCTGATCGCGCAGGGCTGTTCACATATCCCAGCGGAAGTGTGCCTGCGGCCGGCATCGTGGTCGACGGCCTAGCGGCTGTCATCGAAGTCAACGCTAATGTCGATCCGCGACGGGGCGGCATCGTCTCGCGGCTGAGGGACGGCGGCATCTCGGATCCGCTCGTTCCCAACTACATCTACAACGCCACCGGCGCTTCCGGATTCAGCGATCGGCTGCGAGAGGTCATGACAAGACTTGATGGGGGCATCGCCTTCGATGTGGCCGCGGGAATCAGCACGCAGGCGAGTGTTTCGAAGTTTGCAGCCGACAGTGCCGGCTGGCTGTCGGAATTGCGCCGCGTGTTCAGCGAAAAGCATGACGACAAGCAGGTCGTCGGTCAGAGAGCGCTTGCCGCCTGGCAGGATGGGGTCGGCATCAATCTCGATGATGAGCTGACGACGTTGATCGCGCTGGAGAGATCCTATCAGGCTTCGTCGCGGTTGCTGACCACGGTGACCAGCATGTTCGATGCATTACTCAGCGCGGCGAGGTAGCCATGAAAGCCATATTCCCGTCATCGCTGGCGCAGACAGAGACGATGCGGCTCACAATTCAGAAGTCCAGGACTGCGATGGCGGCGGCGGAAATCGAGGTTTCCAGCGGAAGAAAATCCGATGTCGGCTTGGCGATCGGCTCAAGTCTCTCAGATGTCATCGACCTGCGCGGGCTTGGTTTGCAGTTCGAATCGATTCAACAAAGCAATGCCGCGGCAAGCACGCGACTCGATGTGACACAGAGTGCTCTTGGTGCGATGGGGCAGCTCGGCAACGAACTCTTCGCAGCAGTAGCGGCTGTTCGACAGAGCGGTGGCGACCGCAGCGTGTTGCTGGAAGGCGCGCGCTCAGCGATGGAGCAGCTGCTGACGCTGTCAAAGTCGACGAGCGGGGGTGCTTTTGTCTTCTCAGGCGTGAATACCGACACGCCACCGCTTGACGACTATCTGTCAGATCCGACTGGGGCTGCCCGAACCGCCGTGCAGAGTGCGTTCGCGGGATTGGTGGCAGGAGTTGGAGGTAATGCTGCCGACATCGCGGGCTCGGATATGGCGAGCTACCTTGACACGGTCTTTGCCGCCATTTTCGAGGATCCGTCTTGGGGGTCGGTCATTTCATCGGCGGATGAGCGCACATTGGTCAACCGCATATCGATGTCGGCGACGGCTGAGACGTCGGTGACGATCAACAATGTGGCGATTCGCGAGCTCTACTCGGCGTTGGCTGCGGTTCTCGATAGCGACATCGAGGCTCTAAGTGCGGATGCGTTCGGCGCTCTCGCGGACCGGCTCGGTGAACTGGCGACACGCGCCAGCGCGGGAATCGCGCGCCTGCAATCGAGCGTCGGCATCATGCAAGAACGCCTCGCAAAAGCTACAGATCATATCGTTCTCGAGAAGTCAGTGCTGGAGCGAAGCATCGGAGAATTCGAGGGTGTCGATTCCTACGAAGCCGCAACGCGACTGATGACTCTGCGGAATGGACTGGAGACGTCCTATTCCGTCACGGCGAGACTGCAGGACCTGTCACTCCTGAAATTCCTCTAGGTCACGAACTGAGCGACCAACAATTCGAGCGATAGACACAAATGGTGGCCATGTACTCACAGCAATATGCGGATACTCACGCTGACGATCAGGCCGAAGCGCGGGAACGCGAGAGGTCCGCGATCGATCATTCCATTATTCTCATGGAAGCGGCGGAGCAATCGGGCGGCAATACGGTTGAGCTGACGAAGGCGGTGTTCTTCACAAGCAAGCTGTGGGCGGTTTTGATCGAGGACCTCGCGGACGTCAACAACGCCCTGCCGAGGGACCTGAGAGCGCAGATCATTTCGATTGGCATCTGGATTGTGAAGGAGCTGGAACGCGTCAGAACCGGCGAGGTGAAGAGCTTCAAGGATCTCATCGTCGTGTCAAAATCCATCCGGGACGGCATCTCGTGAAGAGCAATCTCAAGATTCATCTCAAGCCCAAGGAGCGCATCTTCGTCAATGGCGCGGTGATCAGGGTTGATCGCAAAGTGACCATGGAGCTGCTCAATGACGTCGTCTTTCTGCTCGACAGTCACGTCATGCAGGAGGAAGGGGCGACGACACCTCTGCGGCAGCTCTATTTCGTGGTCCAGTCGATGCTGATGGAGCCCAAGACGATCGGTATTGCGCAACAGATCTATCAGCAGCAGCACCGCGACCTCGTTGCGACCTACAAGGATCTCGACGTGCTCGAGGCGCTCGTCCAAGTCCGGGCAATGATCGAAGCGCAACGCTACTTCGATGCGCTGAAGCGGATCCGGTCCATGTTCGAGATCGAGGATGCGATCCTGAAGCCCAATGAACAACTCGCTGCGAGCGTGGCCTAGGGTTCCAAGTACAATGCTTGGTTCCGGAGCATATTCGTCGGATCGCTTGCCAATTCTTGTTCGTGGCTTTCGTCCACGGATGCCTGCCGACCTTCGCCGGGAATAGTGTGTTCGATCGTGAACACGATGGATTTTGCGGACAGCGGCCTTGGGATCGAGGCCTTGCAGAAAGAAAACGGAGTGATCCGATGGCAACGACGGGAGTGGGGTCAATTGCTGCGAGCGCTGCGGGCGGGTTGCAGGCGGCTGCGCCATCTTCGGCTCAGAAGGCGGCGCTCGATTACAGCGCATTTCTCAAGCTGCTGCTGGCGCAGATGAAGAATCAGGATCCGATGCAGCCGATGGACTCCAGCGACTACGTTGCGCAGCTTGCAACGTTCTCGCAGGTCGAACAGACAATCAAGTCGAATGATCGGCTGGGGGAGCTGCTGACGTCATCACTCATTTCGCAGGCGGGCAGCCTGGTGGGGCACACAATACAATCTGCTGATGGAACCACTCTGGGTACGGTCGTCAAGGCGCGAATCGAAGGTGGAGGTGTCGTGGCAGTGTTGAGCGACGGGCGCGAGGTCCCTGTTCAGTCGGGTGTCGTCGTGGGATCAGGCGGCGCATGAACGAGGCCGATGCGCTTGATCTCGTCAAGTACGCGATCTGGACAGTGATCGTGGGGGCTGGTCCGGCGGTAGTGACCGCGATGGTGGTTGGGATCGCCATTGCATTGCTGCAGGCCCTGACCCAGGTGCAAGAGGTTACGTTGACGTTTGTGCCGAAGATCATCGCGATCTTCATCGCGGCAATCTTCTCTGCCCATTACGTCGGCACAAGCGTATTCGCTTTCGCGCAGATGTCATACTCGTACATCGAAAAGGGATTCTGAAGGCTGCCGTGGCGGTGCAGACCGGATGTGGCCAGCGACGGTGCAGTCCGGAGCGCGTGCGAATGGATGTTGGTGCAATTGTGTCGGTTGGATCGTTGAAGGGGGGCATATGTCGCAGTCGACGGCCGATGGATCGGCGTTGGAGATGGTGAGCGGTGTCAAGGACGTCGGCTTTGCCGTGGGCGTCATCGTGATCCTGACCGTGCTGTTCCTGCCGCTGCCGGCCATCGTCATCGATCTCGGACTTGCGGTGTCGATTGCGATTTCAATCCTGATTCTGATGGTGGCGTTGTGGATCCAAAGACCGCTGGATTTCTCGGCGTTTCCGACCGTACTGTTGATTGCGACCATGCTGCGGCTGGCGCTCAACATAGCGACGACGCGTCTGATCCTGACGAGTGGTGCGGACGGTCATACGTCGGCAGGGTACGTGATCGCGGGGTTCGCGAACTTCGTGATGGGCGGCGACTTCTTCATCGGGATCGTGATCTTCCTGATCCTGCTGACGGTCAATTTCATCGTCATTACCAAAGGTGCATCGCGTATTGCGGAGGTTGGCGCCCGCTTTGCGCTCGATGGGATTCCGGGCAAGCAGATGGCGATCGATGCGGATCTGTCGGCAGGCCTCATCGATGATCGGGAGGCGCAGCGCCGGAGGCGTGAGCTTGAAGAAGAGAGCTCGTTCTTCGGCTCGATGGATGGCGCCTCGAAGTTTGTCCGCGGTGACGCGATTGCCGGTCTCATCATTACCGCTGTCAACATCTTCGGCGGAATCGCAATAGCAACCTTCCGGCACGGCATGGCGCCGAGTGAAGCGGTCGACGTGTTCACCAAACTGTCGGTTGGTGACGGGCTCGTATCGCAGATACCTGCGCTGATCATCTCGCTTGCGGCCGGTCTGGTGGTTGCCAAAGGCGGCACGCGCGGTTCGGTCGACAAGGCGGTGCTGGGCCAGATCGGCAATCACCCAAGAGCGCTGGTCGTCACGGCGACCATGATGGGCGTGATGGCAGTCGTTCCGGGGCTTCCGTTTCTGCCGTTCGCAATTCTCGCAACTCTCGCGGGCGTGACCGGCTATCTCATTCCAAAGCGCTGGGAAGCGGAGCGCGAGGCGGAGGCGGCGCGTGAGGCAAGGGCGAGCCTGGATGCGGAAGAACAGAAGAAGAATTCCGTCAAGGGCGCACTGCAGACGTGCGAGGTCGAGATCATCTTTGGGCAGCAGCTCTCGGCGGTGTTCCTGCGCAAGCATGACGAACTGCTGCAGCGGGTGGCGAAGCTGCGCCGCAAGTTTGCGCGTCAGTATGGCTTCGTGGTGCCCGAGATTCAAATAACCGACGACCTGTCGCTGCCGCCGCGCGGTTACCAGATTCGAGTTCATGGTGCGACACTTGCCGGCCACGAGCTGCCGTTGAGCGATGTGCTGGTCATTGTCGGGTCAGGCCCGATGCCATCTGTGCCAGGTACGGAGACGTTCGAGCCCGCTTTCGGTCTTAAGGCGATCTGGATTCCGGAAGCGTTCTCGAAGGAGGTGCGCAGGGAGGGCTTCACGACGGTCGATATCCTGACTGTCCTGCTCACGCACTTGAGTGAAGCCATCCGGAACAATCTCGCCCAGTTGTTCTCATATCGCGACCTGCAGAAGCTGGTTGAAAGCCTGTCGGCTGAGTACAAGCGTTTGCTGGACGAAATTCGGCCCGCGCATATCTCGAACTCCGGAATCCAGGCGGTCTTGAAGATGCTGCTCGCAGAACGCGTGTCGATCCGCAACATCCAGCTGATCCTGGAGGCGATCGCGGAGATTGCCCCGCATTCGAGGCGAGCAGAGCAGATTGCAGAGCATGTGCGACAGAGAATCAGCCAGCAGATCTGCGGCGACTTGGCCAAGGACGGCGAGCTGTCGGTGCTGCGGCTTGGCAGCAGATGGGACCTGGCGTTCCACGAAGCGCTGAAGCGAGATCAGCGCGGCGAGGTCGTTGAGTTCGACATCGATCCCAGACTCATCGAGGAATTCAGCCGCGATGCCAATCTTGTCATCAAGAAACACATGGACAAGGGTGAACAGTTCGTCGTGGTCACATCTGTCGAAGCGCGGCCATACGTTCGCTTGGTCATAGAGCGGCTCTTTCCAACGCTTCCGGTCCTGTCACACGTCGAGATCGCTCGCGGTGTCCACGTCAAGGCGCTCGGCAGCATCGGATGAAACATGGCCTCTAGCGATGCAGTGCTGGGCGTGTTCCTTGTCGGGTGTCGCGTGGGTGGTTGCCTCGTGCTGATGCCTGGATTCTCCAGTGCCCGTGTGCCGGCAAGAGTGCGGCTGTTGCTTGCAGTCGTGATGGCGCTTGCCATGGCGCCTGTCGTGCTCGACGAGCAGGCCGTCTCCGTTGTCGCTGGCGCTGGACTTGCGCGCACAATTTTCGCGGAGACGATCGCGGGATCGCTGATAGGACTCGTTGCAAGGATATTCATCGCAAGCTTGAGCTTCATGGCAAGCGCCCTATCGAGCTATATCGGCCTCAGTGGACTGGGCGACAACATCGAGACGCAGGAAGCCGCGCCAACGATTGCGACAATCGTAACGGTTGTCGCGACGCTCATTCTGCTGATCGCCGACATGCATCGATTCATGATTGCGGCGGTGATTGAATCCTACGAGCGTCTTCCATTGGCGACGATGCTCGAGACCGATGTGATGCTGCGGCTGGTTTCTTCAAGTCTGCAGGCAGCGTTCATGGTCGGACTGCAGGTTGTCGGGCCATTTGTCATCTATGGCATTCTGATCAACTTGATGTTCGGGATACTGGGAAAACTGATACCGCAGCTGCCGTCCTACTTCATATCGGTTCCGTTCCTGGCCGGGGGCGGTCTTCTGTTGCTCTACTTTTCGATCGGGCAGATGATCGAGATGTTCACGAGTGCATTCCAGTCGATGCTGTCGTCCATGTAGGTGCAGTGGATGTGCGTTGATCCGACCGGATGCGGAATCGGCATTCGATCTATTCCTCCCAATTGACTAGCCAGGCCTTTCATGGATGCGAATTCGATCAACCGAATGAAGCGGCTCATCAAGATTACCCATCTCATGTACGAGCGCGAGGCGCGTGGCGTCGCTGAGCTCAGCTGGATGGCGCTCGACCTCGAAGGGCGACTCGCGGAGGCAAATTCCTTCCTTGATGAAGACAGCCTTGTTGGGGCGCTGTTCCCAGAGACGGTCATTCGAAGCGTCCACAAGCTCGGCGTGCAAGAGCGGGAGAACGCGGAGGCGCTTGCGCGACAGATCGGGCGTGCGGTTGATGCAAAGGCTGGCAACATCGGCGCGGCATCGAGGCTCGACCGGCTCGTGTTGCAGCGAGACAAGGATGCAGCGGCTCTGGACCTGGAGGAACTGGTCGGATCTGTGGTTCGCGGGCGCATGGTCAGGTTGCGATAAGCTGCCCGTTGTATGTTGTTTGGAGAGGATTGATCGGCCGGCCGACCTGAGGACGGCACGAATTGGAATGGCGGAGTGGTGCGAACTCGTGACCTCGATCCCGAAAGTGCCGACGTCGATTGTGCACCTGAATCCGGACGTGCAGACGATGCGCAGTTCGGTTGTGCCAAGCAAGTCCAACAGTGATGCGCGATCGGCTGCAGAAGCTCGTGCGCATCGAGGCTTCACAGCTGTGCTCCTACAATCGATGGTGGCTTCGATGATGCCCAAGGAGAAGGAGAAGTTGCTTGGGGCGGGGTCGGCGGGCGAGATGTGGAAATCGCTGCTGGTCGAGAAGATCGCCAGCGAGATTGCCAGGAGTGGACGGTTGGAGGTGGTGCCGAAGGATATCTTCGCTGCGAAAGCAGGGGACACGTTGTCGGTTTCATCGCAGCCACGAACGTCTGTGGTGGCCACCCCATCGGCTTCTGGAGACCGACGTCAGGCGCATGGCGAAGAATGGACCGCGACGATCGTGCGGGGCGACAGCAGTCATGAACCGGCGTCTGGGGACTGGGTGGCAGACGTGCAGGGGAACGCGCAGATCGGTCCGGAACTCACGCAATGGCTTACTGGCATTACGAGGGAGGAGCCGAGATGAGCGCCAACACCAATCCGCAAGGGTCGGTCACCCGCAGTGGACGCCACGAACAAGTCAGTGCATTCGACCGGGCGGTCATTCAGATTGCCGATCGCATCGATGCCGTGCTCGAGGAAGAGAAGGCGGTTCTCGTAGGACAGGTGCAGGGAGATATCGACGCGATCGCAACGCGCAAGAGCCATCTGTTCATCGAATTCATGCGATTGAGTTCACACGCGACGACCACGAGCGGTGACGCGATCGTGCGGGATCGCGTGGCAGCACTGATGGGCAGCCTCAATCGGAACGCGCAGCTGTTGCGACGTCACGTCGATGCGGTGCGCGAGGTTTCCGATATCATCGCCAACAGCATCAGCGAAAGCGCGGATGATGGCACCTATTCGTGTCACGTGATGCGCCCGAGGACGTCGTCTTGGTCAAGAACCTGATAGTAGGGATTGTCGCGGTCGCAGTGACGATCGGATCGACGTTCGCGACGCTGTGGTTCAACCGTGCGGGCGCGGAAAAGAAAGACGTCGCCGAAAAGTACGAGCATCTCAAGCTCGATGCTGTTTCTGTACCGATCCTGAGGCGCGGCAAGGTCGAAGGCTATGTGCTGGCGCGGCTCACGGCGACGGTCAAGTCAAAGGATGTGTCTGCACGGCGCGATGCGGTGACAAGTCATTTCAGTGCTGCGGCGTTTCGCACCGTGTATGAGGAGCCGAGCTTTGAATTCCGCGACTTGAAAAAGGCGGAACTCGTCACGCTTGCCAAGCGCATCGGCGAAGCGACCAACAAGAGCCTCGGCTCGGAGAGCATAAGAGAGGTCATGGTGGAAAACCTCAACTACCTTTCTCCGGAAGAAGTGAGGAGGTCGGCTCACTGATCGGTGGAGCAGACCCGGTGTCGAGATGCGAAGTCGGTGATGGCAGTGCGTCGAGTTCGAATCAAGAACCGTCCTGGAGAATTGGCAGGTGCAGCATGCAGGTCAGCCTGAAAGGCCCGTACGATCTGAGCTACGATTGCGTGGAGAAGCTTCTGCCAAAGGCGAAAGGCGGAGTGTTCGCGGTTGGCTATACCGATGCGGCGGATCGGTTTCGAGTGCAGCGGGTCGGACGCGACGGCAGCGACTTGCGCGAATTCCTGAGGACGCTGATCGGTTCAAGCAACAAGTTCAAGTTCCGCATTACCGCTACGGAGCAGGAGGCATTCGAACTGGAGTGCGAGCTGTTCCACAAGCTCAAACCGCCGTCGAACTTCACTCATCCCGATCGGCCTCGGGGGAGCGGCTGGAAGTGTCCGCATTGTTTGCAGCTTCACACTTGAGGCTGGCGATGGCGTCTCTCAGGGCGGCCTGATAGCCCAGGTGCCAATAAGCGCGCTCGGGCGTTCCGTCATCGAGATGATACTGATCGAAGCGCGCGTAGGGTGCCTCGACCTCGAGCCAACGCTCGAGTTCGGCAATGCGCGTCTCGATGATGCCGACCTGGTGCTTCTTGATCATGGCTGCCAGCTTGACGACAGCACATTGCCAGAGGGCTAAAGGTCAGATTGCAACCATTGGTTTGGTTAAGTCATCGTTTACCCGATACCGACAAGGCCGACGATCTTCTTGTGCGGGCATTCACGCGTGCGACCTGACCTGAGCAGGTTCGATCTCGATTGAATCCTTCCAGCGGACAAGGCCTGCCCCAAGTCGTCGTTCGAGGGTCTGCATCACGCTCTCGCCGAAGCCAGAAGTGGCTTCACCTCGGGCGATCAGAGTGTAGTCATCACAGCCGCAGTCGGGGCTCTTCGCTCTTGGTGCCGGAGCGGCTTATCGAGCGATCGAGGAAAGTGTCGGTCAGTGCCTTGAGACTGAGCGCGCTCAGCAGTTGTGCCGAGATGGGGCGAAATGCGTCCGGGGAGCTGCCCAGCTCCGACGTCATGTCAGCGGGTAGGGGGAGATGACGTTCGCCTGACAGGGCCTGGATGCGATCGTATGGCGACTCGATAGCATGTGCGACCGGTGAAACCGTTGCTGCGGGAGGCGAGTGTTCAAGGATAGGAACGGCAATGCCCTTCCATCGGTCCGCTTCAGATGACGTATCTGAGTTGGCGGTGCGCGGTGCCGCCGGTGTCCTCGTTTCTTGTGCGGCGGACAGTGTGGTGCAAGGGGCAGCCGCAGGCTCACCAATCCACGATGCTTCGGCCAATCGGCGTTTGACAAGGCCGGGAAGCACGTCGCCGCCGGCGCGCGTGTAGGCGAGAAAGCATTCCTTAACCTTGTGAACATCGCCGGCTCGAACGGCATCACCCAACCCGCTGCCTATCCACCGCGTTCCAGCATTGAATGTGAGGGAGGTGAGTGCGGCCTTGGTGCCTTCATCCCAATTGCCGGCGTGCCGATCGACGATGGCGCGTGCCTCCGCGATTTCATTGCGAAATCGGGTATCGGCTTCCTCTTTGGTGATCCGCTCTCCGGGAAAGAGCGCTTTGGTGCCGAAGCCAACGCTGTTTTGCGCGTAGTCCCACCTGGCCTGGGGCGTGAAGCCTTCGAAGGTCTTGATCCGATCGAGATAGATTTCGTGCATCACGCGATCCTGCGATTGCCCATCAACGTGCCGGGAATCGTTGCACTGTTCGTTTGTCCCGGGCTTGCGTTTGAGGCGGTGGAAGTCGATGGGTTGTGCGCTGGGATCGCGTGCGCATGCAACTCGAGAGGCGATGCGAGAACGCGCCTTGCTTCAGTGCGGATGCCCCAGGGTTGGCAGCGACGGGTGGGAGCGTGCCATTCGCGCGGGGGGCGTCGACAATGTTCTGGCCGGGTGTTCGGGGCTGATTGGCACAGACCGCCGCAATAGGTCTAGGTGCGGGAGCGGTCCTGCAGTTTGGCCTTAGGCGGCCGCTCCTGTGCTTGTCGCAGATCGGACAGAAGTGTGGCGAGGTCAGCAAACGCGTTCAAGGACGGCGGGTCGTCGGGTTTCTGCTGCAGCGACTTGTAGAGTATTGGCGTTATGGCTACGGCCTGATCAAGCTCGGCATCGACGCCGGGCTTATAGGCGCCTAGCGCGCGCAGCTCGCGACTTTCCTCGAAGCGCGAGATCATGGCGCGCAGGCGGCGTATCAACTCGGCTTCCTCCTTGCTCCAGGCCATCAGCGCGAGACGTGAAATGGAGGCAAGCGGGTTGACCGCAGGATAGCGTCCCTGATCGGCGATGGCGCGATCAAGTACGACGTGGCCATCAAGGATGCCGCGAATGCTGCGACGAGCACAGAGAAGATGCCGGTGATTGAGCCGGAGTTTGGACGACCGGGGCCGGCGCGCTCTAGGAGCCGCGGTAACTCTGTGAACACGGAGGGGGTGTAGCCACGCGCGACAGGCGGCTCGCCGGCAGCAAGGGCGACTTCGCGCTGGGCATGAGCAAATCGGGTGAGTGAATCGATGACGAGCAGAACCTGCTGGCCCCGATCGCGGAAGTACTCGGCGACGGTCATGGCGGTCTTGGCGGAGATCTTGCGCATCATCGGACTTTCGGAGCTCGATGCCACGACCGTCACAGTACGCGAGCGGTTGGCTCCGACGGCATCCTCCAGGAACTCGCGTACCTCGCGCGCACGCTCGGCGACCAGGCCGACGACGATGACGTCAAAGCCTGGAGTGTGGGCGAGCATTGAAACCAGCGTCGACTTGCCGACACCAGCGCCCGCAAAAATGCCGAGACGCTGGCCGGCGCAAATGGGTGTGAAGAGGTCGATGACGCGAATTCCGGTAGCGACGGGGCGGGCCACGCGGTCGAGTTGCATGGCCGGGATCGGATCGCGATCGATCGGATATGTCGCAGCACCTTGATTAAGCGGACCTGAGCCGTCGATCGGATCACCGATCGCGTCGACGACGCGACCGAGCCAGCTCCGGTCAGGCTTGATCGACAGGTCATCGCGCACCCATGCGCGTGCACCTAGGCTCAAGCGCGACCTTGCTCCGAACAGTTTGATGACTGCAGCGTCGGCGTGGATAGAGATCACTTCGCCGATGTCGCGTCCTGCCGCCGTTTCCACTTCTATGCAGGAGCCGAGTTCGACGTGATTTTCAAGGCCGCTGACGTTCAAATGGCTCATCGTCACTTCGCTCACCCGGCCGCCGTAGCGGACCAGTGGCAGGCAATCGCGATACGGCATGAAGAGCCGCGCGAGGCTTTCAAGCGTCGATGTTCCATCTTCGGGAGCGTGTGGCATCGGGGGCGGGTCGAACGGTGCTGGCGCCATCTCGGATCATCTCCGCTGGTGTGGTGTCAGTGTCGTTTCAGCGGCCGCTGCCCAGAGTTCGGATTGCATCGTTGAGAGTGGTGTCGGCCTTGTCGATCGATGCTGAGATCTGCTCGAACGCCCGAGACACCGCAATCAGTCGCGTCATTTCGAGGATCGGATTGACGTTGGCGTTTTCGAGAACACCCTGGACGACACCGTCCTTGGTGTAGTCGGCAACAGGCTCGGCTGGGCGGTCGGGAATGAGTCCGGCACCCGCAGATCGATGGAGCTTGCTGTCAGGTGAAAACGTGAAGAGCCCGATCGTGCCGACATTCTTGCCATTCTGGCTGATGACGCCGTTGGCCGCAATGTCGATCGGGCCTTTTGCCGGCGAGATCTGGAGCGGCGCGCCGCCTGCGTCGAGGACCGGGTTGCCTGTCAGCGTTTCAAGATCGCCGGCAGCGGAGATACGCATGCGTCCGTCGCGCGTATAGACGACACCGGCGGGAGTGGCGATGGCCAGGAAGGCATCACCGCGCATGGCGATGTCGAGCGGGTTGCCGGTCTGCACGAATGCGCCGGTGTTGGTCGAGAAAGACTCCTTGCCCATCGCCGAATAGTCGATGCTGGCGCGCGCTGACTTTGATGCAATGCTGCGGAAGGTCACGTTCTCGGCGCGAAATCCAGTCGTCGATGCATTGGCAACATTGTGCGCGATGGTGTCCATGCGCTTCTGGAGTGCCATCTGCCCGGACAGTGCTACATACATTGATGACTGCATGACGATCAGCGACCCAGCTTCAGGTTTTGAATCCGGCCCAGCAGTTCCATGTCGAATATGCTGGAACCGGCCGAGGCGGTGAAATTTGGTGCAAGGCCGGTTGGTACCGATGGGTTTTCGATTTCCCAAAGCGCGACGAAACGATCAAGGAAGCGATCGAGCTTTTCAGGGTCCTTGAGTGTGGCGACGTCGAGCTTCTTGGTGATCATCTCGGCCTGGCGGTCAATTTCAAGCGAGCCTGTGCTGGGGGAGATTCCGAGAGCCACTTGCGTCACCTTGAGTAGCGCACGATCGGCCAGCAGCGCATAGGGACTGGCAATCGAGGCTGCCTTGCGCTCGAAATAGAGTGCCAAGCGCACGCCCTCATTCTCTTCACCGGCGGTCTCTTCGAGTGTCTGGCGGAGATAATTGTCGACGGTGCCCTGCTGGGCCCGGTCGAATGTTGTGGCGGTCTTGCCGTAGCGGGCGAAATTGAAGGTGGCGACGAAATCCCGGAAGCGCTGGTCGACGAGGGAGTTGGCAAAACTATTTGGATCGTCGATGCCCTCCTTCAGCGCCTTGCGCATCAGGGCCTTGCCAAAGGTCATATCCTCAAGCCCGTGTGCGCGCATGGCGTAGCGGTAGACGCGATCATCGGCAAGGAACTGCTCGACAGTATCTATGCCTGAGATCTTCGAAAGATAATATTTTGACTCGCGCTGTACGTCGGGCTGTGCAGCGATGCGCTTCAGTGCGCCATCGAGATCGGCGGCGATCAGCTTGTAGCTGGTCGGGGTCGTGAACATGCGTGGTCCGCCCTGACTGAGGAATGAGGCTCGACAGAATGTGACACGGGTGACTTGCTTCAGCCTTGCGGCAGGCGAAAAGGAACAGTCGCAGCTGCAACTCTTACATGCTGATAGGTGGTGCAGGTCCGAACCTGACGGGAACTCTCCGGCCGCGCCGGCGTGCTCAAATCTCTTGGTTGGGGAGTTTGTTTTGCCCAATCGCTGAAGTCGCAAGTTGTTTCATCTCAGGCGATCTGGCGGATTGCACGGGCGGGTGGTCCCATCCAGAAGTCGGAGGGGAGCAGCGATGTCGGGGATTGGAATTGGGATGAGGCATCGATATGGCAGACAAAGGCGACGCCGATGCGATGAGCTGAGGATTGGCGCAACTCGCAATCGATGGTGGCGGCGTGTCCTTCGATCATGAGCGCAAAGCGAAACGGCAGCCACAGCGGCGCTTCCATCTCGATCAGTGCGCCGCTGGAGGAGATGTTGATCAAGCGGGCGGGAAGTCGCGGTCGTCCTCGGACCAGTACCCAAGCATTGATGCCGGTTTGTCGCCTACCGAACTGGCGGCGTTCAGATCTCGGTTTCATGAGTGGAGTTCGACGTCGATTCGAGCAATCCATCGCTGGCGCGGAAGCCAGGCCTGCTCGATGAGGCAGCATTGACAGCACAGGCCGCACCTGCGGCTTGACGAATGAGCATCATGCTTGTTGTCACGCGAAGTGACGAACTACGTCCTCATAGACCATAGCGTGGGGCAATTGAGATTTGGCTAAGACTGCAAATTAACTTGTCGTTCATTGCGGGCTGCGGCTTCCGGATTCGCCCCGGCTTTCGGTTGGCTTGCCTCGATCTGGGTGACGGGCCCGACCGGCGTACCGGATGGATCTCAGTGATGGGCATTCCGGCAGGAGTGTCCCAGGCTCAATGCGCATCTGGAGTACGTGAGGGGAATGCGTGAGGGCGCAACAACTTCACGAACGGCTCAGCGAATTGGCAAACTCAGGAACGGCACAGGAGAATGTGGTTGGTACGGGGAGGATCGTGCCTGGGCATGACGACGAGGCGATCACATGCGCAATGGCGGTGCCTCGCTGCCGGCAAGCGTGTGGACGAATTCGGCGAGCACCTTGGCTTCGGGTGAGGACAAATCCTCCTGCAGCTCGTGCAAGGCGCGGCGCAGGGCGTTCTCGTAGAGGCCGGGTTCCAGCATGCCGCGCTCTTCGAGCAGGCTGACAAGCAACGCAATCGTGCAGATCAGCCCGTGTCTCAAGCCAATGACCTCTTCGGCCAGATGGGAGTCTTGCACGTAGATCTCGTTCTTCATTTTCATATCAATCATTCCTCGCGCAATCTCTTTGATTTCGTTGGTGGGCCGGATCAGTTCGGTGGCGCGCGGATGGAACCTAGCTGATCTGCGAAGTCTCGATATGTCTATTCCTCGCGAAGTGCACGGGACATGTGGTCGGTCAATGGCTTCAGGAAATATGAAAGCGCGGTGCGCTTGCCGGTGGTGATGAAGGCCTCGACCGGCATGCCTGGAAGGATGGGCTGGCCGGAAACGAAGAAGGTATCATCGCCTTCGAGCTTGACGTTGGCTGCATAGTAGTCGACGCGGGCCTTTGCATCGTGGGTGACGTCGGCGGATACGTAGGATATTCGGCCCTGCTTCTCCGGTGTGGTACGCTGGTTGAAGGCTGTGAAGCGCAGCCGGACGGGCTGGCCGACGTGGACCTGGTCAATTTCGGCCGGCGAAACCCGGATCTCAATCGTCAGTGCCTTCGTGTCCGGCACGATCATCATGATCGGTTCGGCCGGCGTAATCACTCCTCCGACCGTGTGGACCTGAAGCTCGTGTACGACGCCGGCCTGCGGGGCGCGGACATGCATGTGTGCCAGGCGGTCGCGCTGGGCGACGTCGCGCTCGCGGAGTTCGGCTATGCGCGCTTCTGTATTTCGCACTTCTCGCTGTGCTTCGGTTCTGGCAGTCTGGTCCAGATTTATGATCTGCACCTGTATCTCGCTTATCTGCCCCTGCAACCTGGCTTCCTGGGCAACCAGCGCTCCATGTTCGCCGGCGATTCGGGTCTGGTCGCGCTCAAGTGCATAGACGCGAGTGGCTGGAGTGAGTTTTTGCGCAAATAGCGCCCGCACGTCATCCAGTTCCTTGTCGATCAGGCTGAGCTCCTTCTTCTTGGCCTGGCGCTGCGAACTCACGCCCTCGCTCTCCATCTGCAGTTGTGAAATCCGCAGAGAAAGTTGTTCCTTCTGGCTCTGACGCGTTTGGCGCGCGTCCTCAAACAAGCGTTTCTCGCCATTCAGGATAACCTGATTGTCGGGGTTGTTTGCAATTTCGGCAGGAAAGACGATGGCGTCGTCGGAGCCGCGCTCTGCGGTGAGCCGTGCGTGCCGCGCACGCAGTTCGACGAGCTGTGACTGCGTGATCGCCAGCTCGGCCTTCATCTGCGTGTCGTCGAGGACGACCAGCGTTTCTCCCTGGCTCACGCGATCGCCTTCCTTGACATTGATTGATGCGACCGAGCCGCCGTCGCGGTGCTGGATCTTTTTTGCGCGCCCATCGACGATAACGGTGCCATGCGAGATCACGGCGCCGCTCAGTTCCGCGGTCGCAGCCCAGGTGCCAAATCCACCAATAAGGATTGTGATGACCAGAAAGCTGAAGAACATGCGGCCGAAAATGCCGAACTCCACGGGTTCTTCGGGCTGCGGGCCAGCGCGGCGGCTGGAGTTCGTATCTGGCATGGTTGTCTCTATTGCTTCGCCGTTTCAATTCCACATGTCAGTTTGCGCCGGGGCTCGACGGCCGGTGCAGCAGGGCACCGTCACGAGATGCCCAGGAAATCATCGAGCGTCAGATCGTGCTTGCCGAGAAGGTCGATGGCGAAGTCTTCGTCGAGGTCATCGTCGGTGTTGCCGAAGACCACGGTATGCTCGCCGTCATCGCGGGTCTCATTCGTATAGCGGAGCTCGCCGGACTTCTCGAACTTGTCAGCATTGCCTTTGAAGGTGAAGTTCTGTTTGCCGGTCTCGTTGTCCTGGGCGTCGATGTTGCTCACGTCGATCTTGTCGCCGACCTCGAAGTCCGTGATCGTGTCGACGCTGTCGGGCGACGGCAGCGAGCTGGAGGCCGAGTTGAAGACGAAGGTGTCATCGCCATCGCCGCCGGTCAGCGTGTTCTGCTCGTCGCTGGCAATGATGATATCGTCGCCGTCGCCGCCGGTGGCATTCTCGACGCCATCGAGCGTGTCGAAGCCGATTTCGGCACTCTGGGCCGTATGTGCGCTCAGGTCCATGACGGCATCAGCACTTGTCTGCGATATGTCGTAGGTATCCGAGCCGGTGCCGCCGTCATACGTGTCGTTACCGTCGTTGATCGTGGCGAGGATCAGGTCGTCGCCGCCGTCCGTGTGGACCTTGTCATCACCGCCCTCGGCTTGAACGATGTCCTTGCCGTCGCCAGTGTCGATCGAATTGGCCTGTTGATCGCCGACGACCTCGTCGTCGCCGTCGCCGGTCTTGATGTTCTCGATATTGATGATCGTGTCGTGTCCGATTTGGTCGCTGTGTGCGGTATGTGCGCCGAGATTGACCTTGGCGTTGGCTGTGGTGGGTGAAATGTCGTAGGTATCGATGCCTTCGCCGCCGTCCAAGATGTCGTCGCCGTCCGTTTCGGTCGGCGAAGTCGAGACCAAATTGCTCTGCGGGGATAGAGTGGTTTCGTAGGTGGAAGCGAGATTGGAAGTGGTCTGCGACGCCTGCTGCTGCGCGGGCGCTCCGGAGCCCGTCGTTGCCGTTGCGAGAATCGTGTCGTCCCCTGAGCCCGCGTCGACGACATCGTCCCCCTTGTCGGGTGATATTGTGTCGTTGCCCTGTTCGCCTTTGATCGCATCGTCGCCATCGCCGCCGAACACGGTATCGTCGCCGGGTCCGGCAAAGATGATGTCGTTGCCGGCGCCACCATCAATGATGTCATTGCCGGGTCCGGCAAAAATGAGGTCGTCGCCATCGCCGCCGGAGATGATGTCGTCGCCGTCCCCGGCGTCGATCTCGTCGTCGCCACGACGGGCGTGAATGATGTCCGAGCCACCATGCGAAGCTATGTGGTCGGCTGCGTTCGTCGCGACAATTACGTCATCTGCTTCGGTGCCGGATAACCAGTCGATTGGGGCTGCCACGAGATCGAGGTTTGCGGTCTGCGCGGTGCCGACTTCGCCGTCGGTCACGGTGTAGTAAAATGCGGCGTTGCTGTCGTCGTCAGCGGCGGGGGTAAATGTCCACGTGCCATCGCCGTTTTCCTTGAGCTCTCCGCTGCTCGAAGTAAGTGACGTGACCGAGAGTGCGTCGCCGTCGGGATCGGAGGCATTGGGCAGCAGATGGCTCAGGGCGATGACGAGCGGCGTATTGACGTAGAGCTGACCGAGGTTGACCGGTGCGCTGACGACTGGAGCGCGATTGCGCGCGCTGCCTGGAGCCTCGCCTGCGGTAGTGTTCGATGACGATGACGGAGGCGGCTGAGGTGCATCATTTTGGGGCTCTTGCGCGTCAGCGGCCGGGGCAGCGTTGGCGCCACTCGTGACGCCAGCGGCGCCAGAATGGGAAGAGGTGTGGACCGGCAGCGTGAGCGGAAGCCGCATGGTGGCGTTGTCGTTGGACGGCGCTGCAGTCGTGCCCTGGGGCAAGTGCGCTAAGCGATGCAATTGCGGCACTGCGGGGACGGGTTGCGCATATGCCCCGTGGTACTTTTCAGGGTGATATGCGGGCAACACCCTGCCCGCGCCCGCATGCTCCAGTGCTTCTTGCGGCAATTGCAGCTCCGCGTCGTCACCTGTCTGCCTGTCCTGGTCTGCGCGCATCGAGGGGCCTGCAGCGGCAACGTCCTCATCGCTAGTCGGGGGATGCTCGCTCCTGTCGGGATACGCGAGCTTCTTTATCAGAGCGCCGATGCCACCGAGCAGGAGGCCTGTGATGCCGTAGAGGGCGCGGGGTGACGCCGAGTCCGCTTCCGAATAGCGCCGTTCGGACTGCCCACGCGCGTCCCGAGTGACGGTGTCGAATTGCTGACCTGTCGACATCACACTTCTCCTGCGGCTTTCAACGGTGGCGGCGTAAGCGTAAGCCTGGACTTGGGCGATGGTGTTTCGCGGGCCAAGACTTCCTCCTTCGGACCGAAGGCTGTCAGCCGTCCGGCCTGCATCACTGCGACGAGATCCACGGATCGGAGAGCGCTGGCACGGTGAGCAATCAGGACGACGATACTGCCAAGCTCGCGCAACTTGCCGACGGCCTTGGCGAGGGCGGCTTCGCCCTCCGCGTCGAGGTTGGAATTTGGTTCATCGAGGACGACAAGGAATGGGCGGCGGTAGAGCGCGCGCGCGAGTGCAACGCGTTGACGCTGGCCTGCCGAAAGCGCCGTACCAGTGGAGCCCAACGGTGTCTCGTATCCGAGCGGGAGACGCAACACCATTTCGTGCACGCCAGCTGCCTGGGCAGCGGAAATGATTTCCATGCTGTCGGCTTGGGGATCGAAGCGAGAAATGTTCTCCGCGACGGTACCTTCCATCAGCGCGACGTCCTGCGGCAGGTAGCCGATGTTTCGTCCCAAGGAGTCGCTTTCCCATTGCGTTATATCGGCGTCGTCGAGCCGCACGTTGCCGCGCAGCAGCGGCCATATGCCGGTCAGTGCACGAGCGAGGGACGATTTGCCGCTGCCGCTCGGACCGATCAATCCGACAGCCTGGCCAGCCCTGAGTTCGAACGAAATCTCCGACAGCACGATCATGCCGCTGCCCGGGGCGGCAACGGTCATCTTCTCGACTTTCAGCGACGTTGTTGGTTGCGGGAGGGCAATGAGCGGCAGCGATTTGGCACCTTTGGCGAAGGTCTCCTTCATGCGACGGTAGCTGCGGCGCGCAGCGGAGAAGCCCTTCCATTGCGAGATCACCATGTCCATGGGTGCAAGCGCGCGCGCAGAGGCGACGGACGCTGCGATAATCGCACCTGCAGAGAGCTCCCCCATGATCGTGAAGTAGGCGCCCAGGCCGAGCACCGCGGACTGCAGTATCATGCGAATAATCTTGGAGAGACCGCCGAATGTGCCGGCCATATCACTCGTCTGCATCTGCAGCTTGAGGTGATTCCGATTGGCTTCGACGAAGCGGTCATTCGCGGCGGCAAGCATTCCCATCGCGCGCAGAACCTCGACATTGCGCACATGGCTGTCGGCAACGGCCGCCTTCGTTATCGCGGCGCGCTGAATGGCGGCAGCATTGCGTCGCGTGACGAATTCCGTGATCGCGGTGAGGGAAAAAAGCAGCAGGGCTCCCGCCACGACCATCGCCGCAAGCCAAGGGTGGAGCATGTAGATGAAGGCGAGGTAGATCGGCATCCACGGCAGGTCGAGCAGGGCGACGGGTCCCTGGCCGGAAATGAACTGCCGCAGCGTGTCGACGTCGCGGATGCGGTCGCTGGCCTCGGCGGGGCTGTAGCCGTAACGGGGCATGTCGACGGCGACGGCATGAGCCATGGGGGCCAGACCGGCGTCGGCCTTGGCGCCGATGCGGACGAGTATCTGGGAGCGCGTGACGTCCAGGATGCCCTGGAACAAATATAGGCCGACCGCCAGCGCGGATATCACAAGCAGCGTCTCGATCGACTGGCTGGTGAGCGCCCGGTCGTAGATCTGCAACATGTAGAAGGCGCCAGTCAGAGCAAGAAGGTTTATGACGCCTGAAACCAGGAACAGATAGACGAGTGTCGATCTGAACCAGCGTAGGCCGTTCTTCCAGGTCTTCTCGAACAGCTGAGTTCCATCGATCCCTGCCACGCCTGCCTCCGCACACTTTCTGGGAATTCTCGATGAGTCATCGTGCCGGTCGCCGGAAGTTCGATTCCGGCGACCGGGCTTTAATTACAACTCAGACAATCACGTTGCCATTGTTGTGGACGAGCGCGTTGACGTGATCACCGTCGATGGTGAGCTGGAACTCGGCCGTTGCGGTATTGGCGTCCGTGTTGCCTTCCACAATGGTCGCGTTCTTGCCGGCGTCGAAGTGGACGATGAGCTGTCCGGTGGCCGTGAACGTGTTGGCCTGCAGGATCGAGAAGCTGCCGTTGCCTGGAGCATCGCCGTTGGCATCGATGAAGCTCAAGTCGACCACGTCTCCCGACTGCAGGTCGCCGATGGTGTCGCCGTCGGCTTCGCTGGCAGTGCGGAAGACGAAGTGGTCGTCACCAGCATCGCCGAACAAGAGATCGGCGCCTTCGCCACCTTCGATGCGGTCGTTACCGGCACCGGCGTGGATCTCGTCCTGGCCGCCGTCACCGAGCAGCAGGTCGTCGCCGTCACGGCCGTAGATGAGGTCGTCGCCGTCCTCACCGAACACCTTGTCGCTGCCGCCGCCGGCATCGATGATGTCGCCGCCGGTGCCGCCGAAGATGACATCGCCAGCCGCGCCGCCATCGACGATATCGTCGCCGTCACCGGCCATGACGACGGTCTTGGTGTCGCCGGTGGAGATGACGTCGGCGCCGGCATCCGCGTAGATCACCTTGTTGGCGTCGGTGCCGATGATCACGTCGGCACCTGCGGTGCCGAGGAGGGAGGCCTCGCCGCCGGTGATGGCGCCGGCGGAGGTGCCGCTGGCTGTGGAGGCGGCGAGTTGCGTCGGGCCTCCGACGTTTTCGTGTGCACCGTTGTCCGAGCAGGAGTCCGTGCCGGAACCGGGCCGGTCGTGGTGCGCTTCGTGAGCGTTGTCGTCGTTGTCGACATGCTCACCGTCGTGGGAAGAGGATTGCGTGCCCGAGCCGGGACCGGCGTGGTGCGTATCGTGTTCGCTATCGTTTTGGTCACTGTTTCCGGAAGTGGGTTCCGTGCCGGAGCCGGGGCCAGGATTCGAGACGGCGCCGGTTCCCGTTGGTGAGCCGTTGTTTGTGACAGATGTGTCGATTAGGTCCTGCGGGCGCAGGTTGCCGATGACGTTGACTTGGCCGCCGGATGTCACATGGATGCGGTGGTCGGAGGTGAGGCCCGAGATGTCGACAGTGTCGCCGCCATCCTGGTCGTTGATGGTGATGGTCTGGTAGAAGAGGCTTGTGGCCGAGAAGTTGCCGACCGGCGCGTAAGTATCGGTGCCAGGGCCGCCGTTGATGATGATCTCCTCGATATTGCGGAGCTCGGCAGCAATTTGACCGTTGCGGGTGACGACGATCTCGGTTCCCGCAGCCAGTCCGGTGAATCCGGCATGTGCGGCGCTGCTCTCGATACCGTTACCGGCGTTGTTGTCCCAGTCATCGGTGTTGGAATAGACGCCGAAAGTTTCGTTGCCGTTGCTGCCACCAGGGCCATTGCTGACCGAAGATGTCAGAATGAAGGTGTCGGTGCCGGCGCCGCCATCGACGATGTCATGGCCATCAGAAGCAACGCCGTTGCCGCCAGCATTGACCGCGTCCCAGACGATGTTGTCGGTGCCGTCACCGGCGATGACGGTGTCGTTGCCGCCATTGCCGCGCAACGTCTCGTTGCCCGAGCCTCCGATCAGGATTTCGCCGCGGTTGAAATTGCCGCCGGTCGCGCCGGCGATCACGTTGCCGCCGATGCGGGTCAGGTTGACGGTCCCGGTGGCGGTGGCGTTGGTGGCGCCGCCGTCGCTGACCGTATAGTTGAACGATCCGCCCGCGGTGGCGTTGTCGGTGATTGTGACCGACCCTGAGTTCGTTGCGAGCGAAGCTGAGTTGAGACCGTTGAGGCCGCCCGTCGCCGTGATATCGAGCGCGTTCGGGCCGTCGACGTTCGTATCGTTGGCGAGCAGCAGCGCCTCGGACACGACCACAGGGTTCTGGTTCGTCACGATGTAGTCAGTGTTGGCGACGGGTGCGTCGTTGACGCCGGTGACGGTGACCGTGGTGGTGGCCTTGTTGCTGGTCCACAGACCGTCGGAGACGGTGACGTCGATGGTGCGGGACGTGTTTGTGCCCTGCGCCGTCGGGTCGTCGGACGTGCTGAAGTAGCGCACCTGATCGAGGAAGCCCTGGTATTGGGCCTTGGTCGCCACGCCGGTTATGGTGAGGGTGATCTTACCCGCCACCGAGCTGTCGACACTGTAGCTGATACCGCTGTTGTTACCTCCGATGTTGCCGCTGGTATTGTTTGAATTGCCATACCGTAGCGCATCGCCCGCAACCGCGTTGGTCAGTACGACCTTGGCCGAGGCAATCGTCGCGCTGTCGTCGGTGATCGAGGGGAACGAAGCGATCGCCGCGCGCGCGTCGCCCTCGGTGTAGGTGGTGGTGAAGTCGAGACCGTCCGTGGCGGGGGAAACGATGTCAATGTTTAGGTTGTCGATGGCGATGTAGCCGTTGTTGGCACTCGCCCCGCTGTTCGTGGCGCTGGTGATTGCCTCGAACTTGATGATGCCCTGGCTGCCGAATGATTCGCTAGGTCCAAGGAGCGTCGAAAGGTCTAGATTGTTGACCGATCCACTGCCGTTGTTGCTATTGTTACCGGAATTGCCGCCCTGCATCGTGTTGATCTCGTGCCAAGTCGCCCCGTTGTCGAACGAGAACGATGCGACGACACGGTCCGTTCCTCCGTCGAGGCTGTTGAGCTGATAGGCGAAGCTCAAGTTCGCGGCTGACGCACCGGTGAGGTTGACGGTGCGTTGGATGCTGGCGCCGTCGCCGTTGTCGAAGAGACGTAGCTGGTTGTTGCCGTTATCGAGCTGGATCTGGCCACCAGTTATGGTGTTGCCCGCCGTCGTGTCACCGAGCTCGCTCCAGTTGCTGGCCCAGCCGCCCGTGCCGGTCGAATTTGCCCAAGATGCCGAGTTGAAATCGTCCGCGACGTTGACAACGTCCAAGGTATGCAGATCCAGCGCCGGCGGGGACGGGATCAGCGAGATCGTCTGGTCGGCGAATATTGCCTGCTCGACGCCGACAAGCAGATCAACTCCGTCCTCGGCGCGTGCCACGGGCAGACCGTTGGCATCGAGGATGGTGCCGCC
>JBGANK010000001.1:0-15959 GCA_044222395.1 Hyphomicrobiaceae bacterium | reverse complement strand
TGGTCGGTCACCTTCAACGCCTGAACCACCGCGCCATTCGGCGCGGTGAAGTCGATCACCTCGATCGAGTATTCGGCGAGGTTGCCGATGAACTTCACTGTATCCGCGGTGCCGTCCGTGCCGCCATCGCCGAGCACGGTGTCCTTGAACATGCGCGACTGCAACATGTCGGTGAAGTGCTTGTCGAATTGGCCGCCACCTAGCGCGTTTGCCGCATCGATGAGGCCGTTGCTGCCGAGCGGGTCTACTGCGCGGTTGGAAGCGCCGGTGTAGGCGTCCTCGGTGTTGTTATCGTATCCGGTACCGTTGCCGCCGGTCTGCATGGCGTCCTTGATCCAATCCATGCTGCCGAGCGTCAGGTTGCCGAAGTCGGCGCCCGCATAGGAACCAATCAGGGTGTCGAGCCTGATCGAGCCGCCGATGATGAGGTCGTTGCCGCCGGCACCCGTGAAAGTGTCATTGCCCGAGCCGCCGATCAGCCAGTTGTTGCCATGGCTGTTGTCGGCCGTCGCGTCGCCGAAACTGTCGCCGATGAAGGTGTCGCCGCTCGAGGTGCCGATGGCGCCTTCGATCTGGAACCAGGCCGGGAAGGTGGTGGTCTGGTCGATATTGACGAGAGGATTGTTCTGCGTTGCGAAGTCGATCGTGATGCCGGGCGCATTGGCCGCGTAGTCGGAGAAGTCGATGAGGTCGAAGCCGACGTTGGCCTGGGCGTCGTCACCGACAACCTCGTCGGGGCCGCCGGTGGTGCCGGAAGCCTGCGAGGGGTTGCCTGGACGGATGATGTCGTCACCCTGGCCGCCCTGCATCAGATCCTGGTCGTTGCCGCCGACGATGTAGTCGTCGCCCTCCTCGCCGAACAAGAGGTCGCCCGAGGCGCCGCCGTCGACATAGTCGTTGCCGTCGCCGGCGTGAGTGAAGGGATCGGTGTTGCCCATCTCCGGGTTGGTGAGGCCATCGCCGTAGATGATGTCGTCGCCCGAGCCGCCCGACAGCTTGTCGATGCCTTCGCCGCCGATGACGAGATCGTTGCCCGAGCCGCCGACCAACTGGTCGAAGCCGCCGACTTCCGAGCCCGAGCCGCGACCGTAAATGATGTCCTTGCCGGCGCCGCCGTCGGCGAGGTCGGGGCCTTCGCCGGTGTCGATCAAGTCATCGCCGTCGCCGCCGTAGAGGCGGTCGACGCCGCCGTCGCCGTAGATGAAGTCGTTGCCGCCTTCGCCGTAGACGGTGTCGTCGCCGGCGCGAGCATGGATGAAGTCGGCGTTGTCGGTAGCGACAATCACTTCGTGGCTGTCGGCACCTGAGGTGGGCGTGCCCTCGACCGTGTGCACCTGGGTCGGGTCGAGTTCTGCGCGGACGTCGCGGATCAGATTGGTGAGATTGGTGTTGAGGCGGATACCGTCGGAAGCGACCACGTTGATCGACGAGCCGTTCTGGGCGTTCATGGTCGCGAGGTCGCCGCCGTCGGAGAAGACGCCGCGCGTTGGATCGGCCGCCAGCAGGTCGGCGTAGAGGTGGTTGGCGTGATCGCCCGTGGTGTCGGTGACCGTAGTGCCGTCCGACTGCATGCCCTGCAGCTTGCCGTCAACATTGCGGTTGAAGTCGTAGTACTTGTCGGCGTAGGCGAAGATCGAGCCGTTGAGGTGGGTGAGGCCCGTGTTGCGCTCGACGATGTCCTTGAACTGGCCGTTGTTGACCTCTTCGTGGATCTGGGTGCCGAACAGGCGATAGAGGTAATAGAAGCGGTCGCCGTCCATCAGCGACTGGATCTGGGCGACGAATACGGCGTCGAAGGTCTCGCCCAGCAGGCCGCCGGGGACGTGGACCTCGGCAAGGCCGCCGATCCAAGCGTCGATCTGGTTGAAGGCATCGGCGCCGGTGGGAATCTGATTGCTCGCGTCGGGCGTGTTGTTCATGAAGTTGACGTCGCCCATCGCAGCTTCTGCAGCCGCGACATCGCCGTTGAACGCGTAGGCGGCGATAAAGTTGACGAGCGATTCCGGGTGCTGCATGCCGGCGCCGAAGTCCGCCCAGCTCGTGTACTGGGCCAGGCTGATGGCGGCGCGGAACTCGTTCAGCGTCGGGATACCGAGATCGCGGCCGCGGGCGATGTTGATCGCGGCAAGGTCGAGCGGCTGGCCGAGCAGGCCCTGGTTCAGCGCGGGCGTGACGAACTCGTCGACCTCGTTCATCTGCTGGCGCGACAGGCCAAGCGTGATGGCGGCGACGCCCTCCTTGGCGAATGTCTGAGGTGCGAGGAACGCCTTTTCGAGCGCATAGCGGGAGACGTGGCCAAACATCCAGCCGTCGGGATCGATCGCGTCGATGGTCTCGCGGATGGTCGAGTGGCCGAAGCGGAAGGCGATGTTGAATTCCAGGGTCAGGTGCGGATCGACGCCGGTCGAATAGCCGACGAACTCCTGGATGCGCGGCGTCACGGTGCGGGCGTACTGGTCGACGGCGGCGTGCTGATACTCCATCTCGACGATCAGCTTCGTCGCGTCAAACATCTTGTCGGGGTTCCAGGCGATAGAGCCGTCGACATTGAGATAGTTGCCGTTGGCATCCAGAACACCGGTGTTGTCCTGCCAGTTGTGCAGCTGCTCGTGCGGATCGATGGCACCGGGATTGTTGGCGTCGTGAGCGTAGATCCAGGTCTTCAGATTCTGGACCTGGAAGTTGTGCTCCTCGTGGAAGACGTGGTGGATCGAGGTGAGGCCGAAGTTCTCGTTCACGCGGCCATCGCCTGCGACGTAGTGGTTGCCGACCGAGGCCATGAGGATCTCGCCGACGGCCTCATGCACGGCCGGGTCGGTGGCGACGATGTTGAAATTGTGGTCGATCCAGCCGGAGGCCATCAGCGCCACGGCGCCGGTGTAGGTGCCTGGCGGCAGTTGCCCGCCCATGGTGAATGCCGTCGTCGTGATGTAGAGATCGCCTGCGACGGTGCCGGAGACGGAGCCGTCGCTGATGCCGAAAGCGGTGATGCCGTCGCCGTTGCCGCTGCCGTTGTCGGCCGCGACCGTGGCGCCAAGAGTTGCTGCAGCCGCTTGCGCGTTGGTGCCTGACAGCGTCGAGGCGTTGAAGGTCCCCATGTTGAAGCTGGGGTTCATGTCGAGCAGCAGGGCGTGGCCCGAGCCCTCGGTCTGTACGCCGGCCGTCGTCGCATCGGTGTCGAGCAACTGGCCGTTGCCGTCGCGCAGGCGCAGGTCGAGGACGTCTTCCCAGCTAATTGCAGCGCGGCCGGTGTCGATGACGTGCTGGCGCAGCTCGTTCAGCGTCGGCAGCGTATCGTGCACCATTTGCGTGGTGCCATCGGGCCAGCGGCGCTCCCAGGCGTCGACCAGGGTCTGGCCGTCGAAGAGTTCGATGCCGGCGTGATAGGTCGCGCCGCCGTCGGTCGACACCCACTTGCGCAGGATGTCGGTGATCTGGTCGACTGAGCCGTAGGTCTGGCTCTGGTCAATGAAGGGAGACGTGTGGTTGACGTAGGCGGCATCGCCGTTGGCGTCGGTGCCGGTCGGCGTGGCGCGAGAGATGGTGATGGCGTGGTTCGGTGCCTCGTTATAGAGCGGGTCGCTCGGGTCGAGCGCGATGGTGATCGTGCCGGCGCCGCCTTTGCCGATGAAGTCGAGGCCGTGGTCGAAGAACTGACCGAAGATGCCGAACCAGGAGTTGACCGGGGCGACGCCCGGGTTCTCCGAGCCGATGAAGTACTCGCCCGAATTGGGGTTCTGGAAGTCAATATGGCCGAGCGTTTCGAGCAGGCCATAGCCGCTGGAGCTGGTGAGGAACGCCGCGAGGTCGGCGGCGGGCATGTCTCCAACTGCCGTAAGTGTCGTCGGATCGACCGGGATTGGGTCGCCTGTTGCAAGCGTCGACAGCGAGATCCCGTTCTGCGCGGCCGCCTGATTTGCGAGGCCTTCATAGCTGTAGAGGATGGCGTTGAACGTGACCGGGACGCCGCCGAACTTCAATTGGCCATACGCGTTGAACATCGTTGAATACACGTAGACCGTTTGGCCATCGACCGGTGGGCCGCCGGTTGGGCTGCCGTAGAGGTGACCGTCGGTGGAGCCTGACGGGGCCTGCAGTTCGAGTGCCTGATTGTAGAGATGGCTTGTGACATAGACGATCGGATCCCAAGACAGCGTCGAGGCACCGGGCACGACGATCTTGGCGCCGTCGACCATGTGCGAGATCTGCGTCGCTGTCAGCGCCGTGAGTGCATCGCCGTTGAAGCGCTCGTTGAGCAGCGCGACGTAGTTCGGGTCCGCCGTGATACCGTTAACCAGCCCGTACTTGCCCGGATCCCACTCGACGAAGGCGCCCGAGGCGTCCTTCAGCAGGTTGACGCCGGCCGTGGTGATGGTGCGGCTGATGATGCGCGGCATGGCGTCGGTGACATCGCTGCCGATTATGCCGTAGTCACCGGTGAAATTGGCGTCGGTGGCATAGTTGTCGTAGCTCGCGCCCATCAGGCGCACGAACGGCACGTCGACCGCGCCCCAGTCGGCCTGGGTGCCGAACAGGTTGTTATGCTGACCCGATGGATCGCGGACGCCGATCGCGGCGGAGGCATGCGGGAAGCCGGTGCCGAGGCTGGCGAGGTCGGTGAAGTGGAGCGCCAGCGCTTCCGCCGTCAGACCGCCCGCACCGCCATTGAGTGTGGTGTCCCAAAGCAGGACGCCCTTGGAGCTATATGCATCGACGGTTCCGTCAAAGGCGATGAGGCCGTTTCCGTTCGTCGCCGCGTCGAACAGCGGCACGAAATTGACCTGCTTCAACAGGAAAGCGAGGTCGTTCAGGTTGATGACGAAGGGCTTCAGCGCCATGGCAATACTCCACATTTGCCGGCGCTGACGGCGCGCCGGGCATAAAGACAAACGATTGTTAGGCAGTTCGTCGGCGCAGTATTCTTGTTGTTATGTGTCCGATTGAGCGGCAACGTAGATCGACAACCTGACCTTATGCTGACAGCGATAGCAAAGAATGTGCCGGCCTCGCTGGACCGATGGTTTTGGTTTATGGCCCCGATTGCCGCGAGCGAACCAACGGCGGTGATGACACGTCAGATTGATTGGTACCACTGCATAAGCGGCATCGTCCGGCGAAGACGTGTCGGCCTACTCGTGACTTGTCGCGGCGCACCAAAACGTCGCGCGAGGCGATTGCCAGAGCCGATTGGCATTTCAGTAATTCCGATATCAGACGTGCCCCACAAGTTACGTTATCTTGCCGAAACGGTTGTGATGTGCATATCATCATCATATCCCAAATGAGGTCGTGCCGAAGGAAATGCATTAATTCCAGCGCAATGCGGCGAGCTTTTCTGAGCCATGCGTATCCTAATTCTCGAAGATCAGTTGCGTTTCACCAACCTGCTCAAAGCAGGGCTCGAGGCAAACTCGTATGTCGTCGATGTCGTCGATACGATCGCAGACTTCGATGCTGTCTCACGCACCGGTCGCTATGATCTGATGATCGTGGATTTGGGTCTGCCGGATGGCGACGGAAGCGACGCCATTCGCAATTATCGCAAGGCGGGCGGCACTGCTCCGATCATCATCATCACCGCCCGAAACAAGGTCAACGATCTGGTGCAGGGCCTGGATTGCGGAGCCGATGACTTCCTGTGCAAGCCGGTACACTTCGATGTGCTGATGGCGCGGTTGCGGGCTCTGCAACGTCGCCCGCGCCAACTGGCAGATCGCAAGCGGTGCGTCGGCAAGCTGACGCTCGACCAGGTGTCAGGCGAGATCAAGTTCGAGGACGGCGATGTGCCGCTCAGTCCAGCCGAGCGCCGCCTACTCGGATTGCTGATGCGCCGCGCGGGCTCGGTGGTTTCCAAGACCCAGATCGACGAGCAGGTGCACGGGCTTGATCGTCAGAATTCGCCTAACGCAGTGGAGCAGCTCGTGTCCCGGTTGCGCAAGTCGCTTGCGCGGACGAGGTCGGGCGTCGACGTCAAAACCATTCGAGGTATCGGCTATGTTCTGGAAGAGCGCCCCTCGTGAGGGAGGCGAGCGTTGCGGAGCCAGTCTGATCTCGATGATGGGCGCGGGGCTTGGATTGGCCGCCGTCATCTCATTCGTCATATTGAGTGTGCTGTGCCTGTCGGAGAATTTCCTCGATGAGGCATACTTTGCGCGCTGGTACGGCAAGGTCGAGGTGGCCGCGCTGAAGCGCAATCTCGTAGCCCATGAGAACGGCAAGCTGGCGGTGCAGCAGGCGCCGGAACTCGCACACTACTGGGGTGAGAATTCGAATGCCTACTCGTTCCGGGTCTGGGACAAAACGGGGACGATCGTAGCAAGCATCAACCACCACGAGATCGAACGGTGGTCGCCGATTGGGCCGGAAGGTGCCGCGCGTCCCGATTTCTGGCAGAGCAAGTCCGGACCAAACTGGTTCGAGATCGTATACGGAAAGCGAGCGACCGTCGGAAAACACGACGTGTGGATCGAGGTCGGCACGCGGGGTGATCCAGACGGGCGGAGATATGGCGCACTATATGCGGATTTCGTGCACGACGTCGTGCGTCCCTTGGTTCCGACTTTCTCGTTTGCCGCGGCTCTGGCACTGGCAACCTTGTTCTGGGCCTTGCGCCCTGTGACAGCAGCTGCGAATGCAGCGCTCGACTTGAGGCCGTGTCCGGAAGGCAAGACCACGCTGCGCTTGCCCGCCGAACGTCTGCCACGGGAGGTCGCGACTCTGGCATCGGCGGTCAATGCGCTTCTCGCCCGCACCGAGGAGCTGATGCAATCGCAGAGCGACTTCATCGGTCGTGCCGCACACCAACTGCAGACGCCGCTGGCGACGATGCTGCTCGAAGTCAATCGGATGCCGGCTGCTTCTGCGCGGCAGCTGGAGCGCGACATCCTGAAAATGTCGGAAACGGTGAACCGTCTGCTCGAGCTCGCGCGGATGCAAGGACTGCCGCCCATCGATCGTGGCACGCTGGGACTTGTCGCTCTGGCGGAAGACGTTGCGATGGATCTCGAAGCGCTGGCTGCAGAGCGCGGAAGTTCGATTGTGGTGACCGATCGGAATTGCGTGGACGTGCTCGGCGACCACTGCACGTTGCGTGAAGCACTGTCCAATATCGTTGCCAACGCCATTGTTCATCATCCCGGCGCAGCGCGCGTCGAAATCATCTGCGGTCCGGGCCCTGTGCTGACCGTCGACGACGATGGTGCTGGGCTTGCCGGTGTTGATCAAGCGACATTGTTCGAGCCGTTTGCGCGAGGACGTACCACCGCAAGCGGGGCCGGCTTGGGGCTGGCCTTGGTCAAGCGTATCGTAACGCTGCATCACGGTGCAGTGGAGGCGGGCGCCTCGCCGTCCGGAGGCGCGCGGTTCGTGATGCGCCTTTCCGCTGCCCCAAGCAGATCGAGAGCCGTCGATTGCGGCGACGTTGATTGCGCCGAGTTGTTCGAAGCAGGCGTTGCGTGTGCGCGCACAGCCCAAATGACTTAGAGCTGGTGCCACCTCCGGCGATCAGGCTCTTGGTGCCGGAGACATCCTCATGTTCGGCTCACCAGCGGAAGGATGAGACCGCAAATGCATCTCGGCTTCAGCGAGATGTGTCTTATCTCTCTCATCGCGCTGTGACGCGCAGGCCCAGACGGCGCATCGCAATTCTTGAGTCGTCACTGCGCCTCAACCGAATGTTTGAGGTTCGGCAATCACGCTACTGCGCCGGTGGCAAGAGGCGATGGATCTGCGCTGATATATGTCTGACAAACGCCATAAGGATCGCGTCAGCCTGTGTCAGCTAGGTTTTCCGAAGCAGCCAAGGACGATGCTGCGGAACACTTCGGGAGACAGCCCATGAAACTCGTGCAAATGTGCGCGGCAAGCGCCTGTGCGCTGGTACTTTTCCTCCCGGCTTCGGCCGAGGCAAAGATTGCTGGCATTTCGACTGAGAGCTCAACCGGCTTAGCCTTTGATTGGCAGGATCTGCGCAAGGCGGGTTCATTCACGCTGGCGCGGCGCGGCGCTGACGATCCTCCAGGTGATGATCGCGGTGGCACGCGTGGTGGTGGCGGTGGTGGCGGCGCCGATGATCCTCCAGGCGATGATCGTGGCGGAACGCGCAATGCGCCTGCGCTGGAGTCCTTCGACATAGCCCGACGCGGTGCTGACGATCCTCCAGGTGATGATCGCGGTGGTACGCGTGGTGGTGGCGGTGGTGGCGGCGCCGATGATCCTCCAGGCGATGATCGTGGCGGAACGCGCAATGCGCCTTCGCTGGAGTCCTTCGACTTAGCCCGGCGCGGCGCCGACGATCCTCCAGGTGATGATCGCGGTGGCACGCGTGGTGGTGGCGGTGGTGGTGGTGCCGACGATCCTCGGGGCGACGATCGTGGCGGAACGCGACTTCTCAACGGATTGCTGACCGGCACCGTATGAGTCGCATAGGGGGGGGAGGCTGGCTGGGGTTTTGCAAGTCCCGCGTTGCTGAAATCGCACCAGCCTTGTGTTGCCGCCGAGCTTCGACAGCCACCTCCTTGGCGTTCGGCTCGGCGGCAATCATTTTTGCGCACATGGATGGTTTGCTGGACAGGGTCGACCGATACTGCGCGAGTAGTTCGTCGCGGACAAATTTCGGCGCGTCATGCTGCCAGCAACGTGACCTTCACGCAAAAGCCACCGAGCCGACTTTCTCCGGCGCTGATCCGCCCGCCATAAAGCTCAACCAGTTCGCGGGCGATCGACAGGCCAAAGCCGTTGCCCGGCGTTTGCGGATCGGAGCGGAAGCCGTCAACGGCGAAGATGTCGCGCAACGCTTCTTCGCTGGCGCCTGGTCCATCATCATCAACGCACAGTTCGAAGCCGTTCGCGCAGGGGCGGAGTCCTACGGCGACCTTGCGGCGTGCCCATTTTCGTGCGTTGTCCAGGAGGTTGCCCAGTATTTCGTTGAAGTCCATCTCGTCGATGCTGCCGCGCAACAGGGGTGGAGCGTCAAGCGACCAGTGCATGTTGTCAGCTTCACTCAGTCGCTGCATCGCATTCACCATTCGCCGAGTAAGCACGACGATATTGGAATCGGTGGCGCGGTGCTTGCCGCCGGCTCTCGCACGGGCGCGCGCGAGCTCGCGCTCGACCACGTGCTGCATGGTCTTGATCTGGGCGTTGATCTGCTCAGCGGCTTCCGCGTGCCCCATGCTTGTCAGTCGGCGGCTTTCGGCGGCAAGGATCGCCAGTGGCGTCTTCAATCCAGGAGCCAGCTTGCCGGCACGCTCACGCGCCTTGGTGACCGTGTCTTCATGGACTTCCAGAAGCGTGTTGGTTTCATTGACCAGGGGCTCGATCTCGCTCGGGTACTCGCCGTCGAGCCTTTGGATCTTTCCGGTTCTGACATGGGATAGTCGTGCGCTGAGATCACGGAAAGGACGCAGACCGACCTCGACCTGCGCCCACGACGCCAGCACGAGAAATCCGGCAAGCATCAGGAATCCACGCCAGAGATCGAATGAAAACTGGGACGTGTATTCGCCGAATTCCTCGTAGTCGACTGCGGCGGTGACGAACAGGTTGCGATCCTTGCCGTCCGTTCCGGTGAGCAGAATTGCTGCGGTTCGCATCAGGACTTTCTGCGTGTCGGGACCGCTACCGATCTTCTGCGAGTGCTCACCACCTTTGGCAGGGCGCGGACTGGGGTCGAGCGCAACGTCCCACAGCGACTTGGAGCGAAGCAACGGTTGGTCCTTATCGCTTACCTGCCAGTAGTAGCCGCTGTAGGGGAGCTCGAAGCGCGGATCGAGCACGGGGCGCGACAGGTCGACTTGGCCATTGTTGTCGAGCTGGAGTACGGCGATGACGCGTTCGATGTTGCCATCCAACTCGGACTCGAAACGCCAGAGCAGGCTCTTCTCGAAAAGGTAGATGAAGCCGAGGCCGGAAAGTCCCAACGCGGCCAGGATGAACAGGGCCGCTGCAGAAATAAGTCGCGCCTTGAGCGACAATCGTTTCATTCGTGCGAGGTCTCGAGGACATACCCCAGGCCGCGCTTGGTCGCGATGACATTTGCACCAATCTTGCGGCGAAGACGTGTGATCAACGCTTCCAGGGCATTTTCATTCTTGTCATTATTCGAGCCGTAGACATGATCCATAAGGTCGTAGGCCGACAGTATCGTGCCGGCGTTGTACAGAAAGTATGCGGCGAGACGGTACTCGAGCGCCGTCAGCTCGATTGATCGGCCGTCGAGGGTGAGTTGTTTGAGCTTCGGCTCAAGGCGCAATGGTCCGACCTCTATCGTCTGACGCAACTGGCCGGCAGCGCGACGCATCAGGGCGCGCAGGCGCGCGAGCAGTTCCTCGATCTCGAATGGCTTTGTCAGATAGTCGTCGGCGCCAAGGTCTATGCCCTCGACGCGTTCTGTCCAATTGCTTCGCGCGGACAGAATGATCACGGGGGTTTGCCGTCCGTCTTCGCGCCAGCGGCGCAATACGGTCAAGCCGTCGAGCTTGGGCAGCGAAAGATCGAGCACGATTGCCGCGTAGTCAGTGGTGGAGCCGCGATACCAGGCGTCCTCGCCGTCGAAGGAGATTTCCGGAAGATAGCCCGCCTTGGCCAAGGACCGACTCAGGTCCTCAGCGATCGCGGCCTCGTCTTCCACGACCAGAACCTTCATCCTCACCTCCTCCGTGGTGCGAATCGGATCGCGATGCGTCGACGCTGTAGTCGACAACACGTCCGTCGGGCCTAAGTACGCGGATCTCGTATTCGTCGCCCCCGTTCTTTCCCTTCTTTATTCGTGCACCAATTACCTTGCCGTCCTTGCCCCCGGTTGCCTCCTTGGTGGCGGACGAGAGCGACTTGGACTTGCCCGTCGCATAGTCGTTGTATGCGCGGCCGTGGTCGTCGTCACCGAACCGGTCCTCCGCCCGGGCCTGGCTCGATAGCGGGAAAAGCAGGCCAGCAATCAGAATCGCCGGCAGCACAAATGTGCTTGCCGCGCTTGGCATCGACCGATGGTGCAATCGCAAAAAACGACTCATGATCTGAAAGACCGCCTCTAAACGCACTCAATATGTGCCATGCGTGCCACAATTTGTATTCGAACATATCAAGGCAGTACTGACATCGCGCTGATAGACCTTGAACGGGTATGCAGCAAGGATTACCAGTAGTTGAAGCACTACATCTTAAAGATGGCTCGCGCCTGACGGAATGGAGCGCTCCATGGTTAATCGCGAACGTCGGCGGTTCCTCCGCGGTTCGGCCGCCGTGCTTGTGAGTGCTGGACTGTACGCCGTAATTGGATCGACCGGTGTTCTCGCGAAGAAGGGCAAGGACGAGCTCCATGACCTCGACGAGGACCAAGGGGGGAGGGGCACGGACATTGATGACCGGCGTTTGAGCGACGAAGGCGGCCATGGTCTGGGTTCGGACGACTCCGGCCAGCGTGGGCGGCCGAAAAACGGCGATGCCATAGATATCGCGAGGAAAGAGCTGGAGGCTGAGAAGGACGACCGCCAACGTCGCTTCTCCGATCCGCTGCATCCCGACCGCGAGCGCTTCTAGCCGATCGCGGACAATCGTGACTTGTTGCTTGTGCGTACCTGAGCGCATCTAATGCGTCACCGACCAATCTGCCAGGCACAACGGTCAGTCATGTGTCAGGTGCTCGATCGTAACGTTCTGGCCCTGATTTCAAGGCTCAGGTGAAGCGCAGGATTTGACCTTCGATGGGGTAATCGATGTCATGAGCAGAAGGTTGTCGATTGCCCTGTTGTTTGTTGTTGCCAGCGTGGGGTGGAACAACGCGCACGCACAATTCCGGGGCGCGGGCCCAGAACGGGGTGTGAGCAGAGGGCCGTTCGATACAGGGCCACCCGCAGGAGTTGGCAAGCCATCGATAGACGGGGCGAGGGGGGCCTCCGACCCGGCAGACCGGCTCGGGGATGCCGCAGCCGGTACGCAAGATTCTCAATCCAAGCGAAAGGGCTACCGGATGGAGCCGGGTTGTGACCCCAGCGAAAAGCCGATCAAGGACCGCTTGACTATCGGCAACGGGATTGCCGAATCCCCTTGTTCCAACGGGTCTTCGAACTGACCATGCGCACCATTTTCCAGCCCATCTTCTCAATCATGCTTGCTGCGGCAGCCCTCGTCGGTGTGTCTCAGCCTGCCGATGCACAATCGGCGCAGGATCGAGAAGAGAGAAGTGACACGACCGGACAGAATGCGGCGCCTGGAATCGTTGTTGGCAATACCGTGTTTCTCTCCTCTGCAGAAGTTGGAACCGGCTACGACTCCAATCTCGATGGCCGCGTGCAAGAGCAAGGATCGGCATTTGCGAAGCTGGAGGCGGGACTGCGTGCCGACAGCAAATGGAGTGACGGCAAGGGGTCTGCCCGCGTGCGCGTGCGCAATTACGAGTATTTCGATCTCGACAAATCGCACCGGTGGGATCTCGATGCTGCGCTCGGCGCCGAGTTCAACATGGGTGCCAACGCATCCTTGAAAGTCGGCACGTCCTATTATCGCGACAAGATCGCGCTCGACTCGGTCGACATTTTCTCTTCGTTTGCCGACTACCAGCTGCGCAATGAGAGTTACAAGATGCGCTTCAAGCTGCTTTCCGATACGCAGCTTGCCACCAGCGATGGCCTTGATCGTGCAATCACCGATCCCGATGTCTTCGAAGTCGCGCGGGGACCGGCATTTGATCACACGAAGAACGGTGGAGAGGCGAGCGTTCTGCTATGGCCGAAGGCTGTAGTCGCCCCGTTTCTTTTCGGTGGCGCGTTTGATGTCGACTACTTCCACCAGGTGGCTGATCCATCTCTCGACAGGAATGCGCGCTATGTCTTCGGCATCGCCGGTTTTCGAGTCAACATCGGTCCGAAATTCTTCGTCGATCTGGGCGTGCGCCGCAACGATCGCTTCTTCGATGATGTGGATGTCTCGCATTTCGGCGTGACGGCGTTCGACGGCCGCTTCGAGTGGCGTGCGACGGATGATCTGAAGGTGAAGGGCATCGTCGAACGCGTCGTGCGGGAAACCACTGCCGCATTCGGCCTCGCCGATGATGTGCAGCGCTATCGTTTGACCGGCGAGCAACGTATCGGCGACAAGCTGTTTGTCATCGCTGATGCATACTTCGATGATGTGCGGCCGATCAGCGATAACATCCATTACAACAAGTACACCGCCAAGCTAACTGGCAGCTATAGGCCCACTCCCAACCTGGAATACTACGTCGAGGGCCTCGCGCGTCACGTCAAGGAGCTGAACTTCGATTCGGAGTATTCGCGCTTGCGGGTGGAAGCCGGCGCGCGCCTCAAGTTTTGATGGATCGAGGCCGGCCGAGCATGAATTGGGGCGTGACTTCAGCCATTGAAGCTTGTTCGCCGCGATAGAATCGCGAACGCGCTCCATGCTCTTAGTTTGAGCACGTTTTTCACGGCACGAGCGCCAATGTTTCAGCTTAGCAGGCTCTAGAGCGGGTCCGATCTTGATTGAATCACTTCGGGCGCTGTGGCCTGCTCTAAGCCATTGTTTGAGAGTCTCAATCACGCCTTCGCTGGAACCAGAAGTGGTTCAATCTCAGCCGATCAGACTCTAGCGTGCTGCGACGCTGCGGTGCCCAAGCATCAATGGAACAATGAGAGTGTTCGTCGACGGTGGCGTCATATCGTCAACGTGGAACTTGATGGCGACCATCGTTGGAGGCTTGGGGCGAGCGTGCCAATGGTCTTGCCATTCGTTCGATATACCACCCTCGACCTGTCCGAAATATCGAAACGAGAATCGCGAACCCAGGAGTCGCCGCGACGCCGAAGTTCGTTCGGTTTGCGGGATGTCGGGTCCGCCGCCGGGCCGAATGAGCGACTGAGTATATAGCACGCCAGGTGTTCCCGACTCGCCCATCGTCGCCGCTATCTTGAAGCGGTAGAGTCCGGGTCCAGCTGGGCCCGAGAGGGAAAGCGCCATGAAGTCCAGACTGTGTTCTGATCCATCGAATTGCAGTTCGAGGCCTCCCTGGCTGTTTGGTTTGAACTCCGTTCGTACTTCGAGAATTTGGGTTCGCACCTTCTCGGCGAGCAATAATGCTGCGGAGTTCTTCTCAACCTTCGCGCTTGTCGATCGGATGGCGTTCGCCAGCTTCAGACTGGAGGGGAGTGCGAGCAACATCATTGAAAGCAGCATCAGCGATATCAGCGCCTCAAGCAGCGTAAACCCGCTGTCTGCCGTCACGTGGTGTTGATCTTGCTGCGTCTCATTGTGCATGGAGGATCGTCGTCTTGATGGTCTGGAGTGATACCGCTGCATCGCGACCGGCCGTTTCGCTCCATGCCGTCACCACGACCATGAATGCGGCAATGCGTTCAGGCTCAGGCGGGGCGAAATACGGATCAATTGCAATTTCCCAGGATGTGCCGTCCGGCTCGCGGCCTTCCCAGCGTCCCGCCTGTAATGGCTTGGAAATTCCGATCTCGGAGATGACGGAGCGTGCCGCATAAAGCGCATCGGTTGATTGTCGAGTGGCCCGTGCGGCGACACGTCCATCTGACAATTGGCTCGAGACGATCGCTGCTGCAACAGAGATCACAACCAAGGAGACGAGCACGTCCAGCAGTGTGAAGCCGTCATCTCGACCAGCCATCGCTGCCTCCTACTTCCGATTGACGCACGACACCTGTCAGCCAGTCAATGTCAAGCCGAACTTGATTGAATCCGTTGCTCAGGACAATGCGGCCGCCTGTGCTGCTTCCATCCGGTCTGAATGTTATCGCTGCGTGCGTCGCGTCCAATTCTTCTCCGGTTGGGTTTGTAAATAGCATTGTGAGTCTCGGTCCGAACTCCAGCGAGCGGCTGGTGTGTCGATTCCAGATGCGGCGCTGCTGCAGGTCAAGCGACAGCACCTGCTCACGGTTTAGCGTGATGGCATCTGAATGCGCATTTCGAAGCAGCACGAATGTGGATGATGCGGCAAAGTGAAGATCGGCTGCGGCACGTCCGGATGTCGCCAGCGGCATGACCATGGCGAGCGCAATTGCAGTGATCGCCATGAAGACCAGCAGTTCCAGGATTGTGAATGCCGGTTCGCGCCTGGTGCAGTGCTGGGCGCGAGGTACTGGTGAGACTTCATGCATCGCGAGGCCAGATCGTTGACTTCAGTAGAAGCGTCAATGAGCAGCAATATGCTGCCTAATCCTTGGCGCCGATCAAGAGCCGATACTACGGTTACGTCGGGTGCAGACAAGACTGGGAAGCGCAATCAGTGTCGGCAAGTGGGTTCCTAGCGAGGGGGCGTGTGTGCTGCGTTGGTTGGTGTGCCAGAATTTTCCGATTCAGAAATGAAGGTCTTCAGCCGCTTCACTGAGGTTTCGAGTGGTGCACCATGTCCGATGAGGAGCTTGCCGGACGGGCGCCCCGCCCCATCGAGCAGGAATGCAAACACCGAGTGATTGAATGTGTAACCGTTCTTTTGCGGGATTTTCTCATACACCAAGCCCAGCTCCTTGGCGAGGCGGTCGATCCGGGCCATGTCGCCGGTTGCTCCGATGATACGGCGATCGAATGACGATAGATAGGTGGCGAGATGCTGACGGGTGTCGCGCTCAGGGTCAATCGTGACGAACAGGACGTTGAGACGCGATGCGTCATTGCCCATCGCTTCGAGAACGTTGCCGATCTCGAGCAATGTCGTGGGGCAGACATCCGGGCAACCGGTGAAGCCGAACAAAAGCATGCTGGGTTTGCCGCGCAAAGACTGGCTTGAAATCTCGTTGCCGCGGTGGTCCGTGAGTGCGAACTCCACCGGCGGTGCGTTTGTGCGTGCAACAGCGACGGAACCCGCAGCGATCACAAGAGCCGAAAGTATCATCAGTGTGCCGACACAACACTGCCGGCTCCATTGACGCCGCGCGCTGAAAGTTATTTGCCGACGAGGCATTAGGCACCTCACCTGGATGCTGCGGTGGCGTGATCGGGCT
>JBGANK010000019.1:0-58565 GCA_044222395.1 Hyphomicrobiaceae bacterium | reverse complement strand
GTGCCCTCGTAGAGACGCGCAAACTCGGCATCGAGCGAGAGGAGCGCGTCGTCGACGATGGCCTTGATCACCCGGAGCGGGTGGTTCGCAGGCACCCGCGCCTCCAGGTCAACGTAGGAGAACAGCGATCCCGACCGTGCATCCGTGCCGCGCATACTCAAGCCCCCTCGACGTGGAGGCATAACGGAATCATATTCGCGGGTGACTGTCAGTAGACGAGAAGTTCAACAGCCTGCTAGACGCTTCTGCCGAAGTAGCGCCGCCACATCGTTGCAGCCCGGTCCTTCAAACGCTGATAGACCGCGTGCATGCGAGGTCGCCAATACTCCAGCTGGCGCCGCAAGACCTGCTTGACGCGGGCTTTCACCATCCGGCCATAGCGCCACGCGAACGACTCGCGCACACGCGCGAAAAGCGCCTCCTTCCATGGCACGAACCACGCGTAGGCTCGGGCGAACCAGCCGATCTGCATGAGCGCCGGCTTGGTCAGCGTGAAGATGCGGGCGACGAGCGCGGTACTCACGATCTTCGCCCCCGCCAGCAGTGCGCCAGCCGTCAGCACATGGCCGCCGGCGAGCAGCCACAACGCGCCGATCTTGACCGGGAAGAGGATGGTTGTGGGCAATGCGAACACGGCGAGCGAGGGATAAGGCGGCAACCCCGCGATCAACGCCTCGATGCGCGCGATGAGCCGGAAGCGCGCGAGCCAGGCGAGCGCTGCCTGAAGCGGCTTCCATCCCCACTCCTCGAACAGCAGCACCAGTGCCAGCAGCAGGTTCAACACGCCGACGAACGGCGCACGCACAATGCGCCAGAAGAGCGAGCCACTCGGCCGCGCGCCACTCTGCGGCGGCCGCACCTTCTCCGGCGGCAACACTCTGACGGCATTTACCTGCGGGTCGCCGCCACCCATCCCCGGGCTAACGACGCTTGCGGCACTCGCATGACGGCCGACCTCACCCTTTGGGGTCAGCGGCGTCTTCGGCCTCTTGTGGCCCTTGTGGCGTTTCCGGCGACCCTTCTTCATATGACTTTCCCGAACGCAATCGGCGGCACCGGCTGAACCTGAAGGGTCGAAAACGAATGACATCGGCCACCGTCGCGATTGCTCGCAGCATCAGACCGATCCGTCAATCACCTCCATGTCGCTCGGCAGCAGTGCCCCGGCGCGCTGCGCCTCTTCGAGCGCGTGCGCCAGCTCCTCGCGCGCCTTTTCCGCCTGCCGCTGCCGGTTCCACAGCGAAGCATAAAGCCCGTCCCTGGCGATCAGCTCGGCATGCGTACCCTGCTCGACCAGCCGCCCCTTATCGAGCACGATGATGTTGTCGGCATGCACAATAGTGGAAAGCCGATGCGCGATGACAAGCGTCGTCCGGTTGCGCGCAACCCTGTCGAGCGCATCCTGGATTTCCCTCTCGGTGTGGCTGTCGAGCGCGCTCGTCGCCTCGTCGAGCATCAGGATCGGCGGGCCCTTGAGGATCGTGCGCGCGATCGCCACGCGCTGCTTCTCGCCACCTGAAAGCTTCAAGCCGCGCTCGCCCACCATCGTCTTGTAGCCCTGTGGCAGCGTCCCGATAAAGCCGTCGATCTGCGCCAGGGCGGCCGCAGCCTTCACATCCTCGTCGCTGGCGTGCGGCCGGCCATAGCGGATGTTGTAGAGAATGGTGTCGTTGAACAGCACCGTGTCCTGCGGCACCACGCCGATCGCCGCCCGCAGCGACGTCTGCGTCACATCGCGGACGTCCTGGCCATCGATCGTTACCGCGCCCGACTGGATGTCGTAGAAGCGAAACAGGATGCGGGAGATGGTCGACTTGCCCGCCCCCGACGGCCCGACGATCGCCACCATCTTGCCGGCCGGCACCTCGAAGGAGACGTCGTGCAGGATCTGCCGCTCCGGCTCGTAGGCGAACGACACCTTGTCGAAGCGGATGCTGCCTCGCGTCACCTTGAGTGCCGGCGCCCCCGGCTTGTCCAACACTTCTGGATGTTCATCGAGCAGCGCGAACATCGCCTCCAGGTCGACCAGCCCCTGCTTGATCTCGCGATAGACCATGCCCATGAAATTGAGCGGCATGTAGAGCTGGATCATCATCGCGTTGATCATCACGAAATCGCCGACCGTGTGCGTGCCGGCCATCACCCCGCTGGCCGCTAGCCACATGACGATCGTCATGCCGATCGTGAAGATCAGCGACTGTCCCGAGTTCAGCACGCCCAACGAATAGTAGGTCTTGATGGCCGCCTGCTCGTAGCGTGCCATGGCCGAATCAAAACGCCGGCTCTCCATCGCCTCGTTGCCGAAGTACTTGACCGTCTCGAAGTTGAGCAGGCTGTCGATCGCCTTGGTGTTGGCGTCATTGTCGCTCTCGTTCATTTCGCGGCGGATGCCGATGCGCCACTCCGACGCCTTGAACGTGAACCACATGTAGGCGGCGACCGTCAGGTAGATGATCGCCACGTAGCTCCAATTGAAGTAGTAGAGCAGCAGGCCGGTGATCAGAGACAGCTCGATGATGGTCGGTGCCAGCTGCAGGATGCCCATGCGCAGGATCAGCTCCACGCCGCGCGCCGCCCGCTCGATGACGCGCGATAGCCCGCCAGTGCGTCGCTCCAGATGGAAGCGCAGCGACAGCCGGTGCAGATGCTGGAAGGTCCGGTTGTTGAGCTCGCGCGCAGCGTGCTGGCCGACCTTCGTGAAATAGACATCGCGCACCTGGTTGAGGACCATCATCAAAACGCGACCAATTCCGTAGAGGATGATGAACCCGAGAACGCCCAATGCCAGCGCCTCGCCGATGTCGATGGCCTTTGCACTGCGCGCGGTTTCTGCCTGGCTGAGCCAGTCGGTCGCCAGCTTGAGCAGCACCGGCACCAGCACGGTGACGATCTTGGCGAGCACGAGCACGACGAACGCCGCCACCACCTGTAAGCGCAGGTCGGGTCGCCCCTGCGGCCACACGAACGGCAGCAGTCCCTTGAAGACGGTCCAGTGGTCGGCGGGCGCCTTGATGCCCGCGATACCGCCGACAGGCGTGCTACGTGCGCCTTGTCCCCTGATGTGGCCTTGACCCATTTCGTCCTCTGGTCTCGACGTCTTCCGGCCGCGCGCCGGGCGAGCCGTCCTCTTACGCGCAATGAGCACACGAGACCAGCCCGGCGCGGCATACCGCCCAACCATCCTTCGGCAATGAATGGCGGACACAAGGCGCAGCAAGCGCCTTTACCCTCATCACGCCACCGATCGGCTCAGCGATAGATCTGGGGGATGTGGAAACGCTGGCACGGAAATATAAGGTCAGGGTCGTCGATCTTTGCGTCGTTCGCCCGGAATATGGCGGGCCAGCGCGCGCCGCGCTGGTAATGCCGGCGCGAGATCAGCCATAGGCTGTCGCCGCGCCTCACGACATAGGTGCCCGGAGGATCGATGGCAGACCCTGCTTCGCCGCACGCGCGACCACGGCCCCGCCGCCGGTCGGCCGACACGATCGACGGATGTCGTCCGATTGTTCCTGACTCGTCACGCTCTGCTGATTTGAAGACCCGCCGTCCGGCAATACTCGACTTCTCCAGCAGTCGCCAGGATTCCGGCATCACGTGTAGGCGCGATGAGTCATCTTTGTCAGCCGCTATGTCAGAACGGCCGGACGTACCGCGCGACGACGCCGGTTCGTCGTCGATACCGTCGCCACCGCGCAATGCCGGCCGTCGCGGTTCAGGCTTAGCGGCTTGCACAATAACCGGAGCACTTGCCGCTGGCTTTTCCACCGGTGCTGCCTCAGGCTTCGACTCTCTCGGCATCGGCTTCGGCGGCTCGGGACGCACCGTCTTGGCCGCAACACGCTGCCGTTCTTCCAACCGCCGTTGCCGCTCCGCGATCTCGGCGTCGAGCAGCGCACGTTCGCGCTCGGCGCGAAGCCGACGCTCGTTCGCCGCCGCGGCCGATTTCCTGGCGGCCTCCTGAGCCACGCGGTCAGCCTCCGCTTGCCGTTGCGCGGTAGCCTGCCGTTGATCGGCCGCCGCGCGCGCCCTTGCCTCGGCAGCAGCCTTCTCGGCAGCAGTTTTTTCGCGCGCCGCAGCTTGGTCAGCAACCCTGGTGCCCGACGCAGCCTCCGCACGACGCCGCCGCTCTGCAATCTCGGCGGCCAGCAGCGCACGCTCGCGCTCCTCGCGAAGCCGACGTTGATCTGCTTTGCTAGCCGCTAGCCTGGCTGCTTCCTGGGCGGAGCGATCCACTTCTACCTGTCGCGCTGCGGCCATTTGCTTCTGCTCGGCCTCCGCACGCGCCCTTGCTTCTGCCGCTGCCTTGTCACGGGCGTCTGCCTCGGCCGCATCCTTTGCGTTCCCAGCCGCCTCCGCGCGACGACGCCGCTCCGCAACCTCCGCCGCCAGCAACGCCCGTTCACGAGCCTCGCGCATCTTGCGCGCCTCTTCGGCGGCTGCAGCACGATATGCAGCGATGCGTCGCGCCTCGTCTTGCGCCGCAGCCTCTGTCGCGATTCTGGCTTTGTCCTCGCCTGCCGATGTCATATCCGACGTGGCAGCTGACTTCTCCGGAGCGCTCCGCTCTGCCAAACTGTCGGGGCTGCCGCTGGGCCCAGGCACCTGCAACCGTCGTACGATCTTGCCTTGGAAATCCCGATTGGCCGAAGCAAGCCAGTCCTGCAGCCAGAACAGCACGCCACCCTCGGTCTTGTCTCCTTCGCCAGCGGCGATGCGCCGTCTCTGTTCCCTCAGACGTTCCGCTGCACGCGAATTCCGCGTTGTCGATTGGGATTGCCCGGCACGCTCCGTCTCGATCTGCGAGAACCGCTCGTTCGCCGCGCCGGCAAGTTCTTCCGCACGTCGCCGCAGGTCCTGCTCTCTTGCGTCCAGCCGTGGCGCATCCTCGACCACGATCGCGGCCGCACCCGTACCGAACGCACTGGGAATGGCGATGCGGACGTCCCCGCCGGCCACTGCCGAGCCCCCGCTTGCCGAATTCGATCTCGAACTGAACAGATGCTCGCCAACCGGCAGCGGCCCAGCCACTGACAACGACCAGGTGCCGTCCGAACCGATCACCGTCGAGCCGGACATCTGACCGTGCCGCATCAACGAGACCTGCGCGCCTGGCGTACCAATGCCGCGAAACTCGATGCGACCATCCGCTGCGATTTCGATCTGCGAGAAGCTAGGCGGCCCGACTGAAACATTACCGGAGGGATTCTGGCTGACGGACCCCGGCCGCTGCAGAGCATCGTCGGCGCGCGCGGCAATCGTAAAGATCCAGGCACCCGCCGAAGATCGCTGCAAGGTGGGGGCCGTCATCAGCGCACTGCCGCCGATCACCTCGATTGGGTCGCCGGGCGAAGACGCACCGGGCACGATGCCGGCGTAGCCAACGCCGAGCAAAGCCATGCCGACCGAAAGTCGCAGCCCCCCGAACACACCCCTACTCCCGCTCTCACCCACCCGAAAAAGCGTGACAACCCGCGCTCTTGGTCACGTTGACGGATACTATAGCCGAGCCGGGAACGGCCCCTTAAGCCTGAAAGCGGCCCTATGCGAACATTCGCGGACGGAGTGACAGATAGGTTGCACCTACCTCCCCGAACCCGCCATTTTCTCAGCCGATAGCTATCTTCCTGAAGCAATTTTCCGCTAACCTCATGTGAATTCCGGCGCATCGGCGCCAAACGACAGGATCCCGCCAGCACACATGCCCAACAAGACGCCGCCCAAATCCGCCGCTGCCAAGCCGGCAACGACCAAGAGCAAATCCAACTCCGCCTCTCGCAAGACCAACTCGTCCGACCCGGGCGCGCCGGCCGACCCGTCTTCAGCCGCGCACATCGCTCAGCCCGGCCAACCCGAGCCGTCGAGACACTTGTCCAGTACGGCCATCGAGAACGTCTGCGTCTATTGCGGTTCCGGCCACGGCACCGACCCTCGCTACGCGCAAGCCGCCAAGACCTTGGGCCGCGATCTGGCCAGATCCGGCCTCGGCCTCGTCTATGGCGGCGGCGGTCTGGGCCTGATGGGCGAGGTCGCTCGCGCCACGTTGAAGGCCAGCGGTCGCGTCACCGGCATCATTCCGGAGTTCCTGACGCAGAAGGAGCACATGCTCCGCGAGGTCGACACCCTCGTCGTCACCAAGGACATGCATGAGCGCAAGCGCCTCATGTTCGAGCATTCCGATGCGTTCGTGGCCTTGCCCGGCGGCATCGGCACACTTGAAGAATTGGTCGAACAGCTCACCTGGTCGCAGCTCGGCCGTCATACCAAGCCGATCGTCGTCGCCAACATCGCCGGTTTCTGGAACCCGTTCCTCAACCTGCTGGCCCACATGCGCGACGATCAGTTCATCCGCAACGGCATCAATGTTCGCTTCATCGTCGTCGACAACGCCGAGGCGATCGTGCCGAGCATCCTGTCGGCGGCCAGGATGACGACTGAAACCGTTCCCGATGCAGCGATAACGGCAAAGTTTTGAGCGAGCCGCGACGAGCGCCGGAACTGGCCCTTGCCGCCATCCTCGCATGGTCTTAAGCACCCTCAGCATGAGCAATGAGCGACCAGCCGACACGCCACGCCCGCCCCGGCTCGCCGATGAGCTGACCTCGGCGGCGGCAATGAAGCGCATTCGCGCGCGCGACCGGCGCTACGTCGCGGCCGCCATCACCGAGCTCGAGCGCTTGTCGCCGCGCGTTCCCGGCCTGTTGCAGGCCTTGCAGCCCTACCTCGGACACGGCCTCGTCGTCGGTTTCACCGGTCCGCCCGGCGCCGGCAAGTCGACCCTTGTCAACGCCTTGATCCGCACCTTGCGCGCAGCAGGAAAAACTGTCGGCGTGATCGCCGTCGATCCATCGAGCCCTGTCTCAGGCGGCGCCATCCTTGGCGACCGCATCCGTATGACCGCCGCCCTCGACGACGACGGCGTGTTCGTTCGTTCGCTGGCAAGCCGCGGCTACCTCGGCGGTCTTTCCCCCGCTGCCGTTCGCATCATCGACGCGCTCGACGCCGCCGGATACGACATCATCATCCTGGAGACCGTCGGCACCGGCCAGAACGAGATCGATGTTGCCGAGGTGGCCGACGTACGTGTGGTGATTTCAGCACCGGGCCTTGGCGACGATATTCAGGCGATGAAATCCGGGCTGCTCGAGATTGCCGACATCCTGGTCGTCAACAAGGGCGATCGCGAAGGCGCCGAGCGCACCCTTCAGCAGCTGACCGGCGCGCTTTCGATCCGCACCGGCGCCGCGGCCAAGGTGCCGGTCATGAAGACCACGGCAACCAGCGGCGACGGCGTGCCGGAACTGCTGGCCGCGATCGATCGCATCGGCTCGGGCGTGCTCAATCAGAAGACCATCGAGCGCCGCCGCCGCCGTGCCCGCTACCTGATCGCGCGCGCGGCGTCTGATCTCGTTGCCGAGCGCATTCGCGAAGGTCATGGCGCGCGTCTCGATCAATTGGCTGACGCGGTGCTGTCGGGTGAGATGCCGGTCGATGCCGCGGCATCGCGCATCCTCTACCGCGAATGATGCGACAGCCGCGCTGACCGCGCGCCCCCAGCAAGTTGCCAGGTAGCCGCGGTTTTGACCCATGACTCCATGGCCGGACTTGACCCGGCCATCCAGCAAACGTGACACAGAAATTGCGATTCTGGATGGCCGGCTCTGGGGTCGGCCAAGACCTCGAAGTGATGCAGCCGCTCACATGTTTTGCCGGTCGGTATTACTCGGCCGCACCCTGGATCACGTCCCGCCTCTCCACGGCTGCATGATCCCGCACCAGCTTATAATTGATGCTGTCGAGCAGCGCCTCGAAGCTGGCATCGATGATGTTTGGAGAAACCCCGACGGTGAACCAGCGCTCGCCCGTCGCCGTATCATGGCTCTCCACCAGCACGCGCGTCACGGCGTCAGTACCGTGCAGCCCGGTCAGGATGCGCACCTTGTAGTCGACCAGCTCGACGCCCTCGATATGCTTCTGGTAGCGGCCAAGATCCTTGCGCAGCGCGCTGTCGAGCGCGTTCACCGGACCATTACCCTCCGCCACCGACCACAGCGGTTCGGCATCGCCGTCGATGAAGACCTTGACGATCGCTTCCGACACGGTGACGAGGTCGCCGCGCGCATTGTGCCTCCGTTCCACCATGACGCGGAAGCTGTCGACCGAGAAGTAGCGTGGCACGTTGCCGAGGATGCGCCGCGCCAGAAGCTCGAAGGACGCTTCCGCTGCCTCATACGTATAACCGGCGGCCTCGCGCGCTTTCACCTCGTCGAGCAGGGTCGCCACGCGCGGCTCGTCCTTGTCGACCTTGATGCCGACGCGCTCTAGCGCCTCCAGCACATTCGACCGGCCGGCCTGCTTCGACACCAGCATATGACGCCGGTTGCCGACCGCGTCAGGCGACACGTGCTCGTAGGTCTCCGGGTCCTTCATGATCGCCGAGGCATGAATGCCGGCCTTGGTGGCGAACGCACTCTCCCCGACGTAGGGCGCATGGCGGCTCGGCGAGCGGTTCAGGATCTCGTCGAGCACGCGGCTAGCGTGTGTCAGCCGCGTCAGCCGCTCCGGCGTCACGCCTGTCTCGAAGCGGTTGGCGAACTCGCTCTTCAGCAGCAGCGTCGGGATGATCGACGTCAGGTTTGCATTGCCGCAGCGTTCGCCCAGGCCATTGAGCGTGCCCTGGATCTGCCGGCAGCCGGCCCGCACCGCCATCAGCGTGTTGGCGACCGCGTTTTCCGTGTCGTTGTGGGTATGGATGCCGAGCCGCTCGCTTGGCACGACCGTCGCGACATGCTCGACGATCTGGCTCACCTCGTGCGGCAGCGTACCGCCGTTGGTATCGCACAACACCACCCAGCGCGCGCCTGCCTCGTAGGCCGTGCGCGCAACAGCGAGAGCATAGTCGCGGTTGCCCTTGTAGCCGTCGAAGAAGTGCTCGCAATCGAGCATCGCCTCGCGACCCGATGCGATCACCGCCATGATCGACTGCCGCACGCCGGCGAGGTTTTCTTCGTTGGTTATGCCCAGCGCCACACGGACGTGATAGTCCCACGACTTGGCGACGAGGCAGATCGCCTGCGCCTTGGAGTGCAGGAGCGCCTGGAACCCCGGATCGTTCTCGACGGATCGCCCCGCCCGCTTGGTCATGCCGAACGCCGTGAACACCGCCGAACGCAATCCGGGCGAGGCTGCAAAGAAAGCGGTATCCGTGTCGTTGGCCCCCGGATAGCCGCCCTCGACATAATCGACCCCTAATTCGTCCAGCACCTTGGCAATACGCCGCTTGTCCGCTACGGAGAAATCGACGCCCGTTGTCTGCGCCCCGTCACGCAGCGTCGTATCGAACAGATAGAGGCGTTCTTTCATCTCAGTGGCTCCTGCCCGCGGCCTTGCCCGGCTTGGCGAGCGGCTTGGTCATGGTCGTGTTGGCGACCCAAACATCGTCGATGGTGATGGTATTGCGCTTTGTCTGCAGGTAGCCGCGGCGTTCGAAGAATCCGACCGCCGAATCCGCGGCATCGACCGTCATGGCCTCTGTTCCGCGCGCCGTCGCCAGCCGCTCCATGGCGTCAACCAGTGCCGTCCCCACCCCCTGACCGGCCGCATAGGGGTGTACATAAAGCATGTCGATTAGCGTATTTCCAGCGAGACTGGCAAAGCCTAGGATCTCGCCGTCCATTTCGACCAGAATTGTGATGTTGGCGCTGAGCCGCTCCGCAAATGCTTGCCCGTCGGCCGCCCGCGTGATCCAGGCCAGCCGCTGTTCTTCATCATAGTGGGATTGCGTCAGCTCCTCGATCGACTGCGCGTAAAGATCCTGCAGCCGCGGCGTATCGGCGATGAGGAACGGACGCATCGGCAAAGGCGCCATCATCGCGATGCCTCCGTCGTGCCGGAGGCGCGCATATCGGAAGTGCTGCCGAAGGCGGGCACGTCCCAAGTCGTGCCGGAGGCGCGCGCATCCCAAGTCGTGCCGGAGGCGCGCGCATCCCAAGTCGTGCCGAAGGCGCGCATATCGGAAGTGCTGCCGAAGGCGGGCACGCTAGCAAAACAACCAATAGCTTCGTCATCCCGGCGAAGGCCGGGATCCATGCAAGCCGCAACAGGCGCTCCGTACGCGAGGACAACAGCACTCGCTGCCGGCCGCAGCATCTCAACGCCCCCGTCGTGCGCGCAGAACCTGGCGTGGGTCCCGACCTGCGTCGGGATGACGGCGGTGGGGGAGGCCTGCCTCATCGCTTCACCTCCCACGTCGTCTCGATTTCGCCGGTGGTGGGGTTCTTGGAATCCTTCAGCTGGATTCCCATCGCGGCGAGTTCGTCGCGAATCCGGTCGCTCTCGGACCAGTTCTTCGCCTTGCGCGCTTCGAGGCGGGCGGTGATGAGGCCGTCGACGTGGCCCTTGTCCACTCCCAAGCGCACTTCAGCCTGCGTGCGCCACTCGGCGCCTGTCATGGTCAAGAGGCCCAGCAGATTGGCGGCCGACTTGAACCGGCCGGGCGCCGTCTCATCATCCCGGTCGCGCGTCACGTCGTACATCGTGTTGAGCTTCGCGACGACCGAAGGCGTATTCAGATCCTCACTCAGCGCCAACTCGACCTCATGCTTCCAATCACTGATTTCGGGGGCTTCGGCATCGCCGATCTCTCTGTACCAATTGGAGAGCAGAGTTTCAGCGACCTCGAGATTGCGCACCGTCCAATCGATCGGTTGCCGGTAGTGCGTCATCAGCATCGCGAGCCGCAGCACCTCGCCCGGCCACTTGCGCCCGCCGAACTTGTCCGTTTCCAGCAGCTCATGAATCGTAATGAAGTTGCCGAGGCTCTTCGACATCTTCTCGCCTTCGACCTGCAGGAAGCCGTTGTGCATCCACACCTTCGCCATCATCGGCGTGCCATGCGCGCAGCGCGACTGCGCGATCTCGTTCTCGTGATGCGGGAAGGCGAGGTCGATGCCGCCGCCGTGGATGTCGAACATCTCACCCAGGTGCTTGCCCGACATCGCCGAGCACTCGATGTGCCAGCCGGGCCGTCCCTTCACCGCGATCCCGCAAGGCGAAGGCCAGCCGGGTTCGCCCTCTTTCGACGGTTTCCACAGCACGAAGTCCATCGGCCCCTTCTTGTAGGGAGCCACCTCGACCCGCGCACCCGCCTCCATCTCCTCTAAAGATCGGTTCGACAGCTTGCCGTAGTCGGGCATCGAGCCGACGTCGAACAGCACATGGCCCTCGGCAACATAGGCATGGCCCTTCGCAACCAGCGCCTCGCACATCGCCACCATCTCGGCGATGTGGCCCGTGGCGCGCGGCTCGACCGTCGGCTCCAGGACGCCCAGCGCGGCAATGTCCTTGTGGAACTGCGCGGTTGTCTCCGCTGTCACCTTGGCAATGGCCTCATTGAGCGCCAGCTTTGGGAAATCACGCGCCGCCCGCGCGTTGATCTTGTCGTCGACGTCGGTGATGTTGCGCGCGTAGGTGACATGGTCGGCTCCATAGATGTGCCGCAGCAACCGGTAGAGCACGTCGAACACGATGATCGGCCGCGCATTGCCGATGTGCGCGTAATCGTAAACGGTCGGTCCGCACACGTACATGCGCACCTTCGCCGGATCGAGCGGTTGGAACACTTCCTTGCTGCGCGTCAGCGTGTTGTAGAGCTTGAGCGTCATCCTCGCTCCTTGCCTCATCCGACTGAGCGGGGCAGGTCGCGCCGACCGTCCCCATCAAATTCCAAACCGCGCATAGCCGCCCTCCGGCTGGCGAGGCGATCTCCGATCCGATGAAGGCATGGGAAGAGGCGCGCGCCAGCTGATTGAGCTAGCCCGGGATAATAGTGCCGCAACGAATGTTGACAGCTGATTTCGGCGCGCATCGTTTCATGAGCGTGGTTATGAGCGCTGCTGATCGAGGCGTCAAGCGCAGCTGCGCGTTACAGTCAAAGTGTTAACGCGACCCATCCGCTCGGCAAACGTCTGTCACGTCGTCCAACATCTGCCTGTTTTGCGGACTTGAATCACCCGATATTCACAGAGGTCGACATGTCACGCTCAGCCGCGCGCACCACAATTCCGCTGGCACTGGCTCTCGCACTGCTGGTGTCGCCATCAGCTGTTCTTGCGAAGAAAAACAATGCGCCCAAGGAAACTTCGCCAGCCGATCTGCCGGCTCCTGGGTCGGTGCTGACGCCGCGCGAACTCACCATGAATTGCCGGGGGCTCGCGGGCCGCATGCAGATCAGGATCCTGGAACTGCGCGGCAGCGGCGCGAAATCCAAGGGCACCGCCGCCGCAGAGGGAATACAGGGCGGCGTGGTGCCGCTCTTCGGCGGCACCAAGCGCGGCATCGATGCCACGGGCGAGGCGAACCTCGACATTGTTCGTCTCAGGGCCATGAACGACAGGCTGATCGGCATGGACTGCCCGCGCTACGATCTCGATGCCGAGTTGGCCAAGGGACCGGGCGACCCCACACCACACACGTTCAAGCCGAAAGCCGGCGAGACCAAAGCCAAGGGCAATTCGCCAGCCAAATCCAAGCCCTGACGTTCGCACCTGAGCAAATCGCCCTAAGCCCGCGTGAACCTGTCGCCTTACGGAGCGGGCAACAACTCTGACGTGCGTCCGCTGAGACGATAGGCAGCGAGACCGGCCCATTCCGTCACCGCAAGATCGAACCGCTTGAGCCCATCGGGGATCGTCCAGAACCAGCGCTTCAGGTCTTCCGCCCCTCGCAGCCGGAAATCAACGGGATAGGCGTGCACATTGAGCCCCGCCTTGCGGAAAATTCCGATTGCACGCGGCATGTGGTAGGCCGAAGTAACCAGCAGCCAGGTTTCGCCCGGCTTTGCTCCCGTGAGCGGCAGTGTCAGCGTCGCGTTCTCATAGGTATCGCGCGAACGCGTCTCGACGATCAGCCGCTCCTGCGCAATCCCCAGATCGCGCAACAGTGCCGCCACCGCGTTGGAGCCTTCGGCATCCTCACCCATTAGCTTCGCCACACCGCCTGTGATCACCACTTTCGCTTGCGGATGCGCGAGCGCCAGCCGCGCCGTCTCGGTGATCCGCTCAGCCGCCTCGTTAAGGGCCAGTCCGCCACGGCCCGCCGATACCCAGCCATCCTCCGCACCGCCGAGCACGATGAGTCCCGAAACAGGAGTCGGCACGCTTTGCGGCGTCATCACCGGGAACCGGTCTTCCAGAGGCAGTATGAGGACATTGCTCAATGGCGTGAGGCCTGCCACGAACAGTGCGACGAGCGCGCCGATCGTCATTGCGAGACTGAGCCTCCGCCAGCGCGGCATCCGCTCGCGCATGACGAGTCCTCCGAGCAGCCCCAGCCAAATGAGACTCGATGGCCGGAGCAGAAACGACAGCACCTTTGAAAGCGTGAAGAACATTGTTGCCGGTCTCGCCCCTTCAATCGTCCTATTCAGCCTCGAAACGCGCGACATGCTGGCCTGCAAGGAGCTGAGCCGTGGCTCCCAGCGCATCACGCACGACCCTTGCTCAGCGCACACGCGCCTCGAACAGCGCCACCACACCGAGGAGCCGGATCACGACGTCGTCGAAGCGGCGTGTCATCGCCTGCTCCAGATCCTGATACGCATCTTGCGTGTTGGAGAAGATGCCCCTCGCGTTGTATGTCGCCATCAGCCGCCGCGCTGCTCCGTTCATCTCGACGCCTTGCCCGAGAATCGTCGCACCGAACACGCGCGCTCCCGGTGCCAGATAGGGCAGCAGGTGGTCGAACACCACCGCCTTTTCCGGAATGCTCCCGGGCAAACAATGCAGCAGATAGCAGAGCCCCGCCGACATGAACGGCGCGTCCGGCAGCAATGGCAGCGGCTCGAGCACATTGGCTTCGATAACTTGCGGTGAAAACCGTGCGATCCTGTGCGCGGCCCTCCGCAGGCAATACCGGTTGAGATCGACGAGCGTCACCTGCGGCGCCGCGACCGGCCAGTGGCTGCGGGCCAGGAAATATCCCGTCCCTACGCCGACATCGACGTGGCGCGCGCTGACATTGCGATCATAGAGCCGCGCGATCTGCCGTGTCGGGCAGCGCCAGATCCAGTGGTTCGACACCCCATGGACGATGAGATCGTAGAAGGTCAGTGAAAGCGGCGCATAGATCGCCTGGCCTGCGTCCACGTCTCGCTGTGACGGCGCCATCGCTTATCCTTTCCTCGCCGGCCACCAGTCATCGTAGTAGCGCTTAAGCGTTTCCGGAAGCTGCCCACTGCCTTACGCGCACATGGCCGACACGCAGCATGAACGCGCTGCGTTGGCGCAACTTGGGGATGAGAGCACCCGCCACGCCTTATCGGCGACCCGACTGGCCCACCGTGGTATAAGGAATCAGCAGGCTTTTTCCGAAACCGATTCTGACGAGACCGCCTTGGTGAGCGAATTGACACCTGTCAGCCGTCCGAGCTCCGTTCCCTGGCCCCCGCTCCTGCTTGTGATGGCAGTGGTTGCGGCCGTGGCGCTCAACCGGATGCGTCCCCTGCCGTGGCCGGGCGTCCATGACACGCCTGCGCGCATTGTCGGTTTGGGCATTGGCGTCGCCGGTCTCGCACTCATAGTCTGGGCGGCGATGACACTGTGGCGGCACAACACGACCGTGCTTCCCAACCGCGGCGTCAGCGAGCTCGTCACCGATGGACCGTTCCGCTGGCGGCGCAATCCAATCTATGTCGGCGACGCCATGGTGCTGCTCGGCGCCGCCGAGATGACCAACAACATCTGGTTCGCGATCATCGTCGTGCCATTCGTGTTGCTGGTAACGTGGCTGGCGATCCTCCCGGAGGAACGTCACCTGGAGGCGAAGTTTGGTGACCGCTGGCGCGCCTACCGCGACAGCACGCGGCGTTGGATCTGACACCTGAAAACCTGAGAGATGAGCACCGACTGGCGGGAGAAAGAGCGGGAATTCCTGACGAGCCTCAAGGCCGACAGCGGCCGCGATCTCGGCGAGTGGATGCGCGTCATCTCGGCTCAGAACCTGCGCCACCGCAACGACATCATCGACTGGCTGCGCCAGAATGGGTTCACTTTCGCGCGCGCCTCATGGCTCGAGCGCATCCACCACAATGCCGGCCGGCCGGTCTACCTCGACCCCGCCGACCTTTTGGAACGCGCAATCGAGCACGCCGTGCCCGACGAGCAAGAACTGAAGCGCGTCGCCACCGGCGGCAACACGCGGGCCTTCTACTCCCCGCCGCCACACCAACCACCTGCGTCCCGGGATGGTGATGTCACCCCACTCCAAGCCAAGCCGCTATACGCCGCACCGCCCACTGAAGCGCTGTCGCAGCAACCCGAGTTGCGCAATCAACCTGTCGTCTCCGCGCCAGTCTCACAACAACCCGAACCATCGCCGTCAGTCCTCGAGCCGGCCCGCGCCTCACCTCCGCGCGGCGCCCGGTCGCCGACAAACACCGCCGAGCGCGACGATGTGCTCGGAAAGGCCAAGGCCTACCGCCCGCTCGCCGTCCACTTGTTGCGCCTGATCGAGAACGCTGTTCCAGAAGTCGAGATTGATCCCGCTGCCACGCACCTCACCCTCAAGGTCCGCAGCCAGGTCTTCGGATTGGTCGCCATCAGCAGCAAGGATATTCGTCTGGTGCTCCGCCTTGGCACCCAGGTTGCATCGCAGCCCCTCGTCGCGGTCAAGCTGCCGGTGACATTGACGCGCCCGGCGCAGGACATGACGCACATGGCCGTTCTGACCGACGCACGCCAGCTCGACGAGGCCCTGATTGGCTTGGTGAAAACGGCGGCAAACATCTGAATCCTTGAGAATAAGCCGTCCGCACACCATGTATTCGCCTTGATTGTCCCGCTTTGCTGGCGGGGGCTGGAGGAAGTGCAATGGCAACCCGTTTGTTGCAGTGCGTGTGGCGCAATGGCGTATCGCGCGCAGCGCTGGCCGCGCTGGCGGTTTGCGGCCTCTCTTACGGCGCAGTGGCCCAGACTTCCCACCGTGATGGCATCGCTGAGCTGCTCATTCGTACCGGGGTCGTCACGCGCGCCAACGCTGCCGATCCTAAGAACGCGACCGACCCGAAGTCACCAGCCGAAAAGACGCCCGACACCGACGCCGCAAAGCCGGACACGACCGCTTCACCGGCTCCAGCTGCGGTGCCCGATCCGCGCTCAGGCGATGAAAGCTACGAGCAGGCGCGCCGCCTGATGCAGGCGGTCGACGCGATCTTGCGTGACGCCGCCGACCAGCGCTCGGAGGTCGGCAAGCTGCCCAAGCGCGAGGACTTCATGGTCCCGCCCATCTGGACCGAGACTCGCGAAGACCGCGAAGCCAAGATCCGCAATCTCCTGGATTCAGCTCTTGGCATCGTCACCGACGTCCCCGTTGTCGAGGTGCAAAAGAAGATCGAGACCTTGCGCGCCAACATCCGCGATCTTGATGATCAGATCGTCAAGCACAAGGAAAAGCAGCTCACCGCCCCCAAGGACGCGGTCCTGCCCGGCGTACTGACCGACACGGTTTCCAGCCTTGACACCAAGATCAAGGATGCTGAGACACGCATCGCCGGAAACCGCGAGGCGATCCAGAAGGCCAAGGGCGAGATCCGCGAGGCGCTTCTCAAGTCGGGCGTCGAGCTTGGCCCTGACCAGGTCGACCTGCTCCTCGAAAGCGTCTTGTCAGGCGATCTCGTCCGCCTCGTTGCCGTCTTCAATGCCGCCAAGGTGATCGATGGCCAGTTGGCCAAGCTGATGGCCACCTCCGGCGACAACATGAATGCGACGCGCAAGTACTTCGCCATGCACGCCGCCCTGTTCGCGATGCTGGTGCATGCGCAGGACTCCACGATCAAAAAGATCGATACCCAGTACCTGCCCAAGCTCGACGCCATCCTGAAGGATATCGAGGCCGCCCGTGCCAAGACCAGGCAGCTGATGCGCGCCGAGAACCGCCCCGACCAGAAGCGCGCGCTGGAAAGCAACCTGGAAAGCCAGCGCATCGCCGAGGATGCAGCCAAGGGCTACCGCAAGTACCTCAACCAGCAGCGCGAGCAGATCGCCCGCGCCCGCTCCCGCGCCGTGCACGATCTGAAGATCGCCGACAACACCTTCGAGACGGTCGAGGCGAGCTTCCAGCTCAGGAACCTGATGCGCGACAGCGCCGCCTCTTTCGAGGCGATCCAGAAGCTCGAGGCGCCGACCTTCGACCAGATCTTCAAGAACGAGGAACTGCGCCGCGAGTTCGAGAACCTCACGCGCAAGCTCGACGCCCCGACGAGCTGAGTGGCGACCGCGTCTGCTTTCATCAATGCGGATCTGGTCGCACGGTAGGGTTTAAAAGGCGCGCCTTCGCGCCGTAATACACCGCTGCGGATCCGCGCTTGCCGTCGTGTCATTTTGGCTTGAGGCGGCGGGATGCGGCTTCTCCTGTCCCACCCCTGCCCGGCACAACCGATGCATCGCGGCCAACGCCTACCAGCGCCACACCCGCCAGAACGCCCGCCAGCGGTCGCGGTAGCTGGCGGTATCGTCCGATAGCAGATCGAGGAACTCCGACAGCGACTTCGACTTCATCACCGTGTAGAGGGTCAGAATCATCACCGGCAACAGCACGGCGAGAAACGCGAGCGCCCGCCACCCCAGAGGCTCGTCCGCCCAGCCAAGTAGGTTCATGCCCAGGAACCCCGTCGTCACCGTGCCGATGAGGCCGAACGTCGTGACGACCGTGAGTCGCACGACCGTGTCGTTCTGGCGCCGCATCGCGTCGACATCGAGGAATTCGCTCATGTCCTGCAATTCCTCGCGCACCTCGCTGTAGAGCTCGTCGAGACCGAGATGGCGGCGCGTCAAGTCGAACAGCCCGCGCACCTGGACGTGGTTGGAGATCTCGTGGAACCAGTAGCGATGCGCAAAGCGCAGGAAATTTTCGAGCGCCCCGCGGATCTCGCGACGGAACACCCGATTTGCCTCCACATCGGTGATATCGAGCTTGGACACCGCCGCCACCAGCCGGTCGGAGAACATCCGCAGCGCCGCCTTCTGGAAATGGGCAATCAGAAAGACGAGAAAGTGCTGGTGCCGGAAGCGCCCCAGCATCCCCGCATCGCGATCGACAAAGAACGCATCGGCCGCATCGCCGACCGCCACGAGATTATGGCCCGAACCCAGGAACCGCACGCCGAATTCGCCGCTGCCCTTGCCGCCAAGATAATCGCGGTCAAAGCAGTTGCGGCGCTCAAAATCGGCGAGAACGGAGTCCGAATAGGGATTGGCGACCCCGTCGCGCGGCGCCGCCCCGACCGCCAGCCGCATCATATCGGCTTGGGCGAGCGCGTCCGGACGCTCCATTGCCAGGAACGCCATATAGGGCATGCGGTAGTATTCGAGCTGCTTGAAGCGCAGCGAACCCTTGCGATCGCCGTGATACAAGACGAGCGGCGACAGCAGGAATTCCCAGTGCGACGCCACCGCCGGTGCGCGATGCTGGCACACGAACGACAGGAACTTCTCGCGCCGCTCATAGTCGGATATCGCCAGCACACCGCCTGAGGCATCGAGCCATTCGACCCGCTCCGCGCAGTGCCCGCCGCGCCCACCGTCCTCCCAATAGGCCGGATAGGCGCGACCGAACCGGAACAGTGCGTCTTCCGCAACATCGAACGGAATGTCGTCGGCATAAACCTCCACCGCCAGCAGCGCCACGTCGACATCGAAGAAGAAGTAGAGGTCGATATGCGCGATCGACAGCTCGATCGGCGCCTTGTCGCGCTCGAGCAGCAGCCGCACCTTCGCCACATCCTCGCGCCTGAGCACGCGGATCGGACTTTCACCGTAGGATTGGCGCACTGACCGTCCGATGCCTTGTCCATACAAGAACCGCTGCACCGGCGGCAGGAACGACACGAACTCGTTGTAATGCCGCTGCTGGAACTCTTCCGGCGCGCCGAATTCGTCGTCGACGACATGCCAGGGGTTTTCCGGTCCTGCCTTTTCGAACAGCTCCCAGTGGCCGTGCGTCGAAGAGCCATCTTCGAGCGGAGCCAGATAGATCGGCCACAGCAGGATCTGCCTGAGATGTTTGACGAGCTTGACGTCCGGCGAGTTCACAGTGCGCCCCCGACTGTTGACCGCGGCCCTGCACCACTTGTTAGTCGCGCTGCCCCCCCTTGCGCAACGCCAAGTTCGTCGGGGGGCAAGCCGGCGACCCTCGTCCGGCATCGCGGATCACAAGAACAACTTGCAGTGATTGCCGACCGTCACCACACCCGCGCTCGGCGCGCGCAACTCTCACCTCACAACAGCCACAGCGCCGCCAGCCCCAGGAATGCGAAAAATCCGACGACGTCCGTGACCATCGTGACGAACACGCCGGAAGCAGGCGCGGGATCCAGATCGAAGTGGTCCATTAAGAGCGGGATCATGATGCCGGCGAGCGCCGCCGCCACCAGGTTGATGATGATCGCCGCCGCGATCACGCCACCGAGCTTTCCCGATCCGAACCAGATGAATACCACCGCGGCCATGATCACCGATAGGACCAGTCCATTGACGATCCCGACCAGGAATTCGCGACCAATGACACGTGGCGCGTTGACCCGGCCGAGCTTGTTGGTGGCAAGCGCCCGCACGGTCACCGTCATCGTTTGCGTACCCGCATTTCCGCCCATCGACGCAACGATCGGCATCAACACCGCCAAGGCCACCATCTGCTCGATCGTTGCATCGAACATCTGGATGACGAATGACGCCAGGATCGCCGTGCCGAGATTGACGATCAGCCATGGCACGCGGCTCTTCGCCGTCATGTAGACCGTATCGGCGAGCGTTTCGTGGCCGACACCGGCGAGCGCCTTCATGTCCTCTTCCGCCTCGTCCTGGATCACGTCGACGACGTCGTCGACCGTCACCACGCCAACGAGCCGCTGGTGCTCGTCGACAACCGGCGCCGACATCAGGTCGTAACGGCGGAATTGCCGGGCCACTTCTTCCTGATCTTCGGTGGCCAGCACCAGATGCCGGTCCTCGTTCAAGATGGTGTCGACGCGGATGTCTCGCTTGGTCCTGAGCAGGCGCGACAACTCGACGGCGCCGAGGACGCGGTAGCTCGGATCGACTACGAAGATCTCCGAGAACGATTCGGGCAGATCTTCGGTGTCGCGCATGTAGTCGATCACCTTGCCGACGGTCCAGAACGGCGCAACCGCGACGAAGTCGGATTGCATGAGACGGCCGGCGGTCTCTTCCGGATAGTCGAGGTTGCGTTCGAGCGCCGCGCGCTCCGAAGTCGGCAGCCGCGCCAGGATCTCCTGCTTGTCCGCCTCTTCGAGGTTTTCCAGCAGGTAGGCCGCGTCGTCGGTGTCGAGCTCCTTGACGGCCTCCGCAAGCAACTCGTTCGGAAGCGCTTCGGAGAGCTGATCGCGCACCGTTTCGTCGATCTCCGAGAACACCTCGAAGTCGAAGGTCTTGCCGACGGTTTCGATAAGGCGGACGCGGTCGTCGGCGCCGAGCAGTTCAACCAGGTCGGCGAGATCGGGCGTGCTGAGATCGTCAACCAGCTCGCTGACTCGCGCGTTGTTGTTGTCCTCGAGCGCCGCCGCGACATCGCGCACCAGCGCCACGCGTGCGCCCTCGTCGTCGACGCTGCCAGCCTCGTTCTCGAACTGCTCGGACATGTGCATAGCCTTGCCACGAGGCCGGAATGCCGGCCCGGTTTGCCATCACCGGAACACGAACTTGATGAATATTGCGCGTCCTAGCACACTGCCCCACGTAACGCACGGTGCGACCAAGTTGCAACACCTGCATAAGTGACGCTTACCAGCTGATCCAACAGGCCGTAAGAAGTGCTATGAGGGAAGCCGCGCCCGGGTTGGGCGCATAGGTATCGCGTAGTGATGAGCAGCCCTCGCAAGTGTCTCGCTGAGATCGACGAACCGGAACTTGCCAGCTAACTCCGACGTGGACCGACCATGAATTCCCGATCCCTGACCGCCTTCTGGGCAACCCTTCTGGCCTTTTCCGCCGGCACAGCGGCCGCGGTTAGCGCTGCCCCCCGCACCGGCTGCGACCAGAAGTCCGCATTGGGCGTCGAGCGTGTTGTCGAGATCGACAGCGCCAGGGGACCACGGCTGGGCGGCGTCCAATACAAGGATATCGACTTTTTGGAGCCCGGTGAGGTCGTCCTGACGTTCGACGACGGCCCCTCCAGCCAGACCACCCCGGCGGTCCTGGAGGCCCTGTCAGAGCACTGCACCAAGGCTACGTTCTTCATGGTCGGCCGGATGGCGGTCGCCTATCCCGATCTGGTTCGCCGCGTTGCCGCCGAGGGCCACACCGTTGCCTCGCATACCTGGTCGCACCAGAATCTGGCGCAACTCTCCTCCAGCAACTCCGAGCGCGAATTCGAACTCGGCATGAGTGCCATCACCGTCGCACTGGGCAAGCCGATCGCACCGTTCTTCCGCTTCCCCTACCTGAGCGACCCCAAGCGCATGATTTCACACGTGCAGGAGCGCAATCAGGCGGTCATGTCGATCGATGTCGACAGCTATGACTGGCGTGCGCGCTCGCGCAGCATCATGCACAACAACGTGCTGTCCCAACTGGCCAAGCAGGGCAAGGGGATCATCCTGTTCCACGACATCCAGCGTGTCACGTCCTCCAGTCTCAAGGCACTGCTCGACGAACTCAAGGAGCGCAAGTTCAAGGTCGTACATCTCGTGCCGAAGTCTCCTGCCGTGACTGTGGCAGCTTACGACGACATGGCCGGCAAGATGATGGCCAAACGCGAGATCGCGGCTGCTGCAAAGCCCCTTGCCACCCGCTCCGTCGTCTGGCCGATGGGCATCGAGCCATCCGCGACCGTGACCGCCCCGCCAAAGAAGGCGATCGCAGCGGCCGCACCTGATTCGGTCGCTGCCGAGCCCTCCAATGCCTCACGCCCGATCGCAGTTCGCGACAACCTCGATCGCCCGCAATCTTCCAGTAGGTCGGCCACCGCGCGACCAGCGCTGCGCTCACGGCCGCGGCCAGAGGAACCGTCTTGGCAGGATCAAATGCTGGATCGCATGCGCGGAATCAATTAGCCAGCGCGCCCCTGTCGACTCAAGTTATTGAAATGTCTTTATAAAGCTACGGACCCTCTGCCACCTCGGCCGGTGTGGCCGCGTGGGCGCGGATCCGGATATTGCGCTGCACGGCTGCGGCAAACATGGTTCGCCGGCTTGCAGGTCGCCCAAAAGTATCCGATTTTGATACCAGGACGGACGAAGCGTGCGATCGGTTGCGTCTGGCAGACGCCGCAGGGCTGTGCGGTTAGGGTGCCCTGCACTGGAACTCAGTTCAGCGATGTACCATATTGGACGCTCCAGCACCGCTCTGGTTCGGCAGGCAATCTGCACAAAACTTCAGGCACTGCGGCGAATAGAAAATGCAGCAATTCAGGAACTGGTGTCTGGCAGGGCTGGTCGTGGCCGCCGTTTCTGCTGCGGCCCCTGCCGCCGCCAAGGACGATGCTGCGCCGGCGACACCCGAAGTCTGCAAAGCCGACGACGGCGGCTTGACTGTTTCACGCTTCGTCGAGATCGACACGTCCTCGGGCCCGCTCTTTGGCGACATCACCAAGCAGGTCAAGGAAGAAAGCTTCCTGAAGCCCAAGGAGGTGGTGCTGACCTTCGATGACGGCCCGATGCCGTGGATCACCAATTCCATTCTCGACACCCTCGACCGGTTCTGCACCAAGGCGACCTTCTTCGCCGTTGGCAAGATGGCGGTCGCTTATCCGACGGTGCTTCGCAAGATCGCCGCGCGTGGGCATACCGTCGGCGGCCATACCTGGTCGCATCCCCTGAATCTGAAGCGGCTGAAGCTGGAGCAGGCCACGGTCGAGATCGAAAAGGGCATGGCCGCGATTTCGCTGGCGACCGGCGGTCAGGCTGCACCCTTCTTCCGCTTCCCCGGCTTGAGCGACAACGCCCCCATGCTCGACGCCCTGCAGAAGCGCGGCATCGCTTCCTTCACCGTCGATGTGGTTTCTGATGACAGCTACATTAACAATCCGGCCAAGCTGATCGCGACCACGCTTGCCCGAGTCGAGGCGCGCAAGGGTGGCATCCTTCTCTTCCACGACATCAAGTCTGCGACGGCCAAGGCCTTGCCTTCGATCCTGACCGAGCTGCAGCGCCGAGGCTACAAGGTCGTGCACATGCAGGCCAAGGCTCCCATTCAGCCACTTCCCGAGATGGTGGCCGAAGTCCAGCCGATACTCGTCAAGAAGGACCCGCCCCAGGGCCAAGCCGCAGCCAAGGCCGCAATGATGCCGTTCTTTGGAACAGTCGGCCCCCAAAAGCGCGAGGATTTGCCGGATGCCGAGGAGCCCTCACAAACCGCCGATGCGGCCGTTGAGAAATTGGCGCCCACGCCACGCGATCGCAATTCGGCCGAGCCTGCAGCATCATCTCGCGAAGTCAGCAAGGCAAACTCCGATAACAACACTTCAGGCTCGAAGCGCCGCGCAACAAAAGCTAACGCCAGGGCGACTGGCAAGCACGCGACCTCCGAAGACGTCCGCCCGTCTGCAAACGCATCTGAACGCGCGCAGAACCCATCGAGTGGCGATCGCTGGACCGCCCGCATCCGGCAAGATCGGCTGAGCCGCACACTCTACGATTGACTTCGGAACGATTGACATCCGATCGGCGGGGCGCCCGCGCGACGCGGCACGGGAACTGCTGTCCATCTCAGCCACTCAGCGGCTCGGCACCAGCATCTTGACCACGCCCTTCTCGGCCTTGAGCGAGTCCAACCGCTGCTCGACCGCCTCGCTGCCCGTCAGACGCACGCGATAGAGCCCACCCTTGAGCGGACCTTCGACGATCGTGCCGCCGGCACCCTCGAGCACCCTCGAGATGTCTGCCAGTGTCGCACCGTTCTCGAAGGCGATGAGCACGACCGGCCCACCTGCGGCTACGGTGTTCTTCCCCCCCGAAGCGGTCTCGTACGACCCCGTCGCATCGTGCCGGACCAGCATCGTTCCCAGTATCGCAGCCTGCGCCAGCACGATCACGGCCGCAGCGAATGCCGCGTAGCGCACGGCTCCTGCCGTCGGCGCGCTGAAGAAGTCCTGCAGCTTCGCGAGCAAGCCGCGCGACCCGGCGCGCACGCTTGCCAATTGCGGCGGGCGCTCTGCCGCAATTGCCTCGAATACGCGGTCCGCAGACCGCGCCGACGGGAAACCCAGCGCCTCGTTGACCGAAACCGTCGCCGCACGCTCGTCGCGCGCCAGCTCGATGTGCTCTGCAAAATCCGGGTTGCGCCGCAGGTAGTCATCGACGCGCCGCGCGTCCTCCGCCGCAATGCGACCCGTCACATAGAACGGCACGAGCATCTCGATCTCCTCGCGCTCGCTCACCGCTGTGGTGTTTCCGGTCATGGCCAACCTCGATCGATTCCTTGCGCCAGCATCAGCTCTGAAAGCTTCTTGCGGGCATAGAACAGTCTCGTCTTCACTGTGTTCTCTGGAATGCCGACAATCTCCGCAACTTCCGACACCGACTTTTCCTGGTAGTAGACGAGGTCGACGATCTCGCGATGCTCCATGCTGAGGGTGGAAAGGCACTTCTTGAGCAGGGAAGCCTTGTCGCGCTTCTGGAGCGTGACCTCGGGATCGTCGTCCTCGTCCGCGATCTCCGCGGCCGCATCTTCGTCCCAGCCAAGCTCGCGCCGCTTGCGCATCCGGCTGATCGCCCTGTTCCTGCCGATCGACAGCAGCCAAGTGCCCACTTGCGAGCGGCCCTCGTAGCGTCCCGCATTGCGCCAAACCTCCATGAATACTTCGTTCGTCAGCTCCTCGGCCTGCGTCTCGTCCCGCACGAGCCGCATTAAGAAGCGGTAGAGCCGGACCTGGTGCCGCCCGATCAAGGTCCGTAACGCAAGCTGATCGAGCGCCGCGATGCGGCGGATCAGTTCGACATCCTCGCCTAAGACAGTCATAGGGGTATCACCCGATACCCGGCGTCCGGTAGTTGGTCGCACCGGCTTGAAATGAGGTTCAATGGCCCGCGAAATTGCCAGGTCACGAGCGTGCACTCCCATGAAATTTCGAAGCAATACATAGAGTTGACGCCCGGTCAGCGGCGCGCAGGGCGTACTCGCCACAAGTCCCGCCGACCAGTGCATCAACCGGACGCCGTCTATGAATGACCGTTTTCCGGCACATACCATCATGCGGGCCCGGGTCGGGGCAGGCAATCACCATGCAAGAACAAGGTTGGACCATGGCGCGGTTCGCAGTCGAGCGACGCCCAGCATGGATTGCAGCGGGTTGAGCGGCCGAAATTTCCGTTACAGGGCACCACGCAAACGACCTGTCAAGAAATTGACAGGCGTCATCGCGCGATCGGCAGCCAGACTCGCGAAAAAATCCTTTGAAAATAGACTGGTGCAGGTTCGAGGACATTCCTCCAACCGTAACCCGCGCGATGGGTTGGCGGGCGGCATCGCGCAATCAAAAATGGTGCGGTCGAGAGGACTCGAACCTCCACGGGTCGCCCCGCTACCACCTCAAGGTAGTGCGTCTACCAATTCCGCCACGACCGCATCGTGTACGCATCATGCGCGTTCCAAGCCGCCCATTCCGCGAACCGTCCCCCATCGTAAGCAGAATATAATGAGAGCCGGGCAAGGCCGCTCACCTAACAGAGCCGCACGCAGATGGCAAGCCTCATAACCCCGTCCAAGATTGCCGGTCCAGGTCCCCCGGCCCCAGGTCGGGCAAGCGGCTTTCCTGGCCAATCACCCCTTCGCGTTCGGGCGCGAAAGGCGGCCGCGACCGGCGAACCTACCGCGGCCACCTCTCGCCATGATCTTTCGCCCCGTGCAGCCACTCCGCTCCACCAGATTGCAGCACCGGAGACACGACTGGCCTTCGATCGGAAAAGCCGATATGGCGAAGTCACCGCGTCCGGCACGCGAAGGCTGCGCCTGATGCAAGTCCCAGACATGTCGAGCAGCTCCTCAACACCTCCCACGCAACCGGCAGGCACCAGGAACAACCCTCATGAATGCCGATGAATGCAGCGCGGGAAACAAGTCGTCACAACCGGCCGCATCGAAACTGCCGCCCGTGCAGTGGGGCATATCCGATCATCGCGTCGACTATGCCGCCGCATTGGCATTCATGCAGGCACGCGCCGAGGCGATCGCGGATGGCACCGCACCCGAGCTGATCTGGCTGCTCGAACACCCCCCGCTCTACACCGCCGGCACCAGCGCCAGAAGCGCCGACCTGCTAACGCCCGATCGCTTTCCCGTTCATGTTGCCGGCCGCGGCGGCCAATATACCTACCATGGACCCGGACAACGCGTCGTTTATGTGATGATCGATGTGCGGCGCCGCTTCGGCGACGTGAGGGCATTCGTATGCGCACTGGAGCGCGTCATCATCGCCACCCTCGCGGCCTTCAACATCAAGGGTGAGACACGCCAAGGCCGCGTCGGTGTGTGGGTCTGTCGACCCGAACGCGGCGAGGATGTCGAAGACAAGATTGCCGCGATCGGCATCCGTCTGCGTCGCTGGGTGAGCTTCCACGGACTGGCGATCAACGTCGACCCCGACCTCGAACACTTCAGCGGTATCGTCCCCTGCGGTATTCCCGATCATGGCGTGACAAGCTTCGAGGACCTCGGGCAGCTCGTCACCATGCCCGAGTTGGACATCCAGTTGAGACTGGCGTTCGAGGCAATCCTCGGTCCGGTCTTGCCGATCGCCGATCCACTGCCCGCCGCCGATTGCCCGGCCAAGGCTCATCGCCGGGACGCGTGACCGCCTCTGGCTCCGCCTCATGTTGCGATGCATCGCAGAGGAACCCCGGAAAAACGACAGCCCGGTCGTCCCGGACCGGGCTGTCGGCTTTCAGGCGAGCTGGGCGGCCGGATCGGCAGCCATAGCTGGTTGGGTCACTTGGCCTGCGGTGAGGGAACCGGCGCGGACGGGACCGGTGCAGCTTTGCTCTCGCTCACGTCGTAGTAGACGAACCCATCCTCGATGGAGACCACATCCGAGCCTTCCAGCTCGTAGGCTGCGATCTCGTCATCGTTGAGTCGGAGAACACACCCCTTGGGACATAAGCCGCTCACCGCCTCGCGGGGCTTCAGAACGCGGCTGTCCCCTGCCTCGCCGGTAACGATCGTGAGCTTGTGCTCCCGTTCATCGCGGTTCGTGATCGAAGCCGCATTGCATTGCGCGGCCACAAGGAGGGGGAGGATCAACGCCGCCATGAACGGCTTCAACAGGTTCACGGGCGCTTGCTCCGGGGTCATCTGGAGGGATCTCTATTACTTCTTCTTGGCCGCTTTTCTCTTGGCCTTCTTCTTGACGACCCTCTTGGCTGCCTTCTTCGCCGGGCGCTTCACACCCTTCTTCTTGGCGGCAGCAGCCTTGCGAGCCATCGGCTTCCTCTTCGCTACCGTCTTCTTGGCGGCGGCCTTCCTGGCGGGCTTCTTCTTTGCCGCCTTCTTCGCAGTCTTGGCTTTCATGGAACACATTCCCTTGTCTGTGATGCCCTCTTCGTCGCGACCAAAGTCATACGACATTCATGGGCGATGCACTCGACACATGTCGAGTCAGGATAACTGTGGTGACAAACACGCCATGCGGCAAACGGATTTTTCTGCTGCTTACTATCGAAGGTTCCGATAGATGTGTTTGGGCATGACCTCATGAGAAGCGCGATTGAACGATAGCGAAGATGGACATCACGCTCGCAAAGACCTTCTTGATGGTGGCGGAGACCGGCAGTTTCATCGAGGCCGCGCGCAAGATGAACGTGACCCAATCGACCGTATCCGCGCGCATCAAGGGTCTTGAGGAACTGCTTGGCAGACCGTTGTTTGAACGGTCAAAAATGGGGGCCGAGCTGACCGATGCAGGTCAGCAATTCCAGAAGCACGCTCTGGCGCTCGTGCGCGTATGGCAGCACGCGCAGCTCGAAGTGAGCCTATCTGACCAGCACAGCGATCATCTCGCCGTCGGCGCACCCATCAGTCTTTGGGATGGATTCTTATTGAAGTGGATCTCTTGGCTGCGCACCAACGTCGCTGACATCGCCGTTTCTGCGAGCGCTGGTTTGTCGCAGGTGCTGACACAGCGATTGATCGAGGGAACGCTCGACATCGCCGTGATGTATCGACCCATACAGCCACCTGGACTGACAATCGAGCACTTGTTCGACGAAGAGTTCGTGATGGTTTCGAGCCAGCGCGGCCATGGACGTCGCAGCGCCAGCGACTATGTGTTCATCGACTGGGGCGGTGACTTCCGCCAGGACCACGACGCTGCCTACCCGCGCCTGACGAACCCCGGCCTCAATCTCGATATCGGCTCGATGGGTCTCGACTACCTGCTGGAGAACGGCGCCACCGGCTATTTCCCCGAGCGCCTTGTGGAGCGGCTGATCGCGCGCGGCAGACTGCGGCGTCCCTCACGAGCACGCAAGTTCGTCTATCCCGTCTATATGGTCTATCCAGAAGCTCGCGACGATGAAGCCTTCGAGCCGATCCTGTCGAGCCTGCGCAAGCATTCCGAGCGCTTTGCCTGACGCCCGGAGATCATTGAACACCATCGCTTGGACGAAGGCCTATTCGCTTCCCAGCCCGTCGACTCTCAGACAAATTCCAGGATCACCGCATCGACGGCGAGGCTGTCTCCCACCTTGGCGGCGACTTTCTTCACCTTCCCGTCGCGCTCCGCACGCAGGATGTTCTCCATCTTCATCGCCTCGACCACGGCCAGCGAATCCCCCGCCTTGACCTCCGCCCCCTCCCCAACGTTGATCGCCTTGACCAGGCCCGGCATCGGGCACAGCAGGTACTTGGACATGTCGGCGGCCACCTTCTCAGGCATCAGCGACGCCAGCTCCGCCTCGCGCATCGTATAGACGCGGGCCGGAACATGGATGCCGCGATACGACAGGTCATGGCCGTTGGCGATCGGCCGCACCTGGACGCACACGTCCTTGTCGCGCACGACGCCGGCCCAAACGACCTCGCCCGGCCACCACCGCGAGGCAAGTTCGAGCGTGTCGAAGGCGCGCCCCTTGTCGTCGAGCATCGCCACCTTGATGGGCGTATCGAGGCCACCCTCGACAACGACCTGCTGCCGGATCTTTCCGAGCTCGACCACGCGCCGGTTGGAGAACTTCACCGGCCGGCCGTCCATCTGCTGGCTGATTTCGCGCCGGCGCATGTTGTTCTGGTGGTCGATGGCAGCCGCCACCGCAGCCAGAACCTTCAGCTCCTCGCCTTCTGGCGAGCGCGGCTTGAAGCCGTCGGGGAACTCCTCCTTGATGAAGCCTGTCGACAGCTCGCCCTTACGCCAGCGAGGATGCTGCATCAACGCCGTGAGGAACGGAATATTGTGCTGGATGCCGTCGATGTAGAAGGCATCGAGCGCCGTCGCCTGCACATCGATCGCCTGCTCGCGCGTCGGCGCGTGCGTGACGAGCTTGGCGATCATCGGGTCGTAGAACATCGAGATCTCGCCGCCCTCGAATACGCCCGTATCGTTGCGCACGGTAAGGCCGTCTGCGGTCGAGCCTTCATGCGGCGGCCGGTAGCGGACCAGCCGCCCGATCGACGGCAGAAAGCCGCGGTAGGGGTCTTCCGCGTAGATGCGGCTTTCCACCGCCCAGCCGTTGAGCTTGATGTCCTTCTGTCCGAAGGAAAGCTTCTCCCCTGCGGCGACGCGGATCATCTGCTCGACCAGATCGATCCCCGTGATCAGCTCGGTCACCGGATGCTCGACCTGCAGTCGCGTGTTCATCTCGAGGAAGTAGAAGCTCTTGTCCTGCCCGGCCACGAACTCCACCGTGCCGGCACTGTCGTAGCCGACGGCCTTGGCGAGCGCCACCGCCTGCTCACCCATCGCCTTGCGGGTCTTTTCATCGAGCAGCGGCGAGGGTGCTTCCTCGATCACCTTCTGGTTGCGACGCTGGATCGAGCACTCGCGCTCGCCCAGGTAGACGACATTGCCGTGCTTGTCGCCCAGCACCTGGATCTCGATGTGACGCGGGTTCTCGATGAACTTCTCGATGAACATGCGGTCGTCGCCGAACGAAGCCTTGGCCTCGTTGCGCGACGAGGTGAAGCCGTCCTCCACCTCCTTCTTTGACCAGGCGATGCGCATACCCTTGCCGCCGCCGCCCGCCGACGCCTTGATCATGACCGGGTAGCCGATCTCGTCGGCGATCTTGATGGCCTGCTTGGCATCGGCAATCTCGCCCAAGTAGCCCGGCACCGTCGAGACCTTGGCGGCAGCAGCTGCCTTCTTGGATTCGATCTTGTCGCCCATCGCCGCGATCGCTTTGGGATTGGGGCCGATGAAGACGACACCGGCCTTGCCAAGCGCAATCGGGAATGCTTCGCGCTCCGATAAGAACCCGTAACCGGGATGAACCGCCTCGGCTCCTGTCGCCTTGCAGGCCGCCACGATCTTGTCGATGACGAGGTAGGATTCCGCCGCGGCGGGCGGCCCGATATGGACCGCCTCGTCAGCCATTTCGACATGCAAGGTGTCGCGGTCCGCATCCGAATATACCGCCACCGTTTTGATGCCCATCTTGCGCGCCGTCTTGATGACGCGGCAGGCAATCTCGCCGCGGTTCGCAATCAGGATCTTGTTGAACATGACCTGGGGTTGTCCTTTAAAGGCGGGCTCGTCGAGATAAATCTCAAGTGCGTGTTCTAGACGGCCTTTTGGCCCCCGTAAACCGGCTCTGACAACAACCAAAGGCTAGTCGCAGAAGCGGGATTTTGGCCTCGCTGGCAACTCAGACCTTGGCAATCAGCCTCTGGCGAACCAGGTCGATCGCCGCCCTCAGCTCATAGAGCCTGTCGGAATAGTGCAGCGGCACCGGAATCATGCTCACCGCGTCGTCGATTCGCTCGAGTTCGTGCTGGTACTCGCCAAGATGGCTGCGGTCGACAACCTTACCCATGTCCTTTTCCAGCGACTTCAACTGGGCATACCAGTACAGGAGCCGGCTGCGGATTCGCCACTCGTAGATCATCGGACCGATCTTGATCAGCGGAATGAGGATGGTTGCGATCGGCACCACCATGATGACCATGCGCTCGATGAACGAAGCCAGCCAGAATGGCAGGAACCGCTGCAGGAACGGCGTACCGTTCGTGTAGATCCGCACGGCGTCGTCGGACATTGGGAATTCAGGATCGAAGGCCCGTGGAAATTCGGCCACCCGCTGGAACATGCCGCCACCCGAATGCACCGACTTCAGTGCATCGACGATCGGCCAGGCCAACCCCGGATGCAGGTCGCTTCGCGCCACCAGCGCCGCCTGGGCCGCGACCAGGATCACGTCTTGCGGCGGCAGATTGCGCACCAGATCGATTGCGCCTTCCGGCAGCACGACCCGCGAAAGATAGGAGAAGCGCCGCGTATAGGCGTCGGCACGTCGCAGGCTGGCAAGCTTCAACGCGCTGTTGCCCAGCATCTTCTGGATCAGCTGGCTCTCGGGTGCCAGCGAGAAGAAGGCAGCATCCGCCTCCCCTTTTTCGAGCGCATCCACTGCCGCTGCCGACCCCACCGGCAGCAGCGTCGCACTCGATGCGTCAATCCCCGTCGCATGCAGCAAATCGACCGCAAGCTTGCGCGTGCCGCTGCCTTCCGGGCCGACGGCAATCTTCTTGCCTTTGAATGCGGCGAGATCGTCGACGGGTTGATCGAGTCGGTGGAACACCCAGACGGGTTCCAGGAAGATGCGTCCAAACGACATGACGTTGGGCGCGGTCCGCTCGTTCGCGATGCCGCCTTGCATTAGCGCCAGATCAAACTGTTCCGCTGTGTTGTTGAGCCGCTCGAGATTTTCCACCGATCCCTTCGACGCCTGCACATCCAGCGTGATGCCGTTCTTCGCCAGCGCCTCGCGGTAGCGGTTGGCGAAAGTGTAGTAGGCTCCCGATTGCGACCCTGTGGTGATCACGATCTTGCTGGGCGGCGCGGGATGCACGAATTGATAAGCGAGCCAGAATGCGGCGAGCACCAGCAGCACCGCCGGCCCGCCGATCAGCAAAGTTTCTTTCAGCTGCAATTTGGAGTGAGGAAACCACATGCGCTCTTTGCCCCTTTGCTCGCTCGACGGCATGGAAACAATGGGACGCCGTCGCCCCTCCCGGCCAGCGATCAGTGGCCCGGCAGAACCGACCGGTCAAGTGGGGGCAGGCGCGCGGCTGTGGCAGACCTCGAAAACATCGCTGAAAAGGCAAACGCGACGCCAGGACAGCTGGCATCGCGTTTGAATTTTTCGGGAACTGAGCCGGCCGCCGGTGCGATCGGCCTCAAGCTGCCGGTGCGTAGCGCCTGATGAGATCCTTGAGAGCCGGATGCAGCTCGGGACTTTCCTGCCGCAGGTAAGCCAACAGAGCCGCTTCGTTCTCATCGACCTTGCCGTTGCGGCTGATGCGGTCGGCAAGCCACGTCGCCTCGCCTTCCGTCACATGCTCGTTCACGATCATTTCGATGCGCTGCCTTTCCAACCGATCGAGCGCGCTTTCCTCGCGGGTCAGCAGCCGATAGCCCTCGCGCAGTGGGAACCCTCCGGCCGCTATCTTCTTGATCATACCGAGCGGCGACAGATCCGTGTGGTAGTCGAGCCATGCTTCGCGACGCAACGCCTCCTCCCGGGTCGGAACAGCATAGGAGGACACCGCCATCACGGCGTTGGCGATCGCCTTGATGAACAAGTCGGTCCAGGCCGCATTGGGCTTGCCACCAATTGCATCGTTGATCTCGAACAGGATCTCGGCTTCCGCGCGTGTCACAGCAACATTGCCGTCGCCGCCGAACGCATAAAGGATGCGCCGCAACAGCTCGACTTCCGCTTCGCCGATCGTCCCCGGCTTCAATGCATGCCCGCTGCGCAGGACGCCCTTGCCCGTAACCACCGCGTCGCGGACCTGCTGAAGCGTGAACTTGACGAGGCTCTCCGGCGCCCAGCGTGCCCTGTCGATGACATTGATGGCGAGTTCAAGCTCGGTGCGCGTCTCCACCCGACCGTCTTTCCCGATTCGCTCGATCAGCCACTGCGCGTTCTCTGCCGTGACATAGCCAACCGGTTCCACCTGGTCGACCAGGTAGTTCGTGATTGCCTCGATGAAGTATTCTTCCCAGGCACGGACGTATGTCAGCCCGGCACTGTTGAGGGCAAACAGAGCGTCGGCCTCTTCCGCCGAGATGGTTCCATCGGCGTAGGTGACGCTGCGCATCTTCATCACGTCGCTATCGGCGATGCTGCCGCGCTCGATGATCGCGTCGATCGAAAAGCCCTTGAAATTGGTCATGGTGATTCCAGCAGAATGTCACGAATGGTCTGGCGGCACCATAATTCGTTAACCTTACGATATTGCTAAGAGTCGATTCTTAGGGCCAAAAAGTGATGGAGCCGCCCTTGAGAGGCGGCCCCCGGAATAACCTGCGAATCGAGCCCATGCGGGCCGACCGGTGCTTACCACCAGTACCAGCGCTTCTGACGATCGTGCTTTTGAGAATAGATCGAGCGGCTGGCGTAGTTCTGCGCATACCGCAGACGTGCGCGCTCCCAACCCGTGAGATGGCCGTCCCGCTTGGCCCGGCGTTCCAGCGAATTGATGTAGGCCTGCTGCTGCCAAAGGTGCCGCGCCTCACGCCGGGTCAGTTCGCCCGACATGACGCCCTGATCGATGCGGCGCATCTGGTTGTATTGGCGGCGGTCAATCTGATCTGCCGCGGCCGGCAACGTTACGCTCGAAATTCCGACAGCCACTGCGCCTGCGATGTAGATGAATTTGCGTGACATGCGTGTCCTCCTGGAAATGTGCGTCGAAAGCACCGGCAAACTCCGGCCCAGACACCAAGAAGCTAGGAGTGTTCGCGTGAACCACCTTTGAACTGCGCTTTCACCTTGCATTCACGGAATAAGCATCGGCAGTTGCGGCACCGATCAGCATAAGACCTGATCTCCGCAATCCACGTACAACCAGAAGGGAGCCGCAACTGTCGTTGCGACTCCCTCTGCCGGTTCCAAAAGTTCACCGCGTCTTCGAACTTAGAACCAGAACCTGTACCAGCGGCGGTGGCCATTGTGGTGATGATGATTGTCGTGGCTGGACCGCTCGAACCAGCGGCGATGGCCGTGATGACCACGAGTATCGCCATCGTGCTTCTCGGCGTAGATCGAACGGCTCGCTGCGTCCTGCGCGGCCTCGATCCGAGAGCGCTCCACCCTGGAAATCCTGCCGTCGCGTTCGGCGTCGCGTTCCAGATGGCGGATATGAGCCTGCTGATCCTTCAGCTTGGCCGCTTCCCGAGGCGTCAACTGGCCTGAGCGAATGCCCTGCTCGATGCGACGTGCCTGATTGGCCTGCCGGACGTCGGTGCGATCATAAGTGTCGCCGCCATAATTGCTGCTTCCTGCGGAGGCTGGCATGGACGTGGCAACGATGCCCATGACGAGAGCGCTGGTGGTGAGAAGGAACTTGCGGTTCATGAGCTTCATCCCTGTTAGCTCGCCGGCGTCACCCGGCTGTTTTGACGATGCCCTAGACTCTAGGTTCTCCGCATTGAACCCATACTGAACGCTGTCGACAGCCTCGGTTCATGTATGAGCCACCAGCCCGCTCCAATTTCAGGACGCCGTCTTCTCTCGCCAAGAGTGGGAAAATGCGAACGGGCCGCTCCGATGAGCGGCCCGCCTCCGCGCGCAAATCAAGGCGACGGGGACTAACGCCCGATGCGCGGCAGGAACTTCGGCCTGCGCCAGCCGTCATACTTCTCATTGAGGATGTGCCAGCTGGCTGCTTCCTGCATGGACCGCAAGTCGCGCAGCTCACTCTTCGTCAACTTGCCGTCGGCGAGATATTCGTTGCGAGCCGCTTCGATCGCACGCTGCTCGGCGCGCAGCTTGCGGCCCTCGCGCCAGGTTATGAGCCCGCTCTGGCGCCCCTTCTCGATCTGGTAGAACTGCTTGTCGAGCGTCCGGTCGACAGGGCGCACCGAGTGCGCAGAGGCAGTCGCAGTCGTTGCAACGAGGATGGCAGCGGTGGCGATCAGGAACTTCGCGGTCATGGTGGTCTCCAAGGGAATGCGGCGGATCGTTTCCGTCGCGTTGAAACTCGTATTCGATGGATCCCAAGATGCTCCTGTCGCATTGAACCGGTTCTGAATACACGTTTCATCTGGCGTTCAGCGTCCGGGCCGGAATTGGGCAGCAATCACAGGAAGATATTCTCGGCGGCCACAAGCGAGCTTGACTATGTAGTGCCAACCTAAGTTGTTGAACCGACAAAGCCTGCTCCAGCGGCGCCGGGCAGAATCTTCCGGTACTTTCCGGACCGCCCGTTCCGGACCAGCGCCGAATTCAGCGCGCGCAAGTGCCGGCATGTCTCTGCAAGCTAGTGGGGCGCCGAGCAAGCGTCACGCCGACGAATCGCATGTGCGCATCTCGACAGCCGATCATCGTGATGTCCGTGCCGAACGTCATGGCTTGAAGCCATCGCTCACACATCGTAGCGGCCGGCAAAATCAAGGTGCGGCGCTGACAGGTGCGATATGCAAATGATCAAAACCGCTGAAAGCACCGAGCATGGGAACCTCGATTTTTCGGGGCCCCGCGTGCGGCCGTATTGGAATGCGTGCGGTCCCTGAGCACATCTTCATCATCCGCTAACCACGTCGCTGAACCCGACCGAAAGAGGCTCGGCCCTATCCTTTCTCCAAAGGATTGAGCTGGGAGCAGCAGTCATGTTCACGTCGGTCAAGATCACGGAACGGCACATACCGCGGATGCGCTACCGCTGCCCGTCGTGCACCGAGATTCATCAGGGCTTCCCCGCATTGGCCTATGGCCTTCCAGACGAGATCTTCCTGCTCTCGCCCGCGGAGAAGGAAAAGCGCGCCATCATCTCTTCCGACCTGTGCATCCTCGATGACACGCGCTACTTCGTGCGCTGCGTCCTCGCCGTTCCCGTCAATGGCTATGAGGAGGATTTCGAATACGGACCGTGGGTCGAGATCAGCGCCAAGGACTTCAGCCGCTACTCGGTCTGGTTCAACCTCGGCATCTCGCCTGGCTGGCACGCAGTCGAGGGTCGGATCGCCAACGCCTTCCCTGCAACGCCGCAATCAACGCAGGGTCTATCGTGCATGATGATGCTGCCCGATCATGACGACCAGCGTCCCCTGGTCGAGGTGACGGACAAGTCGCATGCCCTTTATCAGGAGCAGATCGCCGGCATCGCGATCACGCGCGCAACGGAACTGATCGCGCAGCTCAAGGGCTTCGTCCTGATCGTCGATTGAGAGTAGAGAATTCCGCGACCGCGCCCGAGTTCATGGCGGCAGCTATTTGGCGGGCGGTGAATGTCACACGCCCGCCACCTATCGATCAGCGAAACCAGACATCGAAGCACCATTGCGCCCGCAGGCGCTGGAACGCTCCCCCGGCTCAAATGGGGTTGCCGGCCTCAATCGGGGCTATCGCTTCGGAGCATTCACCTCGACGTCGACGTCGTCCTCGCCAACACCTCCCGGTGCCTTCTTGATCTTGACCTTGGCGCCGTCGACAGAGACGTTGACGTCTTCAGCTTCGGCCGGCTTGGCGGACTTGGCGGATCCAGGCGTAGCAACCTTGGCCGTGGCACGAGCGGTTTTTGCCGGAGCGGTCGCGGGCGCAGCCTTGGTTGTCACGGCAGCATTCGCCGGCGCTGCTTTTGTCGTGCTGGCCGCGGCCGATGGCGCCGGCTTGGCCTTGGCAGCCGCTGCTGCACCCGCGGGCTTTTCGATTGCGCTCTTTGCCTTGGCCGGCGATGACGTCGCCGCGGTCGCGCTTGCCGCAGGCTTGGCCGCTTGCGGCGGCTTGCTTGGCGTTGCCGGTGGCTTGGTCGCGGACTTCACCTTCGCGGACGTGGCGCCCTGGGAGGTCGTAGCATTCACGCTCGAGCCTTCGGTACTACCGGTAGCCGCCGCAGGCTTCTTCTTCACCTTGACGTTGGCACCATCGACCTCGACCTGCGTCCCGCCCGAGTCGACCTTCACATCCTGTGCTAAGGCATGCCCTGCAAGGCCCACGACAAGAACGCTGCTGAGCGCGGCAACACTCGCCAAGCGAAATTTCGTCATATCCCCTATCTCCCGTACCGCATCCAATGTTTGAGAATGCGTGCGGAAGCTAGCCCGCCAAAACACGGCGAAGTCGTGTTCAGCGAGCGATTTGCGCATCGAAAAAATCACCGCATGCTCTGACGCTTGTGAGCATTAGATGAGATCGGCGGGCCGAAATCATTCCACGCTGCTCGAGCACTATGACGCTTCGCGGCCGTGCATCGACCATCGATGTCCGATCACACCGTTGCGCCATTTCTCGGCGCACGGCGCCCGATTGACAAGCCTTGCGCATCACGCGCGTTGGATCTTGCGCCGCACGCGCTCCTCGAAACGCGCCACGTTGACGACAACGCGCTCGTGTGTGCCGTCGCCGATCAGCTCCTTCTCGTCATGGACCGCGACGGCAAAGCTGATCGCGCGTTCCTCGACCTTCGTGACCTCGGCTTCGGCCGTGATCTTCATACCGACCGGAGTCGCGGCGATGTGGCGGACGTCGAGACGGATGCCGAGGCTCTGGTGACCTTCCGGCAAGAGATGCTCGCAAGCTGCGAGCGCTGCGGCCTCGATGACATTGATCATCACGGGCGTTGCAAGCACGGGAATGACACCCGAGCCAACTCTGGCCGCCGTATGCTCCGGCCCAACCACAAGCGATGACGAGCCCTTCAGGCCTGGCTTCACCTTGCCGATAGCTTCAGGAATCCTCGCCATGCCTGCCCATCGCCGCGCTTCTTGAGGCCGCACTCACAACGGAATGTTGTCGTGCTTCTTCCACGGATTCTCGACGGTCTTGTTGCGCAGCATGCTCAACGCACGGCACACCCGCTGGCGCGTCGTCCTCGGTAGGATCACCTCGTCGATATAGCCCCGCTCGGCCGCAACGAACGGATTGGCGAAGCGGCGCTGGTACTCGTCGGTGCGCTCCCTGATCTTGCCCGCATCGCCAAGCTCCGAGCGGTAGATGATCTCCGACGCACCCTTGGCGCCCATAACTGCAATTTCCGCTGACGGCCAGGCGTAGTTGACATCACCGCGGATGTGCTTCGACGACATCACGTCGTAGGCGCCGCCGTAGGCCTTGCGCGTGATCACCGTCACCTTTGGCACCGTCGCCTCGGAGAAGGCGAACAGCAGCTTGGCGCCGTGCTTGATGAGGCCGCCATACTCCTGCGCCGTGCCTGGCAGGAATCCCGGCACGTCGACCAGCGTGACGATCGGCACCTCGAAGCAGTCGCAGAAACGCACGAACCGCGCCGCCTTGCGCGAGGCATCGCTGTCGAGCACGCCTGCCAGCACCATCGGCTGGTTGGCGACGATGCCGACCGTGTGGCCTTCAAGGCGCGCGAAGCCGACAACGATGTTCTTGGCGTAGGCCTCCTGGATCTCGAAGAAGTCGCCCTCGTCGACCATCTTCAGGATCAGCTCCCTCATGTCGTAGGGCTTGTTGGGGTTGTCGGGGATCAGCGTGTCGAGCGACACCTCCATGCGATCCTCCGAATCCCGCGTCGGCAGCACCGGCACGCCGTCGAGGTTGTTCGCGGGAAGGAAATCCATGAGCCGCCGCATTTGCAAAAGCGCCTCGACGTCGTTCTCGTAGGCCTTGTCGGCGATCGACGACTTGGTCGTGTGCACCTTGGCGCCGCCCAGCTCTTCCGCCGTCACCGTCTCATTCGTCACCGTCTTTACGACGTCGGGACCGGTGACGAACATGTAACTGGTATCCTTCACCATGAAGATGAAGTCGGTCATCGCCGGCGAATATACGTCACCGCCCGCGCACGGTCCCATGATCACCGAGATCTGCGGAATGACGCCGGAAGCGAGCACGTTGCGCAGGAACACCTCGCCATAGCCGCCGAGCGCATCGACACCTTCCTGAATGCGCGCGCCGCCGGCGTCGAACAGGCCGATGATCGGCGCACGGTTCTTCAGCGCCATGTCCTGGATCTTGGTCATCTTCTTGGCGTGCGTTTCCGACAACGAGCCGCCGAACACCGTGAAGTCCTTGGCGAACACGTAGACCACGCGGCCATTGATCGTGCCCCATCCCGTCACCACACCATCGCCCGGGATCTTTGACTTCTCCATTCCGAACTCGATGCAGCGGTGCTCGACGTACATGTCGAACTCCTCGAAGGAGTTCTCGTCCATGAGCAGCTCGATGCGCTCGCGCGCCGTCAGCTTGCCGCGCTTGTGCTGGGCATCGATGCGGTGCTGGCCACCACCCAGACGGGCATTGGCGCGGCGCTTCTCGAGTTCCTCGATCACGTCCTTCATGGGGCTCTCACCTGGCGATTTGGCATGGGAAGGAATTCACGAAAGTGGCGTCAGATAGCACGCGGCGAGGCCCGGGCATACGGAACGAAAGGTGGACGGATGCCATTGAAATCCCGCCCGCTGCGATCCTCGAGCGGCAGAAGGCAGGTTTGCCCCGTCACGGCCCTGATCCTGCTCAGTCGCCGCCGCCACCACCACCGTTGCCGCCACCGCCGCCGTCTCCACCGCCGCCGTCTCCCCCACCATCGTCGCCATGGCCGTGGCCATCGCCGCCACCCCCTGAGTCGTCGCCATTGCGCCTGCGGCCACTTCGACCCAGCATCGGACTGGCGTCGGCACCGCCTGTGCTGTCGCTGGTTTCTTGCCAACTTTGTCTTGGTGCACGCTTGCGCCGCTGCTTGCGCGGTCCGCCGAGCACGTTCCAGAAGATCATGATGAACAGGAACGCAGCCAGCCCCAGGAAGAAGTAGCTCAACAGCTGATCTGTACCAGGCATCGCTTACTCCACGCGCAAATAGAGCATGTTTAGCTGAAGTGTGAGCGGTTCAGCGTGAAAAACATGCTCAAATGAAGGAGAACATGTTTAGCTGAAGTGTGAGCGGTCGAGCCGTGAAAAACATGCTCAAATGAAGGAGAACATGTTTAGCTGAAGCGTGAGCGGTCGAGCCGTGAAAAACATGCTCAAATGAAAGAGATAGAGCGCATTCGCGACTCCGCTTAACGTGAACGCGCACGAACGCCGGAGCATCGCACAGCGCTACCGCTTGGTACAGCCTGCGCCGCCTCGAGCGTCGGACGCCGCCGTAGTCGCCGCGAGAAACAACACGAGCACGAGAGTGTGGGCCCAGTGGATGGACTTCGCGTTTCGCCGCAGCTGCTCTGCTATGCGAATAGGAAGATCGACCGCGCGCTTATGGCATCGTCACGCAGGAACCGCCGCCGGCTCAATGCGGCGTAGCAGATCGGCTGGCCTCATCTCCATGGTGTCAGCGCCCGGCGAATGCCCCGGCGCTACCAGCCAGCCCTGTTCCGAAAGCCACGGCAGCGTCACGCTGACGAAATTGGCAATCGGAATCTCGACCGCAAGCATTTCGCTCCACGGTCCCTCGATGCGTGCTTCCGCTTCCGCGTGGGCAGCCCAGCACGGCAGCATAAGCTGGCCTGGATGGTGATGGGCAACGAGCAGAGCCGGCCCGTTGGCATCCTCCAGCATCCACACCGAATGATGCAAGCGCGCCCGCTGCAGGAAGGATTCCACACTCTCATGCCGAAGGCGGGCAATCAGTTCGTTGGGCTCGACTTCGCATTCGATCGGCTCCGCCGACCAGTCGAGGCCAACCATGCGATCGAGTTCGGTGAGCTTGGGTAGCACTTCGCCGATCAGCTCGTTGACCGGGATCATCTTGACGCGCGGATTGACAGTCAGCACGTCGGCCCAGCGCTTGGCTTCCGCCTCGCTACTCCAGAACAGCGTGACCTTCTGCCCGGGATTGTCTGGCGAGGTGACGCGCGCGAGGCCATCCTCGCCGGCGACGGCCCAAACACCCTTGTGCGCAATGGCCCGGCGAACGAACCGGTCGCGCTGTGAAAGCTCGGGAATTTTCATGGCGCCATGCATCGACAGCCTCGCAGTCATCGCGGTCGACGATCCTAACGCTGTTCACGATAACGATTGGTTAACGATGTGCGCCTGAATGCGGAGATGCGCGCGATTGCGCACCCAATTCAGGCGCCAAACTCCGCATCTGAAGATTAACGCAATCCTGAACGGATCAATTTTCGTCTGCCAAATCCAGCAGCCGGCTAGCCGCCTGCATGTCGCGCCAGCGCATCTGCCGACGTTCGGCTGCCTCGGCATCCTCGCCCCACTGGCTGATCTGCCAGTCCTCGTCCACATGCGCGGCCCGCCACGCGTCCTCGACCGAATACGCGCCCTTCAGACACGCCAGCGCCAGCAGCGCCGACCCCGTCAGCGTGGTCATCTGGTGCAAGGCCGTGAGCCGCAGAGCATCAAGATCGGCAACCGCGTGCGCAACGCATTCAACGGCGGTTGCGGGCTGAGCCTCATGCATGACGCCGACCACCGTCTTGAATTGAGCACCCAGAGATCCGGCCACCCACGCGAGCACGGGCGTCCAGGCTTGGGCCTGCGACGCGACGAGCCCGTCCGGGCCTGGCGCCCGATAGCAGACGAGATCGCTTCCCGAAAAGGCGACGATATCCGCGCGCACCGCCGCCTCCTTGCCGCGCACGCCGTCGATCGCGGTGTTGACGAGGCGGGTGAGCGGCATCGTCTCGGCCAGGATCTCCTTGCCCTGCGCCGCCCATTCGCCAGCCAGCAGTTCCGCCAGGCGTCGCGACCGAACCGCAAGTGCCACCTTGCCCGGTGTCTTTGCCAGCCGACCGTCGAGACTGACACCAAACCCGTCAGCCGTTTCGATCACCGAGACGATCTTGTAGAATCGGCGCGGACGTGGCGCCACCAACGCCTCGCGGGAAATCCCTTTGCGCGAGGCGTCACCGCCATCGCCGTCCGATCGACTCATTGAGGCGGTTCCCTGACGGCCAGCAGCCGGTCGATGGTGGCCGGCAGATCCGCATAGCTGTCGATCAGCGCATGAGCACCTGACGCTGCAAGCGCATCGCGCGGATGATAGCCCCAGGTCACACCAACCGCCTTAGCGCGCGCGTTGATCGCCATCTCCATGTCGAAGGTCGTATCGCCGACGACCACCGTGCGTTCCGGCACCAGCCCCGTTTCGGACATCGCCTGCAGCACCATGCCCGGATGTGGCTTGGAAGGATTGCCGTCGGCAGTCTGGATCGTGCCGAACAGACCATGAAGCTGTTCGCGCTCGATGATGGCGTCGACACCGCGCCGCGACTTGCCCGTCGCAAGTCCCAGCACCACACCAGGCATGGCCGCAAGCTTGTGCAGCGTCTCGCGCGCCAGCGGAAACATCGGCTCTTCGTGTGCCGCCTGCCGCCTGAGATTGCCGAAAGCGTCCTTGTAGGTTTCCGCCACGCGATGCACGAGCTCAGGCGCACTATTGGGTATCAGCGCGCGCACCGCAGTCAGCAGCGACAGTCCAACGACCTCCACCACACGCGCACGCTCCGGCCTCGGCAGGCCGTGCGCTGCGAACGCGGCCTCCATGGCTGCGGAGATTGAATGCTGACTGTCGACGATAGTGCCGTCGCAGTCGAATAGGACCAGTTTCATGGGCGCCGCTTATACCACTATTCGCGCTCGGCCGCGAACCGCGCTATTCTTCATCACCATGTCTGACAACACTATGACTTAACAATAATTTAACGTATTGCGGGCGCTGCACCGCAGCAAATTCCGTTTGGCGAAATAGAGATTTGCAAAACCGCGAATGTCATCCATCCGGCCTTGCTTATCGGGCCCGTGCTATCAACCGGTTCGCTTCTCTCCAACCTCTAACCGGAAACAGGTAAGCAGGGTGTAAAGCCTGAGCAACAGGCCTGAAACCGCCCCTCAGCCATCGAAACGGTCTGCATCGAGCCCCAGCATGTCCCAGGACTTCAGCATGTGCGGCGGTAGTGGGGCCGTAACATCGATCTTCTTTCCCGCCTGGAACGGATGCGGTAGCACCAGCCGGCGCGCATGCAGATGCAGCTTCGCGTCGATGCCGCTGTCGGCCAGCACATCGGCCGCGCCGTACTTGTTGTCGCCGACGATCGGATGACCAATGAGCGCCATGTGCGCCCTGAGCTGGTGCTGACGCCCGGTCACCGGCTTCAGCGACACCCAGGCCGCCTTGTGCGCCACCCGATCGATCACCGCATAATGCGTTGTCGCGTGCATGGCCTTGTCCTGCTCGCCAGCTTCCGCCTTCCGCACCCGATCGCCATCCGGCCCCGATGCCTTGACCAGCGCCGCCGCAACCTTGCCCTGCGCAGGCTTCGGCACGCCCTTGACCAGCGCCCAGTAGGTCTTTGCCGCCGAGCGCGTCTGGAACACACGGCCGAGCTTGGCGGCGGCATCGCGGTGTTTGGCCACCAACAGAACCCCGGTGGTATCGCGGTCGAGCCGATGCACTAGCCGCGGCCGATCGCCGAACCTGTCGGCCATCCCGGCGAGCAGGCCATCGATATGTCGCTTGGTGCCGGTGCCACCCTGAACAGCAAGTCCGAACGGCTTGTTGAGAACCAGCACGTGATCGTCCTCGTAGAGGATCATCCCCTCGATCAGATCGCGATCGGCCTTCGACAGCCCCATCGGCGGTTTGACCGAAGGCTGACTCTTGGCCGGCTGCCGCACCACATGCGGCACGCGGATCTCCTGCCCGGCCTCGAGCCGGTCGTTGGCCTGCACGCGCTTCGAGTTGACCCGCACTTGACCCGAGCGCAAGAGCTTCTGCAGATAGGTGTAACCGACATCCGGAAAATGGATTCGAAACCAGCGGTCGAGTCTGAGCCCGTCCTCACCGGCCTTCACCTTGATCGTCTCGACCGGGGCGGGGCTCATGCGAACACCCAGCGCCCGACCGCCAGCCCCGCATAGAGCATCAGGATCGAGATGCCGACCGAACCCAGCACGTAAAGGGCCGCAAACCCCTCATCTTTGCGGCCGATCAGCAGCACCACATCGAGCGAGAACGCCGAAAAGGTGGTGAAGCCGCCCAGAATGCCAGTGGCCAGAAACGTGCGCATTGCATCGGTACCGGTCGCCCGCGACAGCAGGTACTCGATCAGCAACCCCATCAGGAACGAGCCGACGATGTTGACCGTCAGCGTCGCCCAGGGAAACGCGGTTCCCAGAATTCGCGCCGTGCCGACGTTGACCAGATGACGCGCGCCAGCACCGATCGCGCCACCGGCAGAGGCCAAGAGCAGCAGTTTCATGACCGGCAACCTCGCAAATATCGTAATGGCCCGCCCCCGGCCGTCACCCGCAAGGCACGCTGATATGTCGCCACCCTATAACGATTTCATCGAAGCTGGAAAAGGGGCGGTGCCGGCCCGCCAACCACGCGCGCGTGCGCCTGCGCGCCGCCTTGACTGAGCCGCGCCGCGCTCACTCGACGGGATTTTCCTTGTCGAAGCCGCGCCCGGCAATCCAGCCGATCACCCAGCCGGCCAGCAGGCCGCCGACACTGACCGCCATGAACACCAGCATGTGCAGATCAGCAACCGAATCTGGACTGTCGAACGCGAACTGGCGAACGACCCAGTTGGCAACCGGCGTGCTGACGTAGAGGCTGACAACGAGGGCCGCCACGACGGCAGCGATCATCGCAATGAGATAGCGCAAGGGACAACTCCCAAAGTCGCGGACGAAGACCGCACGGAGGCCGTGCGTCGGCCCAGTCCTACTTCACCTCCCAGAACCAGATCTCCCCGGCCTCCGCGTAGTTGGAATAGTAGCCGAGCCATGAGAACCATTCCATCAGCCACTTCGTCGTCGAGCGGTAGCCATTCCACACATCGATATGGTCGCCGGTCGCCTTCACCGTATCGGTCGAGCGGCGCCAGTAGTCCTGGATGTAAATCACGCCCGTGCGGCCGTAGAGCTTCGGATAAAAGTGCGCCGCCTCGGTGCCTGTGATCTTTTCGATCGGACCGAACCCGGGCAGCTTCGCCTTCGCGATGGTGAAGGCGAGCTGGTTGGCGTTGATGAAGTGCATTTCCTCGCGCGAATGCACGGCGCAATGTGCGCAGCCCGGCAGCTGGCTGGCCGAGATGCCGGCGCGGCGCAACGCCGTGCTCATGCGGATCGCGCACTGGTTGGCGAATACCGGATAGCCCTTCTTGATCTGCTTGCCTTCAAGGTTGACCAGGTCGTTGGGCGCGATGCACGGCGTCGTCACACTCTCGTTGATCGGATGCACGCGCCACAGCTCGCTGAACGTGATCATGAGAAGGCTCCTCTACCCGCACCCGCAACCAAACAGGACGCACGAGCGCCATCATAAGGCGGCCTCGTGGGAAAGTCAGCCGCACCGCCCCCGCACATAACTTCCGACCCCGTCTTCACTCTCGTTGTGGCATTCGGGCAGTCGGGCCGGCAGCCCGAATTAGCTGGCCAATTCGCTCGTGAATTCTGTGTACGCCACGATCGCGGGAACAATATGGCTGGCCGATCCTCACCCATAAGCATTACTCGAATTTGAGATCGACGAACTGGCGGTTGCTGCGATTGATGAACCTGATTGCGGTACGCTCCCGGGCCTTCATCCGCCCTTCTTCTTGCGCAGGCCATCCCAGTACGCCAGACGTTTCTTCAACTCGCGCTCGAACCCCCGCTCGGGCGGATCGTAGAACTGCGGCCGGCGCTTCATCTCGTCGGGAAAATAGTTCTGGCCCGAGAATCCTTCTGGCGCATCGTGATCGTATTCGTAGCCCTCGCCGTAGCCTTCCGCCTCCATCAGCTTGGTCGGCGCATTGAGGATGATCTTGGGCGGGGCGAGACTGCCCTGCTCCTTGGCCGCGCGCATCGCAGCCTTGTAGGCCACGTAGGCGCCGTTCGATTTCGGCGCGGTGGCGAGATAGATGGTCGCCTGCGCCAGTGCCAGCTCGCCTTCGGGCGATCCGAGAAAATCGAACGTGTCCTTCGCCGCCAGCGCCTGCACCACCGCATTGGGATCGGCAAGGCCGATGTCCTCGACCGCCATCCGCACCAGCCGACGCGCGATGAATAGCCGATCCTCACCACCTTCGAGCATCCGGCACAGCCAGTAGAGCGCCGCATCGGGATCCGACCCACGCACCGACTTGTGCAACGCACTGATCAGGTTGTAGTGCCCATCACGCCCCTTGTCGTAAAGCGGCGCGCGCCGCTGCACCAACTTGACGAGACCGTTGCGATCGATTGCCGAGGAACCTTCATGCACTGCGGAGAAGATTTCCTCGACCAGATTGATGATCGTGCGGCCATCGCCGTCCGCCATGCCGAGCAGCGCCGTGCGCGCGTCGTCATCAACAGGCAGCTTGCGCCCGACCTCCACCTCCGCGCGGCCGATGAGTGCGGTGAGTGCCTCTTCCTCGAGACGATTGAACACCAGCACGACGGCGCGCGACAGGATCGCGGCGTTGAGCTCGAACGACGGATTTTCTGTCGTGGCGCCGACGAGCGTAATGGTCCCGTCTTCCATGTGCGGCAGGAAGCTGTCCTGCTGGGCGCGGTTGAAGCGATGGATCTCGTCGACGAACAGCAGTGTCCCCTTGCCCTGCTCGCGCCGCAACTTCGCGCGGTCGAACACCTTCCTCAAGTCCTGCACGCCGGAAAAGATCGCCGAGATCTGTTCGAACTCCAGCTTCGTCTCGCGCGCCAGCAGCCGTGCCACCGTGGTCTTGCCCGAGCCCGGCGGTCCCCACAGGATCATCGACGCGATCCGGCCGCTCCCCAGCATCCGCGTCAGCGTGCCATCAGGCCCGACGATATGATCCTGGCCGACCACCTCCGCCAGCGCCTTCGGCCGCAGCCGGTCGGCGAGCGGTCGCGGCGCGCTCTTCTCCAGGCCGGCTGCTTCGAACAGGTTGCTCATGGCCGCGCATCATAGCGGCACCGGGCGTGTCCGCCAGGACGAAAGAGGCCGCCACAGCGTCCCCTGCACCGGCAATGCACACTCAAATCGGATTGGCGCCTCTGAGGCTCCCTGCCGGCTGGAGCATGTTTAGCTGAAGTGTGAGCGGTTCAGCGCAAAAAACATGCTCAAAGCAAGAACCGCATGTTTAGCTGAGTGTCAGCGGTCGAGCCGTGAAAATCATGCTCAAACAAATGAGATAGAGCGCGTTCGCGATTCTATCTGAAGTGAACGCGACCTAGATGCGTAGCGCCGGTGCGGAAGCAACCTCCGGATTGGCGAGGCACTGCGCGGTGGTCATGTCCTCGGCGGCCAGCCCGACGTCGCCAGAGGCGTCATGAGCACGGGCACGCGCGGCGTAAAGAACGGCAGCTTTCGGCGCCTTCGCGATGGCGGCCGAGAAATCCTTGATTGCCGCTGCGGCATCACCTGTCTGCAAACGCGCCCTTCCGCGAGCGAAATAGGCTTCCGCGCTCTTCGAAGCCTTGACGGCACGGTCCAAGTCGGCGAGCGCCAACCTCGTCTCGCCTTTCGCTAGAAATGCTTCGCCTCGCCAGATCAAGGCTGCGGCGTTCTTTGGTTGGGCAATGATGATGCGTGAGAAGTCGGACATCGCCGCATCGAGACGGCCGAGACCGGCGAGCAGGTTGCCGCGCGCGCCGAGCATGATGGGGTTCTTCGGATCGATGGACAGCGCCTTGTCAAAATCTGCCAGAGCCTGCTCGCCGCGCCCTTCCTTCTGGTGACCGATGCCACTTGCGAAGAACGGCACGGCAGCCGCCCTCTTCTTGTCCTTGCGTGCGCCAAACCAGCCGAAGATGGCAATGACGGGCAGCAATAGCCACAAGAGATAGCCAAAGACATAGTCGAACATGCCGATCTGGTAGGCCGGCAGCGGCGTTGGCAAAAGGCCCTTGGCCTGCAGTGTGGCGATCTTCGCCACGTCGAGCTTGTAGTATCGCTTCGGATCATTGCGCGCGCCGAGGATATAGCCATCGTCGGTCAGCATATAGGGCAGTATGAAAGCATGGTGTGTGAACTTATGACCGAGGTAGAGCGCTTCGCCCATGCTTCCGGTCACATCGACATCCTGCAACTTGCGCAATTGGTCGCTGGCGCCAAAAACCAATCTTGCGGCATCGGCCGGTGGTGCCATGGCGAAAAGCGCGCCGACAATTGCAATAGCCGCGGCGAGCATCGAGCGCAATTTCATCTCGAGCCATCTCCCTGCATCGCAACCGGGGGCTGCGATCAACCAATATCCCCTTTAAAACATCCGCAGTCTGTCGAACGATTCGGGCAGCGTCGCGGCCGTTGTATTGCGGTCCGGCCAATAAGCAGTCCTTCCAGCCTGATCGCCCGACACGGCACCGCCCGCGATCCAAGCGATGCAGGAATTCAGCATATCAAACAATGAATTGGAGCGGATCGCCGAGACTTCTTTGGATGCGTCACGATCGATTCTGCGCGAGCCCTAACGGCGCAACCGCGACAGAACTGACTTAGCCGCGTACCTGTGCGCGCGCTTTACCCCGGCAGCTGCAGGCTCAGTAGGCGGCCCTCGCGTTTGATGCCAAGAACCCAGGCCCGCGGCCGCTTCTCCACCAGTTGTTCGAGTTCACGCACCGAGCTCACGCGCGCTTCCTGCACCGAAACGATCACATCGTTGGCCTTCAATTGCAGGCGCTCCGCGATGCTGCCGCGCCGCACCGACAAGATCACAACGCCTTCCGCCTCGTCGATGCCAAGCTCGTCGGCAACACCGGGCAGCAGGTTCATCACGCGAGCACCGTCGAAGGGATGATTGCCCGACAGGTTGCGCACGTCGTCGGCGCCCGGCTGCGGCGGTTCCGCGAGCGGCACCTTGACGACCAGCGCCTGACCGCGGCGCAAGACATTGAACTCCGCAACATTGCCGACCCCGCGCGTCGTCAGCCGATAGTGTGCGGCGTGTGCGTCAGCCACCTCGAAGCCGTCGACGCGCGTCACCACGTCGCCCGCCACAAGACCGGCCTTTGCCGCGGGCCCGTTGGCATCGATCCGCGCCACGACCGCACCGACGGCGCGATCGAGGCCGAGGCCCTCGGCCATTTCCCGCGTCACGTCTTCCAGGCGGGCACCGATCCATGGCTGTGTGACGCGGCGCCCTTTGAGCGCGCTGTCGACATGCAGCCGCACCAGATTGGACGGGATGGCAAAGCCGATTCCGACCGAGCCGCCGGTCCGCGAATAGATGAGCGTATTGATGCCGACGAGCTTGCCCGCGACATCGACCAGCGCGCCGCCAGAGTTGCCCGGATTGATGGCTGCGTCCGTCTGGATGAATACGGAGCCGTTGGCCCTGCCGATACCCGACCGCGCCAACGCCGAGACGATGCCGCTCGTCACCGTCTGACCGACACCGAACGGGTTGCCGATCGCCAGCACCAGGTCGCCGACTTCCAGGCTGTCGGAATCCTCGAACTCCAGGAACTCGAAGCGCTCCGAATTGGCCTCGATCTTCAGGACCGCGATATCGTTCTTCTCGTCCCGCGACAGGATTTTGGCGTCGAACTCGCGCTTGTCTGCCAGCGCGACGCGGATTTCCGTCTCGCCGCGCGCCTTCACCACGTGCGCATTCGTGACCACGATGCCTTCCGGGCTGACGATCACCCCAGACCCAAGTGAACGCTGCAGGCGCTCCTCCGGCATCCCAAACGACTTGCCAAAGAAGCGTTCGAAGAACGGATCACCGGCAAACGGCGAAGTGAATGTTCTGACGCGGCTGGAGACATAGACGTTGACCACCGCAGGCGCGGTCTTGCGCACGACGGGAGCGAACGAATACTGCACCATCTGCCGCGAGCTTGGCGCCTGCCGGCGCTGTGGCTCGGCGACCCCGGCCGATTGGACAAGGCCAAGCAGCAGCGCCACGGCGATCCCGATTCCGCTGCCAACGACATCTGGAAGCCGCCTGCCGCACCCCCACTTGGCCATCCCTGTCTCCCTGATCACCACTGTCTTCGATCGCAACACCCGCGCCCATGCCATCGTATGGACCGGCATTACCAATGCGGCAATCACATAGGGCATCATTGTGAAGATTGAAGGCCAATCTTCAGGTACCGCTAACCGTCAGGAAACGGAAAGCGCCCTCTCTTCGAGAAAAACCCCAATCTCAGCCACGGCCCTGGCCCGTGCAGGCCATCGATCGCGGCTGACCTCCCGGGATGGGGTGTAGCAGGCGGCCCGCGCGGTGTTATTAGGCGGAAAGGTCACGACTTCTGGGCGTTCGACCACATCCACCAGGCGATGAACCAGAACACCGGCAGCAGCGGCACGAACACGAAGCCCAGCGCGAAGAAAACGATCGTGCCAGGCGGAATCGTGCCGACCCGCTTCGCCAGGTCTGCAAAAAGCTTCTCGAGTTCGGCGTTGCCCAGCTTCGGGGTCGTCGTTTGACTGGAGGACTTTGCGTCATCGCGCGAAGTCGCAGATCTCGGATCCGGCTTGCCGGCGGGCTTTTGGCGGCGCCCGGCGCGTGGCGTAGGCACAGGCTTGCGCCCCCACACCTCGGTTTGCTCCGGCTCAGGCTGGGCACGCGAAGCAGTTGCCGCGCGCGCCAGTGCTGCATCGTATTCGCGGCGCACGTCCGCATAGTTCGGAATCTGTTGCGCCTCGACCCATTCGTCCATGCCATCGCGCCAGACGTGATCTGCCGGCTTCACGCTCCCGCGCGCGATGGCGCGGCGCATGTCCGAATCCGACAGAGGGCCTCGCATATCCCCACCATCGCGCGTGATGTACCAGCCACCATGCTGTGCAACATCGCCTGTCATCACAAGTCCGTTCGAATCGCAGCGCCCTGATTGAACGAATCGTAGGCGGCCGCGCGATGCCGCGCAAACCTTTCGCACCCGCCCAGTATTACTGCGCGCCGACCTGTGTCAGATGATCCTCAGGTCGCGCAGGCTTTGTGCCGCTGCTGACACCGCCTCAGCAGGCGAACGGAACGTGTGGCCCAGAACCTCGCGCGCCTTGGTATTCGAGCAGTGACGGACGATGCCGAGTTCCGGCAGCACTGTGCGCAGCCGCTTGTCGAATAGCGCGATCGTCCGCACCATCATATCCGGCATCTCGAACTTCGGCACCTTGCCTTTGAGATCGGGCAGCTTCGCCGCGATCTGCTGACCGATGCCCATCAGGCTGGCAGAGCCTTCGGCGGCAATGAACCGCTCGCCTACCGCCCGCGGGTTGGTCATTGCCTTGACGTGCAGCTCGGCAACATCGCGCACGTCGACCACGGGAAACTCGACACGCGGAGCCGCCGGGTAGGCGCCCTTGCCCATCAGGTGTAGCACTTCGAGCGAAGTGGACAGATCCGGATCGAGCGCAGGACCCTGCACGAAGCCTGGATTGACGACTGCGAGCTGCGGCGCGTCTGGCGTCGATTTCACGAAATCCCACGCGGCCTGTTCCGCAACCGTCTTGGACGCTATGTAGGGCGTGATATCGGCGCGGTTCGTATCGGTCCAGTCGGCCTCGGTATAGACGTGGCGCTTGGGTCGTGAGCCCGTGTACATGACGGCAACGGTCGACGACGTCAGCACGACGCGCTCCGCGCCGGCTCGCGTCGCGGCCTTGAGCGCCCGCAAGGCACCTTCGCGCGCCGGCTGGATCAGCTCTTCGCGCGACTTCGGCTGCGTAATCGGAAACGGCGAGGCGACGTGCAGCATGTAGCGGCACCCCTGCGCGGCAGCCTCCCAGCCGGCATCCTTGAGCAAGTCCGCGGCGACGATCTCGATGCCGCCGGCATCGACGCCCGCCCGGCCAACCGCACGCCTGACGCCATCAGCGGATTTGCCCGGATCGCGCGCGGTGCCGCGCACGCGGTAGCCCTGGCGCAGGAGTTCGGCGATGCAGTGCTTGGCGATGAACCCGGTGGCGCCGGTGACGAGGACGGTATCGGTCATACGCACATCTTTCGGAAATGCCTTGAGCCACGTTCCAGCGATCCTACACGTCCCCTTGCGTCAAAAGAAGCAACGCCCGGATGCGGGCTGCATCCGGGCGTCTCTAATTCGGAATCGACGATAGCCGGAAAAGGTTCAAGCTTGGCTGTCCTGCTCGGCAAGCCACTTCTCGTGACGCTCGCGGTCCTCCTTGCCCTTCACCGCCTCGTCGCGATCGACGAGCTCGATGACGGCGCGGGGTGCGCTGTCGCCATAGCGGAAACCGGCCTTCAGGACGCGCGTATAGCCGCCGTTGCGCTCCTTGTAGCGCGGGCCCAGAACCTCGAACAGCTTCTTGGCCATGTCCTCGTCGCGCAGGCGCGAGGCGGCGAGACGCCGCGAGTTCAGGTCACCGCGCTTGGCCAGCGTGATGTACTTGTCCATGACGCGCTTCAGATCCTTCGCCTTGGGCAGCGTCGTCACGATCTGCTCGTGGCGGATGAGAGCCGCGGCCATGTTGGAGAACATCGCCTGGCGGTGGCCGACATCGCGCGAGAATCGGCGGCCGAGTTTCTTGTGTCGCATGACTTCAGGTTCCTTGTTTCACTTGCGTTTTGTAGCGGCCACGTTCTTCGGCATGGCCTTGTTAGGAAATCGTGAGTGGTGAGCGGCCAGTGGTGAGTGTAGGAAAACACCACTCACCACTCACGACTGACCATCTCACCAAATCAGAACTGATCCTCGAAGCGCTTGGCCAGCTCCTCGATGTTGTCGGGCGGCCAGTTCGGTACTTCCATGCCCAGGTGCAGGCCCATGGAGGCCAGAACCTCCTTGATCTCGTTGAGCGACTTGCGGCCGAAGTTCGGCGTCCGCAGCATCTCCGCCTCGGTCTTCTGAATGAGGTCGCCGATGTAGACGATGTTGTCGTTCTTGAGACAGTTGGCCGATCGCACGGAAAGCTCCAGCTCATCCACCTTCTTGAGCAGCGCCGCATTGAATGCGAGTTCGGGGTGCGAGGTTTCCTCGACCTGCTTCTTGGGCTCTTCGAAGTTGATAAAGACCGACAGCTGGTCCTGCAGGATGCGTGCGGCAAGCGCCACCGCGTCTTCCGGAGAAATCGAGCCGTCGGTTTCCACGTTGAGGGTCAGCTTGTCGTAGTCGAGGATCTGGCCCTCGCGGGTGTTCTCGACCTTGTAGGAGACCTTCTTCACCGGCGAGTAGAGGCTGTCGACCGGGATGAGACCGATCGGCGCATCCTCAGGGCGATTGCGGTCGGCCGCGACGTAGCCCTTGCCGACGTCGGCAGTCAGCTCCATGCGCACCGCCGCACCCTGGTCGAGGTGGCAGATGACATGGTCGGGATTGAGGATCTCGACCTCCGAGGAGGTCTCGATGTCGCCGGCACGCGCCGGACCCGATCCCTCCTTCTTGAGCACCATGCGCTTGACGCCTTCCGAATGGATGCGCAGCGCCACCTCCTTGATGTTGAGAACGACGTCGGTCACGTCCTCGCGCACGCCCGGGATCGACGAGAACTCGTGCAGCACGCCGTCGATCTGCACGGTGCGGATCGCAGCGCCCTGCAGCGACGACAGCAGCACGCGGCGCAGTGCGTTGCCGAGCGTCAGGCCGAAGCCGCGCTCCAGCGGCTCTGCGATGAGCGTCGCCGAGCGCGAGCGATCGCGGCCGGGCGTCACGTCGAGCTTGTTGGGCTTGATGAGATCCTGCCAGTTCTTTTGCAGCAAGGTGACCACGGGGAGACCTCTTTTCCTTCGGGCGCAGTCGGCGGGGCGTTCCGGCGCTGCGCAACTGGGTTTCGGGCGTATGCGCTCCGATGAAAGTTGCAGGTCCGCGATTGGGACCGCGCGGCGGCCTCGGCATCAGCCGCCAACAGCCTGATCAGACGCGGCGACGCTTGCGCGGACGGCAGCCGTTGTGCGGGATCGGCGTGACGTCGCGGATCGAGGTGATCTGGAAGCCGACCGACTGCAGCGCACGCAGCGCCGATTCACGACCCGAACCCGGGCCGCACACCTCGACCTCGAGGATCTTCATGCCGTGTTCCATGGCCTTCTTGCCGGCATCTTCCGCCGCCATCTGGGCTGCGAACGGCGTCGACTTGCGCGAGCCCTTGAACCCCATGGTGCCCGAGGACGACCAGGAAATCGTGTTGCCCTGCGCATCGGTAATGGTGATCATCGTGTTGTTGAACGACGCGTTCACGTGCGCGACGCCCGAAGTGATGTTCTTTTTCTCACGGCGGCGCATCTTGCGCCCCTGCTGTTCTTTGGCCATCTGTCAGGTGCTCCGTGCCGCGTTCCGCTGCGGCGCAAGGTCGATTCAGAGTTGTGTATGTCGATACGCCACGCCGCCAGAGCCAAACTGCCCCGCCGGCGCGGCCGAATTGGTTTCAGGCTCAGGCCTTCTTCTTGCCGGCGATCGGCTTTGCTGGACCCTTGCGGGTGCGGGCATTGGTATGCGTACGCTGGCCACGAACCGGCAGGCCCTTGCGGTGCCGTAAGCCCCGGTAGCAGCCAAGGTCCATGAGCCGCTTGATGTTCATCGCGACGTCTCGGCGAAGGTCGCCTTCGACCAGGTAATCGCGGTCGATCGTTTCGCGGATTTGCAGCACCTCGGCGTCAGAAAGCTCGTTCACTTTCCGCTGCGCCGGGATGTTGACCTTTTCACAGATTTCCTTGGCGAATTTCGGTCCGATTCCATGGATGTACTGGAGCGCGATGAGAACGCGCTTCTGGGTCGGAATGTTCACGCCAGCGATACGGGCCACGTTTGGTCTCCTGGTCTTGGCTCTTTGGGTCTTGGTACTTTGATCTCGGACTATTCGGCCGGCGAACCGTCCGCAGCAGGACCAGCCACACGCCCTATGGCTTATCCCACTGACTTTGTTTAACAAACAGCATCGCGACCGGTCCCGGTGGCAGTGCCGCCGGAGGTCCCGATCGCAGAGGGTGCGTCATGAAATCGCGGTCTTTTAGCCCGCTTGTAACTCCTCGTCAATGTTCTGGAGGCCGCACGACCGGCCCTTGAGCTGCGTCATGCCGCCCCGGGGCGGCAGGACGCGGGGTGGCGCATGCCCTCTTCAGCCCAACGCCTTGTCGATCTGCCGGGTCACCTCGTCGATATGCGCCATGCCGTCGACCGATTTCAGCTGCCCCTTGGCGAAGTAGTAGCCAAGCAGCGGCGCCGTCTCACGGTAGTAGGCCATCAGGCGGTTCTTGACCGTCTCGGCATTATCGTCCGCGCGCCGCGTGAACTCGGTCGAGCCGCACTTGTCGCACACACCGGCCTGCTTCGGCTTCAAGTTGGTGTCATGGTAGCCGGCTCCGCACTTGGCGCAGGAATAGCGACCCGAGATGCGATCGACCAGGGCGGAATCGTCGACCTTGATCTCGACCACCGTATCGAGCTTCTTGCCCTTCTTCTTCAGAAGCTCATCGAGGGCTGCCGCCTGCGGCAGCGTGCGCGGGAAACCGTCGAGGATGAATCCGTTCTTGCAGTCGGGCTCGTCGATGCGGTCGTTGATGATACCGATGACGATGTCGTCGGAGACCAGACCGCCAGACTTCATGATGGCGTCCGCCTTTTTGCCGACTTCCGTTCCGGCCTTGACGGCAGCGCGCAGCATGGCGCCCGTCGACAGCTGCACCATCTTGCGGTTCTTCTCGATCAGCTCGGCCTGCGTGCCTTTGCCGGCACCAGGAGGTCCCAATAGGATGATGTTCATTTCCGTCCCTTGTTCGAAGATGCGCCCCTGAGCTTGGCCTTCTTGATGAGGCCTTCGTACTGGTGGGCAAGCAGATGGCTCTGGATCTGTGCGACAGTATCCATTGTCACCGAGACTGCGATCAGCAGCGAGGTTCCGCCGAAGTAGAATGGTACCGCGGCATAAGAGATGAGGATCTCGGGCAGCACGCAGACGGCGGCAAGATAGATCGCGCCCACGACGGTAATGCGTGTCAGGATGTAGTCAATATATTCCGCCGTCTTCTGTCCTGGCCGGATACCGGGCAGGAAGCCGCCGTACTTCCTCAAATTCTCAGCCGTATCGTGCGGATTGAACACGACGGCCGTGTAGAAGAAGGCAAAAAACACGATCAGCGCCACGTAGACGAGGATGTGCAGCGGCTGTCCGCGACCCAGCGCCGCAACCACCGTGTTGAGCCACTCCGGACCCTGCCCTGCCGTAAAGCTCGCCGCCGTGATCGGCAGCAGCAGCAGCGACGAGGCGAAGATCGGCGGGATAACGCCTGCCGAGTTGAGCTTCAGTGGCAGATGCGAGGTATCACCCTGGAACATCCGGTTACCGACCTGGCGCTTCGGATACTGGATGAGAAGCCGTCGTTGCGCGCGCTCCATGAAGACGATCGCAGCCACCACAGCGAGCATCAAAGCCAACAATGCGATGAGCAGGAACGCCGAGAGTCCACCGGTTCGCGACAGCTCGAACAGGTGAACGATAGCAGACGGCAGTCCCGCGACGATGCCCGCGAAGATGATGAGCGAAATGCCATTGCCGACGCCGCGCTGCGTGATCTGCTCACCCAGCCACATCAGGAACATCGTCCCGCCGACCAGCGTCACCACCGTCGAGATGCGGAAGAACAGGCCCGGCTCGATGACCACGCCGCCCGCCGCACTCGACGAGCCCTCAAGTCCTATCGAAATGCCATAGGCCTGGAACGCCGCCAGCACCACGGTCAAGTAGCGCGTGTACTGGTTGATCTGCTTGCGCCCCTGCTCGCCTTCCTTCTTCAACGCCTCGAGCCGTTTGTCGATCGACGTCATCAGCTGCATGATGATCGACGCGGAGATGTAGGGCATGATGTTGAGGGCGAAGATCGCCATGCGCTCTACGGCACCGCCCGCGAACATGTTGAACATGCCGAGGATGCCGCCGGCCTGGTTCTTGAACGTCTCGGCGAAGGCAACCGGATTGATGCCGGGCAGCGGGATGAACGTGCCCAGCCGGTAGACGAGCAGCGCGGCAAGCGTGAACCAGATGCGCTTCTTCAGATCTTCGGCCTTGGCGAAGGCACCGAAGTTCAAGTTTGCGGCAAGCTGCTCGGCAGCGGATGTCATACTTGGGGTTCTCCCGACACTCGTGTCCCGATCGCCTCGACCATCATTGGCAGGCGCGGCGCTCCGCTGCCCCCTGGTTGCTCACTAGATGGCGTCGACACCGGCCGCCGACAACCGTCTGATCAGCAATTGCAGCCCGCGAGGCCAGCCATCCGTTGCACAAATACACACCAACCACCTGCGGCAACGGAAAAATCGCCGCTGCTCTCGTCGCATTCGCGCGATAGTTAAGCCGGCTTGGCCTTCTTGGCCGCCGTCTTCTTGCGCTTGGCTTCGTCGGCCTCGAGCACTTTCACTTCGATCACCGATACGCTGCCGCCCGACTTTTCAACCGCGGCCTTGGCCGATGCAGTCACATGGTTGACCGTGATCTGTACCTTTGTCTTGAGCTCACCCGAGCCAAGCAGCCTGAGCCCGTCCTTGGCCCGCCGCAGGACGCCACCGGCAACCAGCGATTCCACGCTGATCGGCTTTCCAGCGTCGACGCGCTTGTCGTCGATCGCCTTCTGCAGCGCGCCCAGGTTGATCTCGTTGAACGACTTACGCCGCCACTTGTTGAAGCCGCGCTTGGGCAGTCGGCGATGCAGTGGCATCTGGCCGCCTTCGAAGCCGCCGATCGCAACACCGGCACGTGCCGTCTGGCCCTTGCCGCCGCGACCACCCATCTTGCCGACGCCCGAGCCGATACCGCGGCCGATGCGAACGCGCATTTTGCGGGCGCCCACGTTGTCCTTGATTTCATTGAGCCGCATTAGACGCGCTCCCTAATGGTCCTGTCGGCAGGGCGATCATGCCCTGCACAGAGTTGCAATTCCAATTCAAGCCTTCTCGCCGACCACGCGGACGAGATGGTGCACCTTGCGGATCATACCGCGCACCGCAGGCGTGTCCTCGAGCGTGTTCCGGCGATGCAGCTTGTTGAGCCCCAGCCCGATCAGCGTATCGGTCTGATCCTTGGGGCGGCGGATCGCGCTTCCGATCTGCTCCACCGTCACTGTCTTCTTGCCAGCCATGTCACATCACCTTGCCAATTGCGCCGCGCACGCATTTCAATGGCGCGCGATCGAAGTTTGCCGCCCCGCGCATCCCGCGCGGACAAACATCATGATGCCTCTGCACCGGCCTCCGCGGCAGCCGAGCCGTCACGACGGCGCGACACGATCTCGCTCACCTTCATGTTGCGGCGCGCGGCAACGCCACGCGGGTTCTCTTGGTGCTTCAAAGCGTCGAAGGTTGCGCGGACGACGTTGTAGGGGTTGGACGTCCCCATCGACTTGGCAACGACATCATGCACGCCCAGCATTTCGAACACGGCGCGCATTGCACCACCGGCAATGATGCCGGTTCCGGGGGGGGCCGACCGCACCACCACCTTGCCGGCGCCGTGATGGCCTTCCGAATCGTGATGCAGCGTGCGCGCATCGCGCAGCGGCACCCTCAAGAGGTTGCGCTTGGCCGCTTCCGTCGCCTTGCGGATCGCCTCGGGCACCTCACGTGCCTTGCCATGGCCGAAGCCGACACGGCCCTTGAGATCGCCGACCACGACCAGAGCCGCGAAGCCGAACCGCTTGCC
>JBGANK010000018.1:0-58934 GCA_044222395.1 Hyphomicrobiaceae bacterium | reverse complement strand
CGGCAAAAAAGCCGACCAAATCGCCCCGAAGATCGAGAAAACAGTCTACCCGCGACCGAAGTTCAACAGCCTGCTAGAAGGGATTTTGCTGCGAGGGTGCGCTTGGCGATCTCGCCTCCAAGGCTCTGCTGGCGCCGCTTGGTCGCGTATGTCTGGCGGATGCGCTCGGTCTTGTCCTCGATCTGGCGGGCGATGGTGGCTAGCTCGGTACGGATCGGCGCGGTGATGAACCGTGTCAGCTCCTCAACGCGGACGCTAACGTCGCTGAGCTGCTTCTGGCTATATGCCTGAATGGGCAGTAGGGCGCGTACATCACTCTCGGCGCATGGCCGCAGCTCGGCATCTGCAATCTTGATCAGCAACGTGCCGTCCTTGCTGTTGCGGCGGACGAGATGGGGCACGTCGTTGACGGAAAACGCCACATCGACGGTGGCGCCGTGCGGCTTTAGCGTACTCTCGATTAAGCGGCTGCGGCGCGTCTGGTAGTTCGGGGCGTCGTCGCTGTCGGTGGCGGGTGGCTGGTCGCAAAGCGCCCACCGGAGATACTCAAGGATGGTCGACTTGCCGGTGCCCCGACCGCCGATCAGGGCGTTGTATTGGGGATTGAGTTCCAGGTCGACGGGGCCTAAAAACTGGCTGTTGCTGACGCTGATGCCCGTGATGACGACAGCCGGAAGCCTCGGCTCAGTGTGGCTGATGCGGGATTCCTGGGCAAGGCATGCCTGGCGCAATGCCTCAGCCGTAGGTGCCGCCCACTTGATCCAGGTGCTGTGGATCCCGAGAGTGGTGTGGTCCTCCCGGCGCGTATCCGAAGTCTGGATGCATGCAATACGCTTGTTGCCCCAGTTCTTATCCTTCCCAGCCAGGATGCTCAACGTTCCGGGCTTCAGGCCGGCTAGGTCGCCATCAACGTAGCCGCCAACGCACGGCATGTCTGCGTATTTGCCAGCTTGTCCGGACCTGAGAAGTGAATGCTTGCCTTCGTTGGTCACGTTGGGAAGCACGATGTATCGGTTCTGGAGCCACTTGTGAGCGTCAAGCAGCCTCTTGAGGTCGGCGAATGTTGTGACCTGGGCAATCTGCTTGACCTGAGCAGTTTTCGGATCGCCCGGAGGCGCAGGTTCGAGCGTCAGTGCCGTCAGGACACCATCAAAGCGATCCTCCGGAAAATCGGCATCAAGGATAAGCAACGCCTGGCACGGAACGGCAAGAGTCAACTCGACGCCCGGAAAAACCGAGAGGCGCTCGGCGGCCGCAAGCGGCTTGCCCGCATGATCAGTTTCTTCCTCGGCTGCTTTCCTGATGACTGCAATGAAGGCCAAGTCATGATGATCCGTAACGGCGATCGCCTGAATGGCCTTTTCCCTGCACGCCTTCACGAGCGAAGCAGCGTAGGCCGCCCGCTCCTCAGGAGTGTTGCAGTCCTTTCCCTTCCAAGAGTGGTCGCGCGGGGTGTGGACCTGAAAGTCACAGCGGTAGTAGTGAGCGCCCTTATCCACCATTCCTCTCCCTTCTTGTTCGGCGCGCCCCCTTCCGTGGTAAGGCGACGAGCGGGGCAACCTCGCTTTCGTAGAGCTTGAACAGATACTCCATGCGTAGGCGTTCATTCGCGAAGGGTTGCGGCCGATAGGCGCGGTCCACGGCCTTGTCGAGCACCGTGTGAGCCTTGGTAAGTTCGGGCGGCATGGCAAGCGGATCGTAGAGATCCGCCAAACTGGAATTGGGGAATTTCGTCCGCGCATCGAGCACGCCTTGCGCGGCTTCCTCGATGGCCTTGCGCTGCGCATCGGTTGGCTTGGGGAAGGGAAAGTTGTTGTAGACAGACGGAGCGTAGCTGTAATCGCTTTTTAGCCGCCCTCCAATATGGCGCACCCAAGCCATGTGCATAGTCGAGGACAGTACACCGAGGTGGTAAAGGGTTGCGCCATTTAATGTCAGCAGTTTATTGCTCGCAATCACATCTGACGCCAAGAATGTCATGGGAATAAATCGACGGTTCTCAGAGGAGACTTCAGGGATTGCTAGATAGCCTTGGTCCGGCTGACGGTCTTGTGCAAATAAGGTAGGCGTCGCGGCAAGTTCATTGGTCGTTTCTGTTGGGCTCGCAAGCCTTGCATCACGTACCGCTGCAAGTCTTTCGCGCACCGCTGGCAGTTCCTTGAGTTCGTTCGGCCCAACGCCTTTCAACCACAGACACCACCTCTTGATACCCGAAAGCATTTCATCGCTTCCAAGATACAGCCGGAGCCATTTCTCTGCTTTCGGTTCCTTCGCCAAAAACACTCCCCGTTCCGCTTCCGACAGAACCAAGTGCCCACCGTCCCATGGTTTGCTTCCCTGTAAAGCTCTCGGGAACCCCGGCTTTGGCTGCGTGCGCGTCGGCAGCGCGATATTCGGACCGTCAACAAGGTAGCCGTTAATGTTGCTAACCTTCTCGACCTCGTGCGGGTCTCCCTTAATGTCGTCGTATTCGAACAGGCGGCGACGAGTGGACTCCCGCAGTCCAAAGCCGATGATAACGCAGTGGACCGCCGCCTTGCCTCGGGCGTCGCTCGCCCATTGGAAAGTGCGGTGCGCGAACGCGATGTGCGCGCCGTTCTGGAACATATACGACCACAAGATGCTAGCCTGCTCGCCTTGCGTAATGGAGTTCGTCGAGACGAAAGCTACCTGTATCGCGGGGTTGTCGCGGATGTAGTCGAGTGCCTTGCGATACCAGCACGACACATAGTCGAGCCGTCCGAAACGTCCCTTTGTGCCCCACACAAGCGTATGGTCATCCACTTGCGGATCGCTGCGGTACTGGTGGCCGATGAATGGAGGATTGCCGAGGATGTACGACAGGTCTGCCGCCTTCACGAGCCCGCTCCAATCGGCTTTCAGGGCATTGGCATTGATGATGTGTGGAGAGGTTGTGAGAGGAATTCGCACATAAAGATGCCCGAACTCGCTCGACAGACGGTTGTTCATTTGGTGATCGACGAGCCACAGTGCCACTTCCGCAATGCGGGCGGGGAACTCCTCGATCTCGATCCCATAGAACTGATCCACATTGACTCGCGAAAGCCGTGTGAGGTCGCCCAGTTGAAGCTGGTCGCGCTTTGGGTGCAGAAGCTTCAACAGGTCGATTTCGAGAAGGCGCAATTCCCGATAGGCGATAATGAGGAAGTTGCCGCAGCCGCACGCAGGGTCGAGAAAGCGCAGGCCTGCCAGCTTGTCGTGGAGCACGCGGAGCTTCGGCTTCGATGTCTTGGCGTGTTCCAGCTCGTCGCGCAGCGCATCGAGGAACAGCGGGCGGATCACTTTCATGATGGCCCGCTCGGTCGTGTAGTGTGCCCCGATACCGCGCCGCTTGTCCTTATCTTCTGTGTCCATGACGTGCTGAAACAGCGCACCGAACACAGCGGGCGAAATCTCGCTCCAATCGAAGTAACACGCTTTGAGCAGCGCATTCCGCATTACACTGTCGAAGCTGGCGAGCGGCAGATGACGGCGAAATAAGTCGCCGTTGACGTAGGGGAAGGCGGCTACATCCTCGTCCAGGTTCTTCGGGCGTTTGGCCGTATCTTGGTTGAGTGTCTGGAACAGCAGTGCCAATTGACCGCCGAGGTCGGAGCCATCGGGCCGCGTTCTGTCCTCAACGAATGACGTGAAGATGCCTTTCTCGAAGATGCCGGTGTCGTCGGCGAACAGGCAGAAGAGCAAGCGGACGAGGAACAATTCGAGGTCGGCCCCGACATAGCCGTTGGATTTGAGCGCATCGTGGATGCCGCCCATGATGACCGACGCCTTGATGTTTACAGGGTCTTGGTCCTTGAACTCGCGCCGTTTGTAGCCTGCGATGAAGGCGAAGTGCTCGATGTTGTTTGGAAGCTCGGACAGCTTGAAGGCAAACGATGTGCCGCCGTCCAAGTCGTGAAGCTCGAAGGTCTGAAAGTCGGACACGAGGATGAATTGCGGAAGCTCGTCCTCGGTCAGGTTGGGGAAGTAATCGAGCGCCTGAGTCTTGGCCCGGGCAAGGTCGCGGCCAGCGCTCTTCTGCTCGACGATGAGCGTCCCCTTCCAGAACAAGTCGATGCGACCCCGCTTGGCCCCGAGCATCTTGACGGGTTCCTCGAAGCTCGCAACGCGGCGGCGGGAGATGCCAAACACATTGAAGAAATCGTTGTAGAAGGTGTGCGTCTCCGCATTCTCGCGGCGCGCGTCCTTGAACTCGTGGGAAAAGGCGACTGCGCGGCGCCTAATTTCGTTCCAACTCAATGGCATGCTTGATTCCCCCTACAGGTAGTGTGCCTCGTTAGGGATCCGGGAACAAGCGGAACGCCTAAGACCTAGGCGAGAATGATCAGATGCTTCCGGACGGGAAGCAGACATCGCTCCACCACCAATCTCAACATTCTGATGGCATGTTTAAACCGTCCGCTTCCTCTGGAGGCTGTGTGATAACGCGCCGCTCGGTCGGCCATCGGCGACATCGCGGTAATTGACTGCATTTCGATGGGAACCGGTCATATCGGCGATTGCCTCGATCGTGTCGCTGGCCATCGCGTCACGAGCCTTGTGCGCCATCATCGACAGGGCATCGCGGTCGTACCTCTGGTGAGTCGACCGAGGACGACCGGCATCATTGCAAAGTGCCAGATCAGCCGAGGTTGCGCGATGAGGGTTTGCGGCCGACGAGCTGATCAGGGCGCAGGTTCAGATACCGCCGCAGCATTTTCCAATCCTTGTGGCCCGTGACCAGTGACACCTCGGGAATGTCAAACCCGGCTTCGAACAGGCGGCTGGTCGCTTCGTGGCGGAGATCGTGGAAGTGCAGATCCTCGATATCGAGTTCGCGGCAGCTGCGGCGGAAAGCAGTGCCGAGCGAGCGGCCGTTGTAAGGAAACACGCGGTCGCCGCCAAAACCCAGAGCTTGCTGCTCCTTGAGGATGGCAACGGCGTCGTAGCCGGTAGCGTCGAGTAGAGGGACCCTCTGGTCGTTGCCGGATTTGCGCCGGGGGTCTTTCCGATTGCGCACCGTGGCGATGCAGGTGTCAAGGTTCACGTCCGCCCAACGAAGCGTGCAGATTTCGTCCTGGCGCATCGCCGTGGCAACGGCGAACCGGACGAGGCGTCCAACCGGGATGGCTTGGCGCAGGTTGTTGTCATTGTAGGCGATGATCCGGTCCAACTCGTCTTGCGTGGGCCGGCGATCGCGTTCATTTCCCTTGCCGATGAGGCCGAGGCGACGGAGGGCGACGCGGGCGAGGGTGACTTGTTCGGTGGGCACCTCGACCCCGTGGACGGCAGCGGCGTGGACGAGAATGGTTCGGATGTATCCGATGTCGATGGCAAGAGTGACCGGTCCTGCGCCTTCCTTCGCTCGCAGCTTGCCGTAGGCGATCAGTCGCTCGCGCGTGATGGCGGAGAGGCGCTCCTTGCCGAGATCGCACCGCAGCTTCTCAAGACACATGGCCTTGCTGCGGAGCAGCGGTTTGCCCACTTCAGCCAAATCGGCGATATGCAAGTCGATGAGGGTGCCGAAAAGGGCTCTAGGGTCAATCTGGACGGCGTCCGGGTCTTTTCCGCCTTGGATGACCCGCTCTGTATCGATAGCCCAAACCTCGGCCTCCGACTTGAGCCGGAACGTCTTTGAGACGGACCGACCCTTGCGGCGAACTTGGGCTCTCCAGTAGCCCGAGGGGAGCTTGTCGAACGAGGCCATCGGTCCGAGTGACGTACCCTTCGTTTTCGTGCACAAAACGTGCACACGGAAGCTGCGAAACACTGCGTAGAGACGAGAACAGGTGCGAACAAAAGTGTGCATGTTCTCATTCTTGTTCTCTTGAATATACAGGAAAATACGTGCAATTCCAATGCCATAGATTTGCCGTGGCCCCGATGATGGATTGGACCGACCGGCACTGCCGGATGTTCCATCGCCAGTTGACGCGGCGCGCGCGGCTTTACACCGAGATGGTGACGGCCGAGGCGGTGCTGCACGGCGATCGGCAGCGGCTGTTGGGGTTCGACGCACGAGAACACCCGGTGGCGCTGCAGCTGGGCGGGTCGGACCCGACGAAGCTCGCGGAGGCGGCACGCATCGGTGCGGACCTGGGTTACGACGAGATCAATCTCAACGTCGGCTGTCCCTCGGATCGTGTCCAGGATGGGCGGTTTGGCGCCTGCCTGATGGCGGAGCCCGATCTCGTTGCCGAGTGTGTCGCGGCGATGATGCAGCGCGCGGGCTCCGTGCCGGTCACGATAAAATGCCGGATCGGTATCGACGACCAGGATAGCGAGAACGACTTCCAGAGCTTCGTCGATCGCGTGTCGGCTGCGGGTTGTGGTGTCTTCATCGTGCACGCGCGCAAGGCGTGGCTGAAGGGATTGTCGCCGAAGGAGAACCGCGAGGTGCCGCCGCTCGACTACGGTCGCGTCTACCGGCTGAAGGCGCAGCACCCGGGCCTCACCGTCGTTATCAACGGAGGCATAGCCTCACTCGATGAGGCGGCGGAGCACCTTGCACACGTCGATGGCGTGATGCTCGGACGGGCCGCCTATCAGACGCCCTATATTCTGGCGGATGTCGATCGCAGGCTGTTCGGCGACGAATGCGAACCGGTGTCGCGCGCACAGGCGGTGGAGGCAATGCTGCCCCATATCGCGCGACACTTGCAGTCCGGCGGCCGCCTCAACAACGTCGCGCGGCATATGCTCGGGCTCTACCACGGACGCCCGCGTGCGCGCGCCTTCCGTCGCCATCTGAGCGAGAAGGGCGTGGGCAAGGATGCCGGAATCGGCGTTCTCATCGAAGCGCTTTCGATTGCGGAGGGTGTTGCGGTGTCAGAACTCATTGCGGCCCAGTAGCGGTCGAGGCGGTGACGTGCTAGCGCTGTGGCGTGGGGGAAACGGATGCGGCGGGCAGCATCGCCTTTCCCGAAGGCATGGCCAATCGGATTCTTGTGACGGCATGGGCGCTGAGCTGACACTGGCGAGCGGCAACTTGGCGGTGCTGGCGGTTGCGCTGCTGCTGGCGGGTGCGGTGGTCGGCATCATGTCTGGTCTGCTCGGAATCGGCGGCGGCGGCATCCTGGTTCCCGTGCTCTATGCAACCTTCACTGCGCTCGATGTCGATCAGTCGATTCGCATACACATGGCGCTAGCCACATCTCTGGCGGTGATCGTGCCGACTTCGCTGCGATCGTTTTCCGCGCACAAGGCGAAGGGCGCGGTCGACATGGCGTTGATCAAGCGATTGGGGCCCTGGCTGGTGCTGGGCGTGCTGCTCGGCGTGGTCACCGCCAAGTACGTCTCGGGTACGACGCTCAAATGGGTCTGGATCGTATTTGGTACGCTGCTGGCGACGAAGCTGTGGTTCGACCGCGAGGATTGGCGTCTGGGCGATAACATTCCTCAGAGTCGCGTGGTCGAAGCCTACATGACAGGCGTCGGCTATGTGTCGGTGCTGATCTCGATTGGCGGAGCGGCTTTCGTGGTGGCCGTGATGACGATCTATGGCCGGCCGATGCTGCAGGCGGTGGCAACGTCGTCGGGATTCGGGCCGCTGGTGTCGATCCCGGGCGTGATCGGCTACATGTGGGCCGGGTGGGATGTGGCCGGCAGGCTGCCGTTCTCGATCGGTTATGTGAGCCTGCTCGGCGCCGCGCTCATCATCCCGATGAGCGTCATGACCGCGCCGATCGGCGTGCGGATTGCGCATGGCATTCCGAAACGGCGCCTGGAACAAGCGTTTGCGGTTTTCCTTTACATCGTCGCGGCGCATTTCCTCTGGATCGTTGTAACCGGGGGGTGAGACGCTTCGTGCTTGGCGCCGGGCGCGGACGTCCTGTAGTCTGATTGAGGACCATTCACGAGGTAGTTGCGTTGATGAACCCCATCGAGCGTATCGCGTCTACGGCCTGCACAGTGTTTGTTGCTTTGCTGGCGGTATTGACGCCTGTCCAAGCCGCCGATGGCGTGCAACTGCCGCCGGCGATCGGTGCCGACGAGCCGGCGGTCGCGCCGCTGAAGGGCGAGGACGGCATCTTTCACCAGAGCTGGTTCGTGCAGTCGTTCTTCGATCTGCGCGAAGACTTCGCCGAGGCGCGGGCGCACGGCAAGCGGTTTGCGGTGTTCTTCGAGCAGCGTGGCTGCATCTACTGCACGAAGATGCACACCGAGGTTCTTTCGAAGCGCTACATCAACGACTATGTGCGGGAGAATTTCGCGGTGGTGCAGCTCGATCTGTGGGGGGAGCGCGAGGTGACGGACTTTGACGGACAGAAGTTGCCGGAGAAGAAGCTCGCAGAACGCTGGGGCATCATGTTCACGCCGACGGTGGTGTTCTTCAAGGAGAGCCTGGACGATCACAAGGGGCAATGGGGACAGCCGCTCGAGGTGGCGCGCATGAACCTCGGCATCGGCGCGGGCACGTTCTACGACATGTTCACGTGGGTGCATGCAAAGGTCTACGAGAAGGATCGCAACTTCCAGCGTTTTCACCTGGAGCGCTATGCCGAGCGCGAGCGGATCGAAAAGGACAAGGGCGGCAGCAAGGACAAGATGAACTGACCATTGCGCTGGGTACGCTCCGATCCGATCAGTTTGAGGCTCGCATTATTCTACTTTCGTCAAGGCCGGACTCGATCCACGCCTGTCCGGTTGAGTTTTCGGTTTGCGATCGGGAGCCTCGGATACGACGAGAATTTTTGTTTTCGAGCGGCGTTGGGAACTCGGTTTCCTCTCCCCCTGGGTGAGGGTCAGGGCGAGGGGTGAAACCTCGAACGATCGTGATGCGGCGCGCCTCCTCACCCGGCGCGGGGTCAATGTTTTCTCGCATTTCTCGACGCTCCGGCCGCGCCGGCCTCTCCCTTATGTGGAGAGGCGAAACGGCGCCTGATCGGTGCCTCATCGCGAACCGGACAGGCGTGGACTCGATCCGGCCTTGACGTTGGAGTGAAGCAGCCAGTCAAAATTCTCGCCCGTCGCTGTTGTCCTTCAGATCTTCTGATTGTAGGCGCCAACCTCGGGATGGGTCTGCAGCTCCTTGTCGAGTGCTGCAAAGATCGCCTTCATGTTGGCTTCCGACGTCGGGCTTTCGACGACGACGACCAGCTCGGGCTTGTTGGAGGAGGCGCGGATCAGGCCCCAGGTGCCGTCGGCCAGCACGATGCGGACGCCATTGACGGTGATGAGTTCGCGCACCTTCTGGCCCGCGACCTCGCCGCCCTTGTCGGCAAGGTCCTTGAAGTGGGCGACGATCTTGTCGACGACGCCGTACTTCACTTCGTCACCGCAGTGGGGCGACATGGTCGGGGACTGCCAGGTCTTGGGCAGCGCGTTCTTGAGGTCGGCCATCGTCTTAGTCGGATTGCGGTCGAGCATGTCGCAGACGGCGATCGCGGACACCAACCCGTCGTCGTAACCGCGTCCGAGCGGCGGATTGAAGAAGAAGTGGCCGGACTTCTCGAAGCCGACGAGCGCCTTGTTCTCGAAGCTGAAGCGTTTGATATAGGAGTGGCCGGTTTTCCAGTAGGTGGTCTTGGCGCCGTTGGCGTTGAGGACGGGATCGGTCATGAACAGGCCGGTCGATTTCACGTCGGCGACGAAACGCGCATCTTTGTGAAGCCCGGAGATGTCGCGGGCCAGCATCACGCCAACCTTGTCGGCGAAGATTTCTTCGCCCTCATTGTCGACGACGCCGCAGCGGTCGCCGTCACCGTCGAAACCCAGCCCGACGTCGGCCTTGTGCTCGCGCACCGCATCGGCGATGGCGTGCAGCATCTTCAGGTCTTCCGGATTGGGATTGTAGCGGGGGAAGGAATGATCGAGTACGGTATCGAGCGGGACGACCTCGCAGCCGATCGCTTCCAAGACGCGGGGCGCGAAGACGCCGGCCGTGCCATTGCCGCAGGCCGCCACCACCTTGAGCCGGCGCTTGAGTTTCGGCCGGTCGGAGAGTTGGGCGATGTAGCGCTCGGCCATGTCGGGAACGAATATGTAGCGGCCGCCGACGCGCATTTCGTAGTCGCCTGCGAGCACGATCTCCTTCAGGCGTCCCATTTCTTCGGGTCCGAACGTGAGGGGACGCGAAAGCCCCATCTTGATGCCGGTCCAGCCGTTGTCATTGTGGGAGGCCGTCACCATGGCGACGCCTTCAACATCGAGCGCAAACTGTGCGTAATAGGCGACCGGCGAGAGCGCGAGGCCGATGTCGTGCACCTCGCAGCCGCCGGCGAGCAGCCCGGTCATCAGCGCCTGCTTCACTGCGCCGGAGTACCAGCGGTAGTCGTGGCCGACCACAATACGGCGCGGTACGCCGCGCTCGGTGAAAAGCTTGGCCATGCCGAGGCCGACTGCGTTCAGTCCCATCAGGTTGATTTCTTCGGGGAACAGCCAGCGCGCGTCATACTCGCGAAAGCCGGTCGGCTTGACCTGGGGGAAGCGTTCGAAATCGGCAGTGTTGGGCTTCAGATCGGCGCGCGGAGTTGGAAGCATGTGGGCGGATCCCCCCGTTGTGGTTCGCGGCGCAAGCTATAGGAAGTGGCGTCACCCGCCAACCATGATGTCCTGGTACGCAGGCGTCGCGCAGCAATAGCCGCACGCTTCCGCTTCGGCAAACGCGTGCGGTACCAGCTATTGTCGTTCTTATTCGGGGTGCCTGCTTGCGCTCGATCAATTTTCGAGCGTCAGACGGCCTGCCTGCATGTCGACCCGGCGCAAGCGACCGAGGTACGTCATGCCGAGCAGTGAGACGTGAAGGCGGCCTGGCTCGGCCACCATGGCCTTGACGTCCCTGACGCAGACGCTCTGGACGCAGACCTCATCCAGGGTGACGAGCGCGTTGCGGGCGACGCCATTGGCAGTCTGCGAGCGTGCGGTGAACTGGCTGTCGGATACGAACACACCGGCGCGTTCCGCGTCCTCGTATGTCAGCACGACCAACGATGCGCCGGTGTCGACCATGAGAGAAAGGCCGCGTCCATTGATATCGGCCTCGGCGGCGTAATGGCCATGATTGTTTGCGGAAAGCTCGACGCGACCGCTTGAGCTCGAGGCGGGACGTGGGGTTTCGACCGCAGCTGCCATCGTCGTGCGCTTGGCGGCAGGGCCGTCGGCCTCCGCGGCCGGGGTTTCGATGCCGAGCAGGCTGTTGTTGAATGCCCGGATCTGATCGAAATTGGTAATCACCAGTGCCAGAACCGCTGCGCTCGCGACCCAGCCCAATGCATCGCGGAGGACACCTTGCATGCCAGATGACATTGCCAACTCCCGATCCGCGCGGCGCCCTGCGGGATTGGCCGATTGCGGCCGTCAGCCTCTGAGCGTCACGAACTCACCTGAGAAATCAAAAGACCTCAATCGTCTTAAAAAACTCATACCGAGCAGGCTTTCGTTAAGATTTCCTGGCTTGGCGACAAGGGCCTCGACGTCCTTAACCACGATCGGCCCGATGGAAACGGCGCCAAGCCTTACAGAGGCGGCATAGGTGGTGCCGTTGGCTGTCTTGACGGGGAGCGTATAGGAGAGCGCTTTGACGTCGATGCCGGCCTGGATGGCGTCGGCAGGCTTCAGAACAACTGTCGATGCGCCGGTGTCGAGCATAAGCGTCATGGGCGTGCCGTTGACGGTTGCTGTGGCGGAGAAATGCCCATCGGGCCGCTTGCGAATGCGTACGGCACGCTCGCCTGGAACGCCGGTCTCGACGGTAAGCGCGGCGCCGGGGGGCATCAGGTTGCCCATGATGCGTTCGGCGACGGTGCCAACTTCGCCGCGGAAGCTGTAGCCGGCGACCAGGACCAGCATCAGGCCGCCCCAGATCGCAAGATGCCGGACCTTCTCGCCAACCGCGCTGCGGTTCGCTGTGAGCAGTATGGCGGCATAGAAAACGAGTGCCAGAGCGACTACGATTGCCCCGGTCTCGACGTTGAGCAGGCTAGCGACGGCTTCGGGGTTGCTTTGGACCGCAAAGAACGCAAAGGCGAGGGCCGCCAGCAAAAGCACGAGCCAGAAGATCATGAGCCTATTCCTCCGCGATCAATCGCAGGCCTGCCGCACGCTTGCGCGCCGGGAGAAGCGCCATGATACGCTCGCGCTCTGCATCGGTCATCGACGCCCACGCAGCAATCTCGTCCAGTGTGCGACCGCAGCCACAACAAAGGCCGGAACTCGCGTCCATCGTGCACACGTCGACGCAGGGACTCCTCATAACTGTTGCATTCTGTTCGATCTTTCAATTCCTTCCCGTGCCAGACCACATGCCCGTTCGGCTTGCCCCCGTGGTGTAGGGGTGGAAAGACGGCCTCACAAGTGGGGAATGGCGTGGCACAGCTAATCTGGCAGGTGTCGTGCTGCCAGCGGGAGAATGGCGGTGTGGTCTTATGCCCATAAATTCAAAGATGGGCCCGTCCATTCGATTTGTCGATTGCGCCAGCACCGTGGCGAGCTGATGAGACCAGGCGTGGCGAACGAGAGGCAGCGCGAGAGGGCACGGTGGTTGTCGTGTGCGCATCAGCTCTGCGGTGACGCTCATGTCCGAGTGGCTGGAGAGGCGGCAGACTTTCCAGAATGCGCTGACGGGGCAGGTAGACGATGGCTTCGGTGCCCTTGCGCAATTCCGAATGAAGCTCGAACGTGCCACCGTGAAGCTCGATCAGGTTCTTGACGATCGGCAGGCCAAGTCCGGTTCCGCCTTCGGCCGTGTGGTGCGCGAGCGAGCCTTGGCCGAAGGCCTGCAGGACCTTGGGGATCTCGTCCTCGGGAATGCCGGGGCCGGTATCGCGGACGGCGACGATCTGGCCGCCATCAGTGGTGGCAAATACCGATACCGTGACGCGGCCACCCTTGGGCGTGAATTTGAGCGCATTGGAGATGAGGTTCAAGCAGACCTGGCGGATCGCGCGCTGGTCAGCCCAGACCTGCGGCAGATTGAACTCGAATTCCTCGCTCAACGTGAGCCCTTTGCTCTCGGCGCGCAGCTTGAGCAGGCGACAGCAGTCGTCGACGACGTCGGACAGCCGCATCGGCTCTTCGTGCAGCTCATAGCGTCCCGCCTCGATGCGAGACAGGTCGAGAATCTCATTGATCAGGTTGAGCAGGTGACGGCCGCTGTCGTGGATCGAGCCGGCGTAGTCGCGGTAGGTCGGATTCGACATCGGGCCGAGGATCTCGGTCTTCATGACCTCCGAGAATCCCATGATGGCGTTGAGCGGCGTGCGCAGCTCATGGCTCATGGTTGCAAGAAAACGCGACTTTGCCTTGTTGGCGGCTTCGGCGCGACGGCGGGCCTCGTCGGAGAACGACTTCTCCTCTTCGAGCTCGGCGATCAGCGCGTCCTTCTGCGCGCGGAACTCCAGCATGGCGAGTGCTGTCGAGTTGAGGCCGCGGGCGAGGAAGATGAAGTAGATGTGGACGCCCACCGCCATGAGCGCCAGTGCCATGTAGAACGGATCGGAAAGCATCAGCAAACGCCCGACCACGGCAATAGTCATCGGGATCGTGCCAGCGTAGAGGATCGTTGTGACGGTGGAGGCGAACGTCATGCGAATTGCGAGCACGACGATCAGGGCCGCGAACAAGAAGACATGCGACGAGAAGAGCAGGCTGGGCACGGTCTGGTCATGCGTGCCGATGCCGATGAGCGCAAAGCCAGCCCAACACATGCCGCTCAGCACTTCGGATGCAAGCAGTTTGCTGCGCCAGGACTTGAGATTGACCTGATCGCGGGGAATGTTCTGAAAGCGGCGGCAAAGCTCGAGCTGCAGCACCTTTGCGGTGATCACCAGGAACAGCCAGAGTATCGCCTGGGGAACCGGCGCCCAGAACATCGAGGCGAGGGAAAAGATGGCCGACAGGCCGGTGATCGTGAAGGCTGCGGCAAGTTCGTTGCGCGCGAAGATCGACAGCATCTCATATTCGAACTCGGGCTTGATGCTGGAGCCGTTGGCAAGCTTCAAACGCGTCTCGCGCAGTTCGCTGATGGCGCGGCGATACTTTTCGCCTTGCGCGGCGTCGCGAATGTTGTGCTGTGTGTCTGCCGCGTTGTGCATCCGCTTGGTCGTCTTGCGCCGGCATGCGAGGCCCGCACCACACTTGCAAACGAGTGTCGGCGGTCGCATTGGAAAGGCGGGATGGTGCTGGCACACCACCCCAATGTGTCGGTTAATGTCGGTCCAATTCGCTAACTTAGGGTTTATGAACGGTGCAATTCAGGCAATCCTTGCAAGGCCAACTCGAGCACTTGCTGTCGCGTCGTCCGTGGTTGCGTTTGGCGCTCATAGCCGTCCTCATCTTGCTCGTCGTGGTGGTGGGGCGTATCGAATCGAAGCTCACCGGAACCGTTACCGGCCGGGGCGGAGTGGAGACGCTGACTGGCTTTGCCAAGGTTATAGACGGCGACAGCTTGCGAGTGGCTGGCGGCGAGGTTCGACTGAAGGGCATCGACGCTCCGGAGGGGCAGCAGAGCTGCCGGCGCGGGAACGAGGATTGGCCTTGTGGAGACGTATCCAGGACTACCCTTCAGCAGCTCATTGGCGGCCGCCAGGTCGTGTGCGAGAGCGACGAGCGCGACAAGCACGACCGGCATCTTGGACGGTGCTCGGCGGACGGGCGTTCGCTCAACGCGGCGATGGTGGAGAGCGGCATGGCAGTGTCCTATGGCGCCTACATGGACGAGCAACGGGAGGCGCAGAAGGCGCGGCGTGGGCTGTGGTCGGGAGAGTTCCAGCAGCCGCGTGACTGGCGACGTGAGAGAGGAATTGGTCAGTAGGCGTATGGTGCTGCTATGTCGGCGAACGATCCAAAGCTTGGTCCTATGAAAATCATCGAGACACGCACGGCCCCCAATCCGCGGCGCGTGCGCATCTTCCTGGCCGAGAAGGGGATCTCGGTGCCATTCGAACAGCGCGATCTGATGGCAGGGGAGCTCAAGCAAGCGGCTTTCACGGTCCTGAACCCGTTCCAGCGGGTGCCGGTGCTGGTGCTCGACGATGGCACGGTGATCGCGGAGTCGGTGGCGATTTGCCGGTACTTCGAGGAGATTCAGCCTGAGCCGCCCTTGTTTGGCGTGGGGGCGGTTGGCCGGGCGACGGTCGAGATGTGGCAGCGGCGCGCGGACCTCGGCTTGTGGTTTCACGTCACCCAGGCATTCCGTCATCTGAACCCGAAAATGGCCCACCTGGAAGTGCCTCAAGTTGCCGACTGGGGCGAGGCAAACATGGCTAAAGCTTTGGAGGTGCTTGCGTTATTTGATGGGCAGTTGAATCGGAGCCGGTTTCTAGCCGGAGAGGACTTTTCGATCGCCGACATCACGGCAATGGTCGCTATCGATTACATGAAGCCTGCGAGAATCGCCATGCCGGCGGCGTTGGTGGGGCTGGGCCGCTGGTATCGGGAGGTGTCGCAGCGGCCAAGTGCGTTGGCGTGACAGGTCATTGTCACAACCAGATGGTTCCCCTTTGGACCAGTTCGCAGGACCGGATTTGCTGGCTTGATCGTCCAGGCCGCGTCAGCGTAAGCACGATTTCTTGCGATTTTGGGGTTCGGTTGTTCCATACGGAACAGCGCTGGGCGGAGGATTGGTGTACCCAGGACGGTCAGGGAGACGACAAATTCAGGGGTGTCGATGAGACTGACTGTCATCGGCTCGGGCGATGCGTTCGGCTCGGGCGGGCGTTTGCAGACGTGCTTCCACGTCAAGAGCGCCGAGCAGGAATTCCTGATCGATTGCGGCGCAACGGCTTTGCTGGGGCTGCTCGGGCGTGGGCTTGATCCCAACCGGGTCGGTACGATCTTCATTTCGCACCTGCATGGCGACCACTTTTCCGGTCTGGTGTGGTGGCTGCTGCATGCGCAACACGTGTCGCACCGGGTCGCGCCGCTGACGATCGTGGGACCTGAAGGTATCGACGACCGCTACCGGGCCGCGGCGGAGGCGCTTTTTCCAGGAGCCACGGCCAAGCCGCCGCTGCATCAGCTTTCCTGGCACGTCTTCAAGGAACGCGAATCGATCACCGTCAACGGGGTCACCGCGACGCCCTATCCGGTGCGCCACCCTTCGGGAGCACCGTCCTACGGATTGCGGATCGAGACCGCCGGCAAGGTGATCGGCTTTTCCGGCGACAGCGAGTGGGTCGATTCGCTGGTGGAGGTGGCGTCCGGGGCCGATCTCTACATCACGGAATGCTATGGCTACGAGGAGCCCGCGCGGTATCACATGAACTGGCGCGTAATCGAGGAGAATCTCGAACGGCTCGATGCGAAACGCATCATGCTGACCCACATGAGCAGTGCCATGCTGCAGCGGCGGCGTGACATCAGCGCGCCGCGCGTGGTTGTTTCAGAGGACGGCCTGTCGTTCGATCTGTGAGAACAGGTCGTGCAAGGGCCTGTGGTTGCGTTGGCGCTTCTCGCGCGTGGGGCATGATGTGGCAAAGCCAGGCGTAAGGAAGCGTCAAGCGCGGACTGCGCAGGCTTCGAACCCGCCGCAGTCGAATTCGGCTGCGCTGGACACGCTAGTCGCGGACATCCGCGCGTGCCGGGTGTGCCGCGAAACGCCGACTGGCAGACCGCTTACGCATGAGCCTAGGCCCGTGCTGCAGGTCGACGGCCGAGCGCGGTTGGCAATCGCCGGGCAGGCGCCAGGCACGCGCGTGCACGCTTCAGGCAGGCCTTTCACCGATCCTTCGGGTGACCGCCTGCGGGCCTGGATGGGGACCGGTCCGGACGTTTTCTATGACGCGCGGCGGTTGGCGATCGTACCGATGGGATTGTGTTTCCCGGGAACCGATGCGAAGGGGGGCGATCTGCCGCCGCGACGGGAATGTGCGCCGCTGTGGCGCGGCCGTGTTTTCGAGGCGCTGCCGAATGTCGAGCTCATCTTGCTCGTTGGCCAGTATGCGCAGGCCTGGCACCTGGGCAATGAACGAGGGGCAAGCCTGACCGCAACAGTTCGCGATTGGCGGCGCGTTCTGCAGGTGCAACGGCGACCGCGCCTGTTTCCCTTGCCGCACCCGTCTTGGCGCAACAATGCGTGGCTGAAGGCCAATCCGTGGTTTGAAGAGGAGCTACTACCAGCGCTCAAGCTGGAGGTCGAACGCCTGACGGCCTGAGATCGGCAGTCGCTTCCCGAGGCGGAGGCGGTTACGACTGTCGTTCTCAGGCCAGGGCATCGGAGACGGGAGCAAACTCGAGAGGAGCGCGAGCGGTTAGCATCTCCAACATTGGGTGTGGTTCATGTGGTCCGCGGCAGCGGCTAGTGTGATGATCGAGAAGTCCGCACCATACTTTGTGACCGGGTTGCGAGGCGGACTTCTCGATCTCGATCACGACACCAGGACATGGTGCTCATGCGGCAAGCTCCGATTCAGCGGGCTGCGCGGTGGTTGCAGCCGAATGTGCGTAAGGCTCGGGCATCCAATGACGACGATCGGCCTGGGCGTCGAGTTCGTCGCGGAGAAAATCGAGTTCCTGCCCGGCCTTCTCCAATGTGGCCAGAACGTCGTCGACCGGCACCGAGCGGGCGCTCGCCGCAGCCCAGACGATGGCGCAGCGCAGGCCGGACTTGCAGTGGGCGAGAATGGGTCCGTCGAGTTCGGACAGGGCGGAAATCATGCCTTCCACGACCGGATCGGTGAAAAGCTCGTGCTTATCGAGCGGCAGGAACCGATAGCGCAGGCCAGCCTGCCAGGCGTGCTCTGCTTCCGAAGCGCCGGTGAGCTGGCCTTCTTCCTCGCCGTCCGGACGGTTGTTCAGGATGGCCTTGAAGCCCTGCTTTGCCGCCAGCGCAAAATCCGCAACGGACAATTCGCCAGTCACCGCGAAATTGGGGGTCAGATAGACGATATCTTGCATCTTGCGGCGACCTTAAGTGTTTGTCTATGCTTGCGTTCTTTGCTTCGTGGGCAGGCCCGAGAGCCCTGGCTTTCTGGTCTCGTCGTGTCGTTTCAAGTGCAACCGCGGCCTCGGCGGAACGCGGACTACGATGATTGAGAATATGCCGGGAGGAATACAAGATTCCAAGGGGGTCCGACCTAAGGAACGAAAAAAAATACCAAACAGTCGTGAAATCGGTGGACTTTACAAAAAACCAATCTATCAATCTTGGCTCAGCGGAACGATATTCTTTCCTTGGAGCCTCGTCATGCTCGACGACATGGACGTCAAGATCCTCAGGCTGCTGCAACAAGACTGCACCCGGCCGGTGGCCGAGATCGGTAAGGAGGTAGGTCTGTCGACTACGCCCTGCTGGCGGCGGATGCAGAAGCTGGAGGAGGCCGGTGTCATCCAGCGCCGGGTCGCCGTGCTCGATCCGGTCAAGGTGAACGCCGGCGTGACTGTGTTCGTGTCGATCAAGACCGACCAGCACTCACTTGCCTGGCTGGAGAAGTTCCATAGCGCCGTGGGCGACTTCCCCGAGGTGGTGGAGTTCTATCGCATGTCAGGTGACGTCGATTATCTGCTTCGCGTCGTGGTGCCCGACATCTCCGCCTATGACAGCTTCTACAAGCGGCTGATCAGCCGCATCGAAATTGCCAAGGTATCCTCGGCTTTCGCGATGGAGCAGATCAAGTACACCACCGAGCTGCCGCTGACGTTCGTGGTCACGGAAAAGGAGTCCGTGAAGAGCTGATGCCGTCGCGGTCGCGGATGTCGTGCGCGCTCGTGGTCATCATCGCGCCCGCTGCGTTCGATCTGGTGGCGCGTGGCGGACGTCTGCAGTCACACGGCGGTTGCTTGCGCGGCGTGGATCGTCACGCCGCGGGCAGTTGTGCTATTCGCCGATGATCTTGACGAGCACGCGCTTCTTCCGATTGCCGTCGAACTCGCCGTAGAAGATCTGCTCCCATGGTCCGAAGTCGAGCTTGCTCTTGGTGATGGCGACGACCACTTCGCGACCCATTACCTGGCGCTTCATATGGGCGTCGGCGTTGTCCTCGCCGGTGCGGTTGTGGTGGTAGTAGGAGACCGGCTCGTGCGGCGCGAGCTTCTCCAGCCACACCTCGTAGTCGTGATGCAGCCCGCGCTCATCATCGTTGATGAAGACTGAGGCGGTGATGTGCATGGCGTTGACCAGCACGAGTCCTTCCGAGACGCCGCTCTCCTTCAGGCACTTTTCGACCTCGGGCGTGATATTGATGAACGCGCGCCGGCCCTTGATGTCGAACCACAGCTCCTTGCGATAGCTTTTCATTGAAGTGCCGCTCCTTTCCGATTGCTCGTTCGTCAATGACAACGGTCCTCACCCTCGGGGAGAGGATGCCGGCAGGCAGGTGAGGGGCCTTGTAACGAATGGGAACACAGGCGGCGTGGCTCCCCCCTCATCGGGCGCTTCGCGCCACCTTCTCCCTTAAGGGAGAAGGAAAGTGCGCGCGCCACTCACGCCTTCTTCGCATCGGCATTGTTGAGACGCGCGATCAGGCTCGATGTGTCCCATCTCTTGCCGCCCATGCGCTGCACCTCGGAATAGAACTGGTCGACGAGTGCCGTGACAGGCAGGCTGGCGCCATTGCGGCGTGCCTCGTCGAGGCAGATGCCGAGATCCTTGCGCATCCAGTCGACGGCGAAACCGAAGTCGAACTTGCCATCGGCCATGGTCTTCCAGCGGTTGTCCATCTGCCAGGACTGGGCGGCGCCCTTGGAGATCGTGTCCATGACGGCTGGAACGTCGAGGCCGGCCTTGGCCGCCATGTGCAAGCCCTCGGCGAGGCCCTGCACCAATCCGGCAATGCAAATCTGGTTGACCATCTTGGTGAGCTGCCCGGCGCCCGATGGGCCGATCAGGTTCACCATGCGGGCGAAGTGCGCGATCACAGGTTTGGCGCGCTCGAATACATCCTTGCTGCCGCCGACCATGACGGTGAGCTGGCCATTCTCCGCGCCGGCTTGACCGCCCGAGACGGGTGCGTCGAGAAAGCCGAAGCCCGAAGAGTTGGCGGCGGCATCGAGTTCGCGTGCGACGTTGGCTGACGCGGTGGTGTTGTCGATGAAGACGGCGCCCTTCTTCATGCCTGAGAATGCGCCATCCTTGCCGATGGTGACGGCGCGCAGGTCGTCGTCATTGCCGACGCAGGAGAAGACGAAGTCGGCGCCATCGGCGGCGGCCACTGGAGTTGCGGCGGCGCGGCCCGATCCGTGCTGGGCGACCCACTGTTCCGCCTTGGCGAGGGTGCGGTTGTAGACGACGAGCTCGTGTCCGCCCTTCTTGAGGATATGGCCCGCCATGGGGTATCCCATCACGCCCAGACCGATCCAAGCCACCTTCGCCATGTGAATTCCTCCATCCTACTTGCCTTGGTGCTCGCGTCAGCTTCCGGCTTGCGAGCGCATGTTGCGGTGTCTTATCGAAGCCAAGCCGGGCAGGCCATCAAAAAACCCCGCGCGGCCAGTTGCGGCGGTAGCGGATTTGCGGGACTGGCCGAGACCGGATAAGTCGCAGTGCCGAATGGGCCAATCGACCGCGTTGGGGAGCGACAGCTAATGCGAAAAGGCACTGGAGAGGTCAGCATGTCCGATCGCGCGGGGCGCGTCAGCCCGGCTGATGTGGAGGCGGCGCAGCGGCGGCTCCAGGGTTCTGTTGTTGCGACGAGCTTCGATCACAGCCGCACTCTTTCGGCGATGATCGGAGCTGAGGTATGGCTCAAGTTCGAGAACCTGCAGTTCACCGGGTCGTTCAAGGAACGTGGCGCCCTCAACCGGCTTTCGGCGTTGGCGGAGACCGAGCGTGCGCGAGGCGTCATCACGATGTCGGCGGGAAACCACGCGCAGGGCGTCGCCTATCACTGCCAGCGTCTGGGAATCCCGGCGACGATCGTCATGCCGGAGACAACGCCGACGATCAAAGCGGAGAACACGCGCGTGCTCGGTGCCGAAGTGGTGCTGGCCGGAGAGAGCCTGGAGCAGGCTGCCGCGCATGCCCATGCAATTTGCAGCGAGCGGAATCTCACCTTCGTGCACCCCTACGATGATCCGCTGGTGATTGCCGGCCAGGGCACTATCGGCCTGGAGATGCTGGCTGCGGTGCCGGACCTCGATGTCATCGTCGTGCCGATCGGTGGTGGCGGGCTCATCTCGGGCATTGCGGTCGCGGCAAAGGCTCTGAAACCGACAATCGCGGTGGTGGGCGTGCAGGCGCGGCTCTATCCATCGATGTACAACGCGATCAAGGGGCAGGATCTGCCCATGCGCGGCGACAGCCTTGCGGAAGGCATCGCGGTGAAGGCGCCGGGCCGGATCACGACGGAGCACGTGCGCGACCTCGTCGACGACATCGTGCTGGTCGAGGAAGCCGATATCGAACGCGCCTTGAGCATGCTCATGCAGATCGAAAAGACGGTGGTGGAAGGTGCCGGGGCCGTTGGGCTCGCCGCGGTCCTGGCCGATGCCGGGCGCTTCAAAGGCAAGCGGATCGGGCTCGTGCTGTCTGGCGGCAACATCGACACGCGGCTGCTTGCTTCCGTGTTGACGCGGGGTCTCGCGCGCGACGGCCGGCTGACGCAGCTGTCGATCGACATTCCCGACCGGCCGGGGCAGTTGGCACGGGTGGCGGCGGTGATCGGCCAGGGGGGCGCCAACGTGGTCGAGGTTTATCATCAGCGGATCTTCACGGCGCTGCCGGCGAAGGGTGCCGAGCTTCACGTGGTGATCGAGACCCGCGACCGTGAGCATCTGAAACGGGTGGTGCACGGGCTCGAGGCGGCGGGCTATGCGGTTTCCTTCAAGGGCAGCGAGGGCCCGCGCTGAGGTTGGTGACTATCGCGGCGTGGAGGGAGCAGTTGGCGCAGGGTGGCGGGTCGTGCTAGCAGCCCCGCTGCTTCAGTGGTAGGGCGAGGCAGATGCAGCTCTTCATTGACATCCTGATGCAGGTGACGCTGCCGATCGTGGCGCTGGTCGGCATGGGGTTTGGCGCGCAGCGGCGGTTGAACCTCGATGTGCCGACTCTCAACCGCCTGCTCATGTTCGTCATCATGCCGGCGTTTCTGGTGCACTTCATGTCGGCCGCGCGGCAGCCGATCGGCGAACTCTTGCCGACGATCTATTTCACGGCGATTCAGTTCGTGGTGCTGATGGCGCTGGGATGGACCATCGCGAAGCTGTTCCGGCTGTCGGCAGAACTCACGTCGATCCTGGTGATGTCGACGGTCTATGCCAATGTCGGAAATTACGGCATCCCGCTGGTCAAGCTGGCATTTGCGGAAGATTTCATCGTGCACCAGTCGGTCATCACATCGATGATGACCGTGCTCATCGTCTCGGTCGGTGCGTGGATGCTGGCGCCGGCGAAGAGTGGGCAGGGCGTGGTGTCGCGTCTGAAGACCGCCTTCGAGACGCCGGTGGTGCCGGCGGTGATCATCGGACTGGTGCTGCGTGCGCTGGAGATCCGGCTGCCGCCGATCATCGCGACGCCGTTCGAGCTGATCGGCATGACGTTCCCGCCATTGGCACTGTTCGCGCTGGGCGCCCAGCTTGCCGGAACGGAGCGTGGCGACGTGCAGGCGGGGCCGATGAGCCTGGTGCTGATCCTCAAGCTGCTGCTGGCGCCGGCGGCGACCTGGGGGCTCGCGATCGGGCTTGGAATTCCAGACGACCTCACGGACCTTTATGTCGTTGCGGCAGCAACCCCGGTCGGTGTGCTGCTGGCGCTGTTCTGCGCCGAATATGACCGGCAGCCGCGTTTCGTATCCGGGGCGGTCCTGATTTCGACGCTGCTTTCGCCGCTTTTCGTGACGGGGTGGGTTCTTCTTACAAGACTGACATGATGTCCGCCGGACGGCATATCCCCGAAACACAAATCCCCCTCCCAGTCGGGAGGGGGATTGCGTTGTAGCAGGCAGCAGCGTCGTGTGGGGTCAGCGTTCGAGGCGAGCAGGGGCGGGTTGAGGTTGCATCGTTGTTTCGGCATTAGCAGGGAATGAATTGCGCGCCTGGAGCAGGTCCTGCAAGAGGACGAGCGCGGACAAGGCCAAGCAAGTGAATACTCCGAGCCTGTACCATGTGTGCGACTTTTCTCCCTGACGTTTCACATCCCATTCCATGTCCGAAACCAACAGATTGCCCTCAGTGGCCGCGTAAGGAATTTTTTATCGCAAGTTGTTCGTTTCGTCTAATCGGCAATGTTTTCTTGACTAATGCAAAAACGGCGATTTTCACGATTTGTTAGGTTTTATTTACGCGATCCAAATCGAGTTCATTAAATTTTATCTTTCTTTGCGCTTGCCGCCCTGATGCCGGGTGCCAGCGCACCGCGGTCGATTAAGAGCTCGATCAGGTAAGGGCCGTTCGAAGTGCGGGCACGGGCGAGGATCTCCTTGAAGGCGTCGAGCGAGTCCGCACGTTCACCCTCGGCGCCATAGGTGCGGGCGAGTGCCGCGAAATCCGGATTGACGAGGCGTGTGGCGATAGGTCGGCCAGGGTAGGCTCGTTCCTGCGCGGCGCGGATGGTGCCAAGCGTTGCGTTGTTGGCAACGATGATCGTCAGCGCGATGCCGAACTGCACCGCGGTTGCCAGGTCCTGGCCAGTCATCTGGAAGCAGCCGTCGCCGGTGATGGCGACGACTTCGCGGTCGGGTGCGGCGAGCTTGGCGGCGATGGCGGCCGGCAAACCATAGCCCATCGAACCAGAGACCGGTGCCAACTGCGACAGCGGCGCTTTGTAGGTGAATGCGCGATGCAGGAAGGCGGCGTAGTTGCCGGCGCCGTTGGTGATGATGGCGTCGTCGGGCAGAACCTCGCTCAGGTGATGGATTGCGTCCTCGAGCCGCATCTGGCCGGGAGATGCTGGAATGCGCTGGGAGGCTTCGAACGCACCGCGCATGTCGCGGCGGAGCCGGCTCCAGCGCTGTGGCATGCCGGACTGCATCGAGGGGAGCAGATCGTCGAGACGCTCGGCGAAGCGATCGACGGTGGAGACGATCGCCAACTCGGTGCGATGATTGCGGCCGACGGTTGCGGGGTCGGGATGTACGTGTAGGAGCCGCTGACGTGGTGTGGGGACTTTGATTGTGTCGTATGAACCGACCGTCACTTCATCGAGATGGGTGCCGATGGCGATGACGAGGTCCGCCGATGCCAGCGCAGACCTGAGCTTTGGCGGTGCGCCCAGTCCGGCGTGACCGCAATATGCCGTACTGCGGTTGTCGATGGCGTCCTGGCTGCGGAAACTGGCAAGCACGGGAAGATCGAGGCGCTCGGCGAAGGTCGTGAGGCGACGGCTGGCGTCAGGCGTCCAGCGACCGCCGGCGAGAATGATCGGCCACTCGGCTTTCTCGATCGCTTCGGCAAGGCGCATCATGTCGTCGTGAGTGGGGCCGGGCGCGGCCGGCACGACCGGCGCAGCATCGGCGACCTCGCTGTTGCCGGAGAGCACGTCTTCATGAAACCCGACAACTGCGGGTCCGGCGCGGCCGGCTTGGGCAATTGTCAGTGCACGCGCGATTATCTCGGGTATGCGATCGACGTCACCAACGATCTCGACGTGCTTGGCGAACGATCCTGCCAGATGCGACAGCGACACCTCCTGGAAGCCGCCGCGGCCCATGTGCCTCGACGGAGGCAAGCCAACGAGCAGCAGTAGTGGCGTCGCCCCTTGCATGGCGACGTGCAGTCCGCTCATGGCGTTGGCGAGGCCGGGTCCGCGCGACACCATTGCCACGCCTGCGGCGGGTCGTGCAGGGCCAGCGAGGCGGGCCGTCGCCTCGGCCATCATCGCGGCAGCGCCTTCGTGCCGGCAGACGATGACATCGATGCCTTCGCCGTCGTGGAGTGCGTCGAGGACCGCAAGAAAGCTCTCGCCCGGCACCGTGAAAATGCGGGACGCGCCGTTCCGGCGCAACTGGTCAACGAGGATCTTGCCGCCGCTTCGCATGGCTCACGACTGTTGCTGTCGCGCCCAATTCCGGGCGCCGGCGGCACTGTCGCATCGCCCGGCGCCAGGGCACAGTCATTTCCGCCACATTGGTTCACCGTGGAAGGCGTGGAATACGTCGCGGCCGAGGTTCCAGACGGGGGCGGTGGGGCTATCCTTGCAGCGATTCGGGGAGGCGTGCCCGGACGGAGGAATTCCGACGTCGGACGGCGGCGGCGGTCTACCGCTGTTGGCGGTCCAGAATCTTCTCCGATGTGGGCTGGGGGCCGGCGGCTACAGTGATCACGAGCGGTGAAATTGTGACGCGGCTGGGGGATGCGCTCTGGCATCGCACTCCCAGTGCAGGGGCCATGCGCGTGCCGTTCCGCCATGCTCATCACCACGGGTTGCCGAGCGGACCAGGCCGTTGGGCTGGGCTCGTTGCCATGCTGATACTGGCGCTCTGTGTCGTCGCCAGTCCGGGCCGGGCCGAGACACGCATTGCACTGGTCATCGGCAACTCGGGCTACAGCAAGATACCGCTCCGCAATCCGAAGAACGACGCAGCGGCGATCGCGCGGAGCCTGACGCAGGTTGGTTTTGCGGTTCGTGCGCTGATTGATGCCGACCAGAACGCGATGCGTCAGGCGATCCTGGCGTTCGGACGCGAACTGCGCGTTTCCGACAGTGTCGGGGTGTTCTATTACGCCGGGCATGGCGTGCAGGTGGACGGGCAGAACTACCTGATACCTGTTGGAGCCGACATCACCGACGCCAGCGAGGTGCCGCTGCAGGGCGTCAGCCTCACCGAGTTGCTGAAGACAATGGAGCACGCGCAGAGTCGCCTCAACATTGCGATCCTCGATGCGTGCCGCGACAATCCTTTCCCCGTGCGCGTGCGCTCGACCGCGCGCGGTCTGGCGCCGGTGCAATCGCCGGCGGGAACGCTGATCGCGTATGCGACCGGCCCAGGCGAGGTGGCACAGGATGGCGAGGGAGAGCACAGTCCCTATTCGGATGCGCTGGCGCAACACATTCTCGAAGAGGGTATTGCGCTCGAAGAGACGTTCCGGCGCACGCGGCGGCAGGTGCTGCAGCTGACCGCCAACAAGCAAGTGCCGTGGGAGCACTCTTCGCTGACCGGCGAATTCTTCTTCCGACCGAAGGCAGCCGAACCGGAAGCGCGCACTCCGCCGCTGGCGGGAATCGATGCGCGCCACCTGGAGGAGCTTGCTGCCTGGGAAAAGATCAAGACCAGCAATGACGCGACCCTGCTGAAGCGGCATATTGCAATCTATCCCAATGGCGTCTTCTCGGAGCTGGCGGTGCTGCGGCTGGATAAGTTGTCGCAGCACGCCGGTCCTTGGGCGTCCGTCGTCACCGGCTCGACGATCAGAGCGGCAACGCGATCCGATCAGGAGAAGGCCTACGAGGACGGGCTTACGGCAGAGAGCCGGTCCAACGACGCTGCGGGATTTGTCGAGGCCGCCAAGCTTTATCTCAAAGCGGCAGAGCTGGGTTTGCCGGCGGCGATGTACAGGCTGGCGCGGCTCTACGAGCGCGGGCGCGGTGTGCGCAAGGACGTCGAAGCCGCAACGGGCTGGTACAAGCGTGCGGCAGAGCAAGGCTATCCAGCGGCGATGTCGGCGTTGGGCTCGATGCACGAGTTCGGAAATGGAGTGCCATCCGATCTGGCGGAGGCGTTGCGCCTCTACCGGCTTGCTGCGGATGCCGGCGATCCGAACGGCATGACGAGCCTTGGATTCCTCTACGCCCAGGGCAAGGGTGTCGCGCAGAACCAGAAGTCGGCGCGCCATTGGTATCGCATGGCAGCGGATCGCGGAGATGCGCGCGCCATGTTCAATCTCGCCTTGATGCTGGCGCGGGGCGAGGGCGGGGCGACGGATCTTGCCGAGGCGGTTCGCCTATTGCAGACCGCGGCCGAGCGTGGCCATTCCGGTGCGCGCCGCGAGCTTGCCTATTTCTACGATGAGGGGCGCGGGGTGGCGCATGATCCTGACCGAGCGGCGGAGCATCTGCTGGCGGCGCTGGCAGGCAAGAACAGAGAGGCCGAGCGTGAGCTCTTGGAGCGGCCCAACGCGTGGAGCTTTGCGACGCGCCGCGCACTCCAGCGGGCGCTTGCCAGGCGCGGGCTTTATCGCGGGACCGTGCACGGGATTTTCAACGCATCGACCAAGAATGCCATCCGCAGGGTTGCCTCGGGGACCTGACAAAGCCGAACTCTCGACCCTCCGGTCGGCTGCTCAGGTTCGCTTTTCCGGCGGAATTTGCGGCATTGTTCATCGGGAGCGGGGCTGGCCGTCGCACGGCACAGTGTCATGGGCAAGCTCAGTTCCGGTCTCTTGTCGGGGTGGCGGGGTGTTGCGCCGCGACCCTAGGCGGGATCGGCTGAGGTGCGTATGGTCCCAGCCTCGAGCATTGAAGTTGCGGAAGGATTTGTTGTGCTGCGTGGCGCGGAAGACGGGCTGAAGGCGGGTGCGCAACAGCGAGGGTTGAGAGTGCTCGGCACTCTAGCAAGCCGGTGTGCACGGCAGGCCCCGATACCTTATGCAAAGCGCGGGGAAACGGTAAGTTCGGCTTTTGCGGCTGGCCTTGCAGTTCTCGTTGCCGTGCTGCTCTTTGTGGCTCTAGACGCACCAGCCGAAGCGCGGCCGCGCGGGCGGCAGCAGACACCCGCAAACAACTTGCGCGCGCGTGAGGTTCCGCTACCGGTGCGGAAGCCAACGCGTGCTTCTATTGCCGCCCAGCCGGCCGCAACGAATGCGGATGCACCCCGTGACGCCGCGCCGGCTGCCTTGGCACCGGCGGCTCCCCCTTCAGCTCCAGCGGCTCAACAGTCGAGGGCCATAACACCTTCGGCAGCGGTGTCTGCACCAACTCCGCCGACGCAACAACCGCCGTCAGAACCACGGCCGACAGACACTGCAACCAATACCGTCGTTGCTGTACTGCCGCCGGCAAGTGCTGCAGTGCTGTTGCCCGAGCGGGTGCGCACGATCATGCAGAAGCATTGTTCCCGGTGCCACCAGTCGGGTGCGCTCGATGGGCGTTTGCAGCCGGAAGGCGGCATCGCGAATATTCTCTCTGTCGATGAATTGGCGCTGGATCCTGGCTTGGTGCGACCGGGCGAGCCCGATGCCTCGCCGATCTACCAGCAGATGATTGCTCGCCAGATGCCGCCAGACGTGATGCGGCATGGTGCTGCCGGGTCGGCCCCCTCTGCCGATGAGATGCAGAGCGTGCGAGCCTGGATCAAATCCCTCGACAGAGCGGCTGCGCCTTCGGATTGCCAGGGGCGCACGCAGATGACGCAAGGCGTGCTGGATTCGACCATGGCGCAATGGCTCGATCGGGTCGGCACGGAGCAGGCCCGCGATACGCGTTTCATTTCGCTCGCGCACATCGTCAACTCTTGTGCCAGTGACGCGTCGCTGGCGGCGTACCGCGAGGGCGTGATCAAGACGCTCAACAGCCTGACCTGGTCGACGTCGCCGGCGCTGGTGGAAACGATCGGCGAATCTCTTGCGATCATGGCGGTGCGGCTCAGTTCGCTCGGCTGGACGCGGGAGCAGTGGGACTTCGCAGCGAAACCGAATTCGACGGATGTGCGACTTGCGACAACCGAAGACGTGCGAAAGCGGACGGGGACCGAGGTTCCGATCGTGGCCGGCGACTGGTTGGCCGAGCGGGTGATGGATCCTGCTTTCTATTCGCGGCTGCTAAGGTTACCGGACACGCTCGATGGTCTTGCCAAGAAGCTCGGCATCGACCTCGACGACCAGCGCGAGGACCGTGTCGCCCGGCGCGGCGTTCTGACGGCAAGCAAGGTGACGGGCGGGCCGCGCGTAATCGAGCGGTATCCAACCGCGCACGGTGCGCTGTGGCTGGCACATGACTACCAGAGCGATGCGGACGCCGCCTCCGTGTTCGACAACCCGCTGCTGCCGTGGGTCAACAAATCGGAAGGCGCAAGCAAGCCGGTCGCGCTGACGCATCTGAGCACGCGCGCGCTGTTCGCCTTGCCCACCGGGTTTGCCGCCTTCATGGCGTTCGACGCGGACGGTATGGCGAAGGCGTCGATTGCCGCTCCGGTCGCGACAGTCCAGGCAGCGCGCGAGCCCACTGCGGGCTCGGGCGAAACCGGTAAGGCAGCAGAGGGCGGTGTGCAGGCCAATGGCAAGGTCGAAGTTGGGCAGCAGGGTGCCAACGGGGCGTCGCGCGCCGATGCCGGCAATGGCAGCGCCAGCAGCGCGAGCAATGGAGGCAGCGCCACAGGGACGGCGAAAGTAAACCATGGTGATGCGGTTTCGGCGGCTGCGAGCGTGCGCGAGATGCGGTCGGGCCTCAGCTGCGGGGCCTGCCATGCGCAGGGCGCGGAAGCCTTCGAGGATCGACTGGCGGAGCATCTGGAAAGCCAGTCTTATCGCGGCAATTCGATTGCGCGGGACATCGCGCGTCAGTTCGTCATGGGGAAGTCGGAGCTTGCGGCGACCATCAACGATGATCGGTTCGGCATTCGGCGTGCGCTGACACTTGCCGGCGGGGATGGCGACGGCCGTGCGCATGGCCAAGAGCTCATCATGGCGCTTGCCGGGCGATATAATCGCGATCTCGATCTCGCGGCTGCAGCGGCCGAAATGCTGATCACGCCCGACGAACTCGCCGATCGCCTGGCACAGCTCGAGCGTGCCGAACCAGAGACGAATGCGCTCGCCATGCGGTTGCTTTACGGGCGCCTTTCGCGTGCCGAGTTGGGGATGTTGCGGCCGGCCTTCGAACGTGACAGTACCGGCTCGGCGACGGTGGCGACGCTTGGTACTGCTGCGGCAGCCGCCAACGTCGGCACAGGCGTGGTGCAGCCGCAGCTCTCGGGCAACGCGCTACAGCTGTGGCCGGACAAGCCCGCCTACTTCAACGACGACCGGATCACGCTCAAGGTGCGGTCCGGGCGGGCCTGCTACTTGACGCTGGTCAATATCGATAACGAGGGGCGCGCCACCGTGCTGTTCCCCAACGAGTTCGACCGCGACAATCTGATCAAGGCGGGCGAGGTGATCCGGTTGCCGGGCAACGATGCGTCCTACCGGTTCGTGATGAAGCGGCCGGGTTCGGAATCGTTTGTGGCGATCTGCGAGGAGGGCGAGCCCGTGCCAGCGGGGATTCGGCCCGATTTCACGCATCACAATTTCACGCCGCTGGGCAGCTGGGAGCGTTTCCTCGATGCCTCCGTGAAGGCGGCGCGTGAGCCGCGCGTTCCGCTCAACAATGGCGATGACATCGACCGGCGGAAGGATCGTGCTCCAGCCAAGCTGCGGCCAGCTCCGGCGACCGCGCCGGCGCAATCGCGGGCTGCCATCACGGTCAGAATTGCACATTGATCGGTGTGGACTTTCGGCCGGAGCAAAGGGGTGCGCTGCTGTCGTAGGATTAACCAAGACGATGGAGCGGGCGGGCAGAGACAGTTTTTTGTGCCTGCGAACTTTCGCGGACTTTACAGGGGGGGCCGTTTGCCCCATATGTCGGCTCCACAATTCCTTGTTTCGGCGGTCTCTGCTGGTTAGAGCGCCATCTGGTCCAACTTCGACTGGTGGAGGTCCCATGCGATGGAAAAATTCCCCTCTGCTGTAGAGCTCGTCTCGGCACGCAAGCCCGATCGTCCCGTGCTTGGCGTCAGGCCGCACGCCACGGCGCGCGCGGCGCGCTGGTTCCTGGACCGTTTCCCCGGTGACGTCGCCTACGCCTACAAGGCCAACAGCTCGGTTTTCCTGATCGGCGCCCTCTACGGGGCTGGCATCCGCCATTTCGACGTGGCCTCGCTGCCGGAGCTGGAGGATGCGGCGACCATTCCGGGTGTCGAACTGCACTTCATGCATCCAGTGAAGTCGCGCAGCGCGATCCGCCGCGCTTACGACCTGGGCATTCGTTCGTTCGCACTCGACAGCGAGGACGAGCTGAAGAAGATCGTCGAGGAGACGACGGGCGCGCGCGGACCGGCCCGCGACCTGAAGCTGTTCGTGCGCATTGCCGTCCGGCCCAAGAACTCGCGGGTGCCGCTGGAGAAGAAGTTCGGTATCCAGGGTGCTGCCGCCGCGCGCCTCATGGTCAAGACGCGGCAGGTCGCCACCGAGCTTGGCGCGACGTTCCATGTCGGTTCGCAGACGCTGACGCCGGAGGCCTATGTTTCGGCGCTCGAGGAGGTCAACCGGCTGATCGTCAAGGCTGGCGTCGTAATCGACCGGCTCGATGTCGGCGGCGGGTTCCCTGCATGCTATGCCGATTCGCGACCGGCACCGCTCGCCTCGTTCATGGACGCCATCACCGCTGGCATCGAGAAGATGGCGGTGCGCGAGGACGTTCGCCTGATGTGCGAGCCCGGCCGGGCGCTGGTGGCGGAGGCCGAAAGCCTGATCGTGCGCGTCGATGCGCGTCGCGGCAATGATCTCTACATCAACGATGGCGCCTACGGCACGCTGTTCGACGCCGCGCACCTGGGCTTCGTGTTCCCATCGCGGCTGGTCAGCCGGCCGGCAACGAAAGGCGAGGCGCTTGTGCCGTTCGAGATGTGGGGGCCGACCTGCGATTCGATCGACCAGATGAAGGGGCCTTTCATGCTGCCGGCGTCGATCAAGGAAGGTGACTACATCGAGATCGGCAACGTCGGCGCCTACGGGCGGGCGATCGCGGGATCGTTCAACGGCTATGGGATCTACGACGAGGTGATCCTGGAGGACGAGCCGATGCTGACCATGTACGGGGCCGGCCAAGAGGACATCAAGGCCAGGGGCTGAACTTGGTTCTGCTGTAGGCGATCGGACAAGATGCGGCGGCAGTGCTCACGGAGCTTGCCGCCGCAACTTTGTCTACGCGCGGTGACAGACTGCCTTTGCGGATGCGAGATTTGGGACCCGCATAGGCTGCGGCGTGCCGCCGATGTATCTTTGGCGATGGTGCCCCAATGGTAGGATTGCGAAACTCACGTGGCGCCTGTCTCGCCAATGATGCGGGCGCGCGCCGCGCGTAGCTCGGCGAGCAGCGCCTTGATATCGTCGAGGGTGGTTGCAGGGTTCATCAAGGCGAGCCGGAGCCAGCGGCGGCCGAGCGCCTCGGCGGTCGAGATATAGAACTCACCGTGTTGGGTGAGGCGTCTGCGCATCTCGAGCTGAAGCGCATCGGATCCGGCCAGCCTGAAGCAGACGATGTTGGATTGCGGTTCGACAGCAACCTCGATGTCGGGTTCGTCCTCGAGGTATTGGGCGGCTTGCTGCGCGAGGTCCGTCTGCCGCTCGATCATGCGCGCGATTGCTGCTTCGCCTTCGTAGGCGAGAGCAAAGAACAACTTCAATCCGAGCCCGGCCTTCGTGCACTCGACAGTGCGGTGGATGAAATCGAATCCCGGTTCGTCCTTGTCATGGAAAAGGTAGCTCGCCTCTTCGCGAAATGCGCGGTCGAGATGACGGTGATCCTTGACGAGGAGTGCCGCGCAAAGCGTCGAGGTGCGCAGCATCTTGTGGGCGTCCCAGACGACGGATTGCGCCAGTTCTATGCCGTCGACGAGATGTCGGAGCCGCGGAGACAAGAGCACCGAGGCGCCGTGCGCGCCGTCGACGTGCAGCCGGGCGTCGTGCGCGCGACAGATTTCGGCGATGTCGCGAAGCGGGTCGTAGAGCCCCAGGGCCGTGCTGCAAGCGTTTGCGACAACGGCAAGCACGCGGCGTCCATCAGTGGCGATTTGTCTAAAGGCGTCTGACAGACGGTTCGGATCAAGGCGGCCCAGTGCGTCCGTAGGTGCGGCAATGACGGCCCGCTGGCCAAGCCCCATGATGCCTGCGGCGCGTGCAATCGAATAGTGACACGACGGCGGAGCCAAGATGACGAGGCCGGGTGGTGTGCCGGTTTCCCATGCCGAAGGAGCAATGCTAGCTCTGGCGGCGGACAGTGCGGTGAGATTGGCGAGCGAACCGCCATGGGTGAGGACACCCGCAGCTGCGCAGCCCTTTTCGTGATGTGCGCCGGGGAGCGGCGCGGCGGACCAGCCGATCTTGGTCAACATCCATTCGAGTATGGTGTGCTCGACGGCGGCGGCGGCCGGCCCCATCTCGTAGATCGCCATGGCGTTATTGGTGAAGCCGTCGACGAGGGCTGCAAGCGCGCTTTGCGGCAGCGGGACGGCAACCTGATGCGCCATGAAGTGGGGATGGTGAAGGCACGTGGAGGCGGCAAGATAGTCGGCGAGGAAGTGATTCAGTCTTTCACCCTGCAAGCCGCCATAGGGAATCAGTTGCGACAGGCCGAGCTTTTGAGCCAGCTCGGAGAGCGGGAGCTGGTTGAGCACCGGGCGTGCGGCGTGCTGACCCTGATCCGCAAACGCCTGCAGCGCTGCCGCGGTGATGGCTCCGTCCTCCAGGAATGACATTGCTTTGGCTTTCCGTTGCGATCAATCCTGAGCTGAGGCGCGGTCGTGCTTCGCGGTACAGTCGTCACATTCGCCTTGCGCCGAAAAAGTTGGCAAGTCGTTGTTAAGTTGAAACATGACCTTGGGAAAATCATCAATGTCGCACAACGTCGCTGTGGAGGTCTGCTTGCAGTATGTGGCAGGCTGTGATTGAGCAGGCGTTGTGCATGGTCATCGGGCAAGAGCGCGATTTCGCTAATGCGAGAGCGCATTGCGGGTCGCAGCACGCTGCGATTCATTGCATCGTCAACCGGATCTCCAGGCGTGCAGCCGGCGGGATTCACCGGGCGGGATTTGTAGAGTACGATCTGTCGGCCGCCTTGCAAGTGATCTGAGTTGGAGTTGGATGTGTCGGCCGATCTACCGGTGGGCGCTGCCCTCGAAAACTGGAGCGCGCGTCCCAAACCGGGCCGCGTGACGCTCGAGGGACGCACGGTCCGCCTTGAGCCGCTCGGTGTAAACCATGCCGGTGACCTGTTCCGGGCTTGGCATCAGGTCGCCGATGCGGATGCATGGACCTACCTCAACTATGACAGGCCGGTGAGCATCGCGGCTGCCGAGGGTTTCATTACCGCAGTTTCAGCGCAGGATGTGTTCTTCGCAATCACGTCGAGGGCTACTGGCGTGGCGCTGGGGGTGGCGGCCTACATCCGGGTCGATCCGGGCAACGGTGTCATCGAGGTCGCACACATCCATTTCTCCCCAAGGCTCAAGCGGACGAGGATGGCGACCGAGGCCATCTTCCTGCTGCTGTCCCATGCTTTCGATACGCTCGGATATCGGCGCTGCGAATGGAAATGCGACATCCTGAATGCGCCATCGCGGGACGCCGCATTGCGCTTCGGATTCACATTCGAGGGGATTTTCCGACAAGCGATGGTGGTGAAAGGGCGAAATCGAGACACAGCCTGGTACGCGATCATCGATAAAGAATGGCCGGCGATAAGGAAAGCTTTCGAGGATTGGCTGGACGAAGCAAATTTCGATGCTGCCGGCTTGGCCCGGCGACGCCTTAGCCAATTGATGGAAGCTGCAGATGAAAGCAGCGGTGACTGAGCTCTGCGTGGTTCAAATGTAGAGTTCATGCGCGTGGATTGTTCCACTGTGGCACTTCAGTTTTTCCGCGAGCGCAATCGTCAATGGTCTTTTGCGATTGGAAATCGAGCTGCAAAGTCGGAAAGAAAGGATGGGGCTCGAAAATGAACTGCCAATTGATCTGCGTTAAGTCTCGAATTGATCGGGCGTGGACAAAGAGCGGCAGAGCTGCGCGAAGTTCTATTTGCGCGTGTATTGCTGCTGCGGCGGCAAATGCTAGTGTTCCGACTCCGACGCTTGGTTTCCGAGCGTCTCCGCCGGAACCCTAGCCAATCTTTTGTTTGTGTTCTGGAGTCGCAATCGCTTGACGACTTCCGCCGGGACTCAAGCGATTGATGCAGAACACTAGGTTAACTTTGCGTCAATGGACGCGCAGAGGGCAGTGGGCAGCCAAATCACAAGTTTACCAGTCGACGACAAGATTCCTGACGCTGCAACGGCGTGCAGGCACTTTTCTTGCTGGGGCCAAGACATTCAAGTGAGTAGTCGGATGCAGAGTGACGTGCGCACGAAGATCGTTGAAATGCTTAAGGGTGAACAGAGCATCGCGGTCGCAAACTTGTCGGACGACAGCGACCTCTACGACGCGGGTCTGACCTCCTTTGCCACTGTGCAACTCATGCTGGCGCTGGAGGATCAATTCGGAGTCGAGTTCCCCGAGAACATGCTCAATCGCCGAACCTTCAGCAGCATTGCGAGGATCGTTGCGAGTGTTGATGAGCTGAAGGCGGAGAAGGCGGGACAGGCATGCTGAAGGCCCGTGAACTTCCATTGCGACAGCGCATGACAAAGGTCTGTCAGGCCGCGGCTGCTCCCAATGCGCTCAAGGTCGATGCGGAAGCGCGCTTTCCCACGGAGATGCTCGCTGCGCTCAAACAAGAGCGGCTAATGGGGATCTTGGTGCCCGAGGCGCTCGGCGGCGAAGGTGCCGGCATCGGCGAGGTGGCCGATATCTGCAGGATGCTTGCAGAGTCGTGCGCCTCGTCCGGCATGATCTACGCGATGCACAACATCAAGCTGCACAATCTCGTGCATGGCGGCATGTCGAGCGAGTGGCACCGCGGCTTCATGCGCCGTGTCGCCCACGACCAGCTGTTGATCGCATCGGCGACGACCGAGGCGGGAATTGGCGGAGATCTGCGCAACAGCGTGTGCGCGGTGGAGACCGATGGACCAAGGTTCTCGCTGCGCAAGGAGGCGAGCGTCATCTCCTACGCGCGCAATGCCGATGCCATCTTCGCTACAGCGCGACGCGGTCCGGCATCGGCTTCGTCCGATCAGGTCATGGTGGCGCTCGAGAAGGACCAGCTCGATCTGGAATTGACGCACGGTTGGGATACGCTGGGCATGCGCGGTACGTGCAGCGAGGGCTTCATCCTGAGGGGAATGGCGCCGGTCGAGCAGATCTTTCCGTTGCCGTTTGCCGAGCTTGCCGCGCAATCGATGCTGTCGACGTCGCATATCCTTTGGTCGTCGGTGTGGCTTGGAATTGCCCGGGACGCCTTGGGCCGCGCGCAAGCCATGGTGCGCACGGAGGCCCGCCGCAAACCTGACGTGAAACCCGCGACGGCGACGCCGCTGGCGGAGGCCAACATCAAGCTGCATCAGCTTCGCGCCACGATTACCGATGCAATCAGCCATTTCGAGAGGGTGAAGGACGACCCGGACGCCTTGGGATCGATCGGCTTCGCGGTTGCCATGAACAATCTCAAGGTCAGTGGCTCCCGTTTGGCGACAGAGGTCGTGATGGAGGCGCTCCGGATCTGCGGCATCCAGGGCTACCGCAACGATGGGTCCTACAGCATCGGCCGCCATCTCAGAGACGTTCTTTCCGCGCCGCTAATGATTGCGAACGATCGCGTCGTTTCCAACCTCGCGACGGCGGTGCTGGTGGCGAAGTTCGACGCAACGCTGGCGGAGTAGCCCATGGACGCCAAGCCAACTCTTCTCGACCAGTTGCTTGGGGAAGGGTTCATCATCGATACCGGCATCGACGGGCTTTATGGCCGCTCGGGCCTGTTCGAGGAGATCGTTTCGGGCATCGAGTCGCTTGTCGTTCGATTCGGCGGTGACGATGGCGCGGAGGTGATCCGCTTTCCGCCGGGGATGAACCGCGCGCACTTTGCGGCGAGCGGCTACATGAAGAGCTTTCCGCACCTGGCGGGCACGGTGCACTGCTTCTGCGGCGACGAAGCGGCTCACGGCCGATTACTCGGTGACTTGGAGAATGGCCGGGACTGGACGCGGGAGCAGACGGCGTCCGACATCGTCATCACGCCAGCGGCCTGCTATCCGCTCTATCCGATCGTCGCCAAAAGGGGCCGTCTTGCAGAGAATGGCGGTATCTTCGATCTATCATCCTATTGCTTCCGCCACGAGCCGTCGAACGATCCCACGCGCATGCAGATGTTTCGAATGCGCGAGTACGTGCGGGTCGGCTCGCCGCAGCAGGTGATGAGCTTTCGCGAGATGTGGATCGAGCGGGGCAAGGCGTTCGCATCGATGCTGGAGTTGCCGCACGAGCTCGATCTCGCCAACGATCCGTTCTTCGGTCGCGGCGGCAAGATCGTCGCCAGCAGCCAACGCGAGCTGGGACTGAAGTTCGAGCTGCTCATTCCAGTCACGAGCGCGGCGAAGCCGACAGCGTGCCTCAGCTTCAACTATCATCAGGACCACTTCGGCAAGTTGTGGGGCATCGAGCAGCACGACGGCAGCACGGCGCATACCGGCTGCGTCGGATTCGGGCTGGAACGCATCACGGTGGCGCTGCTGCGCCATCACGGAATGAGGCCGAAGAGCTGGCCGGCAGGCGTTCGCCAAGCCATGGGCCTGGACTGATGAGTGCGGTCATCGAAGGTTTGTCCCCGGTTGGATACGAGCGGAATGCGCTGCATGAGCTTTCGCGCGATTGGCCGGAGACGAACTGCTACGTCGATCTTTGGATCGAGGTGATTGCGGCGCTGGGTCATGATCCGGTGGCGGGGCTCGGATTCACGGTGCGGCAAGACTTCGAAGGCGACCAGTTCACGTTCTTCAAGTTCCCGACCGCGGATCTCGAGCTTCTTTATGGTGTGGAGATCCTCGAGCTTGCGATTTTCGACGATGTGATCGGGCATCTCGAGGTGCAGACCGCACGCCGCCGCATGCCCATGATCGAGGTCGACGGGTTCTATCTTCCCGATACCAAGGGCGTTTCCTACGGGATAGAGCATGCGAAGACGACCATCGGGGTGAACAAGATCGAGCGTGCGGAGCGCCGGCTGGAGTATTTCCACAACGCGGGCTTCTATGCGCTGGATGGAGAGGACTTCGATGGTCTCTTCCGACTGCTCGATCACCAGCGCGATGCTGCAGACGCGCTCTTTCCCTATGTCGAGTTCGTGAAGTTCGGCACGCAACGCGCCGCCGGTTCGCTGTTGACGACGGCGATTGCGCTGCTGCGTGGTCACATGGCGCGGCGACCGGCCAACAATCCGGTACGTGCCTACATGGCGCACTTCGAGGCACATTCCGATCGGCTGGCATCGGCTCCACCGGCTTTCTTTCACAAGTATTCATTCAACGTTCTGCGTCAGCTTGGCGCCAATCATGAGCTGCTTGCCAGTCATCTGGCGTGGTTGCGGGGATCGGGCATCTGCGGTCTCGATCGGGCAATTGCGATGACGCGCGAGATCAGCTCGACGGCGAAGGCCATGCAGTTCCAGCTTGCGCGTGCAGTGGCAAGGCGAAATTTCGCCAGCTTCGAGGGGCCGCTCGAAAGGATGGCTGTAGCCTACGATCAGGCGATGTCCGACATTGCCTTGAGCCTCGGCGAAGAGCGGCCGCGAAGTGTCGCGTCATAGGTGGCAGGTCCGGCGATGGCGAGGGTGATCGACATCACGGGGCGTGCGGGAAACCTCCTTTTGGAGGGATGGGAGGTGCTGTCGACGCCAGCGGGCGCAATTCGAAGTCCTGAAGAGCTTGGCGCACATCGCGATTGGATTGCGGCAAGCGTCCCTGGAACGGTAGCGGCTGCACTCCACAAGGCAGGCCGCTGGTCTCCGGTCGATCCGCAGCCGCTGGCGCATGAGGATCACTGGTTTCGGACACGGTTCTCGGGTTGGGGTGCAGAGACGCTGCGGTTCGGTGGTCTCGCAACGCTGGCGACCGTCTGGCTCAACGGCGAGGAGATCCTGTCGTCGAGTAACATGTTTCTCGCCCACGACGTTGATGTGAATCTCGTGGGCGAGAACGAGCTCGTCATCTGCTTCCGGTCACTGCAGCGTGCGCTTGAAGGAAACCTGAGCGCCGGTCGCTGGCGTCCTCGTATGATCACGCCGTCCGGCTTGAGACATTTCCGGACAACGGTATTGGGCCACATGCCAGGCTGGTGTCCACCAATTCCGACGATCGGACCTTGGCGAGCTGTCGAACGGATCGCGAAGGGCGATCGCGTCGAGGCCGACATCAAGGCGCATCTTGAGGGAACGATCGGGGTGCTTGATGTCACGCTTGCATTCGATGGGCAACCTGAGGGCGAGATCGTCGTGACGTGCGCGGGTCAGTCCGTTGTCCTGTCGAGGTCGGAGCCAGGGATTTGTCGCGGGCGGCTCAAGATCGACGACGTCGAGCTCTGGTGGCCCCACACGCATGGAGAGCCAACGCTGCATGCGATCACGGCAACGATCGGCACGCGTGAGGTTCTGCTTGGGCGGACCGGATTCCGATCGATCGAAGTCGATCGCGGCAGTGATGGCAAGGGCTTCGCGCTCAGAATCAACGGCCAGCCGATATTCTGTCGCGGCGCGGTGTGGTCGTGTGCCGATCTGGTGGAGATGCCGACTGATCGTGGTGCGTTCCAGCCGTGGCTCAATCTGGCGCGCGATGCCGGCATGAACATGATCCGCGTTCCGGGCACGACTGTCTACGAGGCGGATGCGTTCTATGACCTGTGCGACGAACTGGGCCTGCTGGTGTGGCAGGACTTCATGTTCGCCAACTTCGATTATCCGGCAGCCGATGCAGAGTTTTGTACCAGCGTCGTCGAGGAGGCGCGGCAGTTTGTACGTCGTACGGCGGCTGCGCCATCCCTGGCGGTTCTGTGCGGCGGCAGCGAGGTCTACCAGCAAGGAGCTATGCTGGGCTTTCCAGAGCGCAAGTTCAAGAGCCCGGTGTTCGAGGAGTGGCTACCCGAGGTTGCGCGGAAGTTGCGTGCAGACGTTCCTTATGTTCAAGGCTCACCGTCTGGTGGCGTGTTGCCGTTCGTCGTCGATGAGGGTGTCGGCCACTATTTCGGCGTCGGTGGCTACAAGCGGCCGCTGAGCGATGCGCGGCACGCAGGTGTGCGGTTCGCGTCGGAATGCCTTGCGTTCGCAAATGTGCCGCCTGAGATCACCGCGCCGTCGCATGAGCCACCATTGAATGACATAACGGATGCGCGGTGGAAGGCGCGTGTGCCGCGTGATGCTGGTTCCTCGTGGGATTTCGAGGATGTGCGTGACCACTATCTGGAGGCGCTGTTCGACGTGCATGCGGCGCAGCTGCGTTGTGAGGATCGTGAGCGGTATCTGGAGCTGTCGCGCGCAACGCAGGCGATGGTGATGGAACATGTCTTGGCGGAGTGGATGCGCAATGGATCGACGGCGCGTGGCGGACTTGTGCTGATGCTTCAGGACCTGGCAGCGGGGGCAGGATGGGGTTTGGTAAGCGCGTGCGGTGCGCCCAAGTCGTCGTGGTATGCGCTGAAGCGTCTGTTCCGGCCCGTTCGCGTATCGATGACGGACGAGGGCGTGAATGGGCTTGCAGTGCACGTCGCCAATGAAACGGCCAAAGCTCGTGAGGTCGAGCTGGTTCTGACGGCATGGCGAGATGGACGCACGGCGGTTCTCAACGCGACGAGGAAGATGGTCTTGCAGGAGCGGGAGTGGCGGTCGGTGAGCGCCTACGAGGTGATCGGCAGCTTCTTCGATATCTCCTGCGCCTATCGTTTCAACCCACCGCAGCACGACGCAACAGTGGCGACGCTGCTGGATGCAGGTACGGGCGAGATCCTGAGCGAGGCGTTTCATTTTCCATGCGGACATGCCCGCGGAATTCCCGAGGGGCGACTGTCGGTATCAGTCGAAAGGGACGATTCCGGCTGGGTGCTCGTATTCAAGGCGGAGCGAATTGCGCGGTTCGTTCACGTTGTCGACCCTGGTTTTCTACCGGAGGACGATTGGTTTCATGTGGCGCCGAAGGTGGAACGCCGCGTTCGACTGGTTGCCCGCAGCACGACGGTGGGCCGGCCGAAGGGTTGCATTCGCGCACTCAACATGCCGACCAGCATTGCATACGAGGCCACGGCATGATCGGAGTGTCCTTCGGAGGCTGTCAGGCCTGGTATCATCCCGCCAGTTCGAGCCGCGCGGTGGTGATGTGTCAGGCGCACGGCTTTGAGGATCTTTGTGCGCGCAAATCGATGCGGGTGCTTGCCGAACGAATCGCCGAGACCGGGTGCGCGGTGCTCCGCTACGACTTCCCCGGATGCGCCAATTCCGCTGGCGGCGACGAGGATTCTGCGCTGGTGGCAAAATGGCGCGCAAGCGTGAAGGCTGCCGTGGAGTGGCTCAAGGCCGAGGCAGGGGCGCGCGAGATTGTGGTGTTGGGGTTGCGGCTCGGCGCGCTCATTGCAGCGCTCGAGGCACCCGGGCTTGCCGATCTCAAGGGCATTGCGCTGCTGGCGCCCGTGACGTCCGGTCGACAATTTGTGCGCGAGATGCGGTTGCTCGCCAAGATCATGCGACCGCCCAATGCAATTGTTGTGGCGGATTCCGCCGGACCTGATGCCAACTCCGTCGATGTGTGCGGTTTCCAGATTTCAAGCGAGACGCAGGCAGACCTTGGATCGCTCAGTCTATCTGGGGTGCAGTCCCTTGGCGACGCTCCCGTGCTCATCATGCGCCAGAACGGCACCAACGTTGATACACTTGCGAAGGTCTATAATGACGGTGGCGACGCGGTGACGATTACTCCCTTCGATGGTTATGAGGAGATGATCTGCGATCCCACGGCATCGAAGGTGCCGTTTGCCGATATCGAGACAGTGATCGAATGGCTGGAAGGTCTTGGTTGCGCTCCGGCGGCCGGGGCCAAGACCGTTTCAGCTTCGGCGCTCGAGAGCACGGTCGGCATCGAGCGCGCGATCACGTTCGGAGAGGGCGGTCGGCTTGCGGGCATTTTCTCGGAACCTACGGACATCGATACACGCGCCAGCCCGGTGATCTTTCTCAACGGCGGCATGAACTATCACATCGGCTGGGGGCGCATGCACTTGCGCATGGCCCGCGAACTGGCTGCAAAGGGAATTCCTTCGCTGCGCTATGACGTGACCGGCGTGGGAGACAGCCTCGGTCCACAGGCCTCCGACGAACTGCCGCTTTACCGAGCCGAAGCGGAGGAATGCCTTGCCGCGGCCATCGACTGGATCGAAGCTCATGGGCATCGCGCGCCGCTCATCGTCGGAGGGTGCTCAGGTGCCTATACGGCGTTCCACATGGCGCGCAAGGATCGCCGCATCGCAGGCGCGGTGATCGTCAATCTGCAGTGCTTCAGTTGGACGCCAGCCCTGGGGCTCGAGGTCGATCGATGGCGGGTGATCCGGCGGAAGGAGTACGTGCTCGACCATCGGGTTCAAGACAATGCTCGGACGATGGCGCGGCTCATCGCTGGCGTGTCCGTGTTCGGTCTCAAGGCGCTGCGGGCTGTTGGGCGCATTGCCAAGCGAATCGCGCGCGCGCGGCCGCCTGGCAATGGATCACAGGTGATGACGTGGTTCCAGGAATTGGCCCGGCGCAACGTCGAGATTGCACTCGTCTTCTCCGAAGGTGACCCGGGGCTCGTTAGCCTGGAAGTGGAGACCGGGCCGATGGGTGAGCGACTGGGTGCATTTGCCAACGTCGCGCTGCACATCATCGAAGGCGCGGACCACAATCTCACGCCTCGCGCGGCGCAGGACGAGCTTTATGCGATCATTCTTGAGATGGCGCAGAGCGGGGCGAATTCCGTGATCGAGGTCGCTGCGCGCCCGGGCAGCGTGGCGGCTTGAAGCAGAGCGGCTCGTCGATGCTCGTTGATGTTTCGTGCGTTTCTGTCAGACATGAGCGGTCTTGAGTCATGTGACACAGGAACGGCGCTGGTGTGGTTGATACCGCTTCTGCTTGTCGTGTGCGGGGGCCGAAGTCACGTGGTGAGGGCGGAAAGCAGATCGCGCGATATGCGGTCGGCGAGCTGTCGCATGACGGAATAGCCGCTGGCGGTGTCAGTGGAAAAGTACTTGGTCAACGCATTGCCGCTGATGGCTAGCACGGTGGTGTCCTCCAGGCAGGTGGCGGTCGCCACGCGGCGTGGTTCCTCGCCGATCAGAGCCGCCCAGCCGAAGGCATCTCCCGATTTCATGATAGTATTTGCAGAAGATGCGCGATTGCCAACGCCGAGCGAGAAGCGGACGCGGCCGGAGACGACGACAAAGACGTGGAGTGCGGAATCTCCCAGCCGGTAGATGTCATCACCTTCCTCGAAGCGGAGCTGATCGGTGATGTCCGCAAGCGCTGTGATCGCCTCCGGCTTCAAACCCTTGAACAGACTCGCCTCGCGCAGCACCGACTGCGCCTTGCTGGTATCGATCATCGCTTGCTCCATGCACCGGGCGGGCCCGGTGATTGCAGTGCTGTCGCGGTCCGGCGGATTGCGCGCGGATGCCCGTTCTTCAACCGAACTTGTCGTAGCGTATGAATTCCGCGGGAAGCCGCGCCTCCATGATCAACATGCGCAGTGCTCCGTCGACCATTGGGGGCGGGCCGGCAACAAAGCCGACAATGTTGTCGTAACGGCCAGCCATGGCGCGCGCCGCCACCTCGTGCACGAAGCCACCTGCCAAGCGAAGCTCGGGGTGGGCTGGATGCCTGTCCTGTGGCGGTTCTTCATTGGACAGTGCGATCGTCACATCGAGATTGCCATCGGCGCGCCGGACATAGTCGGCAAACTCGGCGACGTAGAAGCAGTCCTGCATGGTGCGCACGCCGAAGAAGACATGGCCGGCATGGGATTTCAAATAGCCGTTGCGGGTCGCGTGCTGAGTGATTGCGAGCATGCCGGCCACGCCGGAACCGCCGGCGATGCACAGAAAGTTCTTTTTTTCCTCGGGACGGAACGTTGCTCGACCGAGCGGTCCCATCAGCACAAGCGACTGACCGGTGACGTCGGTATCGAACAGCCAGTCGGAGAAGCGGCCGCCGGGCTTGCGCTTGACGGCGAAGACGAGCCGGTCGGTGCTCTCGGCGTGGTTGACCATTGTGTAGGCGCGCGCGCCCTCGACGGCTGCACATGAGAGTGCGGCGAACTGACCGGCGGCAAAGCAAATCGGCCGGTTGAGGGCGACCTCGAAATGCACAACGTCGTGCGTCAAGCGGCGCACAATGTCTATTCGTCCTTGGAAGTCGGCAGGGCGGGGCGCTGAGTCGTCTAGCACGTCAACCTTGGCCGGTACGCGCACCACGCAATCGCCGTGGGCGTGGGCCTGGCACAGCAACACCTCGTTCTTGGCGCGCTTGACGTAGGCGAGGCCTGGGGCGGATTGCCATGAGAGCGAGACGTCGCCTTCCATGACACGGGCGCGGCAGGTGCCGCATGTTCCGGTTGCGCATTCGTATGGCAGGCCGAGGCCGTGCTTCAGGCCGCAATAGAGCAGATTGTCGGAGGGATCAGCCTCGAATTCGGCGATGCCCGACTTGCTCTGAACCGTTACCTTCATGCTGCAAGCATTCTTCTCAAGTCAAGTGTTCGGCCGTGGCGGCGCGCCGCTTGTGAGTGGGTGTCCGTGGCTTTCGTCGTGCGGTGACAGATCGATGATGTGCGTGCGGCAAGCGCGTTGCGTGCACGCTTCAGGATTTTGAGAAGAAGGAATCGTCGTCCATGTCGTCCTCGTCGTCGAATTCGTAGACGATCTCCTCGGCCACAAAGGCGAGAACATCGCCGTTCTCCTCCTTGCACTCATAGGTTCTGATGTCCTTCGCCGTCTCGGGGCCGTGCATGGCGAGGGTGCGCAGATCCCAGGCCCACAGGTGCTTGGTGCAGGTGAGGACGCAATTGGCTATGACGGCCGATTCTTCCAGAGGCTCCTCCATGTGCGGGCACACGGGAGGCATGGCGGCGAAGCCCGAGCCGTAATTGGCGATGACGACGGGAATGCCGCCGGAAACCCAGTATTTCTTGAGCGTATTGGGCGCCACGTCGGCGGCCTTGCAAACCTTGATCCAGCTCATGTGATTTGCAGTTCCTTCCTCGCCCGAGGTGGGCGGCCCATTCCAATCAACCGGTGTGGCTCGCCAAGGTCGTGAACGAACTGTCACCGGGGTCGTGCGATTGCGGCGGTGGGTGTGTGCTTCCTGTCTACAATTGAGCTTGCTGCGAGCTCAGAGTGGCCAGTGCGAGCCCTTGTCGAGTCGACGGTTGTCGAGGCGCACCTCGCGTTTGACGAATTTCGCCTGGCCGTTCTCCAGCTCGAAGGTGTCGTGATACTTGCCGACCAGGAACAACCGGCTCTCGCCGGCATCGAGGTGTGAGTTCACGCCATCGAGCATGTTCTGGTAGATAACGAACGAGCTGACGGCCGAGGCGCTCTTCATGTCGTCGGCGACATCGACGGCATAGACAGAAGTGTGGCGCCGCAGCGGGGAATGATCGGTGTTGTGCTTGGGCAGCAGCCGCACCATCGTCTCCATGTCCTTGCGCTTGCCCTGCAGGTAGATCATGTCCTTGTTGATCTCGGGGCTATACGCCGTGATCTTGTAGTGGAAATCCTCGGCGCACATGCCGAGCCAGTCCTCCCACTTTTGATCATCGAGCGCCATGGTGGCGCGATAGATCGTATCGCGAACCACGGACGCGGCGTCGTGTCCGTTCTTGTGCATGGACGCATCTCCCAATTCGAGACGTTCAGTCGGTTCTTGTTGGCCCAAGGGGGCGACGTGCTCGCGTCGACGGTAGCGGGTGGATTGGAAGAAGGCATCCACCGGCAAAGTCAATCGCGCCTATTCGGCAGCTTCGGCCGATTCGCCCGGGTTGCGCTCGTGCCAGGGCTTGGTAGGCTCGTTGGGCAAACGATTCATCCAGCGGCCCCACTCGTCGTAGTAGTGGCGCATGCCAACCTCGTCGTGGATGGTTTGGTTTTCGTGCCGGCCATGCAGGATCTGGCGCGGTTCGGTATGCGGCCGCATCGTGGCGCCTTGTCCCGCGACGCCGATCAGGTCCTCGTGCAGATTGCGGCCGAACGGTCCCCAGATCGAGTTGTGATGATTGATGCGCGTCTCGCGTTCCTCGGGCGTGTCGCGCTTGAGGCCGAGGCCACGGAATTCGATCATCACCTTGTCGGGGCCGAGCGGCGTGACGATGTCACAGCGCAATGCCGATCCGCGCAGGTTGAAGTTCATGCCGGGGAACAAGTCGACCATGTACCACTGATTGGGTGGCAGATGCGGGAACGACAGCGCGCCGCGGCTCTCGAAGCCCTCATAGTTCTCGTAGTTGACCTCGAAGGTGCCGACGACAACATGGCCGTTCTTGAAGGCGAAGTTCTTGCGCGCGAAGTAGGCGTCGTTGAAGCCGGTCACGCGGTTATGGTAGTGCATGAAGTCGTGATAGAACTCGCTGTTGGTGTCGTGCCAGAGCTTGTAGTTCGTGTCGATGATCGCCTTGTGATAATGGAAGACCTCGAGCGGCTCGGCATCGATACTCTTGCGCAGGCACTCGAACGGCTCGCCGGCCCACTCCTCCAGTCCGATCTTGGGATTGTCGTCGAGCGTTACCCAGACGAAGCCACCGAACTTCACCTCGCAGCGCAGCCGGCGAAGGCCGACCTCCTCCTTGCACAGGCGATCCTGGTAGCCTTCCTTCTCGCGGGCGACGTAGACGCAGTTGCCTTTCATGTCGAATTGCCAGGCGTGGAACATGCAGGTGATGCGCTTGGGGTTGCCGCTGGGCTGGCCCTCAAGGAAACTTCCGGCCGGACGCCGCTCGAGCAGCATGCCGCGATGCGGGCAGACGTTAAGGAATGCGCGGATTTCTTTGTCGGGGCCGCGGGCGACGATAATCGGCTCGCCGGCGATCGAGGTGGTGCGGAAATTGTAAGGCTCGGGCAGCTCGGATTCGTGACAGACGGGAATCCAGACGCGCTTGAAGATGCGCTCCATCTCGTCGTTGAAGATGTCCTGGTCCGAGTAGATGCGGCTGTCGATCCACTCGCCGGCCTCGAGCGTGGGCTTGGCGAGCCACTGGCTGTGATTGCGTGCAGGCATTCGGGCACCTCCTCCACGATCCGGCTCGTGCGAGAGCGGATCTTCATCTCAGACGCGTGGCGCGTGGCGGCTGTAAGTTCCGATGGCGGCGGAAAAGAAAGGGCGAATGCCAAGTCTCAATCGGCTCCCGCACGAACGCCGGAAACGGGGGTAAAGCCACGCGAATCCTGGCGGGACTGTGCCACAACGAAGATTGATGAAAACAATCAAAACTCCCTATCTCGTGATCGAACCTGCAAATCACGAGGGCACCAGACGCGGGTCGCTGGCGATCGAGGTCTGATGTCTCGCGCCAACTTGGCAGCAAGCGGAGGAGCATCGGCGTCGAATTCTGAAAGCTGCTCGGATGACAGACCTGTCGGACTGCAAGCATTGCCCGGCGTGCTCCATATCGTCGATGGCGAATGTGATGGCGCCAAGTGCGGGTCAACCCGAGCAAGAGCCGGCTCTGATAGGTAGCAGGTATCACTGCATCAATACGAACGATTTTACATGGCGACCTTTGCATCGTGCCATGTGACCTGCGACAACTTGGCAAGTGGCTTGGCTCCGATCTGGGTTCTTCCCCCGGCGCATGGGCCGTCGCATCCGCCAGGGAGAGAATGCAGTTCCTGGAAAGGATTAGGAGGTGCCGGCAAAATTCAGAAGACCGTTCTTCGCGCTTGGAACGCTGCGGCATCGCAACAACTCAACAACAACGACCGCAAGCATTTGCAGGCACAAGAGGGCCAATACGGCCCCCCGGTTCAACGTCAAAGCTTCGGGAGGAAGCGCATGCGATTGTACTCAGCTTTGGGACTAGGCGCGGCCATAGCGGGCATGGTGGCCGCTCCGCTGACGGCACACGCGAAAGTCGAATTCGGCAAGGCCGGCGAAAAAGTGAGCCTAGTCGTAGGCTATCAGCCCTACTACACCGAGTCCTGGTCCGGCGTGGTCAACAATGGCAAGCAGTTCTGGAAGAAGTATCTACCCGAGGGATCTACCGTCGAGTTCCAGGTTGGCCTGCAAGGCTCGGTGATCGTCAACGCGATGACCGGTGAAAAGCAGCACATCGGCTACATGGGCGACATGCCTTCGATCGCTTCGACGTTTCGCAATCTGCCCGACCGCGGCGGTACGGATATCCGCATCGTCGGTGTCGCTGGCACCTCCAAGCAGCAGTGCAACATCTTCCTGGTCCGCAACGACGCGCCGCAGTTCGCCAATGGCATGGAAGCCGTGAAGTGGATGGACGGCAAGGTGACGTCGGCGCCGCACGGCGCCTGCACGGACCGGTTCGTGCAGCTAGCGTTCGGCAAGGCAGGGATCAAGCCGCAAAGCTATCTCAACCAGAACATCGAGGTCATCACCACCAACTTCCGCGCCGGCAAGCTCGACGCTGCGGCGATCTGGGAACCGACAGCGACCAAGATCGAGAAGGCCGGTCTGGCGCGGCGGGCGGCGTCCGGCGAGGACTTCGATGCGCTCGACGGCGCCTTCATCGTCATGCTCAACGATCTCATCGAGCAGCGCCCGGACATCGTTCAGGCTTGGATGGAGGGAGAGCTCGATTCACAGCTGTTCCTTGCCGATCTGAAGAACGCTGCCGAAGTCGCAAAGATGGCTGAAAGCCAGACCGAGCAGATCGATCGCAAGGTGCTGTGGGGTGCACTTTACGGAACCGATGGCGCGCCCGGTTCAGTCAAGCTGCAGCTAGACTACGTCGTCACGGATCGTGTGCAGAAGCTGCTGACCGATGCGACCGCGTTCCTCTATAGCCTGCCGAAGAAGCCCGCCGCTGCTGAGAAGATTCGTGACGGTGCCGTCGACGACAGCATTGCGCGCAAAGTGCTCGAGAAGCGCGGTCTGAAGAGCCCGCTGGGCGTCATCAACGCCAAGCCGATGTCTGAATACAAGGAGTGATTGTGCGCGGGAGGCATGGCGGCGCGCTCGAAAGGGGCGCCGCCATACCAACAATGCCCGCGTTAACGCTGCCGCAGCGGACCGTCTACCTTCGCCGCTGACTGCATGATCAAAGTAGCCTGGTCCTGTGAATTTGCGTGGCGAGATGGGCAAGCGCAGGGGCACGAGGGTTGGAGTGATCTGACGAGCGTTCCAAAGTCGGTCATCGGCAATCTGGCATATCAGTTGTCCACTTGAGGCCCACTTGAAGAAAGCGTTTCAAAGCGAGCATCGGACCAGGATATGACAGTCAGCACCAGCGAAGATAGCGTTGCCAATGCTCCCCTACGTGCCAAGGAGCCGACCGGACTTGGGCGCATCTCGTACCGCATCAGGAAGGCCGTGACGACGCCGCAGCCCTATCTCACGGTGGCTGGTATCCTGCTGTGGCTGTTTTTGTATTGGCTCGCGTGCGAGGGTCTGAAGCTCGACCGCTTCGACAAGATCCCGGGACCGGTTGCGGTGGCGAAGGACTGGTTCTCGCCGACGCCCTTCCAGGGGATCTCGATCTTCACCGAGAACTACTATCACCACATCATGGTCAGCTGCCGGCGCATTCTCATCGCGTTCACGCTGGCGACCATGATTGGCGTGCCGCTCGGGCTGTTCATGGGATGGTCGAGGAAGGTGCGCGACTACACATTTCCGATCCTGGAGACGCTGCGGCCGATCCCGATCCTGGCTTGGGTGCCGCTCGCCATCCTGATGTTCCCGGGCTTCGAAGGTCCGGTGATCTTCCTCGCCACGCTAGCTTCTTTGTTCGTCACCACGCTGAACACGATGCTCGGGGTGCAGTCGATCGACGAAGCGTATTTCCGCGCCGCCGGTTGTCTGGGCTCGAGCAACTGGGACGTTTTCAAGAACGTGGTGGTGCCGGGTGCTTTGCCGTTCATCTTCACGGGGTTGCAAATCTCGATCGGCGTCGCCTGGTTCTCGCTCGTTGCCGCGGAGATGGTGTCGGGTGACCATGGCCTCGGCTATTTGATCGTCGATTCCTACATGAACAACGTCACGGTGCCGATGGTGATCGGCATGATCACGCTCGGCTTCGTGGGCTGGTTCACATCGGTGCTGGTCCGCATGGTCGGCAACTGGCTGATGCAGTGGCACGTCAAGGCGCTGGCGCTGCAAGGTCGCTAGAGTTCGCAGAGCCCGCTGATCCAGGGAACAATGGTCCGCATGAACCAGATGACGATGAACTCAAACCTCACGAGCTCCGCCCCCGCCGGGCCATCTGTCGGCAACGGAGCGCCGATGGGTGGTGCCCTGTCGATCCGCAATGTCAGCAAGATCTATGACCCCGAGGGTGTCAACGTCTGCGCGGTCAACGACTGTTCGATGGAGATCGCGGCCGGCAAGCCGAAGGCAACGCAGGGCGCCGACCGCATGGTCGTGTTCCAGAACGGCGCGCTGTTTCCGTGGAAGACGTTGGTGGAGAATGTCGCCTACGGGCCGATCGTGCAGAAGCGGCTCAGCAAGGCGGCGGCGCGCGAGAAGGCCCAGCACATGCTTGCGGAGGCCGGGCTCGGTGATTTCGGTGACAAGTACCCCGGCGAGGTTTCATCGGGCATGGCGCGGCGCGCGGAAATCGTGCGTGCGCTCATCAACGAGCCCAAGGTGCTGCTGCTCGACGAGCCGTATCGGGCGATGGATGCGCTGACGAAGTCGATAATGCATGAATCTCTGCTGGAGACCTACGACCGCACCAAGGTCACCATCTTCTTCATCACGCACGACCTGGAGGAAGCGATCTTCCTGGGCGACAAGGTGCACATCGTGACAACCCGTCCGTGCAGCCTGAAGAAGACGGTCGATGTGACGATCCGGCGGCCGCGCAACTACGAGAGCCTGTCGTCGGAGACGTTCCGGCGGCTCATGGGCGAGGTGAACGAGGCGGTGCACGAGGAAGCGGTCAAGGCCTTCCAGGCGGGCGAGCGGGAATTGGCCTGAGTGCGTCACGAGGAAGAGATTGCACCACGATCGGCGACAGTGGAACGGAGCGACATGGCGAACGTAGCACATACCGAAACCGTCCAGCCGGTGGTGCGGCGGCGTTCGCGGCTTGAGAAGATGCTGGAGAACCCGTCGATGTGGCGGGGCATGCTGGCGATCACCGTCTTCCTGGTGTTGTGGGAGATCGGCTCGCGCTTCGATGAATGGTTCGGCAAGGAGTGGACCCTGCCGTTCATCGGCCTCATCCCGGCGCCAACCGCGGTATTCTCCAAGTGGCTCGATATCTTGCCGAAGGTCGGCTACTGGGACAGCTGGATCCAGAGCTTCAAGCGCGTGCTGACCGGCTTTGGCGCGGCAATGATTCTCGGCATCCCGTTCGGGTTGGCGCTGGCGGTCAACAAGTATTTCCGCGACCTGTTCTTCCCGCCGTTCGAGATCCTGCGACCGATTCCACCACTGGCGTGGGTGCCGGCGTCGCTGATCTTCTGGCCGACCAACGAGATGTCGATCGCGTTCGTGACGTTCCTCGGCGCATTCTTCACAATCGTCATCAATGTGCTTGGTGGCGCGCGCACGATCGACGTGCGCTACCTGCGTGCTGCCCAATCGATGGGCGCATCGCAGTGGGACCTGTTCTCCAAGATCATCCTGCCGGGCACGCTGCCCTCGATCTTCACCGGCGCTGCGGTCGGAATGGGCATCACCTGGGAGGTGGTGCTGGCGGCCGAGATGATCTCGGGCGGCGGTACGCAGGGCGGCGGCGGACTCGGCTTTTTCATCTGGAATTCGTACATGGGTGGATCGCTGGAGCAGGTGGTGGTCGGAATGATCTCGATCGGCATCGCGGGCTATCTGTCGTCGAGTGCCATTCGCTGGCTCGGTGACACCTTGATGCCGTGGCGACGGCTGTTCTAGGTTTGTGTTGAACGCAATCACAATCGCAGGCGCACATCCGGTACACAGGCCGTGGAGACCATGACAGCGACAGCAAGCCCACTACAGAATGGCCAGGTTGCGAACGCCGGCAATGGCAGCAGTGCTGCGGTCGACCCGCACGCCGTGGGCAAGAGCCATCTTAAGGTCAATCACGTCGCCAAGGCGTATGGCGAGGAGTGGGATCGGCAGCAGGTGATCGCGGATCTCTCGCTCGACATACCGCCGGGCAAGATGACCGTCGTAGTAGGCCCGTCGGGTTGCGGGAAGTCGACGCTGGTCAACCTGATCGCCGGTTTCGAGAAGCCCGACAGCGGGCAGATCCTGCTAGACGGCAAGACGGTGGTGGGACCGGCGAAGGACCGCATGGTCGTGTTCCAGGAAACCGCGCTGATCCCGTGGCAGACGACTTATCAGAATGTCGTGTTCGGGCCAAAGCTCAGGGGTGATCTCAGAGGCAAGGCGCTGGAGGATGAAGCCAAGCGCCTGCTCGTCAAGGTCGGCCTGGGCGAGTTCATGCACAAGTATCCGCTGCAGCTTTCTGGCGGCATGCAGCGGCGCGCCGAACTGGCCCGCGCTCTCATCAACGACCCGCGCGTGATGATCATGGACGAGCCGTTCCGAGGTCTCGACGCCATGTCGCGGGGGTTGATGCAGGAGTTCTTCCTCAGGCTGTTCGAGGAGAATCGGCGCACCAACCTGTTCGTGACGTCGGAGATCGACGAGGCCATCTTCCTTGCCGACCGGCTGGTGATCCTGTCGAACCGGCCGGCATCGGTGCGAAAGGTGCTCGAGATCGACCTGCCGCGCCCGCGCCACTACTCGATGCTGAGCTCGAGCGAAGCCTTCGCCTATAAGCGCGACGCCATGGAGCTCTTGCACGAGGAGGCGATGAAGAGTTTCCGTTCGTCGGCATCGGGATCTGGCCGCAAGCAGAGCTTCGCCAGCCCAGGCGGCCATTGACGGACGATAGCTCGTGATGATCGAGATGCTCGCAGCGCTTGCGCAACGGCCGATCGTGGCGGCGCTCGCCATCACGGGGGCTTTGCTGGTGTCGGCTGGCGCTCTGGTGGCGCGCCCGGACCGTAAGGAGCCGCGAAGGGCCGCAGCGCAATATTTGACCATGGCCGGGTATGCGCTAACCATGGCCAGCATTTTCTTGTTCATCGCTGCGGGATTTCTTTCCGGGCGGTCGTAGCTGTGATGTGCTAAAGGCAATTCTGGCATTGTTGGCGTCTCGGCCTAAGTAGCTAAGGCCAGCCTGCACGCCTTTGAAACCGAGCCGGTGTTCCTGATCAACACCGCCATCATGCGGTCATGCGTGCACACAGACGATGTTGATCGAGGCTGACGCAATCGAGAAGTCATTCGGCCAGGTCAGGGCCGTGCGCGGTATTTCGCTCAAAGTCGATCGCGGTGAGCGCGTCGGCATACTGGGTGCCAACGGGGCCGGCAAGTCGACGACGCTGCGCATGCTGGCGGGCGCACTGGCGCCTGATCGTGGAGAGGCGCGCATCGCCGGTATCGATGTCGTCAGGGAGCCGCTCGATGCACGAGCGCACCTTGGCTACCTGCCAGAGGCCGCGCAGGGTTTCGGCGAACTGACGGTCGTCGAGTTTTTGGATTTCGCCGCCGAGGCGCGCGGCATGTCGGGGCGTGGACGCTCGCAAGCGGTGGCGAGGGTGGTCGAGTTGCTGGACATGAGCGAAGCCGCCTACCGCTCACTACAGACACTCTCGAAGGGGTGGCGTCAGCGCGCCTGGCTGGCACAGGCGTTGATCCACGACCCGCCGGTGCTGATCCTCGACGAGCCGACTGATGGACTCGATCCCAACCAGAAGGTGGTTCTGCGCGACCTATTGCGGTCTTTGGCCAAGGACAAGGCGATGCTGATCAGCACGCACATCCTGGAAGAGGCCGAAACGCTTTGTGACCGGGTGATCATCATTGCAGGTGGTCGCGTCGTCGCCGATGCCAAGACGTCAGAGCTGGTCGATGAAAAGGGTCGCCTTGGCCAGACTTTCGCGCGTCTCACCGAAATCTCCGGTGTGAGTGCCGATGTCGGGCACGCGACATGACCGAGACCAACGTCAATGTCGATAAAGATTTGCCGGCATTCGAGTCGCCGAGTTTTGCTGCTGCGACGGTGGCCAGTGCGCATGCTGCCTTGCGGCAGTTCGCGTCGGGGTTGATCATTCCGTTGTTCCAGGCAGCGTTCCTGCTGGCTCTCGCGGTGGCGATATTCCTAGTCGGCCGCGTCTACCACACGGACGTGACGTCGCTCGACATGCAATGGATGTTCCTACCGTGGATCGCTGCGGTGTTCGTGCCGGCGCTCGCCATGCAAGCCTTCGCGGAGTCGCCCGGCGATCGGCGCATGGAACTCATCGCTTCGCTGCCGATGACGGCGTCGGCATTGGTGGTGGGATGCTGGATCGCGGGCCTTGCCGTGCTGCTTGCGACGCTGGCGCTGACGTTTCCGTTTCCCGTTACGATGGCCTATCTGGGCGACCTCGATGGCGGCACCGCGTTTGCCGGCTACATCGGTGCTGCCGGGTTCCTCGCTGTCAGCTATGCATTTGCGCTGCTAGCCTCGGCGGCAATGCGCAATCCTGTCGGTGGATATGTGCTGGGTGCCCTGCTCCTGATTGGGCTGCAATTGACGGCGAGCGATACCGCCGTGACGCTGCTGCGCGGAACGCTGGCGGAACCAATTCTTACGCACTTGCCGAAGCTGACGCCGGGCTATTGGCTCAACAGCATGGCAAGTGGTCGCATATCGATTGGCGGGGTCGTCTATGTGTTTCTCGCAACCACCATCCTTCTGGTGGCGGCTGCTGCCGTGCTCGAACGCCGGCGCAAGAACATGCCGGCAATGGATGACCTGGCCTTCACGCGGTTTGCGCGGGCGTTCGCGTGGCTGTTGGCGGCTGTACTGCTGTTCGCGGGGAGCGTCACCAGCGACGTCGACCTCGATCTGACCGAGGAGCGCGAGTTCACCTTGCATCCGCAGACGCGTGCGATCGCCGAGAAGGCACAGCCGGGCACAAGGATAAACTTCTACTGGTCGGCCTCGAACTTGGATGTTCCTCCGGTTATTCGCCAGCATGCCGTGCGCGTGGAGCGAACCTTGCGGCAGATTGCCGAGCTGTCGCATGGCAGCATCACGCTCAACCGGCATGAGACGGCGCCAGACACGGAGGCCGAGGACGAGGCGCGGGCAGGCGGCATCGAGGGTGTCGCATTGTCTTCGGGTGGGCAATTCATGCTTGGCGCGGCGTTTGCCCGTGGCGAACGGCGTGCGTCGATCGGCTACTTCTCGCCCGAGCGTGCGCCGGTGCTGGAATATGACGCGGCGTCGACGCTGGCCGCGTTGGGACGCGAGACGACGCCTCGACTCGGCATCCTCTCGCCGCTGCTGACGCCGCGCGACGCCACCCAGCCGCGCGAGGGGCTGGCCATCCTGGAGGAGATCAAGCGGCAGTACGATGTCGCAATCATCCCGCACTTTGCTGATGCGCTGCCCGAAGGGCTTGATGCCCTTCTTGTCATCGATGCGACGATCCTCAAGCCGGACATGCTACGATCGATCGACCGGCACGTGATGGCGGGCCGCGGCCTCGTCGTCATGCTGGACCCGCTGGTGCGCTTCAACAGCGCTTCCAACTCAGTGGTGCCGGAGCCCGGCGAAGAGATCAATGACATCTCCGATCTGCTGCTTCGGTATGGCGTTCGCTTCGAGGCGCAGGACGTGGTTGGCGACAGCGCTCTGGCGTCGACCGTGGGTGTTGGCAACGAAAAAATCCAGTATCCGTTGTGGTTGCGGGTGCGTCGGCCACAGCTGTCACCGACACATCCGGCGGTGGCGGGGCTCAATGAGCTGGGCTTCGCCGAGCCCGGTGCCTTGACCATCGTGGTGCAAGACGGCGTCGTGCCGTTGGTCGCGACGACTGACGGGGCGGGGAGCCTGCCGCGCAGCACCGTGAGAGGCGGCAGCCCGCAGAAAAATGCAAACGATTTGAAGCCGGGTGGTGGCTGGCGGCTCATCGCGGCGGCCATCGAAGGTCGCGTGGAAAGTGCATTTGCACAACCAGGCGCGGTGAGGGCGGAAAGCGAGGACACCAAGCGTGCGGACGCGCGCGTCTATGTCATTGCCGACGTCGATTGGATTTTCGATCCGCTGACCTACACTGCGACGACCGGAAGCGACGGCAGAAAGTACTCGCGTCCTTTGAATGACAACATCGCAGCAGTGTCCAACCTGCTGGAGGCGGCGAGCAGGCGAACGAGCTTGGCTCGAATAAGGTCGCGCGGCAAACTCAATCGCCCGTTCGTGCGTGTCTCGGAATTGCTGCGGGCGTCGAGTGAGAGGTATCGCGCAAAGGAAACGGAGCTGACGACGCGCATAGCGGGCGTGGAGGACAACGTGCGCAAGGCGCTGGAACTGTCTGGCGCGCGCAAACTTACCGAGCTGCCCGACAAGATCCAAGGCAATGTGAACGAATTGCGGCGTGCCCTGCTGCCTTACCGGCGTGAGCTGAGATCCCTGCGCCAGATGATGCGTGAGGATGTCGAGGGGCTCGGCAGATGGCTTGCGATCCTCAACCTGCTCGCAGCGCCTGTGCTGGTGATCCTGCTCACGATTGGTGTGCGCATCGGGCGGCGGTGGTCGATGCGGAGAATCATCAGCTGACGAGTTTGCTCGCGGTACATGACTGCAAGCGAGTCTGATGATGTTCGCAATAATAATCGAACTCTATCGAGCGATAGCGGGAAACTGCTTGAGTCAATGCGGCCCGGCGATACGCTCGGCACGCTGGTGCGTTGTCTCTCAAGAATATGTGCATCCGGATCACAGGCCAGCGTGATCGGGATGGATGATCGTGAGTTCTCCGTGATGCCTTCGCGGTGCATCAGGGAAAGCCGATGCGAAAGCGTCAGCTCGTTGCCGTGGGCAATTCAACGCGCACAGCTGACAAGCGTTGGCGATGCGAGGCTGTCCGCTTAGTGCTGGGCAGGCGTATAGGGAAGGTAATTGTAGAATGCCGCGGCAAACAACCGGTCAGATTGGATGTGTGCGGGATAGTGCGCTGGGGCAAGACTAATTGAGGGTGTCATCCGCATCGCGCATCCGCGCGCCGAGACTCATTTGGGAGGAATACAACACATGGACCACCCCAAGGCATCAGGGCGCCAACGCGCGGGCGCAGTGATTGGCGCAGACGATGCTCCCGGCTCGCAGGAACGGCGCAACTTCCTTAAGGGGGGATTGGTTTTCGCCGGTGCGGCCGCCGGATCGAGCCTGGCGGCGCACGCGGAGAAACTCGCCGTGCCGGGTTCCAATACCGAAATGGGCCGCGAGATGGAGCTCAAGGCCTACGGTCTGCCGTCGAAGTACGAAGCGCACGTCACGCGCAATCGCACGGACGTCCTGGTCAACAAGCAGAAGTGGTCAGACTGGAGCATGACGCCGCTCCAGCATCAGGTTGGCATCATCACGCCCAACGGGCTCGTCTACGAGCGTCACCATGCAGGCGTGCCCGATATCGATCCCGCCAAGCACATGCTGGTCGTGCATGGCATGGTCAAGCAGCCGATGAAGTTCACGATGGATGACATCCTGCGGTTGCCGGCGGTGTCGAAATTCCACTTCATGGAATGTTCGGGAAACGGCCTCACCGACTGGAAGGCGGCGAAATCGAAAACGGTGCAGCAGACACATGGGTTGCTGAGTTGCGCGCAGTGGACCGGTGTGCCGTTGTCGTGGCTCATTGATCGCGCGGGGTTGGCCGACGGCGCGAAGTGGCTGCTGCTGGAGGGAGCGGACGGGGCTGCGCACGCACGCTCGATACCGCTCGACAAGGCGATGACCGACACGCTCATCGTTTACGGCATGAATGGTGAGATGCTTCGCCCGGAGAATGGCTATCCGCTGCGCGCATTCATTCCCGGCTGGGAGGGCAACGTTTCGGTCAAGTGGCTGCGGCGCATCAAGGTGTCCGACAAGCCCTGGCATCTGAGGAGCGAGACGGCGCGTTACACGGACCCTATGCCGGGCGGCAAGTGGCGCCAGTTCAGCATGGTCATGGAGTGCAAATCGGTCATCACCAAGCCATCGGGCGGCATGATCTTGAAGCACGGCCCTGGACCCTACGAGATCGAGGGCTTCGCATGGTCGGGCAATGGCACGATCAAGCATGTCGACATCACTACTGACGGGGGCAAGACTTGGCAGGAGGCGCGTCTGGAAGAGCCGGTGCTCGATCGCTGCCTGACGCGGTTCCGCTACTTGTGGAACTGGGACGGCGGGCCGGCCAAGATCGCCAGCCGTGCGGTCGACAGCACGGGTTATGTACAACCGACGGTCGCCGACATCGACAAGGTGAGGGCGCTGACCGGCTTCGTGCAGCATCACAATGCGATCTTCCCGTGGTCGATCGCTGCGTCGGGGGAGGTGGCCAATGCGATCGCGTAATCGGAAAGCCCAGAAAGCCGCTCTGTGCCTTGCGCTCGCGGTAACGTTCGCCGCGGGGCCGGCGATGGCCATCTCGCAGGCCGACTTCAAAGTGGGTGGTGCGATCTCGCAGGAGGAGATCGCGCCATGGGACATCGATATCTCCACGTCCGACGGTAAGGGTTTGCCAGCCGGGAAGGGCAACGTTGCCGACGGCGCCAAGATTTATGCGGAGAAGTGTGTCGCCTGCCACGGTGAGGCTGGCAAGGGTGGCTCGATGTACGGCCCCATGGTCGGCGGCATCGGCTCCTTTACCACAGACAAGCGACTGCTGACGCCGGGGAGCATGTACCCCTACGCGCCGATCCTGTTCGACTACATCCGCCGTGCCATGCCGATGTCAGCTCCGCAAAGCCTCAGCAATGACGAGGTGTATGCACTGTCAGCCTACATTCTCAATCTCAATGGCTTGGTTGCGGACAATGCTGAACTGGATGCGAAGTCTCTGACGGCGATCGAGATGCCCAACAGGAATGGCTTCATCGTCGACGATCGGCCGGACACGAAGGCGGTGCGCTGCATGGAGAAATGTGCGCCGATCAAGGAGTAGCCGTCCGCGGACATCAACGATGTCAAACACCAGATAGACGGTGTGAATATTTGGAGTGGCGAGTTGCAGGATTCGCGATGCTTGCAGGGCATTCGGGTGGGCGCGGGATCGGCTGCACCTGCGACGAAGGAAAGCTTGCCGGGTCTGGCCACGCTTGATTACTGTCAGTGCAACTTGCTCTGCGATTCATAGAGCTGATCTATAAGTTCCGAGTTAGAGTGAGCTGTTACTTGGCGCCGCGTGGTGAGAGAATGCGATTCACCATGCGTGACCGACCAGACGAACTTCGAAGGATCTAGACAATGTCGTCCGAAGAGACCGCACACCGATGCGAAACGCCA
>JBGANK010000017.1:2500-61433 GCA_044222395.1 Hyphomicrobiaceae bacterium | reverse complement strand
TCTCGTCCGGATCGATTCGATCGAAGGCTGAGCCGATCGAAGGCTGAGCGGGACGACCGAGGAGAAACAGCGATGGCGCACAAGAAGGCCGGCGGCTCATCCAAGAACGGTCGCGACAGCAATCCCAAGATGCTTGGCGTTAAGCGCTACGGCGGCGAGCACGTCATCGCTGGCAACATTCTCGTTCGCCAGCGCGGCACCAAGGTTCACGCCGGCGACAACGTCGGCATGGGCACCGACCACACGCTGTTCGCCAAGGCGGAAGGCGCGGTCGAGTTCCGCACGCGCCGCAACGGCCGCGTCTTCGTCTCGGTCAAGCCTTCGACGCCAGAGGCTGCCGAGTAGGGCAGCCACTGGCCTGCAGCATGTTTAGCTGAAGTGTGTGCGGTTCAGCGTGAAACACATGCTGTAAGTCAGAAACCTGGAACGTGTTCACTCTTCATGGAATCGCGAACGCGTTCTAAGGCCCGCGCAGGAGGGTTGCTCTGAGGGGAGGCGACGACGTCTCCCCTTTGTCATCTGTGGAGAGCATGGCATGGCACGCCTGTCGCGATTGCTCCGCCGCGGGACGTCCCCGGTCCGCGACAAGATCCGCACGCAGCGTCTGCTGCTTCGGCCGCTCGACGAGGCCGATCTTGCTGAAGTTGCGCGGCTCGCCGGCGATTGGGAAGTCGCCTCGATGACGGCGCGCATTCCCTATCCCTATACGCTCGATGATGCCCGCCATTGGCTCGACGGGCTCGAGCCGGGCGAGGTCGTGCGCGCGATCACCGATGGCGGCGACGGGCGCCTGCTCGGCATCACCGGCTATCTGCCCTCCGAAGACGGCACCTCTGCCGAGATCGGCTACTGGATCGGCAAGCCGTACTGGGGCAAGGGCTATGCGACCGAAGCCGCAGCAGCGCTTGTCGAATTCTGCTTCAAGCATGCCGACTATGCGCGATTGACATGCTGCCACTTCGCTGACAATCCGGCCTCGGCACGTGTCATCGAGAAGCTCGGCTTTTCCATGAAGGGCACCTGCAGCTGCTGGTGCGAGGCGCGCAGGCGCGAGGCTGACGCCACCCACTACGAGCTGCATCGTCCGAGCGGACGTCTGCGCCTCCCACGAGTCGGGTGAGATCGAGAAAATGACGGGCCATTTCCCGCATCAGGCAATCGAGGCGCGTCGCACATGAAATTCCTCGACCAGGCGAAAATTTACATCAAGGCCGGCGACGGTGGCGCCGGTTGCGTCGGCTTCCGGCGCGAGAAATTCATAGAGTTCGGCGGACCCGACGGCGGCGACGGCGGCAAGGGCGGCGACGTCGTCGTCGAGTGCGTGGCAAACCTCAACACGTTGATCGACTACCGCTACCAGCAGCACTTCAAGGCCAAGAACGGCACACCCGGCATGGGCCGCAACCGCGCCGGCCCCAACGGTGCCGATGTCGTCATCAAGGTGCCGCCCGGCACCGAGATCTTCGCCGAGGACAACGAAACCCTGCTCGCCGACCTGCAACAGGTTGGCGATCGTGTCGTCATCGCCAGGGGCGGCAACGGCGGCTTCGGCAACGCGCACTTCAAGTCGTCGACCAACCAGGCGCCGCGCCACGCCAACCCCGGCCTGGCCGGTGAAGAGCTGACGATATGGCTGCGCCTGAAGCTGATCGCCGATGCCGGTCTCGTCGGTCTGCCCAATGCCGGCAAGTCGACGTTCCTCGCCGCCGTCTCCGCTGCCAAGCCCAAGATCGCCGACTATCCCTTCACCACTTTGCATCCCAACCTCGGCGTCGTCCGCGCCGGCGACATCGATTTCGTTCTGGCGGACATTCCGGGGCTCATCGAAGGCGCGCACGAAGGCGCTGGCCTGGGCACGCGCTTCCTCGGTCACGTCGAGCGCTGCCGTGTCCTGCTGCACCTCGTCGATGCGACGGAAGAAGACATCGCCGCCGCCTACCGCACGGTCCGCCGCGAATTGAAGGCTTATGGCCACGGCCTCGACACCAAGAAAGAAATCGTCGCGCTGTCCAAGATCGACGCGCTCGACGAGGATACCCGTGCAGTGAAGGCCGAAGCGCTCAACAAGGCCGCGCGCAAGAAGCCGCTGCTGCTGTCGGCTGTTTCCGGCGAAGGCATCCCCGAAGCGCTCTTTTCGCTTGCGCGCGAGATCGGCCGTGCCGAGAAAAAGGAAGCAGCTGAAATGGACCAGCCCGCCAAGCCCTGGCAGCCGTGATGGCATCAAGCATTGCAATAAGCTTCGAGGCTGAGAACCATCGGGTTGGCGTGCGCGAACTTCTCTCCGCTGTGTTCCCGACGACGGCGGAGGCCGATCTCGTCGAACGGCTTCGCGCCGACCAAGACCTGCTGCTGGGGCTCGTCGCCCATGACGCGACGGGAGTTGTCGGATACATCGCATTTTCGCAGATGCGCGCGCCGTTCGTGGCCGTCGGCCTCGCCCCCGTTGCCGTTCGCGCCGATCGCCGTAACCAGCGAATCGCCGCCAAACTGATCGACGCAGGCATCGGTCAGCTCATCATGCTTGGGGTTGAGGCTGTGTTCGTCCTAGGCGATCCGGGCTACTACTCGCGCTTCGGTTTTGATGCAAACGCCGCCGTCGGCTTCCGCTCGCCCTATGCGGGAGCGCACTTCATGGTCCGCACGTTGACCTCTGGGCCGCTTCCGGCGACAACGGGGGAGGTCGCCTATGCCAGGGCGTTCGATGCCCTCCGATAGCGGCGCACAAGTGACCTAAGGAGGCGTTCCATTCATGCCCGATGTCCGCTCCATATGTGCCATTGGCCTGCGCGGTCAGCTGGGCCTCAACGGCTGGCTGCCATGGGAGGGCGACAAGCGGCCCGAGTTCCGCGCCGACGTCGAGCGCTTCTTCATGAAGACCAAGGGCCATGTGCTGATCGCCGGCCCCAAGACGATCGGTGCCGTGCCCAAGTGGGCCTATGCGGACCGCACCATCGCTGTCATCCGCTCGCACGAGAAGCCCGAGGACGTGCTGGCGCGCTACAAGGGTAGGCGCGTGTTCGTCGGTGGAGGTCCGCCGGTATGGGACGTCTATGCGCGCTTCATCCGCCATTGGGACATCACCCGCCTGCCCTACGATGGACCTGCCGACCGCTGGTTCGATGCCAAGTGGTTGCTAGAGCATGTTTAGCTGAAGTGTAAGCGGTTCAGCGTGAAAAACATGCTCAAGGCAAGAAGAGCATGTTTAGCTGAAGTGTAAGCGGTTCAGCGTGAAGAACATGCTCAAGGCAAGAAGAGCATGTTGAGCTGAAGTGTGGAGCGGTCGAGCCGTGAAGAACATGCTCAAGGCAAGAAGAGCATGTTTAGCTGAAGTGTGAGCGGTCGAGCCGTGAAGAACATGCTCAAATGAAAGAGATAGGACGCGCTCGCGATTCTATCAAAAGCGAACACGCTCTAAGGAGCGGACACGACAAAGCGTCATCGCCCTAATCGTGACTATTGCCCGAGCTGGCGCAGGATCTCGCGCGACAGACGATCGACCTCGGCTGGATTGACGTTCGCACCATCGGGGAGCTTGAACGCCTCTTCAGGTAGCGATTGCCCCAGCACCGATTCGATGCGCGCCTTGACCTGTTTCAACTGCACTTCGGCGTCATCGATCTGCCGTGCCCGCTCCGGATTGTTGCGCTTCATTTCGGCAACCGGCGCCTTGGCAGGCGCCACGCTGAGCGTGCCCGTGGCTTCGGCGGTCATGCGGTTGCCCTTGAGCACACCCAGAACATGCACCGGCACCTCGATGCTGGCCGATGCCTCCATTCGAAGTGCCTTCTTGTCGACTTGAAACGTCACAAGCGCATCGCGCATCCCATCGCGGAGGTTGGCCTTGAAGGCACCTCGGAAGCTGTCCTCGATCTCCCGCTCGTCTGCAGCCATCCGGCTCGCCGCAAAGCTCAAGCCGGCATCAATGGCACTCTGCAATTGGCTCCGCACGCTATTCATGCGTCCATAATCGAGCGCGCCGATCGATATGGCCGTGAGGGGCAACAGCATGACGGCGAACATGAGGACGACATTGCCGGTCGTGTCAGCCGACAGCCGCCGCACCCACAAGCGCCAGCCATCACCAAGCGGCGAAACTCGTCCAATGCCTGTCATGCAAACCGGACCACCTCGGTTGCGGCTCATCCGCGTGAACGAGGAGGATAGTCTGGTGACGGCAAGGAATGGTTTGACTGCGCACCGCAACGGTCGGTGTTCGCCGGTCAAGGTCAAGCATCGACTAACGCGTGCGTCTGACCGGCACGGTTGCTACTCGGAACCGCCGTCCTGCCCGGCTTCAGACGTGTACGGCAGCAGCGCATAGGGCGAGTATCCAAGCCCTCTTCCCCAGGGCGAAGACCAGGGCGACTGCATTGGCAGACCGCCTATCCCCAACGGGCTCATGCCATCGGGGCTACCCCACGGACTGCCCCAGCCGTTGCCCAAACCAGGATAAGGATATCCGAAGCTGCCCGGATAGCCACCCGTTCCGGGATAGCCGTAGCCGGGGAAGCCCGTGCCATATCCGCCGTAGCCGGGAAAGCCAATGCCGGGATACCCCCCGAGCCCTGCGCCACCCCAGCCGGGATAGCCAGATCCTGGGAACCCATAGCCGGAGTAACCGGGGTATCCGAACCCCTGATAGCCGCCCAAGCCATAGGTGTTAGCGGACCCGCAGCCTGCGCCCGCCGCGCCATAGATGCCGTTGTCTGTGAGCGGCCCGATCCACGGCCCGAACATCCCGTTGGGTGCCAGGAAGGTGTAGCGCGGCCCATTGCCGATGGAGAACGAGAAGCAGATCGAGGTGCCGACAAAGGCTTCCGCGGGACCGGGCACGGCCGTCGCCGTGATCACCGTAAGGGCGGCCGCCACGACGCTGCGAATTCTGTGAACCGTTCTAGGCATGATCGTATCGCCCCCGCGATCGACGCTCCTTCGCGCTGGCAAGTGTCGCGCCAGAAACCGTCCGCGTCCAGCGCAACCGGTCAGCATGGCTTCTCAAATGTTAACCTTGACGGTATTCGCGGCTGCGGCGCGCCACGTCTTGCCAGTCGGCCACTTCAGCGCGCGATCGGATAGCCGGGCCAGGGCTGCGCGCCGGGAATTGGCGTTTGGTTTGGCCAGGGGTTGACGCCGGCACTGCCGGGATACGCGTACCCGCTCCAGGGATACGGGCCGGGTGGATAGGCTGCAAAGGGTATGGCTCCGAAGCCTGGGCCATATGGCCCGTGCCATGGCGGGGGCGGCCCGCCGGAATCCCAGCCCGAAGAATTGTTCGAGCCGCCGCCGAACGAGAAGCAGAAGAAGAAGGCCTGCGCGGGGGCCGAGGGCAAGGCAGCGAGCACCGCAAACCCAATGGTCGCGACGGCAAATCTGCGCACAAACGGACCAACCGTGCAGAGCATCGGGCCACGCCAATCCCGTTCAACCTGGGTGGAGTGTCCTCCAGGTTTGCTCTGGCGTCCAGCGTGCTCTCACGAAATGGCAACCAACGTCACGTCCGGCCCGCCATCCTGGCCCAACAACACTTCCGCCAATATCAATCGCGCAACAGCTCGTTGATCGACGTCTTCGAGCGGGTCTTCTCGTCGACCCGCTTGACGATCACCGCGCAATAAAGTCCGGGGCCTGGCGACCCATCCGGCAGCGGTTTGCCCGGCATGGTGCCCGAAACGACCACGGAGTAGGGCGGCACCTGCCCGAAGAACTTCTCGCCCGTGGCGCGATCAATGATCGTCGTGGAGGCGCCGATGTAGACGCCCATCGAGAGCACCGAGCCCTCGCCGACCCGCACACCCTCTGCAACCTCCGCACGCGCACCGATGAAGCAGTTGTCCTCGATCACGACCGGACCTGCCTGCAAGGGTTCCAGAACGCCGCCGATGCCGGCACCTCCGGAGATGTGGCAGTTCTTGCCGATCTGCGCGCATGAGCCGACCGTCGCCCAGGTGTCGACCATGGTGCCTGAGTCGACCCGCGCGCCGAGGTTGACGAACGACGGCATCAGCACGACACCCGGCGCGATATAGGCCGAGCGCCGCACGATCGCGCCCGGCACGACGCGGAAGCCGGCATCCTTGAATTGGTTGCTGGTCCAGTCGGCGAACTTGAGCGGCACCTTGTCGTAGCCGTGCGCGCGGCTGGCGAAAGTGCCGCTCTTCTGGAATGGAATGATCTCGTTGTCATTGAGCCGGAAGGACAGCAGCACGGCCTTCTTCAGCCATTGGTTGACGACCCACTGCCCGCCCTGCCGTTCCGCGACCCGGACTTGCCCGCTATCGAGCAGTCCAAGTGCCGTTTCCACCGCATCGCGGATCGCCCCCTTGGTGCCGGTGTTGATCGTGTCGCGCGTCTCGAACGCGGCGTCGATCGTCTTATGCAGGTCCGCGTGCGACATCGACAAGGGCTCCTCTGACTGCTCCTGAAATTTCGTGTTCGGCGCAGGTTGTGGCGTCTCGTCCGGGTGGAGTCAATCGCCGGGGACGGCAGCCAGGGTGGCCGTTGGCTCACCCGTTGGCTCCGGTCGGATACACCCGCTTGCCATTCGCCTAGCGGTCCGCAGATTTCTGTTTGCAGTCTCGCGAATCTCAATAGCTTCGATTCGCCGCACGATGGGTGTGGTTTTCCAAGCGAGATACGGGCCATGGCCAAGAAACCGGCAAGCGAGAAGACGAGCTCCAAGGTCGCCTCTGCGGCGGCAAAAGTGTTGATGGATCCCAAGGCGTCGAAGAACGCCAAGGCGGCGGCGGCCTCTGCCCTGACGCAGAAGGGGTCGAACGAGAAGACGGGTGCAGCGGCTGCCACGAGCGCCAGCAAGGTCCTGCGCTCCAAGACCGCATCCAAGGCAGAGAAGTCGGTTGCGGCCTCCGCCCTGACCCAGAAGGCCGGCAAGAAGCCCGCCAAGAAGAAGTGATGGGTGCCCGGCGGTGTCCCGGCACCAGCCACCTTCAGTAATTCGATTTCGAAAAGGGCGGAGCCGAAGCTCCGCCCTTTTCACTACGTGTGGCGTTGAAAGCAGGCGTGGTGTGTAGTATTATACACATCATAGTCCTGTCAGGGATGCTCGTTCTGCATGCTTGAGCGCAACAGCAATAGGATAGTGGCAAGGCTGCTCCAAGAAGGTTGGGAACTTGTTGCCGTCAAGGGTTCGCACCACAAGTTCCGCAAAGTTGAAACCGGCCTGATCATCGTCGTCCCCCATCCCAAGAAGGACTTGCCAGTCGGGACGGCCCGCAACATCGCCAAGCACGCTGGATGGCTCAAGGAGTAATGTCGTGCTGACCTATTTCGCCATCGTTCACAAGGATCGGGATAGCTCGTTCGGGATAACATTTCCCGATCTTCCGGGCTGCTTTTCAGCGTCTGACACCGAGGCGGACGTTTATGCGAATGCGCAGCAAGCTCTGTCTCTTTACATGCTGGATGCGGCCGAGATGGCTGCCCCTCGATCCATCGAGTCCTTGCGTAAAGACCGCGATATCAATGCGGACTTGGCGAGCGGCGCATATCTGATTGGAGTGCCTGTGGTCTATTCGTCCAGCAAGCAACGCTACAATGTGATGCTCGACCGTGCCCAGGTCGAAAGTGTTGATGTGCTCGCCCGCCGGGTTGGCGTCAGTAGATCGGAATACGTGGCACGCGCGATCAACATGCGTCTGAGTTCGGAGACTGGAGTTGCCGTTCTCAAGAAGAGCCCAACCGTTGCCAAGAAACCGGCAAGCGAGAAGACGAGCTCCAAGGTCGCCTCTGCGGCGGCAAAAGTGTTGAAGGATCCCAAGGCGTCGAAGAACGCCAAGGCGGCGGCGGCCTCTGCCCTGACGCAGAAGGGGTCGAACGAGAAGACGGGTGCAGCGGCTGCCACGAGCGCCAGTAAGGTCCTGCGCTCCAAGACCGCATCCAAGGCAGAGAAGTCGGTTGCGGCCTCCGCCCTGACCCAGAAGGCCGGCAAGAAGTCCGCCAAGAAGAAGTGATGCGCTGAGGTATTGGCGCCAAGCTGTGCCCGGCACCAGCCACCTTCAGCAATGGGATTTCGAAAAGGGCGGAGCCGAAGCTCCGCCCATTCTTCGTTGCTGGACTTGGCGGCAGCCCGGACAATTGCGACCGAGGTCACTTGCCCACCAAGCCTGCTCGCCCTCGACAAGGTGCAATCTCGATGGCGGAAGCGGAACGACAGGTCATGCAGACGACAAATTGCGACGACATCATTCGAGCAATGATCAAGCTGTGGCCTCTGCGGAAGCAAGTGTCGTGATCACCGATGTTGAGGACTATTTCTCGCAAGGATGCGGACGCTGCCCGCGCTTTGCCACGCCCGAATGCTCGACGCGCAAGTGGTCGACAGGCCTGAAGGCATTGCGCAAGATCTGTCGCGATATGGGTCTCGCCGAGACGGTCAAGTGGGGCCATCCCTGCTACATGCACGCCGACCGCAACATTGCCATCATCGGCGCCGTTCGCAGCGATTTTCGCCTCAACTTCATGAATGCTGCGCTGATGCAGGACCCCGAAGGCGTACTCGAAAAGCCGGGCCCGAACGCCCGCCATCCCGACATGATCCGCTTCACCGACAACGCCCAGGTGACAAAGCTGAAGCCCACTATCGTCGCCTATCTGAAGGAAGCGATGGGTTATGCAGAGGCTGGCATCAAGCCCGCGAAAGAAAAGCGCGAAATCGACCTTCCCGATGAGTTGATCGACGCCATGGAGTCCGATCCCGAGCTTGCCGAGGCCTTTCACAAGCTGACGCCGGGCCGCCAGAACAGCTACGTGATCAATCTCGCGTCGGCCAAGACTGTCGCGACCCGAATCTCTCGCATCGCCAAGTTCCGCGACAAGATTCTGGCAGGAAAAGGCGCGACCGAACGGTGAGTTCAAGGTCACGTGCGGCCGCCTGAATTAAGATCCGATATCGTCCCGATTCCCCGCCCGTCGCGACGCACCTATCTATCGCAGCGCCGCCTCGATCAGCCGTTTTGCGTCGGGCGAATCCCATTCCGCCGGTCCCATCAACCGGCCGATCTCCTGCCCGTCGGTGTTGACGAGCAGCGTCGCCGGCATGCCGAGCGCTTTGATTTGCGAGGTAGCCCGCGCCGACGGGTCGGCGTAGAAGTTGAGCGAATTGACAGCGATGCCGTTGAGGAATTCGCGCGCCTTGTCGATGCCGTTCTTGTCGACGTTGAGGGCCACGACCTCGAACTTGTCGGAACCCAAGTCCTTCTGCAGACGATCGAGCGAGGGCATCTCCTCGCGGCACGGCCCGCACCACGTCGCCCACAGGTTGAGCAGCACCACCTTGCCCTTGAACGTCTCGATGGTCTTGGTCTGCTGGCTGGCGTCGAAGAACGGGAAGCTGGGCACCGGCTCGGGTGCCGGTTTGTAAACGAAGGCGGCGACCTTGCCGGTATTGTGCCGGCCCGCGCTGAACTGGCCGCCTCCTAGGCCCGCCGGGGCCGCAATTTTGGCCGCTCCGGCGTTGTCAGGCCCGCGTCCGCTGACGTATACCCCGGCGAGCAGCGTGCCCGCGGCCAGGGCGACAAGAACGACTGGCAGTGAAACGCGCATTCCGTACCCTTCTCGATGTCTGCCTGATGCGGCCCAACCCTGGGAGCCATAGCCCGTGACCGACAAATCCGCCAACAAGATGTGGGGTGGCCGCTTCGAGATGTCACCCGACGAGCTGATGGTGCGAATAAATGCCTCGATCGGTTTCGACAAGGCCTTGGCGCCGCAGGACATCCGCGGCTCGAAGGCGCACGCCGCCATGCTCGCGGAATCCGGCATCATTTCCAAGGCCGATGCCCGCGAAATCGCCAAGGGCCTCGATCAGGTCGCTGACGAAATCGCCTCGGGACGGTTCAAATTCTCGGAGGCTCTGGAAGACATCCATATGAACGTCGAGAGCCGGCTGTCCGAGATCATTGGCCCGGCATCGGGAAGGCTCCATACCGCCCGTTCGCGCAATGACCAGGTCGCGCTCGACTTCCGCATGTATGTCCGCGACAGCGTCGACGCCTTCGACGCGGCACTCGGCGACCTGCAGACGGCGCTGGCGGAGCAGGCGCTTGAGCACGCCCACACCATCATGCCGGGCTTCACGCATCTGCAACCCGCCCAGCCGGTCACGTTCGGTCACCATCTGCTCGCCTACGTCGAGATGTTCGGCCGCGATCGCTCGCGCTTTGCCGACGCCAGGAAGCGCATGAACGAGTGCCCGCTGGGCGCGGCGGCGCTGGCTGGCACGTCGTTCCCGATCGATCGGCACATGACGGCCAAGGCGCTGGGCTTCGATAAGCCGACATCGAATTCGCTCGATAGCGTGTCCGACCGCGACTTCGCTCTTGAGGCGCTGGCGGCCGCTGCCATTTCGGCGACGCATTTGTCGCGCCTCGCCGAGGAGATCGTCATCTGGATGACGCCGCAGTTCGGCTTCGTGAAGCTCTCCGACAAGTGGACGACAGGCTCGTCCATCATGCCGCAGAAACGCAACCCTGATGCTGCCGAGCTGTGCCGCGCCAAGGTCGGTCGCATCACGGCCGCCTTCGTCGGTCTGGCGATGGTGATGAAGGGGCTGCCGCTCACCTATTCGAAGGACATGCAGGAGGACAAGGAGGCGACCTTCGACGCCCTCACCAACTACGCGGTCGCACTTGCCGCCATGACCGGGATGATTCGCGATCTGCAGCCAGTCCCTGAGCGCATGCGGGCGGCGGCGGGGAGCGGATATGCGACCGCAACAGACCTTGCTGATTGGCTCGTGCGCACGCTCAAGATGCCGTTCCGCGAGGCGCACCACGTCACTGGCACGATCGTCAAGGAAGCCGAAAAGCGGCGCGTCGATCTGCCCGACCTTCCGCTTGCCGTGATGCAGTCGGTCGAGAAACGCATCACGAACGACGTATTTGCGGTCCTGTCGGTGGAAAACTCGGTCAAGAGCCGAACCAGCCATGGGGGAACCGCGCCACAGAACGTCGTCAAAATGGCCAAGTCCTGGCTCAAGCGGTTGGAAAAGGCCCGCCAAGCAGGCTAGAAGCAAACAGGGCTCAACCTGCTTGGTTCGTGGCCCTGTTCGGCATGAACCTTTTGTCTCCGGTTTCAAACAGCCGGCGAGCGGGGCAAATGCTCGGGGGTTGAAGAACGCGATGTCTCAAGCACTGCGAAAGGCTGCTCTGCTGGCTGTGTTGCCACTGCTGTTGGCAGGATGCGGCGTGCGAGGCTCGCTGGAAGCCCCGACCGAGGCCAAGCAGCAGGGAACCGCCACCTCGCCGGACGCCGCGGCCACCGCCGACAAATCGTCCGCACCGCCCAAACCACACCGCGACTTCATCCTGGACCCGCTGCTGCGCTGAGCTGTAGGACAAGCCGAATTTCGCTCGGATTTGCCTGGCTATCGACTAACCCGGCTTTCGAATCGTGATGATCGTGACCACCACCGTCGCCACAGACGGTGTCGGATGTATCGCGTCGACGACGAGGCGTTCCTCGGCGACCCGCCATCCCGCGCGCTGCATGTTGCGGATGAACATTGGCGTTGCCGTCCTGGCCGGATCGGTCAACACGGCGACGCCATCATCGGCAAGACTCGCGTCGAGCACGCTGGCCACGGACGCATGGGCCGAGCCGTCGTACAGGATGTCCGACCCGATGACGATGTCGAAGCGGCCCGCCATATCCCATCGCGACCAGTCCGCAAGACGCAAGGTAATCCCCGACACGCCATTGAGAACTGCATTTCGATGACTGAGCGCGAGCGCCTCCTCCGCGTGGTCCGTCTGCACGACCTCCCCGCCCAGATGCCTCGCCGCCAGTCCGACAAGCCCGACGCCGGCGCCCAGCTCCAGCACGCGCTTGCCTGCCAGCGCGCCAAGCTCCACCAGCGCATCGGCGAGCACAGGAGCCGAGTCCCATAGCAGCAGGCCATAGGGAAAGGCGGCAAACTTGTCGGACGCCGCCAGTAGCGCATCCTGGTTCTGAACCGCTTCGATCTGCCAGCCCCGCCCGGCCGCGAACAGGTCTTGCCGGTGCAGCGGAACGGACTGAAGCACATCTCCCCAGTGACGGTCGTGAGTAGTCATCAGTCGTACCCTTGGCGAAGCGTTCTCTCGATGCCCGGCTGTTGCCGACGGCGCCGAACGTGACTGATCCTACGAATTCCCCACCACGCAACACCGCCCGCCCACGCTGATCGAGCACATTGATAACGACAAACCAAGCATGGCCGTTGCACTCCCCTCGCTGCTCCCCTAATAGCTCAACTTGGATCACACGTCGCGGCGGCACCTGGCCTCTCATCTCATGCACCACTTCTCCTACAGGAATGGCATCCTGCACGCCGAGAACGTCTCGGTGGCCGAGCTGGCGGCCGCTGTCGGCACCCCGTTCTATTGCTATTCGACAGCCACTCTGGAGCGCCACTATCGCGTCTTGAGCGACGCCTTCCGCGACTTGAATGCTCTCATCTGCTTTGCCGTCAAGGCCAATTCGAATCAGGCCGTCCTCGCCACCATGGCGCGGCTCGGCGCCGGCATGGACGTCGTCTCCGAGGGCGAATTGAGGCGTGCCCGCACCGCTGGCGTCCCCGCCGAGCGGATCATCTTCGCCGGTGTCGGCAAGACTCGCGACGAGATGGCCTATGCGCTGAGCGAAGGCATCCTCGGCTTCAATGTCGAAAGCGAGCCCGAGCTGCGGGCGCTGAGTGAAGTCGCCAGCGCCATGGGCAAGACCGCGCGCGTCGCCTTGCGCGTCAATCCCGACGTCGATGCCAAGACCCACGCCAAGATCTCCACCGGCAAGTCCGAGAACAAGTTCGGCATCCCCTACGATGATGCGCTGGCGCTCTACGCCGAGGCCCGCACGCTGCCCGCCATCGCCGCCACCGGCATCCACATGCACATCGGCAGCCAGATCACCGACCTTCAGCCGTTCCGCGATGCCTTCCGGCTGATGCGCGATCTGGTCTTGGCATTGCGCGCGCAGGGCCACGCACTGGAACACCTTGATCTGGGCGGCGGACTTGGCGTCCCCTATCGCCACCAGGACGAGGCCCCGCCGCATCCGGACGCTTATGCAGCGGTTGTGAAGGAACAACTCGGCGATCTGGGCCTGCGCATAATCCTCGAGCCCGGCCGCATGATCGTCGGCAATGCCGGCATCCTCGTCACGCGCGTTGTCTTCGTGAAGGAAGGCGCAGATCGCACGTTCACCATCGTCGATGCCGCCATGAACGATCTCATTCGCCCGACCCTCTACGAGGCGCACCACGACATCCTGCCGGTGCGCGAAGAGCTGCTGAGCACGCCACCTGTGCAGCAGGACGTCGTCGGACCGGTCTGCGAGACTGGCGACTATCTGGCGCTCGACCGCAACTTGCCGCCGTTCAGCTCCGGCGAATTGATGGCTGTGATGACGGCCGGTGCCTATGGCGCCGTGATGTCGTCGACCTACAACTCCAGGCCGCTTGTCCCGGAGGTCATGGTGAAGGGCGAATCCTTCGCCGTCGTGCGTCCACGACCGGATTACCAAGATTTAATCGGCCTCGACCGCCTGCCGCCATGGCTCGAGACCAGCTGAACGGCTATTCGTTGCGCTGGGAAATCCCGGAAGATCAGGGCGTTGCCGCGCATCGTGATCTTACTTCTGCCGTTCTGCGGGCCTTTCCTCGACGCAACCAAACGTGAAGGCTTGGCGAGGTTTCGCCAATGCACCGCCAGCCTCCCATGCTAGATTCTCGATTATGAAACAGGACGACCAAAAGAAACATTCCGAACGCGCCGCCCTGGAGCGCGCATTCGAGCGCAAGGTGCAGCGCAGCCGCTGGGCCTTGCTGTTCGAGCGCCTTTGGCCGCGACTGTGGATCGTCGTTACGCTCTTGGCGCTGTTTGCCGTTCTGACGGTGCTCGGCATATGGCCGAAGCTGGGCGATGTCGCCCACTACGCCTTGCTCGGCGTGCTTGGCGCTGCCTTGCTCGCGGCACTGGTATATCTTGTTCGCACGCCCATGCCCACCCGCGAGGAGGCCGTGCGCCGCATCGAGCGCGTGTCGGGCGTCTCCCACCGGCCGGCGTCGTCGTACGAGGACACAATGTCCGCGCCCTCGCCTGATGGCGTCTCGCAAAACCTGTGGCGCGCGCATCGCGAGCGTTTGGCGCGCGCCATGCAACGGCTCAGGGTCGGCACGCCGGCGCCACGGACCTATCGCTTCGATCCCTTCGCGCTGCGCTTGCTTCCTGTGCTCGCGCTGGTGCTGATAGGTGCGCTTGCCGGTCGCGAGCTGACCGCGCAGTTGAAGGAGGCCTTCCGCTTCTCCGATGCGCGCATGCTTGCGGCCGCACGCCTCGATGCCTGGGTGACACCGCCAGGGTATACCTCCAAGCCGCCGATCATGCTGGCAGACGGCTCTCGCGATCCTGCGGCGGGACCGTTGCCATCCACGCAAGGTGCTCTCGTAGTTCCGGCCAAGAGCGTGCTCATCGTCCGCTCGAGCGGCGCACGCAATCTGCATCCCGTGCTCGAGGTGCTGGCGATGGGCAGCGACAAGCCCGAGCGCGTCGAGCCTGCAGCGCTCGAGCCTGGAGCCGCTGCCGCAACCCGTTCCGGCGAAGGTGGCGTGGCGGTGACCGAGCTGCGCTTTGAGTTGAACCGCTCCGCCCGCGTCCGCGTCATTGCGATGGGTGCGGAGATGGGCGCCTGGACCTTTGACGTGACGCCGGATCTGGCTCCCGAGATCACGCTCACCAAACCGCCTGAGCGCTCTGCTCGCGGCGCGTTGAAGCTCACCTATAAGGTCAGCGACGACTACGGTGTCGTTTCCGCCGAGGCGCGCGTCGCCAAGGCTCCACACAAGACGACCGACTCCGAGAAGAGCATTGGCGACTGGGCGACGAAGAAGCTGACCGGCCCACGTCCGCCGCACGAGCGTCCGCCCGTGTTGGCCTTGCGGCTGCCGCGTGCCGGCGCGACCGAGGCGGAGACGTCGACGCATCTGGAACTTGGTTCACACCCGTGGGCCGGTTTGAAAGTGAAGCTCTGGCTTGAGGCCAAGGATGTCGCTGGCCAGACCGGCCGCAGCGACGAGGTTGAGATCGTCCTGCCGCAGCGCCGCTTTCACAACCCGCTGGCGCGCGCCGTGATCGAGCAGCGCCGCAAGCTCGCCGAGGATCCCCGCTATCGGCCCGACGTTCTCAAGGCATTGGAAGCGCTGACGCTGGAGCCGGAGGGCTTCCTCGACGATGTCCCCGCCTTCGTCTCCTTGCGCATGGCCTACCACAGCTTGAAGCGCACCGGCTCGCGCGAGGTGCGCAACGAGGTGATCGAGCAGTTGTGGCACGTTGCGGTGCGCATCGAGGACGGCGACCTGTCCGATGCCGAGCGCCGGATGCGCGAAGCCCAGGAGAAGCTGTCGAAGCTCATCGAGCAGGGTGCCTCCGAGCAGGAGATCGCCGATGCGATGAAGGAGCTGCGCGAGGCGCTCAACGACTACATGCGCGAGCTGGCAGAACAGGCGCAGGAACGCCAGGACCAGTTCGTCGACGGCCAGAACAAGGATCAGCAGTTCCTGTCATCGCGCGACCTCGAGCGCATGATGAAGAACATCGAGGATATGGCCAAGAACGGCTCGCGCGAGCAGGCCCAGCAGATGCTGTCTGAATTGCGCGACTTGCTCGACCGTCTGCAGTCCTCCAAGCAGTCCGCGGAGCAGAACCAGAAAAGCCGCGAGATGATGGAGAAGATGGACGAGCTGGGCAATCTCGTCGGCAAGCAGCAGCAGCTGATGGACGATACCTTCGGCAAGATGCGCAAGGAAAACGATCGCGGCCAGAAGGCCGAGCGTGGTCAGCAGCAGCGCCCGGGCGGCATGTCTGGCGAGCAGCGCCCAGGCCAGAAGGGCCAGCGCGGGCAGCAGGGACAGCGCCAGCAAGGCCAGCGCGGCCAGCAGGGGCAGGACGGCGAGGGCCAGAAGGGCGAGCGCGGCCAGGGGCCGCCTGAGCAAGGGGGCGGGCTAGGCGATCGGCAAAAGGCATTGCGCGAGGAGCTGGATCGTCTGCAGCGTGGCTTGGACGAGCTTGGCCTCGGCCATTCCGACCAGATGGATGCGGCGCGTGAGGCCATGGAGAACGCCGAGAAGGCGCTCGGCAGCCAGGATTACGAGACGGCCACCGACGAGCAGGGCCGCGCGCTCGATCAGATGCGCAAGGGCGCCCAGCAGATGGCCAAGGAGATGCTGAAGAACATGCCGCAGCGCTACGGCCAGAACGGCGATGCGCCGCGCGATCCGCTAGGCCGTCCGCAGCGCTCGCAAGGACCCGACCTTGGTACGTCGGTAAAGGTCCCCGACGAGATCGATCGCCAGCGTGCGCGAGAGATCCTGGAGGAGTTGCGCCGTCGCTTCGGCGAGCAGACCCGCCCGACCAATGAGCTCGACTATATCGAGCGCCTGCTGAAACGGTTCTGAGCTTGGCTGACGGCCTTTGGTCGCATCCGCCTCGCCGGCACGCGTCGCCTTGCCTTCTCGGCCGGGCGTTGACGACACGACATGCGGGCGCGAGCGCTGACACCTCGGCGCCAATGCTGCGAGCCAGTCGCACCTCCAGAGCGGTTCAAGAATTCGAGGGAATCATCACTCCATGGCCGTGCATGACACGGTCATCCAGGATTTGTGCATGCAGCGTCGTGATTCTGGATGGCTGGATCACGTCCGGCCATGATGTGAAACGGCACCATGTTGCCACCTAGTTCTGAAGAGCTCTAAACGTCACCCGCGCAGGACTGATTGGTTGCCGCTTACGAATAGGTGTTGGCGTCGAGATTGGGCATCAGCTCGTTCTTGTCGCTTGCCCGTCTGACGCTGCCCTCGAACTGCGCGCCTTCGGAGATGACGAGCGTCTGGTTGACGATTTCGCCATTGACCTTGCTTGACGGATGCAGCGCGATCGAAATGGCGCGGATGGCACCGTTGACGCCGCCGAACACCTCGATCTTTTCCGCCGACACGGTGCCAACCACCGATCCCGCCGGGCCGATCGTCACTTGCCTGCCGCTGACATCGCCGCGAATATCGCCGTCGATCTGCAGCTTGTTCTGGGAAATGATCGTGATCCGCTCGCCAAGAATCGTCAGGTCCGTCCCGATCACGGATGTGCCAGCTTCAGCGCCCGGCCCCGAAGTCGAATGCACGATATCCTCGGCGGTACGCGTCTGACCTGTGAGTGGGGTCGCCCGCCTCTCTGGTACAAACGATGTCGTCGGCTGGTTCGACATGCGGTTGAGCATTGTAGTCACTCCTCTACGCAATACGTGATTGCTGTTACGTTGTTTATTCGGTTCGAGTGCGTGCCCTTTTCCCGACCCGATTTCTCGGCCCCGGCTCAATCAACAGGCGCTGTCGACCCTTGCCTTTCTTGTGGCCGGCTGACTGCTCCTGACAATCACGATCAACGTCTACGATGGTCGCCACCTCGCGACCTCATTGCCCGTGACGTGCACAACCTCCCCGAACGCCGCAAGTTGTTCTGTTCCCCCGAACGAAGCGGCGACAACGCCCTCAATCACGCCAGCCACCACCCGGCGCTCGTCGTAGATGCGTCCAAATGAGTGCTGTTCCAGCGTTCTCATTCGAAGATCAATGACCACAGTGACTTGCTTTCCTCCGGCTTTGGCTTTGGATTGGCAACTGGCGCCTGCTTCTTGGAAACCTTGGGCGCAGCGGTGGTAGCTGCTGTTGCACTCGGAGCAGCAGGAATTGTAGCTGTAGTTGCGGGCGCGGCAGTCGTACCAGCTGCCGCACGCGGAGCGACAGGAATTGTAGCAGTAGCAGCACCGGCGGCACCCGCTGAAACATTCTTATCGGTAGGCTTGGGGGGCTTTGGCTGAGCCGTCCGTGACGGCTTGGCGGCGGGACAGGCACCAGCGACGCAGTCGAAACTCTTGGCGGGATATGTCGTCACGCCCAGAGCCTTCGAGTTGACGGTGTAGGACTCGCCATTGAAGTTCTGCAGTTCGCCGACGACCGTGAGCCCGCCACCCTTCAGCTTCAACGTCACTTCGCCAGCTGTCGAAGTGGAAGTGGATAGTGCGCCAACCAGCAGCCAAGCTGGTATGGCGACTAGCACGCGCCCAAAAAACATTACAAGACTCCCGGCCGGATGGCTTAGGCAGCACTTCTAAACAGGTGCCTGCCTACTGGGTTATCGTGCCGCCGGTGCAGACTCCATATGCGCGTGGACGGGATTTCAAAGTTGCGATCGGAGTGTTGCGGCAGCAGCACAGCCTCATATAGAGGCGGCGAGAATATTTTCCAAGTTTGTAAGGAAACCTTATCAGCACGACATCGGCACCTCCAGTTGTCGCGCAACAAATCACGCTGAAAAAGTTTGCCGCGATGAGTTGCCGCCACTGCTCGATCAAGTGCGTGTGAAGATGCGGATTACGGTGCTGCAGCAGATCTCTGCCGGCCCCACTTGCGACCGTTTCTGCGCAGGGCGAGAGAAGTACACACAGCATTGGTGTGCAGTAGAGTGGCACCTGTTGGAGATTTCGATGAGATGAATTTGCGCCGCGGCGTCGCGGCGCTGAACCGGGCGCAGCACTTCAAACCTGCTCTATTGATCGGCCGTGGGCTCCTGCTGGACCACATTCTCCTCGTCAGCCGGATGACGGATCGAACGCCCGGCAAAGTGACCGCCTGGCTTCACCGTGAGATCTTCGTGATAGATGTCGCCGCTCACTCTGGCGCCGCGCTCGAGCTTCGCGGTTCTGCAATAGATCGTTCCGGTCACTTTGCCATAGACGACAATCGTCTCTGCATCGACGTCACCCATGATCGATCCGTTTGCGCCGACCACCAGATCCTTGCACGCCACATTTCCGAGGACCACGCCATCGAGCCGCGCGTGACCGTTGCACGTGACGTTCCCCTCGATCATGAAATCGGAGCTGATCACCGACGACAGATACCCGCGGGTAAACCACCGGACAAGAATTCCGCCCCAGGTCTTGCCCTGGTCGTCCAGTCGAGCAACCTCTCCGGCCCCTCGCTCCGGAGCAACGACGCTTGATGGTCTCCCGGGCACTGGAAGATTCGTTGGCGACACCGTCACGTTGGAGACTCCCTGTCCTTCACACGCGCAATGAGACTCGCGATTCGTCTCAGTCGAGGAAATCGTCCCTCCCGCTCAAGTTTCCTCAGGCATTTGGTCAGCTTGAGCCAATCCATCTCAAGTTAATGGTAAATGGGCGATCAGACGCCGTGATGGGTCGCGCCTATTGGCCAAATATTCGTCGACAACTCTGGAAAGAGCTGCGTGGGCATGTCGTTTCGGAGCCGACCCTGTAGCGATGAGAAACAGGCTTGCCGCTATGGCGCTGCGGTTGCGACCGTGCCGCCGAGCCGGAAACCGATGCCACCTGCGATCTGGTGCGCCTTGAACGATGTCGAGAAATTTCCAAATGCCGGTTTCTCGCCGCTCCACCAGCGCGTGAACTGGCGCAGCAGGTCGCCGGGCATATTGAAATTCTTCCAGCTTTCATCGCCGGTCAAAGCGCCCTGGATCGAAGCCCAGCTGAACTTGTATTCGAGGTAATAGGACATGCGGCCGACGCGCAGCTCAATGCCCGCGAAACCCTGCGCGGCCGGACCCGCGAACTGGTACTCGTTGGTGCGGTTCTCGAGCGCTTCTCCCTTGAACCACACTTCGACGTGGGGAATGGCGAAGCCGGCACCGGCGCCGACATAAGGCCTGATGCGCGGTGTGATGTTGGCGAGCCGGAAGATGCCATTGAACAGCAGCACGTTGTGCCCGTGCGTGAATTCGAACCGATCGAACAGATCCGTGAGCTTGAGCTTGTTCGGCGCCGGCTGTCCTTTCAGCGTTCCCTCGGTGTCGACGTCCTCGATCACACCGTTCTTGATCTTGCGACCGTGCGCACCCTTGCCGAGCCTTGCCACCGCCTTGTTGTGCAGGAAGTCGATCATGAAGCCAGACGAGCCATACCAGTGCATCGATCGCACGCCGCCGTCGATCGGCGGCATCAGCATGTCGCCGTCCCAGCCCATCCTCTTGAGCTTGATGTCGGTATTGTCCGAGCGCGTCATGGCGACGTCGCTGCGGTAGTAGAAAGGTTGTGCCAGGTAGAAGCTGACGACGGTTTCGCGATCCATGAACTGCGATTGGGCAAGCCCGCCCGTGCCCGTCGCCACGGCTTGCGTGCCCGCGGTCCGTCCGTCCGTCTCGCTCTGCTCCATCACTCCGGCAACCGTCGAGGCCAGGACCGCGATGATCGCCGCGAGGCCCATCGCCGCATCCACGAGACGCTTCGGGCGCGAAGCATCGGATCCGACCGGCCATGTCGTGGATTGCGCGTCGTGCCCCATGAAATATCTCGCGTCGATAAAGCCAGCCCCCCGGCGACGTCCGGCTTGGCTACAAGAAGTGGTTGGCCGTGTCCAGTATCGCGGTCGCGACACAGATCAGACACCAGGAATCGCGCGAATTGCTCGACCATGATCCGCGCGTGCACACAATACCGCTCGTGCGCCGACATGCAGAGGATAGAAATCCTGCTCTAGGACGAGCGGCCGTGCGACGTCAGACGGTCCAACATGCGGCGCACGGCAACGATCTGCGGTGCCTCGCGCGTCAGATAGGCGCGCCCCGTATAGCCCCACCAGTCCCAGCAGCCTTGCGGATTGAATGGGCCGGTCGCTGCCTGCGGAAAGAGCACGATGAGCTGGTTGGTATCGGCCCACCTTGCGAACCCGGTGTCACGGATGAAAGCCTCGCCGACCAGCGTGCGATTCTGCGCACAACCATGGAACGCAATATGGACACGGCAGCGCACAGCGGCGGAATCGCCGCCATTCCGGCAGGCATTGGGGACATAGACGACGCCGTTGTCCTCCATCCCATGCGCGATGAGTTCCTTCGTGAACGGGCGCTGGTCGAACACGAGGAATGTGCCGCTGGGGTTCGCAGCTGCAGGTTTCAGGCCGCCGTAGATGAAGCCCAGGAGATCGCCGGCCTGGTCATAGTCGCAATCGACGACGTAAGGCTTGCTTGTTGCGTCACACGCCAGTCCGGCGTTCTCTGTCACGAACGCATGTCCGGCCTTGACCGTCGCCACCAGCTTGATCTGCTCAGCCGGTACGCCAAGCTCACGGTAGAACACGGCGGCCGACTTGACGATCGCAGGAACGACGGTGTGGTCCGACTCTCCGGTGAACAGATAGACCTTGTCGCTGACGATGGAATCGACCGGGTCGATGGAATTCTCCTGCGCCATCCGGCGCGCGCGATCGGCCAGCAGGCGCGGGTCTGGCACGCCCCACAATTGCATCGCATTCAACATGCACCCGTTGATCGCCTTGGTGGCGTTGAGGAAGGCCGATCCTGGGCCGGGCAACATGTCCGCGAACAGGCTTTCAGCGCATCCATAGGGGCCGCCGGCGATGATGGCCGCGCCGACGACGATCTTGCCCTGGGTCATCTCGAACTGGCCCGCCATGTAGGCGCCCGACGAAATTCCCGACACCGAGGTCTGGGCGAGATCCGCGCCAAGCGCCGGCAGGTTCGCGCCGTCCTCCTTGCGGCACCCCCCAACCGCAATGGTCAAGGCGAGCATAGTCGCGACAAGGCTCGGCATGGCCGGTCTCGGGCGCCTGGTGGTGGGTCTGCGGGTCGTGGCCCGGGTGAGTAATGAAGCGATTTCGCGCAAAATTTGTTCCGGCCCCATGATTGGTGTAGCGGCGAGAATCTATCGCGATCGGAGGCGCGGCGAAACCCTGCTCGATCTACTATCAGGCGGCCGGCCGGTGCGGCCTCACTTGATGCGGACAGTCACCCGGTCGACTTGGCCCTTGGCGTCGATAACCGAGAGCTTGTAGAAGCCGCGCGCGTCCGGCTGCCAGACGAGATCACGCCGATGCGCGCCTGTGCCGATCGGCTTTCCGTCCGCCAGCCAGCTCAGCGGCAGCGTGCCACCTTCCGCCTTCAGCAGCAGCGGATCAGGCGTCTGGGTGTCTTGCGAAACCTCGACGTCCACATCGGATCGGTCCGGCGGAAATGAAATAGCCAATGCGCGCTCCAGGAAGGCGCCTGAACTGCGCCGCTGCCCAGCCTCGGCGAATCGCTTGAGCGGTATCGGCAACTCACTGCCAGAGACCATCAGCGCACCGGTTGGCGCACCCGGCAGCGGCGCTCGCGTCTCGCCGATGCGCGCAAAGGCATCAAACAGGATCGGCGCAGCCGCGCCGTACCCCATCAATCCGGGTGTCGAGGCGTTGTCTGGCCGGCCGACCCACACGGCGACCACGTGCCGGCCGTCGTAACCGATCGCCCAGGCATCGCGATAGCCGTAGGACGTGCCGGTCTTGTAGGCGATGCGTCCGCCCCGCGCGCTGGCAGGTGGCGGCGCATCCTTCAGGATGTCGGTCACATACCACGCCGCGACGGGCGACAGCAGGTGCCTGAGGCGTCGCGGCTCCTGGCCTTGCAACAACGTCTTCGCCGTCGCCTCGATATCCCTCTGCCGGTGCACGAGCGGGATCGGCTGGCCGCCGCGTGCAAGCCCCGAATAAAGACCCGTGAGATCTTTCAAGGTGAAACCGACGCCTCCGAGCGCGACGGCCAGCGACGGCAAGGTCGCCTCGGCGAATTCCGGTGAGAATCCCGCGCGTTTGAGCCGCGCCACGAACCGCGCCGGTCCAACCCGGTCGAGCGCTTTCACCGCAGGAATGTTGAGCGAGTGTGCAAGCGCATGGCGGATCGTCACCGTGCCGCGGAAATTCTCGTCGAAGTTCTTCGGCGTGTAGGTGCCGAACCGCACCGGCCGGTCGTCGATCAGCGTCTCGGGATGAGCGAGGCCGAGCTCGAAGGCCAGACCGTAGACGAACGGCTTCAGCGCCGATCCGGGCGAGCGCACGGCCTCCACCATGTCGATGGCGCCAAAGCGGGTTTCGTCGAGATAATCGGCCGCACCGACATGGGCGAGGACCTCGCCCGTTTGATGATCGGCAACCAGGATCGCCGAGGAGAGACGCGACCCGATCTGCGCCGTCTGTGACCGCGCCAGCTCTTCCAGGCTCTGCTGCAGCTGCCGGTCGAGCGTCAGCCGATGTACGCGCTCGCCAGGGTTGGCGGCAACCTCGGCTTCCGTCAGGTGCGGTGCGAAAAGCGGGAAGGCTCGCCGCGAAGACGGCATCGGTTCGGCACGTGCGCGTTCGGCCTCGGCTGCGCCGATCACGCCTGCCGCCACCGCCCGCGCCAGCACGCGGTCGCGTGCACGGCGTGCTGCCTGCGGATGACGGTCCGGCCGTCGCGCCTCGGGCGACTGCGGCAGCGCCACCAGCAGCGCTGCCTCGCCGATCGAAAGCCGCTTCGGCTCCTTGCCGAAATAGGCGAGCGTCGCCGCCCTCACGCCTTCCAGATTGCCGCCGAACGGTGCAAAGCGCAGGTACAGGTCGAGGATTTCGTCCTTTGACAGCCGCTCCTCGATTTGCAGGGCCCGCACGATCTGTCTCAGCTTGCCGACGGCGCTGCGCTCGTGCCTTTCCTCCAGCAGGCGCGCCACCTGCATGGTGAGCGTCGAGGCGCCAGAGACGATACGTCCATGACGGCCGAGCTGACCCGTCGCCCTGGCTATGGCGCCAAGGTCGACGCCACCATGACGACGGAATTTCTTGTCCTCGAAGGCGAACAGCATCGCCAGATAGCGCTGGTCGACGTCGCCCGCGTTGACCGGCAGCCGCCAGCGGTCGCTCTTGGTCTTGAATGCGCGCAGGAGCCGGCCCCTGCGATCGACGACGACGGTCGAAAGATCATCCGCCACGGCAAGCGGTGGCGGACCCATGTGGCGTTTGGCAATGCCAAGACCCGCCCACAATGCCCCGCTGGCAAGCAGAGCCGCCGCGGCCATTGCCATCCCGGCTAGCAGGATCAAGCGACGGCCACGCCGCAATGGTGCTCCCGCGGCGATGGAGGCGCTCGCCGCGGGAGCGGTCTCGGGCACGGGGATGATCATGCCGGAGGCCTGTTGTGTGGGAGTAGGCTCAGCCACGGCCAGCGCTCACTCCTTGGCTGTAATCGTCAGCTTGCCCGCAGCGGTCCGCGCATATCGGTCCGGTCGGTACATGTCTTCCACCGTTGCCGCCGGATGTACGAAGTTGCCCGGAGTGACAGCCCGGACGATGTAGGCCGCCGTCGCCGTCTTGAGCGCGGGCTCCTTGGCCTCTCCATTCTCACTTGCCTCTCCATGTTCACTCTGCTCGCGCTTGGCCGAGCTGAGATTGAACGCGGCCACGAAGCGGTCGTCTCGGAATTCGGAATGCTCAGGTGCGAGAGTGCCAGCCAGCCAGCCGAGCGACTTGATGTCTCCGGATTGCACGAGCTTCGGATTCTCGATCTCAAGCCCCGCGGGCAGGCGATCGACCAGGAGAACCCGACCGCCTGCCTCGCGCGTCTCGACTTTGGTGACCGCTACCAGCCGTTCGTTCTGCATCAGCGTCGCCGCACCGCCGGAAGCACTGGCGAGATCAACGGGCTTGCCGTCGAGCGTGTAATAGGACCGCGTCACCGTGAAGCCTTTCGAGATGGCGGGCTCGGGAGTCAAAGCAGCTCCGATCACCGAGACCACGACGTCGATTGCCGCATCGCCTTCGTTCGACAGCACGAGGCCACCGTCTTTTCCGATCTCAGCCGGCGTCAGGGCGCGTAACAACGGTGCCTGCAGCGGCGCACCGCCGAGCGTCAGTCGGCTCTGCGATTGCGCATCGGCCAGCGCATTGGCGGCGAGCAGCATCCAGGCCTGCTCCTGCGTCGAGGTGGTGCCGCGCGCCGCATAGGCTTTGGCGATCACGTCGGCGAGCTGAGGCGCCGCAGTCTTGGCGATGCCGGTCTCCGAGGCCAGCGTGAGCAGCGCCGCGCCGTCGCGCAGTCCGGAACCATAGTCGCTGCGCGAAACCTCCGACCCGTCGCCATCAAGTGCGGCGACGGCGGACGTAAAGGCACGTTCCGCGCGGGTCTTGTCGCCCATCATGGCAAGCGCTGCACCGATCTGCGCCTTGGCGAGCGGCGTTGCGAACCGGTCGAGCCGCGCATCCGCATAGTAGCGGAGCTCGCCGATCGGTGCTCGCCCATTGCGTGCGAGTACGTACAGCGCATAGGCGCGATCCTCGCCTCCTTTTTCGAAGTCCTGCGCATAGCCGATGAAGTTCTGCAGCCGATCGAGCGCATGGCCGAACGGCTCCTGTCTGACTTCGAACCCGGCCTCCTTGGTGCGCGTCAGGAAATCCATGAGATAGGCCGTCAGCCACAAGTCGGCCTCCCTGGGCCCCCACACACCGAATGCGCCTGAACCATCCTGCATCGAGAAGACGTGATCGATCGCCTTCTGCACCCGCTCCTTCAGCTGCTTGTCGGTGCCCATCCCGATGCGGCCCGCAATCGCGTTGGCGTAGACCAGCGGCAGCGCACGCGACACAGTCTGCTCGGCGCAGCCATAGGGATAGCGGTCGAGCTGCGTCATGAGCCCCGGTATGTCGAAGCGCGCCTGCGGACCCGCTGACAAATTGATCTTCGTGCGGTTCTCGATGAGATCGGAGACAAGATCCTTCGACAGCTTCAGGCTGCCGCCTTTCGCAGAGAGCTGCGCCACCGTCGTGCGCTTGATGTCGCCTGCAGGCGGCTTCACCTCCAGCGTCAGCCGGCGCTTGATGTCGATCCCCGGCGGACCGCTGAGTCGCACGTCATAGGCGAACAGGCCCACGTCTTTCGGCTTCAGGGCAACGCGCTCAACAAGCCGCGCACCGGTCTTGAGATCGATCGTCTTGTCAGCGACCTTCTCCTTTTGCGCGCCGTCGACATCGGCTGCCGAACGCTCGACCGTCATCTGGTAGAGCGCCGCCGGTGCCTCCACGTTGTGCACGTCGAGAGTGATACGCGCCTCGTCGCCGAGCGTCAGGAACCGCGGCGTCGTCAATGTCAGCGCGATCTCGTCACGGACGATGACGTTCTTTTCCGCCGAGCCCACTTTGTCCTTCGACCACGCGACGGCCATCAGCCTCAGCGCGCCATTGAAGTCGGGCAGATCGAAGCTGACGCTGGCCTTGCCGCTGGCATCCACTGAAACGATGCCGGAGTAGAGCGAAACGATCTCTTCCACCGGCGGGGCACCTTGCATCGCCAGTCCGCCGCCGTCGCCGCCAGAGCGCAGCGCTCCGCGCTCGGCACGCATGCCGTCGATGAGACGGCCGTAGAAATCGCGGATTTCCACGCCGAGCCGCCGCTGCTCATAGAACCACGCCTGCGGCGCCGGCGACTGGAAGCGCGTGACGTTGAGCACGCCGACATCGACCACAGCAACGGTAATACGCGCCTCCTCGCCAGCATTGAGTCCTGCGAGCGTAACCGGCACCGTGAGCTTTGCGCCCGACTTCACCTTCTCGGGTGCTTCAATCGCAACCTTCAGCGTCCGCGGCGCGGCATCGAGCTTCAGCCATGCCAGTCCGAGCGCACGGCTCGGCATGCGCTTCAGGCTCTCGTCCATCGGCCGGTACATCAAGGCCGTGACATAGGCACCCGATCCCCAGTCGCTGCCGACCTTGATCGGCACTTCGCTACCGCCCTTGGCAACGGCGACCTCGTGCAGCTCATGCAGTTTCGAGCCCAGCACCGCGACCAGCGCAGTTCCCTCATACTTGGACGCAATACGCAACTTGGCCGTTTCGCCGGCGTTGTAGGCAGCCTTGTCGAGAGCCACGTCGAGCACCTCGGGGCTGTCCGGACTTTGGCCGCTGACGAACCAGCCCGCATTGAACGCATGGCTGGAAGCTGCTGCCTCTGCACCTGAGGTTGTGACTTCGAGCCGGTAGCGGCCATAGCCGACGTTGGCCGTGATCTTTGCAGGCTGTTCCGCGCCGATGTCGATCGTGCCGCTCGCGGCCTTGCGCGTGAAGGTGACGGCTTCATAGGTCCAAACACCATCGCGCGCATACCATTGCCAGTTCGTCTCGAGCCGCATCAGCTGCCATGCTGCGCCCGTAACGGGCATCCGTTTGCCGTCCGCGCCAAGGTGAATGACCTCGAAGCCGACCTCCGAGCTCGCGTCCTCGCCGATCTCCTCCGCCTTGAACAGCGGCTTGATGCCGATACGCGCGCGGGGGATCGTAACCGGCAGCGTCACGCTGCGTTCGATGCCACGTCCACCCGGCTCCTTGAGCCGCAACAGCACGTGCGCCTCCAGCGGCCGCGCCGTATCGGGAATAGGTGGCAGCAGCACGGGAACCTCCGCGCTGCCGTCCTCGCCGGTGTTGACGAGGTTCTCCAGCGGCTGGCGCACGGGATTGACGACATCATCGGCAAGACCGAACCGGTAGCCGGGAAAGCCTTCGACGTCGCCGCTCGACGGCTTGACGATGATGTCGCCTTCCAACGCCAGCTTTGCAGCGGGAGGGCCATAAAGATACTTGCCCGATAGCTTGATCGTCTTCGTCACCTGCGGCTGCAAGCCGCCGTCAGGTGCGGTAACTGTCATGTCGAGCCGCTCCGGCGTGAAGTCCTCGACCAGGAACGCAGCCTGCGCGATCGCATTCGACGTCGGATCGGCATGCAGCTTCGCCCGCCAGGTGCCCGTCTGAGCCGCCGATGTCAGGGCGAGATCCGTGCTGCGCCCTCCCAAGCCCTTGTCTGTAAGCGCAATGCGCCGGTGCTCGACGCCATCGGGACGTGTCACGATCAGCGTCATCGGCGTTGTCACGGCAGCGCCGTTCCCGTCGCGCACAAGTCCTGACAGATGCACGGTCTCGCCCGGTCGATAGATGCCGCGGTCGGTGTAAAGATAGCCGTCGATCGCGCCGGGTACCTCGCGTCCCTTGACGCCACGATCCGACAGGTCGAACGCCGCCGTGGACAGATCGAGAAAGGCGTATTCGGTCCCGCCGGCCTTTTCGGCGATCAGGATTGCCGGAGCGAGCCCGCCCTCGCCTTTGGTCAGACTGGAGACGAATCGCGCATAGCCGCGCGCGTCCGTCTCGGCGTTGCCGAGCACCTCGTTGTTGCGCGCGACGAGCCGCACCTTGGCGCCGGCCACGGGAGTCGTCTCGGCCAAAGAGCGCACGAATGCGTGCACGCCATCTTCGCCGCTGAATGCCGTCAGCCCGAGATCCGATACGATGAACCACTGCGAGGCGACGTTGCCGCCGTCGGAGTTGCCTTTGTGCTGCGGCTTGGCAATCATCACATAGGCACCGGGCTTCAGCGTGCCCACAGCATCGCCGACCGGCACCGCCGTCGTCACCTCGGCATTGAGCTTGGAAGAGACGGGCAGCTCACCCGCATAGATCTTTTCGCCGTTACGGTTCTGGATCGTCTCCACGTCAAAGGTCGAAAGCTGGCGGCCGATGTCTCCACCCTGCAATGTCGCCGCCAGATTGCGATCGCCGATCCGGTAGATTTCCACCGCCACCGTATTGGTATTGATCGAGACCAGCGGAATGCCCTGCTGGCCGCGGCTGGGTAGCACGTAGGAGCGGCCGGTGAAGCGCACCGCCGGCTTGCGATCGGGAACATAAAGGGCGACGTCGATGGTCTTCGCCAGCTTCTCGCCGATGTCGGAAGGCAGCCCGGCCTTGATCTGGATTTCGTAGCGTTCGCCGTGTGTCAGTCCGTCGATGCACAATTGCTTGTTCTCGGCCGACACGCCGCTGGGATCTTTGCCGCCGACTGTCACGAACTTGGAGAAATCGGTCGTTCCTCGCGCCAGCGTCTCGGAGAACTGCAGGCACACGCGCGGAGTCGTTGCCTCGCTGTCGGTGCGGTAGTCGGTCATGCGGAAGCCGTGCTCTGCCGACAGCTTGTCGAGATCCGACTGCACCTGTGCGTCTGCAACCAGCGAAACGCTCGCCTTCAGCGCCTCGATGGCCGGCCGCCAGAAGGCGCGTCGCTTGAGCGCTGCGCTGAGCACCGCGAGCGCCCGCGCACGCTCCGCTTTCGATCCGGCGCGCATCTGCGCCAGATAGGCAGCACCTGAAGCGTTGACCGGCAGGTCGAAGCGTTCGCTGCCCTTGTTGGGATCAGGAGTAATAGCAAGCAGCGCTTCGGCAAGTCCGATCCAGGCTTCCGCATTGTCCGGTGCCGAGACCACGGCCTGCGAAAAATTGCGTGCGGCCGCGCGAGCATCGTTTCCAATCACCTGCTTGCCCGCAGCGATAAGCTGTGCAGCCGGCTGACGGCCCGGCTTCAGATGCGACTTGAGATTATTTTCATAGCGTTCGCCGTCTTTGGCCAGTCCAAGATGGATGAAGGTGGCCGGCTCGGCATGGGCACGCGTCACATTGATCGCCATGACAGCAAGTGCCGCGAAGCTCAGCATCGCAAGGCCGAGCAGCAGGGCGGAAAAAAGCTTCTCGAAATATGACATGGCAAGGGACCTTGATTGGCATCTTCTGGCAATGGCGCTGTCAGCGACATCGAACGCCATACTCGGCGTGAAGCGGGAAAGCGTGAAGCCCATCACCCAGGAATGACCGAACCGCGGCGGAAGCAAAGGTCTTGTCGGAACTTGCCAGTCATTGCGTCTATTTTTCGCTTTCTTGCTGCCGCTTCGCGAACCTAGCCGCGCCACGACTGTGGCCTGTTGCCTGACCCGTCGACATCCGCACGACTGTGCTCGATCAACTCGATTCCCATCAATTGACCCCTCGCAATTCCGCCTGTTTCGCCCGGAACAGCGCGGGTTTCCGGCCTCCTGCATAGTCCTTCCAAGCGCTCCCGAGCGGAGCCCGAACGTCAACGGAGAGACCCATGCAGATCCAGGGTGAAATCACCAAGTTTCGCGACGATATCGGCTTTGGCGTCATCGCCGCCGACAACGGCCGTAAGTATCGGTTTACCAAGTCTGACCTGATCAATTCCGCATCCCGCCTGGTTGGCTTAACGGTCGACTTCGTCGTCGTCGCGAACCGGCCGACCAACATCATCCTTCTCAATGGATCGCCCTGGACCGTATTCGGTCCGGTCGGCCGCTCCTGAGATGATAGACGGCCGGAGATCGAGGATCATGAGCCAGCAAATCGACTTGTCGGACCTCCCGCAGGCCCACCCGCAGGCCCTTGCGCTCGCCATGCGCTTGCTGGTCGAGGACGGCCGCGCCCTGGTTCTCCTGCGCGGTGCCGAAGCCGACGACAGGGCCCGCATCGAGGCCCGCTTCTGGGAACGCTTTGATGGCCCGACCGCGGACGGCGTCGTCGCGCTGCTGCGGCTGTGGAGCCTCGTCGAAGTCTTCCAGGCGCGCCGCCTTCGCGCCCTGCTGCTGGATCGCGGCTATGCGCTGCTCGCCGACGCCGCCCGCGAGGCCGCCGTGCAGCGCATGAATGTCGACTGGGGCTTCAATCCGCAACGCATGCTGATGGCGCTCGCGATGCGCCGCCCGCACCTGCGAGTCGTGATCGGCGGCAAAGCCGGCCAGGAACGCGGCATCGCCATCGCCGCCTGACCAGACGAATTACGCACACGCAATCCAATGGCAATACAACTCTGCTGCGTGCCCGGCGGATTTGGTAGCGGATCACTCTGCCGGCGCCGCTCCCTCGACGGTCTGCGGGCGGCTGCCAAGCTCGCTGTCGAGCTTGCGCTGCACGTCGCCGGGTGAACCGGTCCGTCGCGCCAGCAGGCTGTAGGCCACCGGCACCACGAACAGCGTCATGAACGTCGCAGCCAGCACGCCTGCGAGCACGACCACGCCGATCACGGCTCGTGTTTCCGCACCCGCGCCGAACGCCAGCATCAAGGGCACCGCACCCGCTACCGTGGTGATGCCGGTCATCAGGATCGGTCTGAGGCGCACGCGTGCTGCCTCGATCAGGGCCTCGTCGAACGGCGTGCCCCGGTCGCGCAACTGGTTGGCGAATTCGACGATCAGGATGCCGTTCTTCGCCGCGAGACCGACCAGCGCAATCAGCCCCACCTGACTGTAGATGTTGAGCGTGCTGCCCGTCAGATAGAGTCCGTACAATCCGCCCGCCATCGCCAGCGGCACCGTCAACATGATCACGAATGGATGCACCCAGCTTTCGAATTGCGCGGCAAGTACCAGGAACACGATCAAGACGCCCAGCACGAAGGCAAACAGGATCGAGGCCGTCGAGGTCTTGAAGTCGCGCGACTGGCCCTTGTAGTCGATGATCGCAGTTTCCGGCAGGTTGGCGCGCACCAGTCCCTCCAGGTAAGCGAGCGCGTCGCCGAGCGCGAGCCTGTCCTCCAGATTGGCTTCGAGCGTGATCGCGCGCACGCGGTTGTAACGGTTGAGCGTACCCGAATCCGCGCGCTCCTGAAGGGTGACGAGGTTCGACAGCGGGATCAGCTCGTTGCTGCGGCTCGAGCGGACGTAGATATTCTCGATGTCGGTCGGTGTCTGTTGCGTGGCGCGTTCGCCTTCAAGTACGACATCGTATTCCTGACCATGATCGATGTAGGTCGTAACCTTGCGCGAGCCGAGCATCGTCTCCAGCGTACGGCCGACGTCGCTGACTGACACGCCCAGTTCCGCGGCGCGATCGTAGTCGATCTTCACGTCGATCTGCGGCTTCGTCTCCTTGTAGTCCCAGTCGACACCCTCGAGCCCCGGATTGGTCTGCGCCAGCTTGTCGTTGATGATGTCGCGCCAGCGCAGCAGCTCCTGGTAGGTGCCGCCGCCGATCACGAACTGGACGGGCTTTTGCAGCACGCGTCCGAATCCCTGCCGCATGACCGGGAAGGCGCGAACTCCAGGCAGGTCGGCGAGGCTTTCGCGAATCTCCTTCATGATCGCGGCGGCCGGGCGGCGTTTGCTCCAGTCGGCCAGAAGTATCGTGGCGTTGCCAGTGTTGAAGGCGGTAATGGCGCCGAACGATCTGGGTGTGCGCACCAGCAAACGTGTAGCCTCACCAGTTCCGATGTATCGCATCAGCCGGCGTTCGACCTCGGCCATATACGGCTTCATGTAGTCGTGACTGGCGCCTTCCGGTCCGTTGACGAGTATGAAGAAGGCGCCGCGATCCTCCTTTGGTGCATACTCTGCAGGGATGTGCCGCAACAGCCAGTAGATCGACCCGCACACGCCGGCATAGATCGCGATCACGATCAGCGAGTGGCGGATGGTCGCGCGCAACAGGCGTGTGTAGCCGCGGGTCAGTGTCGCGGAAACGCGATCGATGATGCGGTTGACGACGCTCCGGCTGCTGCTCGAGCGCAGCAGCTTCGAAGCCAGCATCGGCGAGAGCGACAGCGCCACCACCGCCGAGAATCCGACCGCCGCCGACATCGTCATCGCGAATTCGGCAAACAGCCGGCCGATGTCGCCTTCCAGGAACGCAATCGGCACGAACACTGCAACCACGACGAGGGTCGTCGCGATCACCGCGAAGCCGACCTGACGCGTGCCGAGGAATGCCGCCACCAGTGGCGACTCGCCCAGCTCATCCATTCGCCGATAGATATTCTCCAGCACGACGATGGCGTCGTCTACTACCATGCCGATTGCCAATACCAGCGCCAGCAGCGTCAGCAGGTTGATCGAATAGCCGAGCGCATAAAGGACGATGAACGTCGCGATGATGGAGATCGGCACGGTCACTGCGGGCACCAGCATCGCCCGCCAGCTGCCCAGGAAGATCAGGATCACCAGAATGACGAGTCCGATCGAGTAGAACAGCGTGCTGTACACCTCGTTGATCGCGCCCTCGATGAACACCGACGTGTCGTAGCTGTCGGCGATCTTCATGCCGTCCGGAAGCCCGGTCACGATCCGGTCGCGCTCGGCGCGCGCCGCGCGGGCAACCGCAATCGTGTTGGCTCTGGACTGCTTGATGATGCCCAGCCCGACCATCGACACGCCGTTGCCGCGGAACAAGTTGCGGTCCTCGATCGACATCTTGACCACCCGGGCGACGTCGCCGAGCCGGACCAGATAGCCGTTCTGGCCGCGCATCAGCACCAGCTTCGCGAAATCTTCCGCCGACTTGAAATTGCGGTCGAGGCGAACCGTGAACTGCCGTTTCACTGACTGGATCGAGCCCGCGGGCAGCTCGACGTTCTCCGCCCTGAGCGCTTTCTCGACATCCGCTACGGTCAGGTTGCGCGCCGCCAGCGCCTGCCGGTCGATCCAGATCCGCATCGCGAACTGCTGCTCGCCGCCGATCCGCACGCGCGCCACGCCATCGATCACCGAGAATCGGTCGAGCAGGTAACGACGCGCGTAGTCCGTCAACTCCGGAACGGTCATGCGCTCGGACGCTAGATTGAACCAAATGATCACGTCATCGTTGGTGTCGACCTTCTTGACCTCGGGCGGATCGGCTTCGGGCGGCAGTTCGTCGAGGATCGTCGAGATGCGGTCGCGGATGTCGTTTGCCGCGCCATCGACGTCGCGGCCCACCTTGAACTCGATGTTGATATTCGATCGCCCGTCCTCGCTCGTCGACGAGATGAAATTGATACCCTCCACGCCGGCAATTCGCTGCTCGATGAGCTCGGTGACGCGATTCTCCACGACCGAAGCAGACGCTCCGCGGTAGGCAACTTCGATCGACACGACAGGCGGGTCGATATCTGGGTATTGCCGGAGCGGAAGCCTGAAGAAAGCGACGATTCCGAACACGATCAGCAGGAGCGCGAGGACGCTCGCGAACACAGGCCTGGTGACCGAGACGTCCGATAGCCTCACGTTCGCCCCGCCGGTTTTTCCGGCGCCTTCTGCCCGGTTGTTGCAGGCGATGTATCAAGCTGATCCTTCTCGATTGTGTCGACGCGCTGGATGGTGATCTCGGCACCCGGCCGCAACTTGATCGTGCCGTCGGTTACCACCCGTTCGCCGATTGCGAGCCCGCTCGTAACCTCCACGAGCCCGGGCTGTCGCGTCCCTGTTTCGATGCGGCGGCGTTCGACCACATTGGCATCCGCCTTGACGACGAACACGTAGGTCTCGGCGCCGATCGGCACCAACGCCTCTTCCTTGACGGCGATGCCTTCACGTGGATTCTTGAACAGGTCGACGGTCATCAGCAGCCCTGGCACCAGCCGCCGATCCGGATTGGGGATGATCGCCCTGACACGGATCGTGCGCGTCACCTCGTCGACGCGATTGTCGATGCTGGCCACCGTGCCGCGGAACGGCTCGTTGTTGAAACCGCGCGCGCGCGCGACCACCTCGAGTCCGGGCTTCAGCGTGGCGATGAACGTCGACGGCACCGAGAAGTCGAGCTTCATCACGCTGTCGTCCTCGATCCGCGCGATCACGTCGCCCGGATTGACAAGCGTGCCAACCGAGACATTGCGCAGGCCCATACGACCATCGAAAGGTGCGCGCAGGATTCTGTCGGCAAGCCGCGCTTCCATCACCGTCACGCGCGCCGCGGCCGTCTCGAAGTCACGCCGCTTCTGGTCGAATATCGTCTCGGGCGTCAGTCGGCGATCGGTGAGGCTCTTGGATCGCTCGTATTGAGCTTTGGCTTCTTCCAGCGTGGAGCGCGCCTCGGCCAGCAGCGCATTTCCTTCCGCTGTGGTCATTTCGACGAGGACGGCATCCTTCTTGACGCGATCGCCGTCTTCGAACCGGATCGAGGTGATCTTGTCTGCGACCTTGGCGGTGAGGGCGACGCTCTCGTTGGCTCGAACCGTGCCGAGCGCCTCGACGCGGTCACGGAATGGAACGGCGCGCGCTTCCATCACCACCACGGGCACGGGAACCTTGCTCTCCTGCGCAACGGCGGATCCGCCAGCCGCAACGGCCAGCAACAGTAGTCCGAGTGCACGCACGAGATGAAATCCAAGCCAGGGCATCTGTTGACCAATCCGCCTGTTCCACCGGACCTGCTGGGCCTGCCACATGGAGTGACCCTGCCACATGGAGTGACGACGCCTCGCCGTTGGCCAACCCTCGCAGTGCGGCCCGCGCCGGGGCATCACAATACCGAGCTGCCGTCTGGCAGGCTTTCGATATCGTAGCGGTGAAACCGGGCGCGTGAAAGGCGGGCACTCGGCGACTTGCTCAGCACCGGAAAATCTGTTCGGCAGAGCCGGCTTTCATTGCGCTTGGTCGGGCCTCGCCTCGAGGCGACTGGCCGATTTCGCGGCGCGCGCTTGCTGGGCTTCGCGTATCCAATTTGTGAGTTTGGGCACCACATCGCGCCTGAAGCGCGATCCATTGAACACGCCGTAATGGCCGACGCCGGGCTGGATGTAGGCCTGCCGCAGCTCTTTGGGAATGTTCGGGCACAGCCGGTGCGCGGCCGACGTCTGGCCGATGCCGCAGATGTCGTCGCGTTCCCCTTCGATCGTGATCAGAGCTGTGTCGCCGATCGCGTCGCAGTCCACCAGTCGATCACGGTGTCGAAAAGTCCTCTCGGGCAGCGCGTGCTGCTTGAACACGCGCTCCACGGAATCCAGATAGAATTGCGCCGGCAGGTCCATCACCGCCAGGTATTCCTCGTAGAATGCGTTGTGCTGACGTACCGAGTCCTCGTCGCCCCTGACGAGTGTGTGGAACAAATCGACATGCGCCGTCGCGTGACGCTCCAGGTTCATTGTCATGAATCCCGTCAGCTGCAGGAAGCCGGGATAGACCTTGCGCATGAAGCCCGCGTTGGGAAACGGCACGCGAGCCAGGATGTTGGATTCGAACCACGCCAGCGAACGCTTCTCCGCAAGACGATTGACGACCGTCGGATTGACGCGTGTGTCGATCGGTCCGCCCATCAACGTCAGCGAAGCCGGTGTTGCCGGATCACTATCCTGCGCCATCAATGCTGTCGCCGCCAGTGCCGGCACCGACGGCTGGCAGACCGCGATCACATGCGTGCCGGGTCCGATCAATCGTAGGAAGTCGCGGATATAGTCGATGAAGTCGTCGAGTCCGAATTCGCCCTCGTGCACCGGCACGTCGCGCGCATCGATCCAGTCGGTGATGTAGACATCATGATTGGCCAGCAGCGCACGCACGGTGCCGCGCAGCAGTGTCGCGTAGTGTCCCGAGAGCGGTGCGACGAGCAGTACGGTTGGATCACCGCGGTGTCGCGTTGCGGCTGGATCGCGCTCGAAGTGCAAGAGATTGCAGAATGTGCGCCTGACTGTGATGTCCTCGCGAACCGTCACCTCGCGTCCGTCGACTACGATCGTATCGATTGCGAAGTCAGGCTTGCCATAGCGACGTGTCAGGCTCTCGAATACGCCGCACGCCGCAGACATCGCCCGCACCGGCCACGTCGCCGAGAACGGATTTAACGGCATGTCGAGCCCGGCCTTGAACGCGCGGTTCATGAGACGCAAGGGCGAGATCATCGCGTGAGCCATCTCATAGGCGTGATAATGCATGCCCCACACAACTCCTGCGCACGCGATCGAGACGCGCCGGCATGATCCGCTGCCAGTGCAACAATCGAGTTTCTCGCGGCACGGCTGAAGGTCGAAAACCCGCAAGCCCGAGGTCTCGATTGGAAGCACACCAGCAGTCAACATCGGGTATTGGCCCGGCGCTCCAACTCTCCGAGACTACATCATATTTTCTAAGAGAACCTGTAAAAGCACGATCGAGGTAACCCTGTTGAGGCAGGCGACTTACCCAGCCGGCAATTGAGGCGTTCCTTTCCATGGGAACTGGACCAAGCTGGTCGAAAGCCACCTGAAGCTACGCCGGCCGCCGGCCGCCGGCCGCGTCGTGAGCGCAACCAGCGAACGCACGCGATGCTTTCGCCGTTGCTGGATGCTCCCCGCGTGGCCAACCCGATCGCCATGCGAATGGATCCAGCTACAACCCGGCCGGCTCTTAAGGACGGATTATGTTCAGATATGACTTTTCATGCGGCATCGATACGGGACCAGATCCGCAAGTACAAATGGCATCGACGACCGATCAGCCTCGCCGCGCTGCTCCTGTGCGAGCAGACCAACCATGCGAAACAACTCGCAGAATTGAACCGGGTATTGTCCCGTGCGGGTGGCCATGGACACGACTTCGGCAGTGCTGCCCAGACCGTGGCACAACAAAGCATTTTGCTGACGACGGCCCTCTGCGATATACACGGGCCTGATCCCAGCCTGAGCATGCGACAGGATGAACAACACGCAGTCGTGCACGTGAAAAGTTCACGCGAACACAGCGTTTTGTCGTCCAATCGCCGGAGCCAGCAGGCAAATCGGGCCTCGAGGATCGTATCGGTGTTGCTGTTGGAGAAGAATTCGTAGCCCGCGGTGGCGAGTTCGAAGCGCAGTTCGGCGTAGCACCAGATCAAGCCGTTGATCGCGAGGCGGAGTTCTCGCTTCAGATCGACCCTCGGCTGCCTGCCCCTAGCTGACAAATCGAATTATTCGACCGGTCGCGTCCAAACCCGACCGGTACTTTGTACACGATGCGCGCTGCCGTGTGGGCCGGATGTTTCCTTCGCGCCTCCTTGGCCCGCCTGGAGATCAAATAATGTTTCACCGCCGTAAATTCGAGGGTTGCCGCAAATGCCTCACACGGATCGAGTTTGCTGGGTTCGCGGACATGGGATCGGTCATGCGCAGATCTCTTTGATCCGTCTGGCAAGTCCCTGCTCGGCACGCCCTGTTGCGCCAAGGGTTGGAGTTGCCGCCACCGGCCAAATCCGCGTCGACCTGGAAAGAGGATTAATTTGATGTCAAATGACCAGCGTATGACTGCAATGGCGTCAACTTCGAAAATCGGGCCCATTCCCACCAGCACGATGGCTGACGCGGTCACACAAGTCTTGCGTCTCCTGCGCAGGATCAACCACGCCACCGACCTCCACTCCAAGCACTTGATCAAGGCGACTGGCCTCACCACGGCGCAGCTGATCGTGCTCAAAGCCATTCATGAGCTGGGCGAAGTGACCGCTGGCACCATTGCCGAGCACGTCAGCCTCAGCCCGGGCACCGTTTCCATCCTGCTCGATCGCCTGGAGACCCATGCATTGATCGAACGCTATCGCAGCACCAAGGACCGCCGGGTGGCCCATGCGCGCCTGACGCAGCGCGGGGTCGACGTCGTTGCAGGTGCGCCTTCCCTCCTGCGCGAGAAGTTCATCGAGCAGTTCACGCACCTGGAGCGCGAAGCGCAGCTTCGAATGTTGACCTCGCTCCAGACGATCGCCGACATGATGGACGCCGACGACGGGGCCGAGCAGCCGATCTGATGCCTTCGGGGCCTCCGCCAGTGTGTGGAGCTGCCGCGCCGGAGTGAGCCGCACGGTCAGCTGCCCAAGCGCGATGCCAAAAAAAGAAGGCCGCCCGTGGGCGGCCTTCTGCGTATCTGTGATTAGGTCTGATCGGATCAGAACTGGATGCGACCGCCGATCATCAGCTGCTGGAAGGTCTTGTAGTCGGTGTTGACCAAGGCGGTCGTACCGGTGACATCCGAGCCGTCATAGCTGCGATACTGGAGATAGAGGTCCATCGCGGCAGCATCGATCTGCTGGTTGATGCCGAGGCCCCAGGCCGTCAGCTCGCCAGACACGATCTGCGGTGTGCGGCCGATATCCCACTGCTGATACTCGCCGTAGATCGTGGTCTTGCCCAGCGGGAACCACTTGCGCTCGATACCGGCGACGACGAACCACTGCGTCGAGCTGTCGTCCTCACCCGCAATGGCGTTGTTGTCCCAGCGGATGCCATAGCCAGCTTCAACGAACAGACCGGTGGGAGCGTGCAGGACGCCGCCCCAGATGCCAAACTGCTCGCAGTTCTGGTCAGCGATCGACGGAGCGATCGGGCTGAGACAGTTGCGCTCGGTGGAGGTGTTGTCACGCCACTCCTGGTAGCCGATGCTGCCAGCCAGCTTCAGGCCGTTGAACTCGCCCGCGTAACGCAGCGCGATGTCCCACATGTCGTCTTCGCCCCAGCTGGCCGACAGGGTGAAGCCTGCCAGTGCCGGAGAGTCGTAGCGAATGACATTCATACGATTGCCTTCGCCGATCTGCGCGGAGTCGGTGTTGTTGCCGCCCATCAGGTTGCGCAATTCACGGCCAGTACCACCCGTCGCCGTGCGCAGCTTGAACGCTCCGACCATGCCGGCGCCGTTCTCGCTCATGAAGTGGCCGATATTGGCAACGTGCGTGTCGAGCAGGCCGTCGGTTGCGGTCGAGAACTGGCCGACAGTAACCTTGCCGAGCGTCTTGGACTGCAGGTACCAGGCGCTCAGGCGGGTTGCGACGGCATTGTTGCCCGAGGTACCTTCGTCGGTGTCTGCCGTGACCGCATCCGAACGCGCGCCAGTGACGCCAAGCTCGATGACATAGCCAGCCGACCAGTCCTCGCTAATCTTGGCGCTGCCGGTCAACCGGAAGCGGGTCTGCGAGACCATGTTGGTGACCTGGTAGGCGTTCGATTCGACGCCGTCGTCCCAGATCAGCACCGACTCGTTCACCCAACCCGAAACGGTCAGCGAAACCTTGCGGTTGCCCTTGCGGGCGGTGGTTGCTTCAAGCTCTGCGACGCGCTCTTCCAGATCCGCGCAGCAGTCGCCACCAAGGTCCGCAGCCTGCGCGCTGACACCAAAGGCGCTAGCGGCGACGGCGGCGATGGCGAAAAGGCTGGTCCTTTTCATCAGTCCCCCAATCATTGTCATCTCCAATTCGGAAGTCAGGGACTCGCAAGCGAGGGGCGCGTCCCGACCGGATCTCTGTCCTGACCGAGGGGCACGTGCATGGGCGCACACGCGGCTCGAACAGAACGCGTTACGCAGGTGACGCAACTGGGATACTGAGGATACGCTCGCCAACAGCCGGGACCCGCTGGGGTTCAATCCGGAGTTTCCACCTCAAAACAAGTGGAACACATGGCACGAGCTGCTTATAGCGCGACGAATCTCTGATCGCGAAAGCCAAAAAGCAAATTGAACGCCTTTTTTCGGAAAATGAGGGGCGCAGGCAACACTGCCTACGCCCCTTCATCAAATCTTAACTGAAAGCCCGAGGGCTTTTGCTGATTGACGTTACATCAGAACTGGATGCGGCCGCCGAGCATCAGCTGCTGGAAGGTCTTGTAATCGGTCGTATTATCGCCGTTGAAGCTGGACCCATCGTAGCTGCGATAGTGGATGTAGAGATCCATCGCAGCCGCATCGATCTGCTGGTTGATACCCAGGCCCCATGCGGACAGTTCACCAGACACGAGCTGCGGTGTGCGGCCGATATCCCACTGCTGGTATTCGCCGAAGATCGTGGTCTTGCCGAGCGGGAACCACTTCTGCTCGATACCAGCCATGACGAACCATTGCGTCGAGCTGTCGTCTTGAGTTGCGGGAACATTGTTGTCCCAGCGGATGCCATAGCCACCCTCGACGAACAGACCCGTGGGAGCGTGCAGGATGCCGCCCCAGACTCCGAACTGCTCGCAATCCTGATCGGCCACCGTTCCGGCAACGCAATTGCGCTCGGAATTGTTGCCGTCACGCCACTGCTGATAGCCGACGCTGGCTGCCAGCTTCAAGCCGTTGAACTCGCCGGCATAGCGCAGCGCGGCGTCCCACATGTCGTCTTCGCCCCAGCTGGCCGACAGCGTGAAGCCTGCCAGCGCCGGCGAGTCGTAGCGCACGATGTTCATGCGGTTGCCTTCGCCGATCTGCGCCGAATCGGTGCTGTTACCACCCATCAGGTTGCGTAGCTGAAGGCCAGTCGTCCCGTTCGCCCGACGCAATGCGAACGCACCCACCATGCCCGCGCCGTTTTCGCTAGCGAAATGGCCGATGTTGGCGACGTGCGTATCAAGCAGGCCGTCCGTTGCGGTCGAGAACTGGCCGACGGTGACCTTACCCAGCGTCTTCGACTGCAGGAACCAAGCGCTGTTGCGCACTGAAACCGTGTTGTTGCCCGCGCCTTCGTCGTCATTTGCCGAAACGGCATCCGATCTCGCGCCAGCAACACCCAGCTCCAGCACATAACCAGCTGACCAGTCAGCGCTGATGTTGGCGCTGCCGGTAAACCGGAAGCGCGACTGCGAAACCATGTGGGTGACTTGGTAGGCGTTCGACTCGACGCCGTCGTCCCACAGCAGCACAGCTTCGTTTACCCAACCGGACACGGTCAGCGAAACCTTGCGATTGCCCTTGCGAGCCGTGGTCGCCTCGAGTTCGGCGACCCGCTCTTCGAGATCCGCGCAGCAGTCACCGCCAAGATCGGCAGCGATTGCTGGGGTCCAAGACGTGGACGCCGCGAGAGCCAGTGCGACGCCAAAATACTTCGCTTTCATTTGGGATCCCCCTGAAACGCAAATTTGATGCACTGAACACGCAGTCGGATCGCCGAAAGACCCCCCTAGAGCGCTCAAGCAATTCGCAAGCTAGGGGGCCAACCTGTCGATTGGCTTTCAGTCATGTGGCGGCTGCACCACGCTATTGATCGGGGTGATTCGTATCATTATGAGCACCCATACAACTCGTGGATTTTCCAATGAAATCCGTGGGTCGCACGACGAATGAAACTCAAAATAAAATGCATCTGAACACTGATCGTTGGATTTTGGAAAAAGCTGTCAAGTGCCCATTTTGTGCCGTATTTTGTTCTCCGTGGTTTGCCCCGCGAGCGAGTATCAGCCATTACTGTTGTTCTGTGGCAGCGAGAGGCCAGGAAAGTATGCGAATTCTCCAGCTCGGCGACCGCAATATGGCTTCGACACGTCTCACAGTTGCGATGAGGCAACTCGACTGTGCCATAGATGTCGTCAGCGGACTGGACGCTATTCTGGATTCCGTCAAGGTCGCGAAATACGACCTCCTGATCGCCGATTTCGACGTCCCGGTTCCGGCCGCCGACCAGCTCGCCACCATCAAGTTGCTCCGCTCAGCGCAACCAGAAGTCGCAATCCTCGTCTGTGGCTCCCGATCGAACCTGGACAGCGTCGTTACCGCATTGGGATCGGGTGCCGACGACTTCCTGCTGCGTCCGATCGACGGCGATGAACTGCGGGTTCGCATATCCGCGCTACTGGCTCGCCGACCCAACCGCGAGGCGGTGCTCTTGGAGTGTGGTCCCTTGAGCTTGGACATGGTGTCCCGCCAGGTCTTGCTGGACGGGACTGTCGTCGATCTCACGCCGCGCGAGCGATCGGTACTGCAGGTGCTGCTGCGCCACCGCGGCCACGTCGTCGCCAAGGAGGACATCGCCTCGCGTGTCTTTTCCATGGATGAGGATGTAGCTCCTCAGGCGATCGAGACCTACGTGCATCGCGTGCGGCGCAAGACCGAGCATCCCAAGGTCTCCATCAAGACCCTGCGCGGCATTGGCTACATCATCGAGGAAACCTGAGATTTGCGGGAATTTCCAGGCTGCCGCCGCGCGCCGCGTAGCGTCACGCACGACGCCTGTAGAAGGCCGGGCTAGCCGGTCGCATCGGGCCGTCGAGCAGCAATGATGTAGTTGACGTCCGTGTCTGCGCCGAGCGACCAGCGTCCGCTCGAGGCGGAGAGGCTGATGCCCGATGTGCGCATCGGCGTCAGGCCTGCCGCCACAAGGTGCGCCGCAAGCTCTTCAGGAGTTATGAAACGGTCCCACGTGTGCGTTCCGCGCGGCACCAGGCGGAGCACGTATTCGGCCCCCACGATCGCCAGCGCATAGGACTTGAGGGTCCGGTTGAGCGTCGAGCACACGAGCACTCCGCCCGGCTCCAAGAGCTGTGCTGCCGTCCTGATAAATGCCGCCGGATCGGGCACGTGCTCAATGACCTCAAGGCACAGCACCGCATCGAACCGCTCGCCGGATGCAGACAGATCCTCGACGCTTTGCACCCTGTAGTTGATCTGAAGCCCACCGGACCGCGCGTGCTCCTGCGCGGCGGCGATGCTCTCGCTGGCAAGGTCGATGCCCGTGACCAGTGCCCCGAGCCGCGCCAGCGGTTCGCTGACGAGCCCTCCGCCGCAACCGATGTCGACAAGCCGCACCCCGTTGAGCGGCTTGAGTCCCTTGTCGGGCAATCCCAGCCCCTCGGTGACGACGCTGCGGACAAAACCGAGTCGAACCGGGCCGATCTGGTGCAGCGTCTTGAACTCGCCGTCCGCGTCCCACCAGCGTTGCGCCAACGCGCCGAACCGCGCCACCTCGTCGGGATCGGCGTTGACGGCATCACCTGGGCGGTAATCAGTCTTGGCAGCAGCGCCAATAGGTTTGGCATTCTCGCTCATGTCGGCGAGATGCCGCCCGTGGCCCCGCCTTGTCAAGCGAAGCCTCCTGCCATGCATTGCCCCAGTTGCGGTAGAAGAACGATCCGGTTATGAGTGCCGCGAATTCGAAAGTCCTTCCTGACATCGATCGGTCCGGGCTGCGGCTGAGCAGCATTGAGCTGCCTGCCTGGCGGTTCCACCTTCGCTGTTCAGGGCTGCCGGGCAACCCTCACGGCAGCCATAGGGGACTTAGGTCAAATGCGCCTTCGAGGCGGCTAACGGACGCTGGGCCATGGCAGTTGTCGTGATGAAATTTGGCGGCACCTCGGTCGCCGATGTCGATCGCATCCGCAACGTGGCCCGCCACGTCAAGCGTGAGGTCGATGCCGGCAATAAGGTCGCGGTCGTCGTCTCGGCCATGGCCGGTACCACAAACCAGCTGGTTGCCTGGGTCAAGGAAGCGTCCAAGACCTACGATCAGCGCGAATACGATGCTGTGGTCGCTACCGGCGAGCAGATCACCGCCGGACTGTTGGCGATTGTGCTGCAGGCAATGGGCCTCAAGGCGCGCTCGTGGCAGGGTTGGCAGATCCCGATCGAGACCAATACCGCCCACGGCTCCGCGCGCATCGCCAATATCGACGGCAAGTCCTTGCGCGATCGCGTCGAGTCCGGTGAGGTCGCGGTCATCACTGGATTCCAGGGCATCGAGCCAGGCGCCAGCCGCGTGTCGACACTTGGCCGCGGCGGCTCCGACACCTCCGCCGTCGCCGTCGCCGTGGCGATCGACGCCGACGTCTGCGACATCTACACCGACGTCGATGGCGTCTACACCACCGACCCCCGGATCGTGCAGAAGGCCCACCGGCTGCCCAAGATCTCCTATGAGGAGATGCTTGAGATGGCCTCGCTCGGTTCCAAGGTCCTGCAGACGCGATCGGTCGAACTGGCCATGGTGCACCGCGTCCGGTTGCGCGTGCTTTCCAGCTTCGTACCCCCCGACAAGATGAGCCCGGTCCGGCTCGATAGACTTGAGGACATCGGCACAATCGTTACCGACGAGGACGAGATCGTGGAACAGCAGGTCGTCAGCGGCATTGCCTACGCTAAGGACGAGGCAAAGATCACCATCCTCAACGTGGCCGACAAGCCCGGCGTGGCGGCCCGCATTTTCGGACCGCTGGCCGAGGCCAACATCAACGTCGACATGATCGTCCAGAACGTCGCGCCGGACGGCAAGAGCACCGACATGACGTTTACCGTACAGGTTGCCGAATTATCGCGCGCTTTGGATGTTTTGAAGTCAGCGGAGAAGGACATCGGCCATTTCGAGATCCGCAGCTCCGACGACGTCGCCAAGATCTCAGTGATCGGCATTGGCATGCGCTCCCACGCCGGCGTCGCAGCCGAGATGTTCAAAGCCCTTGCGGATAGGGGAATCAATATTCTCGCAATTTCGACTTCTGAGATTAAGATCAGTGTATTGATTGATGCGGCCTTCGCCGAGCTGGCGGTCAGGACGCTGCATTCGAAATACGGACTGGACGCCGCCTGACGACGAGGCACGACGGCCAGGTCGGAGGGTGCCACGGGGCTCGGAAAGGTCGTTTCAGCGGCGGGCTTGCGGTGCCGGCCCGCAGGGTACGAATATTGCAGAGCCTATCCACAACCGATCGGGTCGCTGAGGCAGTGGTAGATGCAAAGCAGGCGAAGTGACGAACCCGATATCTCGGCCTCCGAAACGGCGCTGCGCATCATCATGCGCCGGCTGCGCGGGATCATGGCCGACGAGGGCGACGGCCAGTCGCGCCTCGACAAGATCGTCCGCCATGTCGCCGGCGTCATGGTCGCCGAGGTCTGCTCGATCTACCTGAAGCGCCGAGATGGTTCGTTGGAACTGTTCGCCACCGAAGGCCTCAATCCGGCAGCCGTCCACAAGACGCGGTTGAAGCGCGGCGAGGGCCTCGTCGGCCGTTGCGCCGAGCTTGGCGTGCCCATCAACGAGCCCGATGCCCAGAACCACCCGGCGTTCTCCTATCGGCCTGAGACGGGCGAAGAGATTTATCATTCGCTGCTGGCCGTGCCGATCGTTCGCAGCGGCCAGGTGCTTGGTGTTCTCGTCGTCCAGAACCACGCCTACAAGGAATACTCCGACGACGACGTCGAGACGCTGCAGTCGACCGCCATGGTCGTCGCCGAGCATCTCATCTCCGGTGCTGTTGCCACTGCCGAGATCTCTCGCTCGCTTGCCGCGGTGATCAAGGGCGAGGTGCTGTCGGAAGGCATCGCGCTGGGTCATGTCGTGCTGCACCAGCCGCGCATCGTCGTCACCAAGCTGATGGCCGAGGATCCAGTCGCAGAGTTGAAGCGGCTCGATGCGGCGGTCGCCGAGCTGCGTGCCGCGCTGGGCGAACTGCTCGATCAGGGTCCGTTGCCCAGCGACGGCGACCATCGCGACGTGCTCGAGGCCTATCGCATGTTTGCGCATGACCGCGGCTGGGAGAGGCGCCTGCGCGAGGCGGTGCAGAGTGGACTGACCGCGGACGCAGCCGTCGAGCGCGTGCAGAACAGTTCGCGCGCGCGGATGCTGCGCAATGCCGATCCGTTCTGGCAGGAACGCCACCGCGATTTCGATGACCTTTCCGATCGCTTGCTGCGCATACTTGCAGGCCACTCCAGCGGTGCCAGCTTGCCGGTCGAAATGCCTGCCGACACCATTCTCGTCGCCCGCACGATGGGGCCGGCCGAGTTGCTCGACTACGACCCCAAGAAACTGCGCGGCCTGGTGGTGGAGGATGGCAGCGCGCAAAGCCACGTCGCCGTCGTCGCCAAGGCGCTGGGAATTCCGGCGATCGGCCAGGCCATCGGCGTCGTCGAACACGTCGGTCCCAATGAAGCGGTGATCGTCGATGCGGAAAACGGCGAAGTCTATCTTCGCCCGCTACCCGATGTGATTTCGGCATTCTCCGACAAGGTGCGTTTCCGCGCCCGCCGGCAGAAGAAGTTCCACGCCCTGCGCGATCGCCCGGCGGTGACCAAGGATGGCCAGCGCATCGAGCTCAACATCAACGCGGGTCTGCTCTACGACCTGCCGCATGTCGACGAGTCGGGCGCTGACGGCATCGGCCTGTTCCGCACCGAGCTGCAGTTTCTCGTCTCGCACACGTTCCCGCGTCTCGAGCGCCAGGCGCAGAGCTATCGCGAGGTGATCGAGGCAGCAGGTGGCAAGCCCATCGTCTTCCGTGCGCTCGATATCGGCGGCGACAAGATGCTCCCATACCTGCGCCAGGTTAAGGAGGAGAATCCTGCGATCGGCTGGCGCGCGATCCGCATGTCGCTCGATCGCCCGGCCCTGTTCCGCACCCAGGTGCGCGCGCTGCTGAAGGCGACCGAAGGCGGCGAATTGCGTCTGATGGTGCCGATGATCACCACCGCTGCCGAGATGGTGGAGGTCAAGAAGGCGTTTGATGCGGAGCTGGGCCTCATCCGCCGCAAGGGCATGCCTTGCCCCAAGCGCGTCAAGCTCGGCGCGATGTTCGAGGTGCCGAGCCTGCTGTTTGAGCTTGACGAGCTGTTCAAGCTTGTCGACTTCGTCTCGATCGGCTCCAACGATCTGATGCAGTTCCTGTTCGCCGCCGACCGCACCAATGCCCTGGTCGCAAGTCGCTATGACGTCCTGTCACCGGCGCCGCTGCGCGCTCTCAAGATGATCAGGGAAGCGGGCCGCCGCCACAACGTCCCGGTCACCATTTGCGGCGAGATGGCCGGCCGGCCAATTGAGGCGCTGGCGCTCATTGGGCTTGGCTTCCGCTCAATATCGATGGCCCCGGCCGCCGTCGGCACCATCAAGGCCATGATCCTCTCCCTCGATGCAACCGAGGTCGAGGGCGAGGTCGAGCGACTCTTGACGCGAGGCGAGAAGGATATTCGCCAGGCACTGACGCGATTTGCCCGAAAGTCCGGTATCGAACACTGACGCCCGTTCGCAATTCTCTTTGAACTGCCCTCGCCGCTGCGACCCGCAAGCCTTGGCAAGGACCTTCTGCTGGTGAGGTTGCGTCCGGAGTCGTGATTTTGGGCCACACCCCCCGCTGATTCGAACGGCGGGGCTTTGACAGCTTGCTGAGTGAGCTGTGGAATGGTCCTGATCAAGGTGGGGCGCCTGTGCGGCCGGCAATTCTCACGAGCTGCCGCTCTGCGTGGGCTTTGGGGAGTGAGTGTCGAGCTACATGCGTATGCAATCGCCAGGACAGTCGTCACGGCTGGACCTGCGTCGTGGACGCAGTGGCGGAGCCTTGCGCAGCAATCCCGCAGCCTCCGCAGCCAATGCCGCGCCACCAGGTCCTGCGGCGCGCGCTCCTGCTCCTCCTCCTGCCGAACGGCCTGCCGCTCCGCCGCGCTTCGCACTCAAGGGCACGCGCTTCGCCGCAGCACTCGCTCGGCGTGCGCCCAAGGCTGATCAGCGCGCAGCGGGTGGTTCGCAGCAATCCGCCAGTCCTGCGAATGACGCCGCACGCGACGTGCAATTGCTGCTGGTGGCGACGCGAGCAGCCTTGGGTCAATCCGAGCAGGCGATGGCCGGGCGCCTTGGCACGACGACGAATGTCATTCGCGCGCTGGAGAAGGGGCAGTTGCTGGCACTGCCGCCGTGGCCCGAGACGCGCCGCATCGTAGATCAATGGGTATCGGGCGCCGGACTGGATCCACGCCCTGCCTTGACCAGTCTGGCTTCCACCCTTCAAGCGGCTCGCGATAATGCCACTTCGGGCACTAAGTCGGGCTCCAAGCGCGCCAAGAAGGCTGCCACGGCAACATCCGCTGCCGGAATTGAGCCTGCGAAAAAGCGTCCGTGGCCCCGCTTCGCCCGCCGGCTGCCGGCCATGAGCCTTAGCCTGCCACCCTCGCGCGTGATGCGCTGGGGCGGGCTTGTTGTAGCTCTTGCGGCGGTGTGGTCGGCTGCAACCCAGACCGCCGTGGTGGCAGGCGCGGTCGCCCGGCTGCCCGCCCCGGCCGAGCGTGCTGTCCGCTCGATCTCCGACTATCTGGCGATCCGTTTTGCGCCCGTTCGCGAAGGTCATCGCTGGATCGACGTCGAAGATCCCCGCTCCCGCCGCGGCGACAAATTGCGGATCGGCCGACATTCGGATTAGATGCGCGCCCGAAATCACCCCGCACGAGGTTGCGGAAGGCTGAGGGCCGCTATTCATGAGCCAGATTCCAATCGAGAAGCTTGATCGCCTGGTCGACCGCTGGGAGACGATCCAGCGCGAGTTGAACGGCGGCCCGGGCCCTGACGCGATCAAGCGTTTGAGCAAGGAGTTTGCCAGCCTCGACCCCATCGTCCGCACCTTCCGCGATGTACAAGGCACCGAACACGAGATTGCTGATTTGCGCGCCATCCGCGACGACAAGGGTGCCGACAAGGAGATGCGGGATCTTGCCGAGGAGGAACTCGAGCGCCTGCACACGCATCATGAGGACCTTGTTGCAAAGCTGCGGATCGAGCTGCTGCCCAAGGATGCCGCCGACGACGGCAACGCGATCATGGAGATCCGCGCCGGTACCGGAGGCGATGAAGCAGCGCTGTTCGCGGCCGATCTCTTCCGCATGTACGCCCGCTATGCCGAGATCCGCGGCTGGCGCACCGAGATCGTCTCGCTCTCCGAGAATGACCTGGGTGGCTACAAGGAAGTCGTTGCATCGATCGCCGGCGAAGGCGTGTTCGCGCGCCTGAAATTTGAATCGGGCGTCCACCGCGTCCAGCGCGTGCCAGCCACCGAAGCCAGCGGCCGCATTCATACCTCCGCTGCAACGGTCGCCGTGCTGCCCGAGGCCGAGGACGTCGACATCGAGGTCCGCCCGGAGGACATCCGCATCGACACGATGCGCGCTTCAGGTGCCGGCGGTCAGCACGTCAACCGCACGGATTCGGCGGTCCGCATCACCCACATTCCGACCGGCATCGTCGTCGTCTCGGCGGAAAAATCGCAACACCAGAATCGCAAGCTGGCGATGCAGGTGCTGAAGTCGCGCTTGTACGATCAGGAGCGCACCCGCGCCGAGAGCGAGCGCTCCGCGGAACGACGCTCGCAGGTCGGTTCCGGCGACCGCTCGCAGCGCATCCGCACCTACAATTTTCCCGAGGGACGTGTCACCGATCACCGCATCAAGGTGACATTGCACAAGCTCGATTCGGTACTCGACGGAACCGCGCTCGATGAAATCATCGACGCGCTCATCACCGACCATCAGGCCCAGCAGCTCGCGGAGTTGGAAAGTGGCTCCGACATTTGATGCCGCTGGCCGGGATGCGCGAGGTTCGCAGCCGACGCCAACGCTGGCGACGATGCTTTCGCAGGCGACCGATGTGTTCCGGGACGCCGGGCTTGAGGATCCGCGCGCCGAGGCCCGCCGTGTGGTGGCAACAGCGGCCGACATTCCCGCCTTGGACCTGGTGACCGCTCCCGACAAGCCATTGCCCCCCGCTGCCGCATCTCGCATTGCCGAGTTCATAAGGCGACGCGCGGCCCGTGAGCCTTTGTCGCGCATTCTCGGCGAGCGCGAGTTCTACGGTCGGTCGTTTTCCATCTCGGCGGCAACGCTCGATCCGCGTCCCGACACCGAGACGCTGATCCGCGTCGCCTTGACGCTCGCCCAAACCCCACCCTTGCAGGGCAAACAGCTCCAACTGCTGGACGTCGGCACCGGCTCGGGCGCAATCCTGGTCACGCTGCTGGCCGAGCTGCCCCGGGCGCCCGGGGCAGGCCGCGCGTTAATCGCCGAGGCGCGGGCGGCGGCCCCGGCACACGCCGCCCGGCACGGTGTGGCGGAGCGCCGCCTGTTCACCCGCCACGACGTGCGCGACGGACTTACGGGACAGCACGACCTGATCCTGTCCAACCCCCCCTACATTCCTTCCGGCGACATCGGCGGCCTCGCCCCCGAGGTCCGCTGCCATGACCCGCGCGTATCTCTCGACGGCGGCGCCGATGGGCTCGATTTCTATCGGCTTTTGGCGTCGAACCTGGCGCGTCTCAGCCCAGGCGGGTGGCTCGCTGTGGAGGTGGGTGCGGGACAGTCGGACGCGGTGGCATACCTGATGGCCACAGCAGCCCCCGGCGCAACCATCCGTACCGAGCGCGATTTTTCCGGGCATGTCCGGGTTGTGGCCGTTCAGCCACGAGGCGAAGTTGCCGTCGAATAACACTTGGAATCGTCCGAGTGACCGGCTAATGTTCCGGCAGGCGAATGAGCTTTTGCGCGGCAAGCCGAAGGTTGCAGCTTAGCTGGCCCACTCTTCTGCGCATGCTTGAGACCGTTGTTCGTCGTGCTGAAGCCCTTTTGTTGTGGCATCGCCGACTTGGCGCCCGGTAATTCTACGGGCTGCCGCCTTGGTCCCACGCCCCTCTCCGATTGGAAGTTTGGCCACCGGTCGAGCGTGACGAAGAACGAATTGATCAGCGCATTCCGCGCGGCTTGCGGCGAGTGCGCAGGAGCAGGTGAGGGAGTTCTGCGATACTTCGCTGGGCAACCTGCTTTGGCGCCGCGCTTCTTGATGACGGAACTGGCGAATGTGCTGTGAGCCGAGGCGCCTTGCCCGCGCGCTTCGTGCGTGCGGTAGCTGCGGGGCACGTGGACGGGAACGGGATTTTTGGGATTTGGGAATGCGCACAACCTGGACGGCGAACGGCGGAGCGACCGCAGGGTCATCTGCCTGAACGCCACCTTCCGTCACCACGTCGTTGGTGACCGGCCGGGATCGAGGCGGGATGCGTGCGTTGTGCGGGGCGGGCCGCAAGGCTGTTGAGGCGGCTGGTGAGTCGAGAGAGTGAAATTGGAATTTGCAGGTTTTGTTTGGGTTGAAGCACTGGCCGGAGCTGTCGTGTGTGCTGCAGCTCTTGGTAAGGCAATGATCGAGAACGGGAGCCCATGAGGCAGGGACAGCAGAACCGCCGTGGCCGCGGACGTAATCGCAAGAGCCAGAATCCGCTGACGCGCAGCTTTGAGAGCAACGGCCCGGACGTGAAGATCCGCGGCACGCCAGCTCATATCGCCGAGAAATACATCTCGCTTGCGCGCGACGCGCAGTCGTCGAGTGATCCCGTGCTGGCGGAAAGCTATCTGCAGCACGCCGAGCACTACAACCGCATCATCATGGCGTTCCGCGAGCAGCAGATCCAGCAGGGCGGCGATCCCAACCAGCTTCGTCGCCAGCCGGGCCCTGGTGACGTGGGCGATGCCGATGACATGGGTGATGATGGTGATGATGACGCGTTCGGCGTCCTCGATATTGGCCCCGGTGTCATGAGCACCAACGAGCCGCAGCCAAATGTCCGTGGCTTCGAGCAGTCGCGTCAGCACGAGCACGGCCGCAATCGGGGTGACTTCCAGTTCCGCCAAGGTCGCGACCGTCAGCACGGTGGCGGACGCAGCAGCGGCGATCAGCGCCATCACGGCGAGATGTCCCAGGGCGGCGAGCCAGTGAGGCAGGATCATCAGCCGCGCCGTGAGCATCGCGAGAACCGCGAGAACCGGGAGCACCGCGAGCATCGTGAGAACCGGCAGGAGCGGCAGGAGCAGGGCGGCCGCCGTGGCGGCGGCGAGATGCGGCCGCGTCGCGATTTCGGCGCCGCTGCTGGCGAGCAGCCCGAGTTCCTGCGTCGCTCCGTGAGGCGCCCGCGGCGCCCGCATGATGGTGAGCAGGCACCCGAACCCGCGGCGATCGTTGAGGACAGCGCCGAGTAACAGCCGGCCAGTATCACCCGACGCAATTGATGAGCCCCCGCCGCAAGCACTGCAGCGGGGGCTCTCGATTCTTGTCGGCAGACCGGCAGGCCATGCGAGGGGTCCGCGATCCGAAACGGCGTTCGCGATGGGTCGTCACGTCGCTGGCGGGCCGACCACATCGCCAGGTCTGATCGTGCCCGGCGAGGCAACCGTGGCATAGACGCCGAAATCGGAATGCCCGTAGGTCCTGAGCAGCAGCGCCGGCAGGCTCATGTCGCGCGCGCCGGTTGCCGGATCGACGTTGGTGGCATCGCACCGCTGCGTGCGCGTGAACACGTCAAGTCGCACCGTGCCAACCGTGATCGGCTTGTCGATCCACTGGAACTCCGCCCATGACGGTAAGCCGTCGACAACGATATTGGGCCGGAAGCGCAACGGGTCGACGACGCGGCCCGCCACGCGCTCCAGCTCGCGCACGCTGGCAAGATTGACAATGTGCACGCACTTCTTGGCGACATCCGAGAAGCTGTGGCCGACTGCCGAAACGATATGCGGCGCGCCGCGCAGGTCCGCCTTCATGTAGGCGGCAAGGAACTGCTCGATCATCGACCGGCCGAGCTTGCTGGACAGCTGGCCGCGCGCCACTTGTTTGCCCTCGCGCAGGATGGTGAGCGTCTGCGTCTCGTCATCGAAGCGCGTGTCGAGCGTGGCCAGCCGCTCGTTGCGCATCAGCATGAGGAAGTTGATCTTCGGCAGGTGCTTGGGCTCATCCGGATTGAAGCGACCGGCCCCGTTCTCGACCGCGTAGCCACGGTCACCCCGAACCGTCTCGCCCGGCGCAAGGTCGAATTCGTCCATCCGCTCCGGCGTCAGCCCTTTGACGGGATAGCGGTAGAGTGCGGTGACGTGCGGTGTGGTTGGCGCAGCCATATTGAGAGCGTCCTGCTGATTGTATGGAAGGCTTAGCAGAACACCGAGGGTGCAGGAAGCGCCGGCGCCCCCGCGGACAAGTCGGTAATGCGCAGGGCGCTACTTATGCATGGTCAGGGAAGGTTGCGAATGGCTGCCAGCGCCATTGTCGCCGGTCATTCCCCATGCGTTTCATCGAATGGCATCAACAGGCACGAGCCGATTTTGCCGCGATGGTCGGCAATCAGCCGCGTGATCTCGGCATCCGCCATCTTGAGATCGATGTGCCGCGCGCGGATCGGCATCTCGAAGTCGATGGCCCAGGCGCCCAAGCCTTCGTCGGGCTCCTCGTCATGCTCGCGGCTCACATCGATTCGCCGCTCCTCGATGAGCTTGGCAACCGCCTCCGCGTCGGCTTCGCTGTCGAAATAGATCTCGTACCAGAGCACCACCTTCTCCGGCAGCTTCGCCGGGTCGGGGCAGTGGTTGTAGAGCGAGGTACCGATCGCGTCGTCCGGATAGACTGCCGGATCGCGCTTCTTTGGCCAGGAGAACACCCGCAAATCTCCATATCCTGCAGATTGTAGAACGGCAGCCCGGCATCCTTGTCGCGCCCCCTTCCACGTCTGCAAATCAATACCATATGAAAGCCGGAAGCTCCGGTAGGGAACGCCGTCAGGGTTGCCGATCGGTGCACGCGATATACAACCATAGGGTGGCCGAAGGTGCCGTGAGGGCCTTGGCGCCACGCCGGGAGATGGGGTTGCCATGAATTTCGAAAAATACACCGACCGGTCCAAGGGATTCATCCAGTCGGCTCAGGGCCTCGCGCTTCGCGAGGGTCACCAGCAGTTCCAGCCGCTGCACCTCTTGAAGGTTCTGCTCGAAGACAGCGAAGGCCTCGCCGCGGGCCTGATCGGCAAAGCCGGTGGCCAGCACCGTCAGGCGCTGCAGGCGACCGAACAAGCGCTCAAGAAAATCCCGAGCGTGTCTGGCGGCGGCGCCGGCCAGATCTACCTTTCGCCCGAGATCGCGCGCGTCTTTGCGAAAGCCGAGGAGATCGCCGACAAGGCCGGCGACAAGTTCGTCACCGCCGAGCGGCTGTTACTGGCGCTCGCGCTCGAGAAGGGTTCCGAGGCCGCCAAGATCCTCGCTCAGTCGGGCGTCACGCCGCAGGGCCTCAATCAGGCGATCAACGACATCCGCAAGGGCCGCACCGCAGACAGCGCGTCGGCCGAGCAGGCCTACGATGCGCTGAAGCGCTATGCACGCGACCTCACCGAGGCAGCGGCTTCTGGCAAGCTCGACCCCGTCATCGGCCGCGACGAGGAAATCCGCCGCACCATCCAGGTGCTCTCTCGGCGCACCAAGAACAACCCCGTGCTGATCGGCGAGCCCGGCGTCGGCAAGACCGCCATCGCCGAAGGCCTCGCGCTGCGCATCGTCAAGGGCGATGTCCCCGACAGCCTGAAGGACAAGAAGCTTCTCGCCCTCGACATGGGCTCGCTCATCGCCGGCGCCAAGTATCGCGGCGAGTTCGAGGAGCGCCTGAAGAGCGTGCTGCAGGAAGTGACTGCGGAAGAAGGCCGCATCGTCCTCTTCATCGACGAGCTGCACACCATCGTCGGTGCTGGCAAGGCCGACGGCGCCATGGATGCGTCCAACCTGCTGAAGCCGGCACTGGCGCGCGGCGAACTGCATTGCGTCGGTGCCACCACGCTCGATGAATACCGCAAGCATATCGAGAAGGATGCCGCACTAGCGCGGCGCTTCCAGCCCGTCTTCATCACCGAGCCGACGGTCGAGGATACGATCTCCATCCTCCGCGGCTTGAAAGAGAAGTACGAGATGCACCACGGTGTCCGCATCACCGACAGTGCACTCGTCTCCGCGGCGACGCTGTCGCACCGCTACATCACCGACCGCTTCCTCCCCGACAAGGCGATCGATCTGGTCGACGAGGCGGCCTCGCGCCTCAAGATGGAAGTCGACAGCAAGCCCGAGGAGCTGGATGCGATAGACCGCGACTTGATGCAGATGAAGATCGAGCGCGAGGCGTTGAAGAAGGAGACCGACGCGGCCTCCAAGGATCGCCTTGCCCGACTCGACAAGGAGATTGCTGAGCTCGAGGAGTCGAGCCGCGAGTTGACGGCGCGCTGGGAGGCCGAGAAGGACAAGCTCGGCTCCGTGCAGAAGCTGAAGGAGGAACTCGACCAGCGTCGCACCGAGCTGGAGCGCGCGCAGCGCAAGGGCGATCTCGCCCGCGCCGGCGAGCTGGCCTACGGGCTCATCCCTGATCTCGAGCGCCGCATCCGCGAGCAGGAGGGGCAGGAGGCCAAAGGCGGCCTGATGGTCGAGGAGGCCGTCACGCCCGATCACATCGCCGGCGTCGTCTCCCGCTGGACCGGCGTCCCCGTCGACAAGTTGCTCGAGGGCGAGCGCGACAAGCTCCTGAAGATGGAAGACGTCATATCGAGGCGCGTTGTCGGCCAGAAGGAGGCGGTGATTGCCGTCTCCACCGCGGTCAGACGCGCGCGCGCCGGCTTGCAGGACCCCAATCGCCCGATCGGTTCGTTCATGTTCCTTGGCCCCACGGGCGTCGGCAAGACCGAGCTGACCAAGGCGCTGGCGAACTTCCTGTTCGACGACGAGGCGGCGATGGTGCGCATCGACATGTCGGAGTACATGGAGAAGCACTCTGTCTCCCGCCTGATCGGCGCGCCTCCGGGCTACGTCGGCTACGAGGAGGGCGGTGCGCTCACAGAGGCGGTTCGCCGCCGGCCTTACCAGGTTGTGCTGTTCGACGAGATCGAGAAGGCCCACCCCGACGTCTTCAACGTGCTCTTGCAGGTGCTCGACGACGGCCGTTTGACCGACGGCCAGGGCCGCACCGTCGACTTCAAGAACACGCTCATCATCATGACGTCGAATCTGGGTTCGGAGTACCTCGTCAATCAGCGGGAGGGCGAGGAGACCGACGCCGTCCGCGACCTCGTCATGGGAGATGTGAAGGCGCGCTTCCGTCCGGAGTTCCTCAACCGGCTGGACGAGATCATCCTGTTCCACCGACTGCAGCGGGCCGACATGGGTGCCATCGTCGACATCCAGATGGGCCGCCTGCAAAAGCTGCTGGCAGATCGCAAGATCAACATCCAGATCGACGACGCCGCGCGGACGTGGCTGGCCAACCGCGGCTACGATCCAGCCTATGGCGCACGACCGTTGAAACGGGTGATCCAGAAGAACGTGCAGGATCCGCTCGCCGAGCAGATCCTGGCCGGTGGCGTCAAGGACGGCGACACCGTTCGTGTGTCGGTTCGCGATGGACAGATCACCATTAACGATTGGCCGGTGAAGGCGGCGGCCTGAAAACTGGCCGAAAAATCATCGCTATGACCGCAAAACGGTGCTCCGGATGCGCTCCGCATTCGGAGCACTTTCTCTTATCATCTAAGCGATACAATTAAGTATTCGCATACGCAACGGCGTTATGCTCTCGACCGTCGAAGCGCTGCGGATGTCGCACGGTCGCCAGTCCGCATTGATGCAGGCCGCACGCTACCGCTCCCAGGATACCGGGAGCATCAGGGGTAACGTTTTCGCCTGCGAGGAACCGCTATGCAGGGACTTGGTGGGTACGGGGGCTCGGCGGCCCGAGTGATCGTGCAGGCGGGAATCGTCCCGCACATGCTGATTGGCATCGATCGCGCGACCTCGGTCAATCCCGACTACAATCCTGCCATGTCCGAACTCGCGCTGGCGCGTCTGGTGCAGGAAGCCGAAGTCAAGCAACGCCCCGAGGTCGTGCGCGAGCATGCCTTGTCCCTGCTGTTGGCGCTGAGCCCGGAGGTCGCACGCATTGCCGTGCTGATGGCGATGTGTGCCAGTGCAGCCAACACGCTCGCCACCGGCCGCGACCCAAAGGCCTCTCGCGCACTCACACTCTTTTATCCGCGGCTGTCATCGCGGTTCATACTTGCGCTGATGCGCTATCGTCGCCTCGAACCAGACGGTGCCGTGAGCGACAATCTGTGCACCTTTCACGAGGCTCTTTCCAACTGCCTGACAGCGTCCGTACACTACGCCTTGCGTGGCAAGCGCCCGGCGCGTGAGGACGCAGGGCCGCTGCAGGATCTCGTCGACGTTTGGCGGAAGGCGTGCGCCGCCGCCCATGGCCTGCTTTCCAGTATCGAGCAAGCGATGCAGACATTCAATCTGGTGGAAAGCTCAGGCCGTCAGGGCCTGCTCTTGCTCGCATTGGACAATGCCGCTTCCGGTGGAGCGCCGATGCGCAACGAGGCCGGTGAGTTCGTCTTGCCCGAATGGGCCGAACAGCGGAACTCGCCGCGTCTCAAGGTGGACTGCAGCGGCAAGATGATGGTCGGCTCGAACTTCTACGACATCAAGCTCAATGACATTGCAACCGGCGGTGCAGGCATCGAAACCGGCGAGCAGCTCTCGATCGGCGATCGCATCGTCATCGTTGTCAACGATCATGTGGTGCTTCCCGGATGCGTCGTCTGGATCAAGCCGCCGCGCATCGGCGTCGCCTTCGACCGCGCCCTGGTCGACGATTCCCCCGCCTACATGTTCCTTGCCGATCTGCCACAGCCGCGCTGAGCAGCAAACTTGCGCCTTCCGAGTGCAGGCCGCCGCTCAGATCACTTGCTGGCTGTCATCACCGGCGAGCGCCGCATCAGATCGTCAATGCGCGCACGTTCCTTCTGGTATTTGGCAAGTTCCTTGCCGTCGAGCTGCCGTTCGCGCGGCACCTGGATCGACATCGGATTGACGAAACGCGAGTTGACCAGGACTTCGTAGTGCAGATGCGGGCCCGACGACAGGCCGGTGGATCCGACGTAGCCAATCACCTGGCCCTGCTTGACCTTTGCTCCGTCGCGCGCGCCAGGCGCAATCTGGGTCATATGGCCATAGGCTGTCTGATAGCCGTTCGAATGCCGGATGCGCACGTAGTTTCCGTACTGGCCCTTGCGTCCAGCCTGCTCGATGACGCCATTTCCCGCCGCCAGAATCGGAGTGCCGGGCGGTGCGGCCCAGTCGACGCCCGTATGCATCTTGCGGTCGTTGAGCAGCGGATGGAAACGGTAGCCGAAACCTGATGTCAGGCGCACGTTGGCGCCGCGCACCGGCCTTCGCATCAAGAACCGCTTCGAGTTGTTGCCCTGGTCGTCGAAGTAGTCGACGAGGCCATCCGGCGTCCGATAGCGATAGAACCTCGATGTCTCCCCGCCGGACGTGATTGCAGTGTAGAGCAGTTCACCCAGTTTGTTCTCGCCACCGCCGGACTGCTCGTCGACATCGAAGAACAGCTCGACCTGGTCGCCCACCCTCAGCCGATGCCGGTAGTCGGCTTCGTAGGCGTGCACCTTCATGATCGTGTTGATCTCTTCGTGCGGAATCTGCTGCTGCAGCAGCGCACCATAGACACCCGAATAAAGATTAGAGCTCTTCAGCGCGTCGTCGTCATCCGACAGGAGCGCGCGAACCGCGGCCTCCCCGCCAACCGGCGTCGTCGTTGCCTCGAACTCGCCCGATGGGCCGCGCGTGACCGTCACCTTGTGCACATGACCATCTGCATAGATCGAGAACCGCGCCGGCTCCTTGCGGTTTGCATCCGTCAGCGAGTCGACCTGGGTGACGTGGACTTCGTTGCCCGGCTCCAGCTGCTGCTCGGGGAAGATGCCGCGTGCCGCCTCGACCATTGCGCTGGCCTGCCAGCGATCGGCGCCCGACTTCACCAGGATCTGCGTCAGCGTCTCGCCCTTTGCAACCTTGATGACGGTGATCTCGCCGTCTTCGATATCGGTCGCAGCGTCACTTGCCTCGATCGTCGTCTTGTCGAGTATCGTCGTGTTGGGTGCGGGCGCGTGCGAGTCATTTGCGGCAACGGGCTCTTCGCTGGCAGCCGCGACCGCGATGTCGCCGCCGACCGGCGCCTTCATAGCCTCTTCGTCGCGCGCGACGATCTCCTTGACTTCCGCATCCTCGAGGTGTTGGCCATCTTCGACTGGCAGGATTCCGCCCAGCAACTCCACGACGCGCGCGTTGACGCCGTCGATAGCGCCGCCGCCGCCAGTCTCGCTGTCGCCCTCACCATCACCGATCGGTGCGCTGTTGGCGTAGAGCTTGAACGGATTGAACCCCGGGATCTGCGCCTTGATCTCCTCCGCTG